>JAJZUQ010000055.1 GCA_021848385.1 Deltaproteobacteria bacterium
TACAGCGCCTATGTGACGGTCGATACCGATTATATCTTCGAGACCACCCACCCCAAGCATCGCGAGGGATATGACCACGAGGGAACCCGGGAGTGGGCGGAGAGTGCGGAGTGGGAGAAGCTGGAAATTGTTGCCACCAACGCCGGTGGCGCAGATGATAACGCCGGCGAGGTGGAGTTCAAGGCGACCTACCGTGACAAGGGGGGACGGAAGGTCCATCATGAACTGGCGTCCTTTGAGAAGGATGGTGGTCGCTGGTATTTCTCGGATGGGAGTCTGGTGGCGCCCAAGCCACTTGTCCGGAGCGAGCCGAAGGTAGGGCGCAACGACCCCTGCCCCTGCGGCAGCGGGGCCAAGTATAAGAAATGCTGCGGTAAGTAAGCATATCCATGACGGCGGCAGCGGCCCCTGTCGCCGTCATGTCATCATCCCCTGAATCATGCCTTTCGGCACGCCATTACCGGCGCTCTCTTCCCCAATCCTTGGATCCTGTGGTACACTTTAATCATCCCACCACGAAGGAATTGACTCCACTATGAGCCTTGCCAAACGTGCTGAAATCCTCACCGTCATGGAAACACTCACCGGTCGCCACCTGAAGGGAAAGGACAAGGCGGTCCGGCTGTCGCTAATCGCCCTGTTGACGGGGGGACACATTCTTCTGGAGGATATTCCGGGGCTCGGCAAGACGACCCTGGCCCTGGCTCTGGCCAACGTGCTCGGCCTGTCGTTCGGCCGGATCCAGTGCACAAGCGACCTGCTGCCGTCGGATATCACCGGCCTCTCCGTCTTCAGCCGGGAGGAGAGCTCCTTCAAGTTCATCCGGGGACCGATCTTCAACAGTATCGTCCTGGTGGACGAGGTGAACCGGGCCATGCCCAAGACCCAGAGTGCCATGCTGGAAGCGATGGAAGAGCGCCGGGTAACGGTGGAGGGGGTGACCTATCCTCTCTCCGAACCGTTTCTCGTTATTGCCACCCAGAACCCCCTGGAGCAGGTCGGTACCTATCCCTTGCCCGAATCCCAGCTGGACCGTTTCACCATACGGACCGGCATCGGCTATCCACCCGAGGAGCTGGAAAAGTCGATCATCGCCTACGGCAGCATCAGGGACGACATCCAGCACATCGAGCCGCTGGTGAGCGCCGACGACATCCTGACTGCCCGGCGGGCGGTGAAGGAAGGCGTGTTCCTGTCGGACAAGGTGACAAACTACATCTTTGCAATCATCGCGGCGACAAGAAACCACCCCCTGCTCCTTTCCGGCATCTCTACCCGGGGAGGGATCAATATGGCCGAGGCCGCCCGTGCCAATGCCTACCTGGAGGGGCGTGAACATGTGGTGCCCGAGGACGTGAGGGAGGTTGCGGTAGCGGTCGGTTCACACCGTCTCATATGTCGCCCCGAACAGGAGAGTGTCAATAAGGAGGAACTTCTATCCGCCATTCTCGGAAGCATACCGGTACCGCTGGTCTGACTCTTACCAGGGCCGGCGCGTTTTACATAGCCATAACCCTGCTGGTCGGCTTCGCCGCGGTAAATACGGGAAACAACCTGCTCTTCTTTATCGTTTCCTCCCTGCTCGGTTTCATGGCGGTATCGGGAGTCCTCGGCTGGCTCAACATCCATGGCCTCGATGCCGGCCTGGCCTATCCAGAAGAGCTGTACAGCGGTGTATCCACCCTGTTTACGCTGCGCCTCACCAACCGCAAGCGTCTCCTTCCGTCGTTTCTTCTCCGCATCCACTGGAACGGCGCGACTGCCGATTTTCAGCTGGTTGACCGCAACGGGACAGCGACGTCATCATTCATGACCGCATTGACCGGGCGTGGCATCCATACCGTCGAGGGGGTTACGGTCTGCTCCCCCTTTCCCATCAATTTTTTTGTCCGCTGTCGCACGCTCCCCATCGACCTGAGAACCGTTGTTTTTCCCGTGCCCCTTGGCTGCAAGAGTGGGGCCGATTCACGCACCCATGGCAAGAGCGGTTCCCTCTCCGCGCAGGGGGAAGGGTACGAGGGGGAGATTCACCGGATCGTCGCCTACAGCGGCGGGGATCCCCTCAAAATGATCCATTGGCGACTGTCGGCTCGCCATGACGAGCTGAAGGTCAAGAAACTGACTGCCACGGCGAGTGAACCCCTCGTGATCGACATTGACCGGCTGCCGGCGGGGAACCTGGAAGAAAAGCTTTCCTGCGCGACCTATCTCGTGAACCGGCTGATGCGGGAAGGGCGTCCGGTGGGGCTCAAGCTGCGCAGGCGGCTGCTCAAACCGTCCGACTCCCGGGGACACCGGCTGCGGCTTCTGACGGAACTGGCGATGTATGGTAAGGATTAAATCGGTACTGGACATACTTGCGTACGGCATCGCCCTCCTCGGTTTTGTCCCGCTCGTTGCCTACCTGGACATGATCCCCCGGTTCCTCTTTCCGGCGGTGTTCCTGTTCGCGGTTGTAGCAGAGCGGCGCGGCAGGCTGCTCCGCGGCCATCTGCCGACGGTCGCATCCATCCTGTTCTTCATCTATTACGGCATCCAGTTATCCCGCAACAATCTTGTGGGACCGGCGGTCAACTTCCTCGTCATCCTTCTGGCGGTCCGCCTCGCGAGCGAGAAAGGGAGCCGGAACTATCTTCAGATCTATGCCCTGTCCCTGTTCGCACTGGCCGGCTCATCCCTTCTCAACCTGAGTGCCGTCTTCCTCTTCTATCTCCTGCTGCTGCTCGTGCTTATTGCGGTCTCCCTTGTGCTCCTGACCTTTTACGATCGGGACGGCGATACCGTTATGCCCCGGGCCGGCATGGTCAAGGTTATCACCGTTGCCGGGAGCATGCCGCTGGCGGCCCTGCCGCTCATTCTCCTTTTTTTCGTGATTCTCCCCCGGACCCAGTTCCCGCTCTGGAACGTGCTGAATGTGGCGTCCGGCGCGGGGACCGGCCTGAGCGACAAGGTGCAGCCGGGTGCGGCCCCCGCCGTGGCCGATGTCAAGAATGTCGTATTCCGCGCTGAATCTCCCCCGTTGGCAAAAAACCAGCTTTACTGGCGTGGTGTCGTGTTCAACACGCTAGAGGGGGGAAGCTGGGTGCGAAGCCCGGTTCCCACGGGCGAGAGGGACTTTCCGGGGCCGGGGAACGTGGTTGTTCAGACCATATTTCCGGAACCTGGCCGTTCCCGCTACCTGCTGGCCCTTAACGTTCCGCGCCAACTGACCGGCATTCGAGTTGCCACTTCTCCCGATATTGTGAATGCCGTCATGCTGATTGGGCGGAGGATCAGGTATGGGACCCAGTCCGTTCCCGGCGCGGTTATCCGTACCAGTCGTGATATTGACCGGAGGTTCTACCTGCATCTTTCCCCCGATCTGTCGCCCCGTCTCATCTCACTTGGCCGGCAGATTGCCCGGCGGGGAGGGACGGATGCCGACCGGTTGGCCCTTCTGGAAAGGCATTTCCTTGATCGCAAGCTCCGCTACTCGACGAAGGATATGCCGACCGGTACCGATCCTCTCGGGCAGTTTCTGTTCGACGGAATGCCGGGCAACTGCGAGTTTTTTGCCTCGACCCTGGCGGTCCTTCTCCGTGCTGCCGACGTCCCTGCGCGGCTGGTGGGGGGGTATTACGGTGGTGACTATAATGAGGTGGGGGGGTACTACGTGGTGACCGAAGACCGTGCCCACGTCTGGGTGGAAGCCTATCTCGACGGCAAGGGGTGGGTCACGGTGGATCCGAGTGCCTGGGCGGTCAACTTTGCCGGGGTGGGGGGGGCAGGGGAGCGGGGGATCGGCCATCGGCTCCGGATGTACCTTGATTCCCTCAGTTATTTCTGGAATCTGACGGTCATCAATTACGATCTTGAACGTCAGATGACCCTCTTGAACCGGGCTGCCGGCCTTCGCCACCTGTCGTTTTCGGGCCATCTGCCCCTCCGGCTGGCACTTTTTTCTGTCCTGCCGCTCCTGGTAGCCATAGTGTTCTGGCGATTCCGTGCCTGGCGAAGAGTCGGCAGGGAGGAGCGGCTGCTGAAGGCGCTCTTCTCCCTGGTGAAGCGGCGGTACGGGATTGAATGGCCGCCGGACAGGGGGTTGTACGATCTGGCGGGGAAGCTCAACGAGCCGCGGATCACACAGTTTGTTGGTATTTACGGGGGGACGGTGTACCGGGACCGGAAACTCTCCCGCGACGAGTATGTCCAGCTTCGGTCACTCCTGGCGGAACTGCGCGCAGCACCTCATTAGGCTTGACATGACGTTCCGATTCAATTAGTCTAACGGCGATAATATACTGAAATTTCACATGGATATCCTTGAGTACTCCCAAAGAAAAATATCTGGCAACCGCCCAGAAATTCATTGCCAAGGGTCAACTCGACCGTGCAATAAAGGATTACGAGCAGGTTGTCGCCCTCGATCCCAGTGATATGCGCAATCGGCAGCGTCTTGCCGAACTGTTGATAAAGGTCAACCGCAAGGATGGCGCTGTAGCCGAGTACAAGACAATCGGCAAGTATTATGCTGATAATACCTATTACCTCAAAGCCATTGCGGTCTATAAGCAGATTCAGAAACTTACCCCCGACGACATCGACATAACGCTCACCCTTGCCACTCTCAATGAGAAACAGGGTTTGACCGGCAATGCCCTTACTGAGTACGGCATCGTGCTCAATCATTACCAGCGTGCCGGCAGGCTCGACAAAGCCCTCAAGGTGCTTGAGGGGATGATCAACCTGGAGCCGGAAAACCTCAATACCCAGTTCCAGTTTGCCGAACTCCATTTCTCCGCGGGCCAGCCGGATAAATCCTACCAGGAATTCACCCAACTGGCGTTGTTACTCTGGAAACAGGAAAACCTCGAAGCCTTTAATCAAGTATGCATCAGAATCCAGACGCTCTTCCCTGAGCAGAAGGAATTCCGACTCGATTTCATCGCTGCCCTCCTGGACAAGGGAGAAACAATGGGGGTCATTCCCCTGTTGCAGCAACTCATCCGCACCGATGTCGCCAACCTGCGCGCATGGTTGCTCCTGGTTGACGTCTTTCGCAAACAGGGGGAAACCGAAAAGCTTAAAGGTGTGCTGCAGCAGATTCTCAAGGCCTTTCCGGATCAGGTGTCTCTCCGTACGGATCTCGTGCGACTGCACCTGGATGACCGGAACGCTCCGGCAGCCCTCGAACTCCTTGCCGGTTCGGAGCAGTCATCTGTTGCCGCGGGTGATTTCGACCGGGTGGAGGCTCTCTACACTGAAATTGAGAAACTTTCGCCGAAGGACGAGAGGGTATATGCCGGGCTGCGGGCACTCTATGAAGCGGCGGGTGACAAGGGGAAGCTGGCGGCTCTGACGGCTCGAATTGCTTCCGAAAATGCTCTCCAGGCTTCACCCGCCCCACCGCGGGAAACTGTCGAGACACCACCGGCTGGCAAGAAGGTTGATGTTGGGGAAAAACCGCAGGTAACGCCTGCACCCACCAAGGCTGCAGCACCGGATTGGGAAGAAGAAATCGAGCTGCCTTTTCCCGAAGACATGACGGAAACGGCTGGAGAATATGGGGACTCCGCCTGGGAACCTGAAATGCCGTCCCCTGTCCCGGAGGTTGAACTCCCTCAGTCTGCCGACCTGGGTGAATTCGCCGATGAAGTCTCTATTCTGGACGACTACGTTGAGGATGTTGAGGAGCTTGAGCCGGAACTGGAGGCTGAAGAGGAGCCGGAAGAGACTCTTGAAGAGATCCTGGAAGCGGAGAGTGAGGAGATTGTATCCGCTCTGCCGGAAGATTTCTCCACGCCGTTGGTTGACGAGTCTCTTGAGCTCGAAGTTGAACTTCCGGATGCAGAGATGGAGCTTGAGGAGTCTTTTGACGAGCTGGATCTGGGTGCTGAACCTCTCGAAGAGCCTGAAATTGCCGCCGGTGACCTTCTCGATCTGGATTATGTTGAAAGGGGCGAACATGTTACTTCAGATGATGAGCTGGAAGAACTTCAGCTCGAATCTGTTGTGGAAGGGTCAGCAGTCCTGCCTCAAGAGCTTGAACTGACCGTTCCGGAATCGCTGGCTGGAGGTTTTGCTCTGTCTGGGGAGGAAGACACTGTTCCGCTCGTTCTGCATATCGACTCCGAAAATGACTGGCTTGCCCGGGAAGGATTTGGGGAGGCGACTGTTGAGGAAGAGGTGGAAGAAGTTTCTCCCGGTGTCGCTGGCATTGAGCTGGAGGCGATTGCGGAATTAGATCTTTCGGAGGTCCTTGGGGAGACATCCCCCGAGGTGACAGAGGAGTTGCCCGGTTTCTGGGGTGAAGACGTGGAACTTGCCACCCTGGGTGATGAGCTCTTTGCCGATGGTGGTTCTGCAGACGCCGGTGCTGGTACTGACTCGGCTGGCAAGTACAGCATGGACAGCCTTTTTTCGGCATTCAAGAAGGGGCTTGACCAGCAGGTGGAAAGCGGCGACACGGAAACCCATTTCAACCTGGGTATTGCCTATAAGGAAATGGGGCTCTACGACGACGCGATCGGCGAGTTCGAGCAGGCGCTTCATGACCCGCAACGGAAGGTTGACAGTATAACCCTGCAGGCTATGTGCTATCGGGATAAGGGGGATACGGCGAAGGCAGAGGAACTTCTGCGTGGCGGCGTGGCCCTGAACGGGCTGCGGAAGGATGAACACCAGAGTCTTGCCTATGAGCTTGCTCTTCTGCTGGAGGCCACTGACCGGCCCGGCGAGGCGCTTTCCTATTATCTGGAGGTCCGGGCCATGAGCCCCGGGTTCCGCGATACGTCAGACCGGATTGCCGCTCTCGGCGGAGGAGAGGATTCGGATCTCAAGAGATTTAATATTCTTGACCTCGAAGAAGACTGATTACCAGTAAAATCCCGCCGTTACGATGACATCAGGCTCAGAGGCGCCTTGAACCGGAGCGGAGCAACGAACATATCCCCCTTGTATGACTCCGGCAACGGGGGGAGCGGGTTTGCAGCTGTGACCGCCTGAAGTATCTGCCGGTCGAAAACCGGATTGCCCGACCCCTGAACCAGAAAGCTCCGCACGATCACGCCGTCCCTGGATATGAGCAGGTTAACAACGGCGTTCCCCGCTGCTCCCTGCCGGCTCCCCGGTTGGAGCCACCACTTTTCGTTAATCTGCCGCAGCATGGTGAAGTAGTACTCCCGTACATCATCCCTCAGGGTTTCCCCTTCTCCTATTCCGCTGAAATAGCCGTTCGTCAGGCCGAGTCCGATGCTGGTTTTCTGGAGTTCCTCTGGAGCTGAGGCGGTTGCCGTTGTGCTCTGGGTGGCCCGATTTTCGTTCGTGGCCGTTGCGGGAACTTCCGGTTCACTGGCTTTTGGGAATTGTGCAGCCTTGGGTTGTGCAGCCTTAATTTGTTCTTTCGGTGAAGTGATGTCTGGCGAGGTCATAGAAAGGTCGAAAACCGGTATGGATGGTACCACACTTCCTTCATGATGGGGCTGCAGCAGAAAGAGTGAAAGCAAGGCATGGCAGATAAGAGAGGTTGCAAGCATGAGGGGAAAGAGATTTTTTTTAAACTGCAATTGCGGTACTGCATTCATTGTCCGGACTCCGAAGCGGGGGATCGGACCGTCGTGGATTACAACGATCAGATAGATAGTATCAAATTGTACGATGTCGGGGCAACAAAAGAAAAAAGGGGGCTGACTTCCGCGTCAGTCCCCTTTCTGTTACCACGTAAAAATTGCCAGTTACGAGTTCTGGGCGTCCACCACGGCAATGGCGGCCATGTTGACGATGTCTGTCACATCATCGCCCCGCTGCAGGACGTGGACCGGTTTTTTCATTCCCATGAGGATCGGACCGATGGCTTCGGCCCCGCCCAGGTGATGGAGAAGCTTGTAACAGATGTTACCCGAGTTCAGGTCGGGGAAGATGAGGATGTTGGCCGCCTCCTTGAGGGACGCGAAGGGGAAGCTCTTTTGCAGGATTTCCGTGACGACGGCGGTGTCCGACTGCATTTCCCCATCGATGATGAGCCCCGGCGCCTTTTCCTTGACGATTTCCACGGCACGTTTCACCTTGAGAGCCTGGGGGTGCTGGACCGACCCGAAGTTTGAGAAGGAGAGCATGGCCACTGCCGGTTCGATATCGAACAGCCGGGCTTTTTCGGCGGCGAGAATGGCGGTCTCGGCCAATTCCTCGGCGGTGGGCTCGATGCAGACCGTCGTGTCTGCCATGAGAAATATTCCCTTTTTGAAGACCATCATATAGAGGCCGTGGACGCTGGAGAGCCCCTGCTGCTTGCCGATGAGTTCGAGAGCGGGGCGGATGGTCTCGGGGTAGTGGGTGTCGATGCCGGAGAGGAGGGTGTCGGCATCACCCTGACGGACCATCATGCAGCCGAAATGGGTGCGGGACTTGCGGGTCATCAGACGGCGCGCCTCGGAAAGGGTCAGCCCCTTGCGCTGCCGCAGGCTGAAAAGCTCCTGGGCATATTCCTCGGATTTCTCATAGGAGGAGGGATCGATGATGACCGGCTGATTGCCGTTGAAACTGAGATTCAGTTCGTCGATCTGCGCCATGATCTTGTCGTGGTTGCCGATGAGGATCGGGGTGGCAATCTCTTCTTCCATGAGGATGTGGGCTGCCCGCAGAATCTTTTCGTTGTCACCTTCCGGGAAGACGATCCGTTTCGGATCGCTCTTGGCTTTATTGATGATCATCCGGAGGGTTTCCTTGGCTTTTCCCTGCAGAGATTCAAGGTGTTCGACGTACTTCTCCATATCCTCGATGGGCTGGCGGGCAACACCCGACTCCATGGCCGCCTTGGCGATGGCCGGAGCAACCCTCAGGAGTGCGCGGGGATCGAACGGTTTGGGGATGATGTAGTCGCGGCCGAAGGAAAACTTGACGTTGCCGTAGGCACGGCAGACCGAATCGGGGCACTCTTCACGGGCCAGTTCGGCCAGGGCGAACACTGCTGCCTTCTTCATCTCTTCATTGATAGTCGTGGCGCGTACGTCAAGGGCGCCGCGGAAGATGAAGGGGAAGCCGAGGACGTTGTTCACCTGGTTCGGGTAGTCGGAGCGCCCGGTGGCTACAAGGACGTCGCCGCGAACTGCCCGGGCTTCTTCCGGAGTGATTTCCGGGTCAGGGTTGGCCATGGCGAAGATGATCGGGTTGACTGCCATCTTGCGCACCATCTCCGGGGTGAAAGCTCCCTTGGAAGAGAGCCCGAACAGGACGTCGGCCCCATCCGACGCCTCTTCAAGGGTGCGGAGCCGGGTGTCGACGGCAAAGCGCTCCTTATACTTGTTCATACCTTCGGTACGCCCTTTGTAGATGACCCCCTTGGTATCGCACATAATCATGTTTTCCGGCTTTACCCCCAGGGATATGGCCAGATTGGCGCAGGCTATTGCTGCCGCCCCCGCACCGTTGATTACGATACGTATCGCTTCAATTTTCTTATTGATTAACTGGAGGGCATTTATGAGGGCTGCTGACGAGATGATGGCGGTGCCGTGCTGGTCGTCGTGGAAGACCGGAATGTTCATGGTCTTCTTCAGTTCTTCCTCGATGTAGAAGCATTCGGGCGCTTTGATGTCTTCCAGGTTTATTCCCCCGAAGGTCGGCTCCAGGAGCTGGCAGACTTTGATAACCTCATCCGGGTTCTCCGAGTTGACCTCGATATCAAAGACGTCGATGTCGGCAAAGCGCTTGAAGAGAACCCCTTTCCCTTCCATGACCGGCTTGCCGGCAAGGGCGCCGATGTTGCCGAGGCCGAGGACGGCCGTTCCGTTGGAGATAACGGCGACCAGATTCCCCTTGGCGGTATATTTAAAGACCTCATCCGGATTTTTTTCGATTTCGAGGCACGGTTCGGCTACTCCCGGTGAATAGGCCAGCGACAGGTCACGGGAGGTCGAGCACGGCTTGGACGAGATGACCTCGATCTTGCCTTTGCGTCCACTTGAGTGATAATCCAATGCCTCCTGTTTCTTTCCCATAATCGATCTTCTCCTTTGCTGATGTTTTATTTTGGTTAAAAAAATATTTGATTAAAACAATAGTTCCTGTTCCTAAATGGCTTATATAACTGCATGTTGCACCACCCTATGCCTTTGGCCGGTTGTTGTCAAGTATTTATTATTGGTAAAATATAAAATCATTTTATTATTTGCATGGGTCGTTTGCATACTTATAATACATTGAAAAAAACGGCTTTTTCGTGAATAATCCAGAAAAGTGTAACGAGCGCTTTGTCTGTGCCTGCCGGGATAGTATCTGTAGCATGGATGACCTCTTTCCTCGTCGTTGGGAGTGTCTCCGGCGGTGCCCTTTCCTGGGGAGTGCGGAATGCTGTTTTTGTGAAAAATGGATTGGGGGTAGATGTCATGGAACGATTGTGGGCACCCTGGCGAATGGAATACATTATAAACGATAAACCTTCCGGCTGCATCTTTTGCGAGGCTGAAACGCCGAAGAAGGACCGGGAGCGCCTTATCCTCCACAGGACCTCTCTCAGTTTCGTCATGATGAACCGCTATCCCTATACGAACGGTCACCTCCTGGTCGCCCCCTATCGTCATACTGCTGATTTGAACGCACTGGACGAGACGGAAATGCTTGACCTGTTCGCGACCGTTCGCCTTTGTAAAAACGTCCTTCAATCAACCGCCTCGCCGCAGGGGTTCAATATCGGCATCAATCTGGGACATGCTGCCGGTGCCGGGGTTGACGAGCACCTCCATCTGCACATAGTCCCCCGCTGGAACGGCGATACCAATTTTATGTCGGTTCTCGATGACGTGCGGGTCATGCCTGAAAACCTCATTACCACCTATGAACGTCTGGAACCAGTTTTTGCGGCGATTCGCGGAACTGATGTCATTCCGCAGCCACTTTAGCTGGAGGAGAATTGCATGAAGCGGATAGGGATACTTACCGGCGGTGGAGATTGCCCCGGCTTGAATGCGGTGATTCGGGGAGTGGTCAAGGGTGCGGTGATACGGCGCGGATGGGAGGTCGTCGGCATTGAGGATGGTTTCGACGGCCTTCTCGACAAGAGCAAATGCCGTCTCCTGGCCCTTGATGATGTGCGTGGCATTCTCCCCCAGGGGGGAACTATTCTCGGAACGACCAACCGGGGGAATCCCTTTTCTTTTCCCGTGGAGAAGGACGGTAAGACCGTGTTCATCGATATCTCTGATCAGGTTGTCGCCACCTTGAAGGGACTTGGCATCGAGGCACTGATAGTCGTCGGGGGGGACGGGTCGCTGAAGATCGCCCTGGAACTCATGAACAAAGGGGTTCCCATTGTCGCGGTCCCCAAGACCATCGACAACGACCTTATGGAGACCGATGTTACCTTTGGGTACAACACGGCATTGGAGACGGCTACCGATGCAATTGACAAGCTTCATACCACGGCGGAAAGTCATCATCGGGTCATGATTCTGGAAGTGATGGGACGTTATGCCGGATGGATCGCCCTGGAATCCGGCATTGCCGGCGGCGCAGACGTGATCCTGATTCCGGAGATCCCGTTCGAAATCAAGAGAATCTGCCGCGCAGTGGACGAGCGTCGCCGGCGGGGCCGGCGCTTCAGCATCATTGTGGCCGCCGAAGGGGCGTTCCCCCGGGGAGGGGAGCGGGTGGTCCGGAAAAAGGCTGAAGCCGCACATGAAATCGAACGTCTCGGCGGCATCGGTGAGTACGTGGCGAAGGAGATTGGTTCCTGTCTCGATATGGACACCCGTGTGACGGTTTTGGGGCATCTGCAGCGGGGGGGCTCACCCACGACATTCGACCGTGGGCTTGGCAGCCGATTCGGTGTCAAGGCGCTTGAACTGGTGGAAAAGGGTGCATTCGGCCAGATGGTCTGCCTCAAGGGGAGAGACATCCGTTCTGTGCCGATAGAGAAGGCGGTCAGAAAACTGAAACTGGTCAACCCGGTTGGCGACATGGTTCGGGCTGCGGAAGAACTGGGAATCATGCTGGGGCGCTGAAGGTTCATGTTGACATTGCCCCATGCCTGGCATAGACTGCGCCAATGCCCGTAAGGGGCGGGTTTTATCAGGGGTAAGCGCTAGAACGATCCGTTGACATCGGCAGGGGAGGAATGTTACCGCATGCAACCGTACACAACCTCGAAGAACAGAAGCATTATCTACGCTGTGCTCGGATTCATCCTCGGTATCGGAGCCCCGTTTGCGTGGACCGTTATCCGGCTCATCCTGTTTCCCGATTCGACCCAGACGCTTTGGCATCAGATATTCTCCGATATCACCAAGGACTCCTACCAGATAGCTCTCTACACGTATATGGGGGTGGGAACGGCCTGCGTCATGTCGGTCCTCGGTTTTTACATCGGCCGCGCCTCTGATCAACTCCATTTGCGTGCCGGCGAACTGGATGGCCTCCATCGCGAGGTGGCTTCCCAGAAAGAGGTATTCGAAAACCGCTATAAAGTCCTGGACAACAATATCAAGAACTTCCATCAGATCAGCAGCAGGATACAGAAGTCGATTAATGTGGAAGAAGTGCTATCCCTCTGTGCCGAGGGACTGCATGACGTTCTTGGGTACGAACGGGTCAATATCCTGATGGCTGATCCTGGGCGGACCACGCTCCATTTTGTCACTGCCACCGCTTCCGAAGGGTTTGACACTGCCGGGGTGACCCTCCCCCTTGATGAACGGAGCGGGGTTATTTTCAAATGTTTCAATGAACGGCGTCTTTACCTCATTGAGGACATCAGCGCGTATCAGAAGGAGTACCAGCTCCAGCCTCCCTTCGATGGCATCCGCCCGCTCCGCTCCCGCAATTTCGTCATTTGCCCGATCGTCGTAAAAGGCGAATCCGTCGGTGTTTTCGGCATCGACAACAAATTCAGCCATCGCTCCCTCAACGATACGGATGTGGACACCATCAAGCTGTTTGCCGACCAGGCCGCATCTGCCATTACCCGCATCAACCTGCTCGGGGCGATCGACACCCTGACGGTGGAACTGGGAAACACCTTTGCCAGTCTGCTTAAAAACAGGGAACTGTTCTCCCGTAACATACTGAGTCTGAAAGACGCCGTTGCTTCCTTGGCCGAAACAACCACAAATATCGCGACAGCTTCGGAAAGCGTACTCTCTTCAGTTGATGAGACCAGCTCGGCAGTTGGGGAGATATCGGTGGCCATTGAGCAGGTCAGCCGGAATCTCGATTCCCTTTCGGATGTGGTGGACAAGTCGGTTTCCGCCATGGAAGAAATCAGCGCTACTCTGAAAAATGTCGAGACGACGACGGCCGTTTCCCATCAGATGGCCAGTCAGGTAAAGGAGCAGGCAGACAGGGGCAGGGCTGTGGTTCACGAAACCGTTACCGCTCTGGCCGATATCCAGACGTCGGTGGACCTCTCGTACAGCAGTATCATGCGCTTGAGCGAGAAGAGCAACCGTATCGACAGCATCGTCAATGTCATCAATGACATAACCAAACGGACCAATCTGCTCGCGCTCAACGCCTCCATCATTGCAGCCCAGGCAGGAGAGTACGGCAAGAGCTTTGGCGTGGTCGCCGACGAGATTCGCAACCTTTCGCTCCAGACCGGTCAGTCAACGGGAGAAATTACCGACATAATCGAAGAAATTATGAACGAATCCCGCTCCGCAGCCGGCAGTGTCAGTGTTACCAGGGAACTTGTGCAGAAAGGGGTCACCCTCGGTCACCAGACGGGTGAAGCACTGCAGGTGATTCTGGAGAGTTCCTCACGGTCAATGGATATGACCGAAGAGATCAAGGTCGCTACCGAAGAGCAGGCGAAGAGTGTTCGCCTCGTTACCCAGTCCATGGAAGATGTCAGTACCATGACGTCTCAGATATTCAACGCTTCCAAGGAGCAGGCCAACGCAACCAAGAGCATCGTCAGGGCTATCGATTCCATCAAGGATATGACGGAGGAAATGGTCGGTGCTACGGGACGGCAGGTTGAGGACGGCTCTGCCATAAAAGTCGCGGTTGACGAAGTCGGCGAGATGGTCATCGGGCTTTTTGAGGACCTGGAAAAACGTCGCGGCGAAAGCCACGCCGTCGTGGCCGAACTGGAGATGATCAAAGGGAACGCAGCATAATCTTGTTGTGAACAGTAAGGTTCTCGAAAAAAATCATGGACTTTTTTTCGGGGAGTGTGGTAAACGGTACTCATACTGCGAGGTAAGGCACACTACTGAAGAGTGGAGCCAGGCATGCCTTGTGCAACTGAATATACCGCCTGGATTTGGTATCCGAACCGGGACGGAAGGCAATAGCCGACCAGGCCGGAGGGGTTAACCCTCTCTGTCGTCGTCTTGCAACGCCTTCTGTCACCGGAAGGCGTTTTTTGCGTCTGGAGGGCACATGAACAAACGAAAAACCGTTCTCGACATCCAAAAAATGAAGGCTGATGGTGACAAGATCACGGTTCTCACCTGTTATGATTATCCGACGGCACGCATTATGGACGGCTGCGGTATCGACATGATCCTGGTGGGGGACTCGGTGGGTGTGGTCGTTTCCGGGCATGAGAACACTCTCCCTGTCACGATGGAAGAGATGCTCTACCACACGCGGGCGGTGCTACGTGCCGAACCGAAAGCGCTTGTGGTGACCGACATGCCGTTTCTTTCCTACCAGGTAGACATGCGTGAAGCGCGCCTCAATGCGGGCCGCCTGGTAAAAGAGGGTGGGGCGGCTGCAGTTAAGCTGGAGGGGGGCGAACATATGGCCCCGACCATCCGGGCCATCGTCGACATGGATATTCCGGTGGTCGGCCATATAGGCCTGACACCCCAGTCGATCCACCGCATGGGGGGATATCGGGTCCAGGGGAAGCAGGAGGCCCAGGCTGAACAGCTTCTGGCTGATGCCCATGCCGTCGAGGCGGCCGGGGCGTTTGCCATTGTTCTGGAGGGGATACCGCTCAAGCTGGCGCGACGCATTACCGACGAACTGAGCATCCCGACCATCGGCATCGGCGCCGGTCCCCACTGTGACGGGCAGGTGCTGGTGATCCATGACATCCTCGGCCTCTGCGAAAAGTATTCACCCAAGTTCGTCAAACGCTACGCCGACGCCCGCGCCCTGATTGCTGACGCGGTCGAGCATTATATTGCCGATGTGAAGGGAGGAGAGTTCCCCACCGAGGGACACTCGTTCAACTAGATGCAGACAATCGAGTCAGTAGTCGCCATGCAGAACCTCTCCCGGGCTGCACACAGGTCCGGCCGAACCATTGCCCTCGTGCCGACCATGGGTTTTCTCCACGACGGGCATGCGTCCCTGCTGCGTGAGGGACGCCGCAGGGGGGACCTGCTGGTGCTGAGTATCTTCGTCAACCCGACCCAGTTCGGAGTTGGAGAGGATTTCGAGGCTTACCCCCGGGACCTGGCCCGGGATCGTGCGGTGGCCGAAGGGGCGGGCGTGGACGTTATCTTTGCCCCCCCTGCCGGTGAGATGTATCCTGCCGGCTACCAGACCTATGTGGATGTGGAGCGCTTGACGCTACCCCTGTGCGGAGCAAGCCGGCCCGGTCATTTCCGCGGGGTGACCACCGTCGTGAGCAAGCTTCTCAATATTGTGCAACCCGACGTTGCCCTTTTTGGTGCCAAGGACTACCAGCAGCTGGCGGTGATCCGCCGGATGGTGGCCGACCTGAACATGCCGGTTGAGGTGGTCGGTATGCCGATAGTGCGGGAGGTCGACGGCCTCGCCCTCAGTTCCCGCAATGCCTACCTGTCGCCGGAACAGCGACAGTCAGCCCTCTGTCTCAGCCGTTCACTCCGGACGGCAAAGGCGCTCTATCGATCCGGAGAGCGCAATGTTGCAACGGTACGGGAGCGGGTAACGGCGGTCATTGCCGCTGAACCGGCCGCAGCGGTTGACTATATCGAATTCCGCAACGGAGATTCCCTGGAGGAGGTGGCCGTTGCCGACGACCGGACTCTCCTTGCCCTGGCGGTCAAAATAGGCACGACGAGACTGATTGATAACTGTTTGCTGGGAGAGGAGTGATTCATGGAAAGAAAGATGCTGAAGAGCAAGATCCATCGAGCCACGGTGACCGGCGCCGATCTCCACTACGAGGGGAGCATAACCATCGACAAGGACCTGATGGAAGCGGCGGATATCATCCCCTACGAGGCGGTTGCTGTCTGGAATGTGACCAACGGCAGCCGTCTTGAGACCTACGCTATCGAAGGAGAGTGCGGATCGGGGGTCATCTGTCTGAACGGTGCGGCGGCCCGGCTCGTTGCCCCCCGCGATCTGGTCATCATTGCCAGCTTTGTCAACATGAAGAACGAAGAGGCGCTCAACTATGAGCCCAAGCTGGTTTTCGTGGATGACCAGAACCGGATGCTGCAGACGAGAAAAGAAAAAGCCGGCCAGGGGAACCTGAAAAAAGTCGCCTGGTAGGCGGCTTTCCGGTTTCGCTGCATCCAATCAACTTCAGGGCCAGGAGGAGCACGTATGAGTGTCGTCCCTTGGCCCTTTGCTTTTGGGCGTTCGCCTGCTACAATTCTGGTACTTCAGCTGCAGGAGGGAGTAACGGGGCATGGAGATTTTTGCCGCATCATACGTGGTTCCCATGGGATCGCCTGCCATTGAAGGTGGGGCGATTGCCGTGGCCGACGGCCGTGTCGTCGCGGTTGATACATTGGCGAAACTCCGCTCTGCATACGGCTGCACGGTCACCGACTTCCCCGGCTGTGCTATCATGCCGGGGCTTGTCAACGCCCATACCCACCTGGAGCTCACCCATTTCCCGTCGTGGAAGCTGCGCAAGGGAATCGATTATTCCCCCCGCACCTATGTGGACTGGGTAATCCAGGTGATCAAGGTCAAGCGGGGCCTGACCAGGGACGAGCTGGAAATGTCCATCAAAGAGGGAATACGCATTGCCCTGGAATCGGGGACAACGGCAGTAGGGGATATCCTTACCGACCGGAATCTGGTGTCCTGCCATGCAGGGGGAGGGCTCGGCGGGCGGCTCTATTTCGAGGCGATCGGCCATGATGAGGGGCGCTGTTCCACGCTGCTGGCGGAACTCCGTCATGCCCTGGATATTTTCCCCTCTGGCAGGCTCAAGCCGGGTCTCTCTCCCCATGCTCCCCATACCCTTTCCTCCCGTTTCATGGCCGACGTAACTGACCTGGCCGGGAGTCATGCCTTGCCGACCATGGTTCATCTGGCTGAGTCAAGGGAGGAAAGCGCGTTCTTCCACGATTCCAGCGGCAATATCGCCGAGCTCCTCTATCCATTCGCCGGTTGGGACGCCCATGTCCCCCATCCCTTGCGGACCACTCCCACGGCATACCTTGATTCCCTCGGTGCACTGCGGCGGGACACCTCCGTGGTGCACTGCGTCCATGTCACCCCTGACGACGTGAGTATCCTCAAGAGTCGCGGGGTTGCAGCCATCCTCTGCCCCCGGAGCAACGACCGGCTTGTCGTCGGAAAGGCACCGGCAGCACTGCTGAAAAAGTCGGGAATCCCCCTGGCGCTCGGGACCGATTCCTTGGCGAGCAACGATTCCCTGTCGCTCTGGGACGAGATGCGTTTCCTGCGGCAGGAGTTTCCGGCGGTATTTACCCCCACCGAAATCCTGGAAATGGTGACCACCGGGGCGGCTCGGGCCATTAGACGGGAAGACGAACTGGGCTCACTTGCAATCGGCAAACTGGCCGATTTCCTTGTTGTCAGGCCAGGAGAAGGTGTGACCCTGCCGGAACTGTCGGAAGCCCTGATTGAAAGAAGCGAACTTCTCGAAGTATTCGTTGCCGGGAAGCAGCTGCCATAGTGCAGTTTTGGCTTATCCTCCCATCAGACCTTTTCCCTTGCCATTATTCTATCCACTTTGCTAGTATGAAGATATGGGAGAAAAGCTGATCTGTAATAACAAAAAAGCCTATCACGATTACTTTATCGAGGAGAAATTCGAGGCGGGAATGGTGCTTCAGGGGACGGAGGTGAAGTCCCTCCGCCAGGGTAAGGCCAACCTGAACGACTCCTTCGCCATGGTGAGAAACGGCGAGGCTTTCCTCCACAACCTCCACATCTCCCCCTACGACTTCGGAAACCGGGCGAATCACGATCCGGACCGGATGCGCAAGCTCCTACTCCACAAGAATGAAATAACCAAGCTCTTTGGAAGGATACGCGAGCAGGGATATTCTCTCGTGCCGCTTCGGCTCTACTTCAAGGACGGGATGGTGAAGGTGGAAATGGGGCTGGCCAAAGGGAAAAAGCTTCATGACAAACGTGAGGACATGAAAGAAAAGGACATGCGCCGCGACGTGGCTCAGGCGCTCAAGGAAAGAAACAGGGACTAGGGACTAGGGACTAGGGACTAGGGACTGGCTTTTACCAGACCCTAGCTACTAGGCGCTAGCCTCCGATTTTAAGGGGGTGTAAAGGTTTCGACGGGGATACTAAGCAAAGGTTGCATGCCGAGGTCCGGGTGGCTCGTTAAACAATCCGGGACGCATTAAGCGCCGATAATTATAATTACGCCGTAGCAGCTTAATACCCTGCTACCGATCTGCCTGCCCTCTCCCACGGGGGAGGACAGATCGTCATTTTAGTGGGATAGCTGAGGGGAGTGCCTGTGGCCCCAAGGCGAAATTTAGCAGGATCGACCTCTGAATATCCCGGCCAGTGGAGCTTTAGGGAGCTAAAACAAATACTGGTATAAGCATGTAGACGCCTTCTGTGTAAGATCTTCGGACGCGGGTTCGATTCCCGCCACCTCCACCATTACAAGATAACTGCACGATATTATTGCGGTTATTGCCCATTTGAAGGGCCTTTTTCGGTGTGCTACGTAATTTGCTACACCGGAGAAGGCCCTTTGAATTTTCCCCACCTCTCAAAAAGGAATGGTCGGTATTATTTCCGTTCCTCAATTCCCCTTGATTTGCAACGCCACTTCCAAAGGAAAGAACTTTGGCGGTCCCTTAGGACGGGCCAGTTAAAAAGCGCTAAACTTTTGGCTAAGTCGCTGGCTTATGGGCGCACGTCCCCTTGCAGAGATCAAGGCTCCTGAGATTCTGGCTATGCTTCGCCGTATTGAATCCAGGGGAGCACTTGAAACGGCTCACCGTGCCCGTATTATCTGCGGTCAGATTTTCCGTTATGCCATAGCCACCGGACGGGCTGAACGTGACCCGGCGGCAGATCTGAAAGGAGCATTGCCCTCGTACAAGAAAAGCCACCTTGCAACCATTACCGATTCGAAAGAGGTTGCACCCCTCCAGAGAGTCATAGACGGTTATCAGGGCGGTTTCGTGGCTTACACTTGCCTCGTTGTTCTTCGTTCGCCCTGGGGAACTCCGGGCGGCTGAGTGGTCGGAGTTCGATCTTGACGCAGCTGACTGGAACATTCCCACCGAAAGGATGAAGATTGCTCACCTTGTCCCGTTGAGCACTCAGGCCGCGGCGGTCCTGCGTGAACTTCATCAACTGACAGGCCGTAGCCGCTATTTGTTTCCTTCCGGACGTTCTTTCCATCGTTGCATGAGTAACAACGCTATAAACGCGACTCTCCGGCGCATGGGGTTTGATAAGGACACCATGACTGGTCACGGTTTCAGAGCAATGGCGCGGACCATCCTTGACGAAGTGCTCCAGTTGCGTCCTGACTACATTGAACACCAGCTTGCACATGCTGTTAAAGACCCGAACTGCAGAGCCTACAACCGGACGGCGCACCTTGATGAACGCCGTAAAATGATGCAGCTATGGAGTGACTTCTTGGAAGGTCTCAAGAGCGGGGCAAAGGTGCTGCCATTCTAGAAGTCAGAAGTGGAGTAGTACCGCCCAAGGGCGGATTTCTCGCTAGGAGGGTTTCGTTATGACGGGTTTTAATAGCATGATGCCAGAAGGAAAAGCAAGCTGCACTGTGTATCTGGACATGGAAGACCGGCAGGGCTTACTGAATTATACGAGGTGCAGCAGTGAACACAGAACATTTCCGCGAAGCGATCTTGAATACGCTTGAACATGCCGCCACCCCACCATTTTAAGGTTCAGTGAGAACCAATGCAGTACAAAAATCCCTGAGATCGGGGCGTTTCTTTTTTGGGTGATTGAATAACATTTGTTAGATGGTATGTTTTTAATGGTACTTAGCTAGTGGTTATGGAGGGGAGGCCATGATAAAGAAAAACGATACGACCTGATTGTAATGTGGATGCTTCTGTGCTTGGAGACTTCTGGTAGTTTTAGTATCTTGTCTGATCTGTAAACTTCAAACTCTGAATTGCATATGACATATAGAAGAAGGGGCAGTCTTATGTGTGGGATTGCGGGAATATTAAATTTAAAAACCGGAATATCTCCAACTCTTGAACAAATTACAGCAATGATATCACCATTGACGCATCGGGGCCCCGATGAATCAGGGGTCTACCATGATGACGACATCGCCCTAGGTCATTTGCGGTTGAGCATAATCGGCATAGATGGCGGGATCCAGCCAATATGCAATGAAAACGGAAAACTCTGGATAGTATATAACGGCGAAGCCTTCAATTATGTCGAACTTAAAGAAAATCTGATCAACAAAGGGCATAGTTTCACAACAGAAACCGATACTGAGGTTATACTTCATCTTTATGAAGAATACGGACCCGGGTGCCTGGAAAAGATAAACGGACAATTTTCCATTGCCATTTGGGACTCCATAAATAAAGAGCTTTTCCTG
>JAJZUQ010000056.1 GCA_021848385.1 Deltaproteobacteria bacterium
CCCTTGTCGGCATGACTTTTTCCGCGTTCTGTACGAATTTCTGGAACTCTCCCACTTTCTTCTGGAATTCCTTCGCCTTGGCTTCACGCTGCGGGGGGGGGATTGTGGCGATTTTCGCCTCGATGGTCGCTTTCAGCTTTTCCAGCTGCTTCTGCTTCGCCTCGATCTGTCCCTTGTATTTGTCGTTCCTCTTCTTCATCTCGGCAAAGGCCGCTTTTCCCGGGACCGAGTCGCTGGCCGCCTTGACCATATCCACGTACCCTATCCGGATGGTTTTGGCCGGTGTTGCCGTCGATACCTTTACCTCAGCCGGGGCTGCCGGTTTTGCGCTGATTGAGGGGGCGGCATCCGGGGGCGTTTTTTGCCCGGTTGCTGCTGCGGGTTCCGCTGCAAGGGCGGAGATGGCGAAGAGTCCTGCAAGGGCGGTGGTGACCACCAGGGTGATAAGCTTCTTCATGAAGTACCTCTTTCTGGGACAGTTCACTGGGGCCTGACTGCCGGGATTTGTTCGACCGGCAGGAGCATAAATCATTTTGGGGTGATTAGGCAACAAAGAATCCTCCCGTGGGGATTTGCCGCCGGTCAACCTTCCCCTTGCGAAAATCGGGGATAATGTGATACATGTGTTGCAATATTGCCACAGCAAAGGAGCGTCGGAGTTATGGCCATTGCCACCAAGATAGCCGGGCACATAGAGCGTGCCTCATGGATCAGGAAGATGTTTGAAGAGGGGGAACGCCTCCGACAGCAGTTCGGTGCGGACAAGGTGTACGATTTTACCCTGGGGAACCCGGATGTTGAGCCCCCACCGGCGTTCGAGGACGAGTTCAGGCGACTGGCGCTCAACCCCGTTCCCGGGATGCACAGCTATATGAACAACGCCGGTTACGACGAGACCCGCTCAGCTGTTGCCGAGGTGCTTGCCGAGGCGTCCGGGCTGGCGGTCCGCGGCTCCCACGTCGTCATGACCTGCGGCGCCGGCGGTGCGCTCAACGTGGTGCTCAAGACCATTCTCAACCCGGGGGAGGAAGTGATCATCCTCACCCCGTTCTTCGTCGAGTACAAGTTCTATATCGACAACCATGGCGGAGTGCCGGTGGAGGTCTGGACCGACCGGTCGACCTTCCAGCCGGATATTCCCGCCATAGAAGCCGCCATTACCCCTAAAACACGCGCCATCATCATCTGCTCCCCCAACAACCCGACCGGCATCATCTATCCGGCGGAAAGCCTGAGGTTGCTGGGAGAGATGCTGAAGAAAAAGGAAAAGGAGCTTGGACGGCAGATCTATGTTATCTCCGACGAGCCCTATGCCCGGATAGCCTATGACGGCAAGCAGGTACCCAATATCTTTCCCCATGTGGACAACGCGGTGATCGTCACGTCCCATTCCAAGGACCTGGCGCTTCCGGGTGAACGGATCGGCTATCTGGCTGCCAACCCGCGCATGGCTGACGTGGAGCAGTTCATGGAGGGGGCCGTCTTCAGTAACCGGGTGCTCGGCTTCGTCAATGCCCCTGCCCTCATGCAGCGGCTGGTGGCAAAACTGCAGCGGGAATCGGTGGATATCTCCCTCTACCAGGAGAAGCGGGACCTTCTCTGCGACAACCTGATTTCTCTCGGCTTTTCCCTGGTTAAACCGGACGGCGCCTTCTACCTCTTCCCCAAGTCTCCCCTGGCCGACGACGTGGAGTTTGTCAGGGCGGCGCAGCGGTACAATATCCTCCTTGTCCCCGGGGCAGGTTTTGGCGCTCCTGGGTACTTCCGGATCGCCTACTGCGTGGAGAAGGCGATGATCGAGCGGAGCCTCCCCGCCTGGCGGGCATTGGCGCAGGAGCTGGGCCTCAAGTAGGGCTTTGGTCACAAAAAAACAGAAATCCAAAGGCAGATTAACAGGGATATTCAGGATATTCAGGATATTCAGGATAAAATTCATTCAACTCGGGTTTGTTTGTTAATCCTGTTCATCCTGTATATCCCTGTAAATAATGTTTTTGGGTTCGGGTTTTCTGTATTTTCCTATTTTTTGTACAGATCGGACAATGTTTATGGGCGCGACGATACTGGTAGTGGACGACGAGGAGAGCATCCGGACCTCCCTGGCGGGGATTCTGGAGGATGAGGGATATACGACCCTGTGCGCCGTTGACGGGGTGGAAGCCCTGGAGCTGGTGCAGAAGGAACTGCCGGACCTGGTGCTGCTGGATATCTGGATGCCGCGGCTGGACGGGATGGATACCCTCAAGAAGCTCAAGGCACTCTATCCCGAACTGGCGGTGGTGATGATGTCCGGCCATGGCACCATCGAAACGGCGGTCCGGTCGACCAAGATGGGGGCATCCGATTTCATCGAAAAACCCCTCTCCCTGGAAAAGGTTATTGTCACGGTTGCCAACGTTCTGAGCATGCGGCGTCTCAGGGAAGAGAACGAGTCCCTGCGGGGAGTGATCCTGCAGGAGCACGAGATGGTCGGCAGCTCAGCTCCCCTTGATCAGTTGCGGGAAGGAATATCACTGGTTGCTCCTTCCGATGCTCCTGTCCTCATTACCGGCGAAAACGGGACCGGCAAGGAGCTTGCGGCCCGTGCCATCCATTACCACAGCCCTCGCCGCGACAAACCGTTCATGGAGATCAACTGCGCCGCTATTCCCGAAGAGCTTATCGAGAGCGAGCTATTCGGCCACGAGCGGGGTGCCTTTACCGGTGCGGCGGCCCAGAAGAAGGGGAAATTCGAACTTGCCGACGGCGGGACCGTTTTCCTCGACGAGATAGGGGATATGTCCGTCAAGACCCAGGCCAAGGTGCTCCGTGTCCTGCAGGAGGGGAAGTTCGAGCGGGTAGGGGGAACCCGCACTCTTAACGTGGATGTGCGGATGGTGGCAGCCACCAATAAAGTGCTGGAAGACGAGGTACGTGCCGGTAGTTTCCGCGAAGACCTGTTCTACCGGCTTAACGTGGTCTCCATCAAGGTCCCTCCCCTGCGGGAGCGGAGTGACGACATACCACCTCTCATAAACTACTTCCTGCAGCTGTTCAGCCGGCGTGAAGGACGTCAGCTCAAGCTGATGGTCCCCGAAGCGCTGGCGCTCATGAAACAGTACGAATGGCCGGGCAACGTGCGGGAACTGAAAAATATCATCGAGCGTCTGGTGATCATGACTCCGGGGCAGGCGATCGGCATTTCTCAGCTTCCCGAGTACATTGCCGGCGGAGAAGAATCGCGAGGGCTTGGCGGGGGGAGGCTCGATGGGGTGCTGGAGCGGAATTCCCTGCGGGAGGCGCGGGAGGAGTTCGAAAAGGAGTTCATCATTCAGAAGCTGGAGGAGCACGACTGGAATATCAGCAAGACCGCTGAATCCATCGAGCTGGAGCGAAGCAACCTGCACCGCAAGATCAAGAGCTACGGCATCGACCTGAAAAAATGAGAGCCTGTCATCCCAAGGCTGACGCTGCGTGTTGCGCATGTTAAAGGAGAGCCAATGAACCTGCTTGATACCATTCTCGAAGCCAACAGGAAATTCGTTCATCCCGACGCGTTCCCTCCCCTGCCGAAGAACCCCCAGAGACAGTTGGCCATTTTTACCTGCATGGACACCCGGTTGGTGGATTTCCTCGAACCTGCCATGGGAATCAGCAGGGGCGACGCCAAGGTTATCAAGAACGCGGGGAATACGATCATCGACCCCCTCGGCGGGGTGATCCGGAGCCTGGTGGTGGCGGTATTCCAACTTGGTGTGGAAGAGATATTCGTCATCGGCCACCGGGATTGCGGCATGTCCTGTGTAGATGGGGATCATCTGAAAAAGCGGATGATCGAGCGGGGGATCGATCCCCATACTATCGAAGGGTTGGTGCCCGATCTGTCCCAGTGGCTCGGGGCCTTTTCCTGCCCCGAAGAGAACGTGGAACGGGTGGTTAACATCATCCGCTTCAATCCCCTCATCCCACGTGACGTAGCGGTGCACGGCCTCATTTTCAGCCCCGACGACGGTCACCTGGATGTGGTGGTGCGGGGGTACTGAATGCTGATCCGCCTTTTCCTCCTTTTGGCGGTCATCCCCGTCATCGAAGTCTATCTGCTCATCAGGGTCGGCCGGATTATCGGCCCTCTCCCCACCGTTGCGCTGCTCCTCGCCATAAGCATGGCCGGCGCCTGGCTGGTCCGGCACCAGGGGTTCCATATCCTGCGCCGCATTCAGGATGAACTTGCCATGGGGCGGCTTCCCGCCGCCGACCTGGTTGACGGCGCCCTGGTCCTGACCGGTGGCATCCTCCTCCTTATCCCCGGTTTCTTCACCGATTTTGTCGGCCTCTTCTTCCTCATTCCCCCCACCCGCGCTTTTATCAAGCGGTTTCTCGGCCTCTGGCTCCAGGCCCGCCTCACTCGCGGCACGACCGTCGTCATGCGGCGTTTCTGAAAAATCAATTCCTTCAACCGCTCCCTCCTGTATCCTGCGCAAAGCTCTGCTATACTTCCTCATGTCAGGAGGTCCCATGCATGTTTTCTCCGCACAGTTGCACCTCAATCTCCCCAGCAATTCCCTCAAGGGCAAGCGGGGAATCGTGAAAAGCCTGCTGGCGCGGGCACGCAACCGGTTTAACGTGGCAGCCGCCGAGGTGGACCTGCAGGACGTGCCGGGTTCGGCCATGCTCGGGTTCGTGACGGTAACGGAAAGCCGGGCTGCCGGCCGGCGTGTACTGGAACAGCTGGAGGAGTGGCTCGTGGAGGAGCGGCCCGACGTGGAACTGGTTGCTGTTGATATCGAGGAGAGATGATTCGGTATAACTGCTCTCCATGCGGTTCTGTAAGGTGAGGGGGGCGGTTTGCATTTTTATCCTTCCGTGGTAACGTTTCGAGTGCATTGACGTTTTTCCAGTTCGGTGTACTAGCGGAACAAGGGGGATAGAATGCTGAACTGACGCGAATTCATCCGGCTCACGGCGCTCGGCGGAACCGCCCTGCTGCTGGAGAGGGCGCTACCGGCACGTGCCCAGACCAAAAAGGAGGCAAGGACCATGAGCTACATCGCAAAGGATTACGTAAAACTTGTCGGGATGTCAGGTTTCAGTGAGGCGTTGCTGAAAAACCATTTCACCCTCTATCAGGGATATGTGACCAATACCAACAAGGTGCTCGACGCCCTCGACCAGTTGCTGAAAGAGGGGAAGACCGCCACCCCTGAGTTTGCCGAGCTGAAACGCCGACTGGGGTGGGAGTTCAACGGCATGCGGCTCCACGAGTACTATTTCGAAAACCTGGGGGGGAAAGCGCCCCTCGACAGGAACGGCAAGCTGGCCAAACAGCTTGCCAACAGCTTCGGCAGTCTGGACGCCTGGGAGAAGGATTTCAAGGGGACCGGCGCCATGCGCGGTATTGGCTGGGCGGTCCTCTATCAGGATCCGGCCAACGGCCGGCTTATCAATTTCTGGATCAACGAGCATGATGCCGGTCATCCGGCCGGCGGGACGCCGATTCTCATCATGGATGTGTTCGAGCATGCCTTCATGCTTGATTATGGTCTCAAGCGTGCCGACTATATCGAGGCGTTCTTTAAGAACATCGACTGGAAGGCTGTGGAAGCCCGCCTGAAATAGGATGTATGGAGGTACGGAATGAAGGCCCTGATCATCAGTGCAGACAATTTCGAAGATTCGGAGCTGCTGGCCCCTTATTATCGGCTACTGGAGGCCGGGATAGCGGTGGATATCGCTGCATCGGCGAAAGGAGAGATTACCGGCAAACATGGATATGCGGTGACAGTGACCAAGGCCCTGTCGGAAGTTGATCCGGCCGCTTACAATCTGCTCGTTCTCCCCGGCGGCAAGGCCCCGGCCGTCGTTCGCCGCGACGAGAAGGCTCTGGAAGTCGCGCGGCATTTCTTTGCCGCGAACAAGCCGGTGGCCGCCATCTGTCACGGCCCCCAGACACTGGTCAGTGCCGGCCTGCTCGGCGGGCGGCATGCAACGTGCTATAAAACCGTTGCGGACGAACTGCGGGCTGCCGGTGCCCTTTACGAAGACAGGGAGGTGGTGGTGGACGGCAACCTGGTGACCTCCCGCGAACCGGCCGACCTGCCGGCATTCCAGCGGGAGATGATGAAGTTGCTCGGATCCTAAGGTTGCCGTGGCTAACAGGTCATGGAGGTGTGTTACATGAAACAGCTGGCGATGATACTGGTTGCGGGGGTGCTTATGTACGGGTATTCTCCTGCCGTTGCCGAGGAAAAGCCTCGACAGGAGAAGGTGTTCCGGGCGACGGTCGGCCAGGACGGCATACAGCACGTGGAAATCCTGGGCGGAGGCTATTTCTTCACCCCGAACCGGATAATCGTAAAAGTGAATGTGCCGGTCGAACTGAGAGTCAGGAAGGAAGCGACCTACGTTCCCCACGATATCACCATGAAGGCTCCGGAAGCGGGGATAGATTTCAGCGTGTCACTGGGCGAGGAGCCGAAAGTGATCAAGTTTACGCCGACCAGGACCGGCACCTATCCGTTTTACTGCGCCAAGAAACTCCTCTTCTTCGAGAGCCACCGGGAGAAGGGGATGGAGGGGGTGCTCGAAGTGGTCGAGTAGGGTGGTGCGGCGGTTATCACATCCTCTCCCTCCATTGGGCGTTGAAGGGCGCGGCATTTGGCTGCGCCTTTTTTTTGCCGTTTGCTTCCGGCTTCTTCGCCGCCATCTGCCGGAACGGCCTCATCCCATTCTTTTGCGCCTGTATTTCGGCACTGTACATGACCGGAAATAGGTGTTATTTTTTAGCTGCCGGTATGTGAAGGCGGGTCGTGTCGTGCACAGGACCCGATGACAGCCAGGAGTCGCCGCCATATGGCCAATGAAGACCTGACGAAGTTGAAGATTGCAAAGAAAGACCGGCAAGGTGCTCCGCGTGCCCATAAGCGGGCCCTGTTCTGGATAGTGCTTCCCCTGCTCCTCGTTGTGGCAGCAGTTCTGCTGTGGGGGGGATTGGGGCCACGGGTGGAGATAGAGACGACCACCGTGTCACAGATTTACCCGTCCCAGGGGTTCACCCTGCTCAATGCCAGCGGGTATGTGGTCGCCCAGCGCAAGGCGGCTGTGGCCTCGAAGGCCACCGGGCGGCTGGAGTGGCTGGGTGTAGAAGAGGGGAGCCGGGTCCGGGCCGGTGAGGTTCTGGCACGGCTGGAGAACCGCGATGTTGCCGCGGCCCGTGAACAGGCTGCAGCCAATCTGGTGACGGCAAAGGCAAGTCTGGAACAGGCCCGTGCTGAACGGGATGATGCCGGCCGGGCTTTCAGCAGGCAGAAGGAGCTGTTCTCCCAAGGAATTGTTGCGCAGTCGGATTATGATGTGGCTGAAGCCCGGTTCAAAAGGGCCAAAGCCGGGGTCGCCGGTGCGGCCGCCGCCGTCAATTCCGCTGCCGCTGCCCTCAGGGGGGCGGAGGTTAACCTGGAATATACCTTCATCCGTGCTCCCTTCGATGCGGTGGTGCTGACTAAAGATGCCGATGTGGGGGATATAGTAACCCCCCTTGGTGCTGCAGCCAACGCCAAGGCGGCGGTGGTGACCATCGCCGATATGAAATCGCTCCAGGTTGAAGCGGATGTGTCGGAAGCCAATCTGGGTAAGGTGAAGGAGGGGCAACCGTGCGAGATTCAGCTGGATGCCCTGCCGGATATCCGGTTCAGGGGGATACTCCATACCGTAGTCCCGACGGCGGACCGGAGCAAGGCGACGGTCATGGTCAAGGTCCGTTTTCTCGATCCCGATCAACGCATCCTGCCGGAGATGAGCGCCAAGGTGGCATTCCTGGAACGGGCGGTCGCCGCATCCGAACAGCGGCCCAAGACGTCGGTGAGTCAGTCTGCGGTCGTGTCTCGGGACGGGAAACAGGTGGTTTACCTGGTGAAGGGGGACCGGGTAGTGGAGACGGCGGTGACGCTCGGCGAGCGGATCGGGGATCAGGTCGAGATCCTGAGCGGCGTCCGGGCCGGAGACAAGGTCGCCCTGAAGCACTTGGACAAACTGAAGGACGGGACGAAAATCAAGAGTGCGGAGAAATGACATCGTGGGCATGGGCAACGGCAAACCTCCCATCGTTGAAATAGCGCACCTCTCCAAGTCCTACCGGCGGGGGAGCCAGACCATCCCGGTGCTGGAGGATATCACCTTCGACATTGCCGACGGGGAATTCCTCGCCCTCATGGGGCCGTCCGGGTCGGGAAAGAGCACGCTTCTCAACCTCATTGCCGGCATCGACAAGGCTGATGAAGGGACAATCCGGGTGGGTGGGGTCGATATAACCTCCCTGTCCGAGCGGGAACTGGCCGCGTGGCGTGCCGCCAATGTGGGGTTCATCTTCCAGTTCTACAACCTGATGCCGGTACTGACCGCGTTCGAAAACGTGGAACTGCCGCTCCTCCTGACCGGCCTCTCCCGCAACGAGCGACGCGAACACGTGGAACTCGCATTGCAGCTGGTGGGCCTGTCCGACCGGGTGGATCACTATCCGGCCCAGCTTTCGGGGGGGCAGCAGCAGCGGGTTGCCATCGCCCGGGCGGTGGTGAGCGATCCGGCCATCCTGGTGGCGGACGAGCCGACCGGCGACCTTGACCGGGTTTCGGCCGGTGAGATCCTGCAGCTCATGGACCGGCTGGTACGCGAGTTCGACAAGACCATCATCATGGTAACCCACGACCCGCGGGCAGCGGAGAAGGCGCGCATCATCCGGCATCTGGAAAAGGGGATACTTACCGATAGTGACGGGCAACCTGCTTCACCGGTTGCCGGTTCCTGACCCCCGGCCCCGACACGATGTTCCTCCTTAAACTCATCATACGGAACGCCTTTCGTCACAAGCTCCGGTCAATCCTCACCGTCGTCGGCATTGCCATCGCCATTATCGCCTTCGGCCTCCTGAGCACCCTCGTCGGTCTCTGGTACCATGGGGTGGAGGCTTCTTCCGCATCACGGCTTGTTACCAGGAATGCCATTTCCCTCGTTTTCCCCCTTCCCCTCTCTTACAAGGACCGCATACGTCAGGTTCCGGGCGTGAAAACCGTCTCGTACGGCAACTGGTTCGGCGGCATCTATATCGACGAAAAACACTTCTTTGCCAACGAAGCGATGGAGCCGAAGAGTTTCCTGGAGCTCTATCCGGAATTCATCCTCACGCCGGAACAGAAGGATGCCTTTCTCCGCGACCGGAAAGGATGCATCGTCGGCAAGAGACTCGCGGACACCTATGGCTGGAAGATTGGCGATCTTATCACCTTGCGGGGAACCATTTTCCCCGGCCAGTGGGAGTTCGTCCTGCGCGGGATCTACCGGGGAGCGGAGAAGGGGACCGAGGAGCGTGCCCTCTTTTTTCACTGGGACTACCTGAACGAGACCCTGAAAAAGACCATGCCGCGCAGGGCCGACCAGGTTGGTTTCTATATGATCGACGTGGAACGGCCGGAACTGGCTGCCGAGGTTTCACAGGCAGTGGACGCCATCTTTAAAAATTCATTGGCCGAAACGCTCACGGAAACGGAAAAAGCCTTCCAGCTCGGCTTCGTCGCCATGACCGAGGCGATTCTGGTGGCCATCCAGATCGTTTCCTACGTGGTGATCGTCATCATCATGGTCGTGGCGGCCAATACCATGGCCATGACCGCCCGGGAGCGGATCGCCGAGTATGCGACCATGAAGACCCTCGGGTTCGGGGGATGGCATATCGCCGGCATTGTCTTCGGCGAATCCATCGTTATCGCCCTTTCCGGAGGGCTCCTCGGGGTGGCCCTGACCTTTCCTGCGGCGCAATGGATACAGGTCGAACTTGCCCAGTTCTTTCCTGTCTTCACCATTGCACCACTCACCATTGCGCTCGATATCCTTGCCGCTCTGGCGGTCGGGGTGGTGGCGGGGATATTTCCCACCTGGCGGGGGGCGACCATCGGCATTGCCGAGGGGTTGAGGAGGATCGGCTGATGGCGATCCCCTTCTCCTATAGCCTGCGCAACCTCTGGACCCGCAGGCTTACGACGGTCCTGACCGCATCCGGCATGGCCCTGGTGGTTTTTGTCTTTGCCGCTACCCTCATGCTGGCGGAAGGGTTGCGCAAGACCCTGGTGGAGACCGGCTCCTATGACAACGTGGTGGTAATCCGCAAGTCGGCCAATTCCGAGGTTCAGAGCGGCGTGGACCGGGCGCAGGCCTCTATCATCGAGAGCCAGCCCGAGGTGGCGCGGGGAACGGATGGCCGGCTGTTGCTGGCGAAGGAACTGGTAGTTCTCATAAATATCCCCAAACGGGAGAGCAACAAGCCTGCCAACGTGGTAATCCGGGGGATCTCCCCGGCATCACTTCTCCTGCGGCCCCAAGTGAGGCTGAGTGAAGGACGTATGCCCCGGCCCGGTTCAGCGGAGGTCATTGCCGGCAAGAGCATTGCCCGCCGCTTCAAGGGGGGAGGGATCGGCGAAACCCTGCGCTTCGGCATGCGGGACTGGACCGTGGTTGGGATATTCGATGCCGGTACCACCGGCTTTTCCTCGGAGATATGGGGGGACGTGGACCAGCTGATGCAGGCCTTCCGCCGTCCGGCCTATTCGTCGGTCTCCTTCAAACTGCAGGATGTCACCGCGTTCGATCAGTTCAAAAAGCGGGTTGAAGGGGACCCGCGCCTGACCGTGGAAGCCAAGCGGGAGACCAGGTATTACGAGGACCAGTCGGAGGCGATGGCGAAGTTCCTCCGCATCATGGGAATAACCCTGACGGTCATTTTCTCCCTTGGGGCGGTGATCGGCGCCATGATCACCATGTATGCGGCCGTGGCAAACCGGGTGGTGGAGATCGGCACCCTGCGGGCACTCGGGTTCCAGAAGATGAGCATCCTCGCAGCCTTTGTCATGGAATCGCTCCTGCTCGGGCTCCTGGGCGGGGTGGCGGGGCTGTCCGGCGCCTCCTTCATGCAGCTCATCACCATCTCTACCATGAACTGGCAGACCTTTTCCGAGCTTGCCTTCAGCTTCACCCTCACCCTCGATATACTCTGGAAAAGTCTGCTGTTCTCCGTCGGCATGGGGTTTGTGGGGGGGGTGCTTCCGGCGTTCCGGGCGGCGCGGATGAATATCGTGGAGGCGCTTCGGTCCAGCTGAACAGGGTACATCTGAAGAAGAATGATACAGGGTGCAAATCCATCAATCGATTCCGCTCCCTGCGGCCTTTCCCGCCGGTCAAAAACTGTTTGCATTTTTAGCGGCATTGCTATAGATTAGCTCCCTCCACGGTACTCCCATCCCCTTCCCAAAGGCTGACTAAACCTTGCGCGACAAAAAATCGCTCGTTACATTACGGCAGACTATCGACAGTCTCGACGACCAGATCCTGGATATTCTGAACCGCCGGGCCGAAACGGTCATGGAAGTGGGCAAACTCAAGTCTGCCGCCAGGGGAGATTTTCATGTCCCGAACCGTGAGCGGGAGATCTACGAGCGTCTCACTGCCCGGAACCGGGGACCGTTCCCCAACGAGGGGCTGAAGAGCGTGTTCCGGGAAATCATTTCCGCATCCCTTGCCCTGGAAGCACCCATGAAGGTGGCATTTCTCGGCCCCAAGGCTACCTTCAGCCATCTGGCCACCATGCAGCATTTCGGGTTTTCCGCCGAACTTGTCCCCCAGAAGTCCATCGCCGCCGTTTTCGAGGAAGTAGAGAAGGGGCATGCCACCTACGGGGTGGTGCCGGTGGAGAACTCCACCGAGGGGGTGGTCTCCTATACCCTTGACATGTTCATGGAGAGCGAGTTGAAGATAAATGCCGAGGTGATGCTGGAGGTCCACCACGACCTCCTTTCCCGCACCGGACGGCTCGAGGATATAAAGAAGGTCTACTCCCACCCCCAGCCCATTGCCCAATGCCGGAAATGGCTTGAGGAGAACCTCCCCAACGTACCCCTTGTGGACGTGGCGTCGACCGCCGTGGCTGCCCAGATAGTTTCCGAGGACTACACCGCTGCGGCCATCGCCAGCGAACTGGCGGCCACCATGTACGATCTCAAGCTGGTGCGAACAAGGATCGAGGACCAGGTCAACAACTTCACCCGGTTCCTCGTGATCGGCAAGAAACTGACGGAGAAGAGTGCCGACGACAAGACATCCCTCATGTTCGCGGTGAAGGATGAAGTGGGGATTCTCTACCGGATGCTGGAGCCGTTCGCCAAGCGGGGGATCAACCTCTCCAAGATCGAATCCCGTCCCATGAAGAAAAAGGCGTGGGAATACATGTTCTTCCTTGATCTGGCGGGGCACGTCTCCGACCCAGTGATCGTTGAGGCGATCGAGGATCTCAAGCAGTGCTGTCAGTTTGTGAAGGTGCTCGGCTCCTACCCCCGCGCAAAGTAGAGGAGCGCGGCTTTTCCGCAATCTCTGCGTTGATCTTCGGGATTCCTTGTGCGACGTAGCGATGCTACGTCTCCGCGTCATCCCTCGATCGCCTTGACCTTGCAAAAAATCCACACTCCTGGTGACGGGGTTGAAAGGATACACCACATGCCGCTTATTCAGCGGTTGTGCATAATCGGTGTCGGTCTTATCGGCGGCTCCCTGGCCCGCATCCTGCGGGAAAAGGGGGAGGTGGGCGAGGTTGTCGGGGTCGGACGGGGTGAGGCGAACCTGCGGAGGGCCGTTGAGCTCGGAGTCATCGACCGATATGCGACCGACCCCGCAGACGGAGTAGCGGGGGCAGACATGGTCTTTCTTGCCACCCCTGTCTGTTCCATTGCGACGGTCCTGGCCCGTATCGCCCCTCACCTGGCGCCCGGATGCATCGTTACCGACGGGGGGAGCGTCAAGGGAGAGATCGTGGCCAGCTGCGAGGCGCTCATGCCGGCCGGGACCTTTTTCATCGGAGGACATCCCATAGCCGGCACCGAGAATTCGGGGGTCGATGCTTCCTTTGCCGCTCTGTATGTGGACCGGCGCTGCATCATTACCCCTACCCCCGCCACCAATACGGCTGCACTGGGCAAGGTGGTGCGGATGTGGGAACTTGCCGGCAGCGAGGTGGTGCTGATGGACGTGGAGAAGCACGACCGGGTCCTCGCCGCTATCTCCCATCTACCCCACATGGTTGCCTATTCCCTGGTCAACGCTGTGGGGGGATACGACCGGTTCGAAGAGAGCATTCTCAACTACTCGGCCGGCGGTTTCCGGGACTTCACCCGCATTGCCTCGTCCGACCCGGCCATGTGGCGTGACATCGCCCTCATGAACCGGGAGGGGATCCTGGAAATGATGGACTTTTTCTCCCGCTACTTCGGGGAACTGAGGTCGCTGGTGGATGGGGGGGATGGCGCGGGTCTGGAAGCCTTCTTCGCCAGGTCAAAGGAACATCGGGACGCGATTCTTTAAGTTGCACCTGAAGTCCGGGGGAAACCCCGTACCTACAATGGTAAAGAGAGGATGTACGTGAAGAGCTACACCGTTCAGCCTGCAACAATGCTTCAGGGCGAGATCAGCGTCCCCGGCGACAAGTCCATCTCCCATCGTTCCATCATGCTCGGTTCCATTGCCCGGGGTGTGACGACGGTGCGCGGCTTCCTGCGGGGAGAGGACAATATATCCACCCTCAATGCCTTCCGGGCCATGGGGGTAGAGGTCGAAGACGACGGTGAGACCCTGCGCATCAAGGGTGCGGGGCTGCATGGTCTGTCCGAGCCTGCCGATATCCTCGATTGCGGGAATTCCGGCACCTCCATGCGTCTCATTACCGGGCTTCTGGCGGGGCAGCGGTTCTTCTCCGTCCTGACCGGTGACCAGTATTTGCGCAAGCGCCCCATGGGACGGGTCATCGAGCCGCTCGGCCGGATGGGTGCCAGCATTTTCGGCCGTTCCGGTGGCGACAAGGCACCCCTTGCCATTGTCGGGCGGGAACTGACCGGTATCAGCCATACGTCAAAGGTGGCAAGCGCACAGGTCAAATCGGCCCTGATGCTGGCCGGCCTTTATGCCGACGGCACCACCACGGTGACGGAGCCGCACCTTTCCCGTGATCATTCCGAGCGGATGTTCCGCTATTTCGGTGCCGACGTGGAGACGTCGGATACCACCGTTACGGTGCGCGGGGGGCGGGAACTGACTGGCCGCGACATTGTGGTGCCGGGGGATATATCGTCGGCGGCCTTCTTCATCGTGGCGGCCCTCATCGTTCCGGGTGCCGAACTCCTCATCCGTGGCGTCGGCGTCAATCCGACCCGAACCGGTGTTATCGATATTCTTGTCGCCATGGGTGGCTCCATCGAGCTCCTCGATCGGCGGGAGGTATCCGGCGAGCCTGTTGCCGACCTGCTGGTCCGTGCGTCGAGGCTCAAAGGGGTCGAGATCGGCGGTGAGGTCGTTCCCCGGGCTATCGACGAGTTTCCGGTTATCAGTGTCGCTGCCGCCCTGGCTGAGGGGAAGACGGTTCTGCGGGATGCCCGGGAGTTGCGGGTCAAGGAAACGGACCGGATTGCTGCAATGGCTGCCAATCTGCGGCGGTCCGGTGTCCAGGTCGTTGAAACGGATGACGGTATGGAAATCATCGGCACGGAGAAGATGCAGGGATGCATGGCGGAAAGCTTCGGCGACCACCGCATAGCCATGTCCATGCTGATTGCGGGCCTTGCCGCCGCCGGCAATGTAACAGTCGATGACATCGACTGTATCGCCACCTCCTTCCCGACCTTCCTTGAACTCCTCGAAAAGGTTGCAGGACGGTGAGCGTGGTACAGGCAGGGCAAAAACGGCTCATCATCGCCATCGACGGCCCCTCGGGGGCCGGCAAGAGTACCATTACCAAGCTTCTGGCCGACCGTATCGGCTACATCCATATCGATACCGGTGCCATGTTCCGGACCGTGGCCCTGGCGATACAGAGAGCGGGGGTTTCACTTGATGACCGGCAAGCCATAGAGAAGCTGTGCAAGGGGTGCACCATCTCCTTTGTCCGCACCGACGGCTGCTGTCAGGTGCTGCTCAACGGCGAGGACGTCTCCCGTGCCATCAGGACCCCGGACATCAGTCTTCTTACCTCCACCGTTTCGGCCCTGAAGGTGGTACGGGATTATCTTCTCGAACTGCAACGGCAGATGGGACGTGACGGGGGAGTGGTGCTTGAGGGGCGGGATATCGGCACGGTGGTCTTTCCCGATGCGGACGTGAAGTTCTTTCTCTCCGCCTCGGCGGAGGAGCGGGGTCGGCGACGCTATCTGGAGCTCAAAGCCAGAGGGGAGCAGATCACCCTCGAAGAAACCATTGCAGCCGTCGTCAAGCGGGACAGGCAGGATGAAGGGCGCGAACACGCACCACTGCGACGGGCTGCGGATGCAATCGCCATCGACTCCTCGGGGATTTCCGTCGAGGGGGTCCTGGAGCGGATGGTCAAGATTATTGAGGCGAAGCTGGAAGGGCAGGGGGCAAGAGTCGGCGCCCAGCGGCCTATGGAGAACTGTTAGCATGGAAATCATGGTTGCCAAGCAGGCCGGATTCTGCTTCGGTGTCAAAAGGGCCACCCAGATGGCCTTCGAGGCTGCGAAAGAAAAGGGGAACACCTTTACCCTCGGGCCGATTATCCATTCCCCCCAGGTGGTGCATAAACTGGCGGAGATGGGGGTAACGGTTCGCCGGGACCTGTCCGGCCTGTCCGATGCCACAATTATCATCCGTTCACACGGCGTTGCGGCGGAAGAGCTTGAAGATGCGGTGCGCAGGGAGCTTGAGATAATCGATGCCACCTGTCCCTTCGTCAAAAAGGCCCAGGAGCATGTCAAAAGTCTCTCCAAGTCTGGTTACGACGTGGTGGTGGTGGGTGATGCCGACCATCCCGAGGTGCAGGGTATCGTTTCCTACGCCACGGGCAAGGTCTTTGTCGTCGGTTCCGGTGAAGAAGCATCCCGCCTGCCGAAGATGGGGAAAATAGGGGTCGTCGCCCAGACTACCCAATCATTCGAAAATCTTCAGAAAGTTGTGCTGGAGTGCCTTGCCCGGGGAGGAGAGATCCGGGTGTACAACACCATATGCGACGCCACGGCGATCCGCCAGGAGGCGGCCAAAGAGCTTGCCAAGCAGGTAGACTGCATGATAGTAATCGGTGGTTTCAACAGCGCCAACACCAAACGTCTTACGGAAGTATGCAGCGAACTGCAACCGAAGACCTATCACATAGAGACGGCCCAGGAACTCGATACGGCGTGGTTCAACGGGGTCAAACGGGTAGGGGTTACTGCGGGGGCCTCTACCCCCAAGTGGCTGATTGACGAGGTCGTGGAGCGCGTAGAAGAGATTGATCACGATAAAAACAATTGAATTTTTTAGTAAATGTGTTAATTTAACATGCTTAAAACGAAGCGTAACTATTTCAGGGGGTAATTGGTTAATGATGGATGAAAAACGGATGCACCGGCAGAAAGAGATGCCGATCAAGCGCTTTCATGATATGGACGATGAACTGGACCAGGGGAGCGGCGGCGAGTTCGAGGAAATGTTCCAGGACAGCATTAAGCAGCTTCGTGTCGGCGAGATTGTGCGCGGCGTTGTCGTACAGCTTTCGCCCGATTATGTGCTGGTGGATGTGGGGTACAAATCCGAGGGGTGCGTACCGGCCAATGAATTCATGGATGAAAACGGCCAGATGACGGTCAAGGTGGGGGACCCGGTCGAGGTCCTTTTCGAGCGGCGTGAAAACGAACTGGGATATATCGTCCTTTCCAAGAAAAAGGCCCAGGCCCATCTCGTCTGGGATCGGATTGCCGAAGCCGGTGGCGAAGGGGGAGAGATCGAAGGGAAGATCGTCGCCAAGGTCAAGGGCGGTCTCAATGTCGACATCGGCGGCATTACCGGCTTCCTTCCTGCTTCCCAGGTTGACCTCCGCCCCGGCGGAAATCTCGACCGTTACGTGGGACAGACCGCTACGTTCAAGATCCTCAAGATGAACCGCAAGCGGGGGAACATTGTCCTTTCCCGGCGTGTTCTGCTCGAAGTCGAACGGGACAAGGCCAAAGAAGAAACCCTCGCGACCCTGGCTGAAGGTCAGGTGGTTGAAGGGGTTGTGAAGAATATCACCGATTACGGCGCATTCGTCGACCTGGGCGGGCTGGACGGCCTGCTCCACATCACCGATATGTCCTGGGGGCGTCTGACCCATCCCAGTGAACTTATCAAGGTGGGCGAGAGCGTCAAGGTCATGGTGCTGAAGTTCGACCGCGCCAAGGGGAAAATTTCCCTCGGCATGAAACAGGCCATGCCCGATCCGTGGCTCAATGTAGAGGCGAAATACCAGGCAGGCGAGCGGGTACAGGGGAAAGTGGTCAGCCTTACCGAGTACGGGGCGTTCATCGGCCTGGAAGAGGGGGTCGAAGGGCTGGTGCATATCTCCGAAATGTCCTGGACCAAGCGGGTCCGCCATCCTTCCGAGCTGTTGAAGGTGGGTGAAGAGGTGGAAGCGGTCATCCTCGGTGTCGATCCGGGAAACCGTCGTATATCCCTGGGTCTCAAGCAGGCCACCGTCAATCCCTGGAACGTCATTGGCGAGCGCTATCCGGTAGGCACCAAAATCGAGGGGCAGATCAAGAACATTACCGATTTCGGCATGTTCATCGGCATCGAGGACGGCATCGACGGCCTGGTGCACGTTTCGGATATCTCCTGGACCAAGCGGATCAAGCATCCGGGTGAGATTTACTCGAAAGGGGATACCGTGCAGGCGGTCATCCTGAACATCGATATTGCCAACGAGCGGCTCTCCCTCGGCATCAAGCAACTCTCCCCCGATCCCTGGAGCGAGATTCCCGGCAAGTACCGTCCCGGGACCCGGGTGACCGGCAAGGTTTCATCTGTGACCGATTTCGGTGTCTTCCTCGAACTTGAAGAAGGGATAGAGGGGCTTGTCCATGTTTCCGAGCTTTCCCACGAGAAGCTTGCGTCCCCGAAAGGGTTCTGCAACGTGGGTGACGAGCTGGAGGCGGTGGTTCTCAACGTGGATACGGTTGACCGCAAGATCGGGCTTTCCATCAAGTCGCTGCAGAGTGCTCTTGAAAAGGCCGAGTTCGAGTCGTTCATGGGATCCAAGGGGGAAGCGACGTCCAACCTTGGGGACCTGCTCAAAGAGATGAAGAAAAACGGTAATGACGACAAGTAAGGATCTGTTGAACGTAAATTGCAGCGAAGAGGTGTGGTAATGACAAAAAGTGAACTGGTAGAAAAGATCGTCGAGTCGAACAGCGTGCTGACCCGCAAGGAGTCGGAACTGGTGGTCAACCTGGTGTTCGATGCAATGAGCTCGGCCCTTAGGAAAGGGGAGAAGGTCGAAATCCGCGGCTTTGGCAGTTTCACCATACGCGAACGGGGACCGCGCGAGGCGCGCAATCCCAAGAGCGGTGAGGTTGTCCGGATTCCGGCCAAGCGGACACCGTTCTTCAAGACCGGTAAGGAATTGCGGGAGCGGGTGAATACCCTCGACTGATCGGCAGCAATGATTTGTCTCCAACGGGAGGGGAGATCACCACGTGATATTCTCCTCCCGTTTGTTTATCCCGTCCGTTCTTTCTGGGAGTCAGCCAGCGGGAACAGCGGTCAACAGGCCCGAATGGCGGAATTGGTAGACGCAAGGGACTTAAAATCCCTCGGTCGCAAGACTGTGCCGGTTCGACCCCGGCTTCGGGCACCATGTAACTACCTAATATGTAATGCAAAACAACAAAGGTCATGCACAGAGCATGGCCTTTTGTTGTTTCCTTTCTATGTTTGACGTGAATATTGACGGGACTTGTTACATGATATGTCCCTTGGTCTAACGAGGAAACCTCGTAAACTCAAACCATAGGTTTGGTTACTAATCCCGCCATCAGTAATACCAAAACAATTCCTACCATCAAATACTTAAGCTGCTTACAGAGTTCGGAAGATCTGTAGGTGGTAAATCAGGTTTCCTTTCCAGTACAAAGGTACAAACTGCTAGGGCTAAAGTGGAAGCTAGACTTGTAGATGTAAAAACAGGACAAGCATTTTTCTCAGCCGCTGGTGTTGGAGAGGCGAATACAGAGTCTGGTGAGATAGCAGGCTTCGGAAGTCGAGCAGAGTACGATGCAACGCTTAATTACCGTGCCATTTCAGCAGCAATCTCTGACATGCTAGATAAACTTGTCTCTTCGTTGGACGAGCGTCCATGGAGATCAGATATTCTTGAAGTGCAGGGAGGACAAGTTTTTGTTAGTGGTGGTAAGAGGCAGGGGCTAAAGGTTGGTGACACATTGCAGGTTATGGAACAGGGAGCAACAGTAAGAAGTCGTCAGAATGGTTTCGACATAAACCTCCCCGCTAAAAAAAATTGCAGAAATCAGAATTGCATCTCTCTTTGGTGATAATGAGAACAATGAAGGGGCTATGTGCGAAGTTATTTCAGGAGTCATTACTGGTGCAAATTTAGAGAAATTATATGTAGAAGAGGTGACAAGATGAAAATATTTCCCATGATAGTTATTCTTTCTTTAGTTGTAGGTTGCTCAATGCCATCCACGACTGTAAGATCGATTGATTCGCGTCCAAGCATTGCCATTAAGGGCACATCATCAACAGCAGAACTGTTAATTGACGGGCTTAAGATCGGAAAAGCTGAAGTCTATAATGGAGATCCACAGACACTTGCTATTGAACCAGGCACACATAGAGTATTAATTATTGAAAACGGCAATATTTTGTATGATCAAAATATCATTGTTGAAAGTGAATTAAAAACAATAACTGTACGATAGGGGGAGAAGTGAAAAATTTACATTATTGCCTTGTGGGTGTTGCTGTTCTAATGATGATGGGTTGTGTTCAAACGCGCTATGCATGGCACGATTACGATCAAAATCTTTATAATCATTATAAAAATCCAGCCGAATACGATGAATTTGTAAATAATCTAAGAGAAGTGATTGAAGATGGGGAAGCTGATGGCAAAGTTCCTCCAGGTATATATGCTGAATATGGTTTTGCTCTTTATGAGAAGGGTAATTTCCCAGAAGCTGTAATCTACTTCAAGAAAGAACAGGATAAATGGCCTGAATCAAAAGTTCTGATGGCTAAAATGATCAATAATGCACAAAAACAACCTGCACCAGGAAGTAAAGTGAATGCTTCTAAGGAGAACAATATCGACAAGTCTACTGAGGTGACAAAATGAATAGATCCTATTTTTGTATATTTATACTTATATTTATGGCTGGTTGCGCAACAACACAGCCTAAAGATTATACCAAGTTCAATGCAGCTAAACCAAGTTCTATATTGATTGTACCTGTTGTTAATAGAAGCGTTGAAGTAACTGCATCTGATTACTTCCTTTCAACAATAACTATACCTATAGCTGAGAATGGCTATTATGTATTTCCGGTAAATTTAGTTAAGCGAATGTTAGAAGATGATGGGCTTTCTGATGCAAGTCTAGTTCACAGTGCATCTGTTGGGAAACTTACTAATCTTTTTGGTGCTGATGCGGTACTCTATGTGACTATTAACCAGTGGGACTCACAATACTTAGTATTAACAACGCAAGTGAATATTGATTTGTCATCAGTAGTGTCCCAACGTTTAGCTGAATAAAAACAGCTGGTTATTGTTTTTATCAGTTTCGTTTCCGTAATCTAAATCCGTAAGTGCCTGCAATAATGGCATCCGTTCGAATATGGTT
>JAJZUQ010000057.1 GCA_021848385.1 Deltaproteobacteria bacterium
AACCGCAGAGATGATATAGGTGACAAAGATCGTGCAGGAAAAGAGAAATATTTTCTCTACGAATTTGTAGGTCCCTTTGACCACAAGCCACCAGACGAGAAAGGCCCCGATGGGGACGGAAATGTATTTGCTGACCCCAAACAGCTCCATGCTGGCGGCCCAGCCGGCAAATTCGGATACGGTGTTGCCCAAATCAGCCAAGAGCAGGCTAATCATTAAATAGAAGGTGATTTTTACCCCGAAGTTTTCCCTGATCATGTCGGCAAGCGTTTTGCCGGTGACGACCCCCATTCTTGCTACCATTTCCTGTACCACGACCAGTGCAACGGTTATGGGGATCAGCGTCCAGAGAAGGGAATAGCCGAAGGTCGCACCTGCAACCGAGTATGTAGCAATGCCGCCGGCGTCATTGTCGACGTTGGCCGTTATGATTCCCGGCCCGAGCACGGATAGAAACAATATGATGCTTTTCTTGTTCAGTTTCAACTTCATATAAGACCTCAGACGTGCTGTAAATCGGTTTGTTGTGGTGTTGTAGACTGGATTTGTACGCTGAAGGGATGTTACCCGCAGGTCAGTATTTTGGCTGTCGTTTGCGCTTCAGTGCGAAGGGGAGGAACATTTCCAGAATGTCGTCAACAGTCACGATGCCCGCCATCTTTCCCTCACCGTCCAGTACTGGGATAGCGATAAGATTGTATTTGGCGATGAGTTCCAGGATATCTTCCGGTTCTGAATCAACCTTAACGGTTTTAAGATTATCAGACATGATCTCAGCGACCAGAGACGTCGGGGGGGTTACGAGCAGTTCCTTGAGGCTCACCACGCCGAGAAGATTTTCTTTCTCATCAACGACATAGGCGTAATAGACTGTCTCGATATCGGCGGCTAGTAATTTCACCTGGCTAAGAGCTTCGTCAACCGTGAAGTCGGGGGAGATGGAGAGAAAATCGTTGTTCATGAGACCACCGGCGGTATCATCCTCATGCTCCATAAGCTCTTGGATTTCTTCGGCTTCCTCGATATCCATGAGCCCCAGCAGTTCCTTGGCCTTTTCTTCGGGAAGATCCCCTAGTACGTCTGCCGCTTCGTCCGCTTCCATTTCTTCGAGGATGTCCGACGCCTGCTCGCTGTCCAGTTGGCTTATTACCTGGCTGCGCAGTTCCGGTTCCAGTTCGTGAATCGCTTCGCCTGCGGTTTCAGTGTCGAGTGAATCGAGGACCGTCTGGATCTGCTTGTGAGATATGTTGGAGATGATCTGGGCAATATCGGCCGGGTGCATCTCGGCCATCTGCTCCCGCGCCATGGTCAGAGCAAGTCGGGATACGTTCTGTTCCAGTGGCTGGACATACTCCCAGCTGATTTCCTGGGTAGGCAATTCTTTATTGAACGTTACGGCGATTTTGTCTGCAACAAGCTCGTACCCCAATCGGCGCAGAAGGCCGCGCAGACCGATATCGGCAGAAAAGATACCCAGCAGGTTTTTGTGACTCCCCAGTTTCAGGTCATTGATCCGGACGACTTTTGCACCGTTTACATCGACTATCTGCTTGTCGAGGATATCGCGTTTGACGAGAATCTCGCCTTTGTCGGAGACATAGTTGCGTATCTGCTTTCCATCACCTATGACCGAAATAACAACGTGGGTAAACAGCGATATTTCCTGCCATGGGATTGAAAAAATCTGTTTATGCTTCTTTACCAACAGATGGGACACTTCCGGGATAACTTCTCCAGGAACCATTATCATGTCCCAGAGCTTGCCGATTTCCTGCCCCTGCTCGTTGATAACGGTTTTGCCCAAAACCGAACTCAGGAATAATTCATTCATTCCGACCATAGATCCGTACTCCAAAAAATAAAAAGGCCCTTCCAGGAGAAAGGACCATACACAACAGAAGGCCGTCTTCCCCCTGGTTGAGTTTCGGCAGTGCACAACGTAGGTTCTCACCAGCTACCTTAGGTAAAGCCTTAAGCCGACAATACCTGGTCTACCCGTTGGCGTCTTTCGACGTTTCCGTGCAGTAGCCTTTGTTTGTGCAAACGCCTCTTCCTAACGAGGAACATGTCCCTTTTTGTATAGTCCCGGCATCGGCATTTGTCAACCCTTTGTTGGTTAAAATGTTACAAAGTTTGAGTACTTGCAGTCATCTGCACCGGTCATTGACACCTCATTGTTTTACTGCTAGGTTAAGGGCATTTGAGCTTACGGGGAGAACCATGCAGTTTCCACACATCGATCCGGTATTTTTTCGTCTCGGGCCACTGGCGTTCCGCTGGTACGGGCTCATGTACATCATCGGTTTCCTGTCGGCATATTTCATCATACAAGCCGGAGTCAAGCGCAAGGGATTGCCTCTGACAAAGGATGATGTTTCCGATCTGGTATTCATGGTGGCTTTTGGTGTCATCCTGGGGGGGAGAACGGGGTACGTGCTGTTTTACAACTTTGCCGACTACCTGGCCCACCCCTTGAAAGTTTTCGCCGTATGGGAAGGGGGGATGTCCTTCCATGGCGGCCTGCTCGGGGCCATTCTGGGAGGAGCATGGTTTGCAAGGAAGAAGAAACTCAACTTCCTGCAGATGCTTGACATTGGCGTCATGACAGTGCCGATCGGACTGGGACTCGGTCGTATCGGCAATTTCATCAACGGTGAGCTGTACGGTCGCGTCACTACCGTCCCGTGGGGAATTATCTTTCCCGATATACACGCCGGCAACCTACCGCGGCACCCGTCCCAGTTGTACGAGGCATTTCTGGAAGGTCCGGTGATGTATCTTTGCCTCTGGGGGATAGGACGGCTCAAACTCCCCGCAGGGGCAGTCTTCTGGTCGTTCATCGGACTTTACGGCATGTTTCGTTTTACCGTGGAATTTTTCCGGGAGCCGGATTATCAGCTTGGCTTTATCATCGGGAGCCTGTCAATGGGGCAACTCCTCAGCCTTCCCATGCTGCTCATCGGGTGGGGGATGGTCTGGTGGACCATCAAGCGGGGGAAACGGCTGTAGACGAGGGTGCTTGATTACTGCAGCCGTTTTGTCATTTCCAGAACATTCCCTCCCTCAACTGCATGATACCTGACCGAATCCATGAGCGACTTGATGATGAAGACGCCGCGCCCCCGGTCTTCCAGCTTTTCGAAGTCGGGTGGAGGGATGGAGTTGATGTCGAAACCCTGACCGTTGTCATAGACCCGTATGATCAGTTCGTTGTCGGCAATGGTGATGATGATGTGCACCATCTTGTCCGGGTCTTCGGCATTGGCGTATTTGATTGCGTTCACCATGGCCTCGGTGAGGACGAGGTTGATGTGGTAGGCAAGAGTTTCCCTATCTCCGCAATACTTGTCCAGTTCCTTGGCAAGGTCTTCGCCGATCCTGCCGATAAGGCTCAGGTACCGGGTCTGGTTCGGTACTTTGATGTCTATCTCGATCGCCCGTTTCTCCATTACACCCCTCGTCCGTTAGAAATTTTCCAGCGCTTCGGCGGTGGAAGGAAATATTTCGAATACCCGGTGCAGTCTGGTCAGCTCGAACATTGATTTGACCTGGGTCTGCAGGGTGGAGAGCTTGAGATTCCCCTGGTGGGAGATGGCATTCTTGAAACCAGAAACGAGAGCCCCCAAACCGGAGCTGTCGATGAAGCGGACATCGTGCAGGTCAACGAGGATGTTTTTCGTCCCTTCTTCGAAAAGCCGCTGCATTTCGCTTTTAAGGTCCCCCGAGTTGTGGGCATCCAGCCGTTCTTCGTTAACGTAGATGATAATCACTTCGTTCCTGGTTTCGATGTTCAGGTTCATGAAGTACTCCCCGTCTGAGCCCATTCCTACTTCAGGCTGAATTTAAATCTCTCATTGAGGATTAATTCTAACCCAGATTATCGAATTTCTCGACTTTTATTTATGCATTTTGGCTTTTTTGTCAGGATCAGAGCATCTTGACGACGACGATCGATATGTCATCCTGCAGTGTGATGCTTTTTGCGTACCGCGCCACGTCCCGCAAGACCCCCTCCAGGATCTTTTCCGCAGTTTCTACATGTATTTCTTCGAGAAGATTGCACAGTCTTCCCATGCCGTACAGTTCACCCGCATCGTTCTGGGCCTCGGTAATGCCGTCGGTGTAAAGGAGAAGTATGTCCCCCTGTGCAAGCTGGATCTCCTTTTCTTCGAATTCTACCTTCCGATGGATACCGAGGATGAGACCTTCCGCATCCAGTTCCAGGCAGGAAGACTTGCCTTGACGAAACAGGAGTGGTTGGTTATGTCCCGCATTTGCGTAGCTAAGACGACGTGTGGCGGTTTCGTATGTCACGTAAAACATGGTGATAAAGAGTTCTGCGCGATCCAGGTCATCATGGAGCAGATCGTTCAGCGCTGTGAGTATGTCCTGGGGGCTGTTTTTCGAGCGTACCTCGGCTCGGAGGACCGCGCGGGTCTCGGCCATAATAAGGGCTGCGCCTACACTATGTCCGGACACATCTGCGATGACAATGTCGACAGACCTTTTTTTCGGGAAAAAGTCGTAATAGTCTCCGCCTACATGGGCGGCGGGAATACAGCGGCAGGCAAACTGCACGCCTGGTATATCCGGCGGGTTGTCGGGAAGGAGCGACAGCTGAATCTGTTTGGCAATCTCCATGTCGCGAAGTACCCGAGCGTTTTCGAGTTGTGCCAGTTCTTTTTCCAGCCGTTCCTTGTCCTTTGCCCTGATTTCCGCGTCGATCCTGATGGCCTGGGCCAACTGGCCGGCAAGGCTCGCAAGGAGGTTCAGGAACGGGGGGGTGAACTGTCCGATAATGGTACGGGAAAAGACGGATAGCACCCCAAGCGGCGCTTCCCCTTCCCGGGCAATGGGGATATGGGCGAAGGATTTTATCCCCTCGCGTGCCAGCATTTCCCGCGATTCCGGTTTTGAATTGTTTTCGGTATCGTTGAGAAAGCTTGACCTGTTCCCCAGAAAGGCGTCACCCAGATAGGTGTTTATTTCGGGGGTTGCGTTCCGGTCGATGATGCCGGGCATATGTTCACCCCGGTAACTCTTCACCACGAGCATGTTCTGATCGCTGATAAGACGGATGATAACCAGGTCAAATTTGAACTCTCTCCGCACCAGGTCAAGCAGGTCGTCCATGATAATCTGCAGATCGAGGGTGCGGTTCATGATCTCCGATGCCCGCAACCTGACGAAGAGGTTTTCACTGCTTTCATTGAGGTCTGCCCGGACCTTGCTGTAGATGTCGTACACCGATTCCATCTTTGAACCTACGTCCGACAGGTAGCTCTCCACGATTGCTCCAGCCGCGGCGGCGCCAACGGACCCGGCAAGGGTCTTCTCCACGAATCGTTTGAGATTGGGGAGTTCGAATTCCGATACGCCTCCCTTCTCATCTATTTCCCGGTCTCCCATATAGTCGCTGATAGATGTGTGGGCCTGGTGTTCTCCGATGAATTTGGTCATGAGGTTGACAAACTGCATGATGGTGACCGGTTTGGAAAACCGCTTGACTTCCCAAGGAGAGTCTTTCCGGTCGAGGGCGAAGACATCGACGAATTTGCGGACCTGCTCCTTTTCAAGTTCATGTTGCGGCAGGATGATCGAGCAGGCCAGGTAACCTCCTATGTTCAGCAACAGACTCCAGAACAGGGCATTGGTCCATATGTCGATTCCGCTCAGGCCAAAAAGTTCGGTCGGTTTGAGAATCCCGATGCCGAAAGGTCCATCCTCCAGTATTCTGCTCTGCCACCAGCCGGATTTCACCAGGGACGGAAGCAGCAGGGTGTAGAACCAGACGCTGAAACCGAGAATGATCCCGGTAATGGCTCCCGACTTGTTTCCTCTTCGCCAGTAGAGTCCGCCTATAAGTGCCGGTGCAAACTGTATGACGGCGGCAAAGGATATAAGCCCGATGTTGACCAGCATGTAGGTTTCACCAACAATCTGCTGGTAGGTATAGCCGAGGAAAACAACGAGAAAGATCCCCAGGCGCTTGAGATTGATGAGCATCATGGGGAACCAGGCTTTCGGCCTGAACCTGACCACGATCGGCATGAGCAGGTGGTTGAGGAACATGGTTGAAATGGCAACCGATTCGACCATGACCATGCCGGCGGCAGCTGAAAATCCGCCGAGAAAGGCAAGGAGCGCCAACCAAGAATGGCCGCTCTTCAATGGCAGGGTAAGTACGAAATAGTCGGCACCAAGTACGTCACCGGTGTACAGAATCCCCCCCAATGCAATTGGCATCACGAACATGTTTATAAGGAACATGTAGGCGGGGAACATCCACATGGCTTTTTTGATATGCTCTTCGTTGGAATTTTCGATGACCATGATGTGGAACTGCCGCGGCAGCAGGATGATGGCCCCCATGGAGAGACAGATCATGGAAAACCAGTTGGAATAGGATGTCTCTCCCGCTTCTCCGAAGGTGGTAAGATGGCCAAGCGTCTCTCCCTTTGCCGCAAGACGGGAAAATATGTCGCCAAAACCGTCAAAAAGTCCGTAGGTGACGTAGATGCCGACGCAGATGAACGCAACAAGCTTCAGTATGGACTCGACAGCTATTGCGGCTACGAGCCCTTCGTGGCGTTCCGATGAACTCAGACGTCTCGCTCCGAAAATGACCCCGAAGATGCTGAAAAAGAAGGCGGCGAAAAAACTCGTGTGGATGGAAAAAGGGTAGTTACCATGCATGAAGGGGAGTTGTATGTAAGGGTAGCCGCAGATTATGTCGAAGGTTGAGGACACCGCCTTGAGCTGCAGGGCGATATAGGGCATGATGCCGACGATGGTGATGAAGGTGATCAGCGCTCCCAGCCACTGTGACTTCCCATAGCGGGAACTGATGAAGTCGGCGATTGACGTGATGTTGTTTTCTTTGCTGATCCTGATGATCTTGCGCAGCAGAAACCACCAGGAAAAAGCGGTGAGTGTCGGGCCAAGGTAAATGAGGCTGAAATCAAGACCGGTGGTGGCAGCTCGACCGACGCTGCCGTAATAGGTCCATGTGGTAAGATAGATAGCGATGGAGAGGACGTAGATGTAGGGGTTGGAGGTGACACTTCTCCCCTCGGCTCTACGCCTGTCTGCATAGAAGGCAACCATGACGAGCAGCAGAACGTAGAGGAGGGCTGCCCCCACGACAAGTTCAATACTGAGGATCAATGGTCCTCTCCTCCGTCATCTTTGTCTTCCGGCAGTTCAATGGCTTTGGTATAGAGGTAGATGACAAAAATGGAGACAAGCCAGCCGATCTGAAGATAAATGAAAAGCAAGGGGATGTTATAAGCCTTGAGCGGTTTGTTGAAAATGGTGATAAAGGGATAATTCATCATGATCATTCCCAGGATGAAAAAGATCACCCATGACTCCCTCAGTCTGAGGCGTTTCAGTACCAATAGTTTTAGTTTTAGCCACATTCAGAGTAACTCCATACCCTTGAGAACCCCGTCGACGGCATCCAGGATGGGGAGGGAGCAGTCCGCGACGATAACCTTCTCCTCGCTTCCGTCGGGAGGTTCGAATTCATCCCGTTGTCGATGGAACAATTCCCACCTTCCGTCTGAGATTTCTTCCCTGTTGTTGATTCGTTCTTCGAGTCGTTGTTTAATGACTCTCTCCGGGCAATCTGTTCTGATGATGATAAAGGGGACAGTATGCCGCGCTGCCAGCGCCCTGAATTTCCGGCGGTCGCTATTTTTGCGGAACGTGGCGTCGACGATGATGGATCGCCCCTCCAGGAGGTGTTTTTCGCTCCTGGCCAGCAGCGCTCCATAGGTTGCTTCGTTGAATGATCGGGCATAGATTCCCGTGCCATAATCGTCCCCCCTGTGTTCATCGGGAGGTATGTTGGCGATTTCCTTGCGGACCTCGTCTGAACTTATCCTTGTCATGCCCAGTTCGAAGGCGAGCTCACGAGCCAGGGTACTTTTGCCGCTTCCCATGAGGCCACAGGTGATGAACAGGGTCGGCGGCAGTTTCTGGCGGAGAACATATCCCCTGGCAAGACGGAAATAGCGGACGGCTTTTCCCCGTGCTCCTTCTTTTTCCTTTGCAGGAATCTGCGGGTCGGAGAGCTTGAAGCTTTCCACTTTCCCCCTGACAAAGGCGCGGTATACCTTGTAGAAATCAAGTACCCTCCGGGAACCTTGGTCTCCTGTCGCGTCGGTGTAAGCGTTCAGAAAGATGTCGGCGAGGAGGCTCCTGTCGTTGAAATCCAGCTCCATCAGGAGGAAAGCGATGTCTGCCGCGGTATCGCCGTAACGAAAACGGCTATTGAACTCGATACAGTCGAATATGCAGACCTGCCCGGTCAGGCAAATGTTTTCAGGGTGGATGTCTCCGTCACAATCCCTGATAAACCCCCCGGCAACCCTGTCAGTAAAGAGATCAGCGTGGTCAGCAAGAAAACGGTTGCCCCATTCTCTTATCACCATAAGGTCCTGTTTAGCCAGTGAAATAGTGACGAATTCCAGAGCCTGGTGGAAATTTTCCTCCCAGTTCAGCCGTATCGCCTCTATGCTGCCGAAGTGATCGATCTCTTTCCCCCGTTCGGCATTCTGGTGGAATTCCGCAATGGTGAGGGCAATCCGGCGCATGTCCCCTGCATCTACCTTGTTTTCTCTCAGGAGTCGATCCAGCATCCGTTCGGCAGGGAGGCGCTTCATCTTTACCGCATAATCGATAATGCGTCCCTCGCCGTAAAACGCGGCGCCATGAGCAGTTTCACGGACTTCCACCACTCCCAGGTAGGTGTCGGGACAAAGACGGCGGTTGAGGCGAACCTCCTCGTCGCAGTAAAAGCGGCGACGGTCAAGGGTAGTGAAATCCAGAAAACCGAAATCAACAGGTTTCTTGACCTTGTAGACGAAGGTGTCGGTGACGAACAGAAGAGAAATATGGGTCTGAAGGAGCTGAACAGCGCCAGTAGGCTCAGGATACGCCGAGCTCCTCTGTAGTTCAGTGATGACCCACTGCTCCATAGTTCTTTCCTTAACTTCATGATTTTACATTAAAATGTATCATAAGAGGCGACGTGCGCAAGATACTTCATAGTGTGGTTGATTTGTTTGACGGGTATAGTGAATTATGCTAACTTTTATACGTTTGCTGGTTGTCAGAGTTAAGAGGTAATGTCAATTAACCTGTCAATTGTGTCCTGCCATGATTGTAGTATCCCAACCACCGATATCCGGGGTGCATGACGTGATAGAATCAGTCCCTTTGTCTGTGGCCTGTAGCCAGGGGATTGCGACTGATGCGACAAACGTAATAATTTCGATGAAAGCAAAAGGAATTTATTATGTTTAGATGTTATGCCGCAAGGACCATGGTTAAATTGGCATTGATCGTGGCCGGGATCATTGTTGCCGGCACGGTTCTTTTCTACTCGGTCATCAAGACTGATATGATAAACGAGAAGGTGCATTCTGCCACGAAACTGGCTGACACGATCATAAAATCCACCCGTTACACCATGCTCACCGCCGACCGGGTCACTCTGGCCAACATGATTGACAACATCGGTGGGCAGGAAGGTGTGGAGCACGTACAGATCTTCAATAAAAAGGGATTGATAATGTTTTCCTCCCGGCATGGGGAGATCGGCAGCATTGTGGACAAGAAGGCTGCCGGTTGTATCGGCTGCCATGTCGGGCCGGTTGCCACTACCATGATGGGGCGCATGGAACAGGCCAGGCGGTATGTGGATGTTCAGGGCGAAAATGTCCTGGCCATAACCGCTCCGATCTATAATGCTCCTGACTGTTCTGATGCCTCCTGCCACTTCCACCCCGCCGGGCAAAAAGTTCTCGGTACGCTGGATATCGGGCTCTTCGAGGAATCGCTGCAAAAACCTCTTATTGTCATAAAACGCAGAATACTCACCTTTTGTGCTATTCTGCTGGCGCTCACGGTGGCGGGGGCTGTTTTCCTCTTCAGGACCTCTGCCGGCGGGCCGGTCAAAGAGCTGTCGGACTATGTGGACAAAGTTGAGAGCGGGCATCTTGACGTGGAGCCTCCGCAGTCGGACGACGAGGTCGGGGCAGTTGGCCAGTCGTTTCGGCGCATGGCCGTGAAACTTGATGCGACTCTTGTTGAAGTTGATACGCTGAAAACAGAAAAAAGGATCCTGGAACAGGAATTGGCAAAAATGAAAGATTCGAGTAACACATGAGCTCATCTGTGCTCTTTCTCCAAGAAATGCTACCCATTTACTCACGGCCGTCAACTGGACTCTCCCAGACCGATTAACGATTTCGCGCCGGCAAACAGCTGGTATTCACCCCTTCAGGAAGTCACATGAAAAAAGCAGTAATGGCGACACTTTTATTTTCTTCAGTTTTGACTGCCTGCACAGCAGCCCAAGTCAGAAATGAAGACGTTTCAGCCGTCTCTCCCCACGCAGCGCTGAATATCAGTGACTCGCGAGCCATGTACATCTTTTCCCTGGCTCGAATCCACCTCCTGGAAGGAGATCTGGATGGTGCCCTGACGCTCGTGCTGGCTGCTATCGAAGCCGATCCGAAAGGGTCTTATCTCCAGACGGCTGCTGCCACTATTTATTCCAGGATGAACCGGTACCAGGATGCGCTGGATGCCTGCGAGAGGGCGATCAAGCTTGATCCGCAAAGCGCTGAGCCACATATCCTCGCTGGCAGCATACTGTCCGGCATGAAGCGGGATAAGGAGGCGGCTCTCCACTACAAGCGTGCAATAGAGTTAGAGCCGACCAGGGAGGAACTTTACCTTCAACTGGCTGTGGTCTATGTGAAACAGTTTGAATACGAAGAAGCGGTTAAGACCCTCAAGGAGCTCCTCAAGGCGGTTCCCGACTCTGCAATGGGCAATTATTATCTCGGCAAGACCTATGACCAGATGAAACTCTCGAAAGAGGCGATCGGCTACTACAGAAAAGCGATCGAGCAGAAACCGGATTTTGAGCAGGCACTCATCGACATGGCGATCAGCCAGGAAACTCAGGGGCTGTACGATGATGCCATCACAACCTACCGGCAGATTCTGGAGGTCAACCCACTCAACTACAATGTCGTTCATCACCTGGTGCAGCTCTACATCCAGCAGCAGCGTCTGGAGGATGCCCTTGAACTGCTGACGAAGATCAAGCACTCGGGGGGAAGTAATCTGGATGTCCAGCGTAAGATCGGTCTGATCAACCTTGAGTTGGAACGATACGACGATGCCATTGCCGAATTCACCGACATACTTGCCACTGATCCGGATGAGCACCAGGTCCGCTTTTATCTCGCTACCGCCTATGAGGAGTCGGAGGAGAATGAAAAGGCGATTGCCGAGTTTAGTAAAATCCCCCGGGATACCGCAGGTTATGTCGATGCACAGATTCATATCGCCTACCTTTACAAGGACGGGGGTGAGCCGGGCCGTGGACTGGAAATTCTCAATTCACTCACGGCATCATATCCGGATAAAGTCGAGGTGTACGTCAATCTGGCCGGTTACTACGATTCCCTCGGCAAGCCGGAGGAGGGGCTCAAGACTCTGATTGCCGTTGAGAACCGCTTTCCGAGTGACCCCCGTCTGCAGTTCCGTATCGGGGTTCTCTATGACAAGTTGGGGAAGAAGGAAGCGTCCATTGCCCGGATGAAGAAAGTCCTGGCCCTTGTACCCGACGATGCCCAGGCCCTCAACTTCCTGGGGTATACCTATGCAGAACTCGGGATCAATCTTGACCAGGCGCTCCAGTATCTGACCAAGGCGGTGGCTCTGCGTCCCGATGACGGTTTCATTGTCGACAGCCTGGGGTGGGTTTATTACAAGCTCAAACGATACGACGATGCCATTGACCAGTTAGAGAAGGCGCTGACACTCGTAGACGATGATGCGACCATTACTGCGCACCTCGCCGATGTCTATTATGCCAAGAGTGATATACGCAAGGCGCTCTCTCTCTACCGCAAGGCGCTCAAGCTGGATCCGGAACGCAAGGACGTGGCGGAGCGTATCAAAAAAATAAGGGCGGAGATCGACGAGAGATGAGCAGTTGCCGGCTGGTCTGCCTGGTGGCGCTCCTGTTTGTCCTAGTCGCTTGCCATGAAGGGGAGCAGGCAGTAGCTCCCGTTCCCCGGCCCCCAGGGACTCCTGCCTACGGCGATGCCATCGTTGTCGGCTCTATCGGCGAACCTTCGACGCTCCTCCCCCTTCTTGCCTCCGACAGTGCTTCCCGCGATGTGACGGGGGAAATCTACAACGGGCTGGTCAGGTATGACAAGAACCTGAAGCTTGAAGGGGACCTGGCCGAGAGGTGGGAGATTTCCCGTGACGGCCTTACCATCACCTTCCACCTGCGCAGGGGAGTGAAGTGGCATGATGGCCAACCGTTCACGTCCCGCGACGTCCTCTATACCTACCGGATCACCATCGACCCCAAAACCCCCACCGCCTATGCCGATAATTTCAAGCAGGTGAAGCTGGCGGAGGCGCCCGACCCTTATACTTTCAGGGTCACCTACGCAAAGCCGTTCGCGCCCGCCCTGGAGTCATGGGGGGTGGAGATCCTTCCTGCCCACCTCCTGGAGGGAAAGGATATCACCAGGAGCGAACTGGCACGCCGGCCGGTCGGTACCGGTCCGTACCGCTTCAAGGAGTGGATTGCCGGCCAGAAGCTCGTGCTGGAATCCAATCACGACTATTACGAGGGGCGGCCGTACATCGACCGCTACGTCTACCGGATCATCCCCGATACCGCCACCATGTACATGGAGCTCAAGGCGGGGGGAGTCGACATGATGGGGCTCACGCCGGTGCAGTACCAGCGGCAGACCATTTCCAGGGAATTCCTCTCCCGTTTCAACAAGTACCGCTATCCTGCGTCTGCCTATACCTATCTGGGGTACAACCTCCGCCATCCGCTATTCAGTGACCGGCGGGTCCGGCAGGCGCTCACCTCGGCGATCAACAAGGACGAGATCGTCCAGGGAGTGCTGTTCGGCATGGGGCAGGTGGCCCATGGCCCCTACAAACCGGGGACCTGGCCCTACAATCCGAATGTGAAGGACTTTACCTACAATCCTGACCGGGCAAGAGCACTTCTCGCCGATGCGGGATGGCGGGAGAAGAATAGTGACGGAATCCTGATCAAGGACGGCAAGCCATTCTCCTTCACCATTCTGACCAACCAGGGGAACAACGAGCGGCTAAAGAGTGCGCTTATCATCCAGCAGCGACTCCGTGCGGTGGGGATCGAGGTGAAGATCCGGACCGTCGAGTGGGCCTCCTTCCTCAAGAATTTCATCGATAAGGGAGATTTTCAGGCGGTCATTCTCGGCTGGACCATCGGCCAGGACCCGGACCTGTTTGACGTCTGGCATTCCAGCAAGACCGGCCCGCGGGAATTGAACTTCGTCGGCTATAAAAATCCTGAAATGGACCGTCTTATCGAGCAGGGGAGGGGAACCTTCGACCTGGGGGAACGTCGGCGCTGTTACTACCGCATCCAGGAGATACTGGCAGAGGATCAGCCCTATACCTTCCTCTATGTACCCGATGCCCTGCCGGTGGTGAGTGCGCGGTTCAGGGGGATAGAACCGGCGCCGGCGGGGATTATGTATAATTTTATAAAATGGTATGTGCCGAAAGGGGAGCAGTTGTACTGATGCTCTATTATCTTGCAAAACGTCTGCTGCTGATGATTCCGCTCCTCATCGGCATTACAATCATCACCTTCGGGGTTATTCACCTCGCCCCGGGAGAGCCGGTGGAGATGCAGGTGGCCATGAATCCCAAGGTGTCTGCCGAGGCACGGGAACGGCTGCGCAAGTTTTACGAGCTGGACAAGCCGCTCCACGTCCAGTATGGCAAATGGGTTGGCCGACTGGTGCGGCTCGATTTCGGGAGATCGTTCGCACCCGACGGCCGGCCGGTTATTGCAAAGATCCGGGAGCGTCTGCCGGTTACCATTTCCCTCAACATGATCGTCCTTATCCTCGAATTTGCCCTTGCCATTCCCATCGGTGTCATGGCTGCCACCCATCGTGACGGCCCCCTTGACCGCTGGACAACGGTCTTTGTCTTTCTCGGCTTTGCCACACCTCTCTTCTGGCTGAGTCTCATTCTCATGTACCTGTTCGGCGTCAGACTTGGGGTGCTCCCCATCTCCGGTCTCCACTCCCTTGGATACGAGGCACATGGCATCTGGTGGCAGATCGCGGATCTGGCAAAACACCTCGTCATTCCCATCAGCGTGGCAACCTTCGGCAGCCTTGCCGGCCTGTCCCGCTACATGCGGACCGGCATGATCGAGGTACTTGGCCAGGATTACATCACGACCGCCCGGGCGAAGGGGTTGTCGGAGCGGGTCGTCATCTACCGGCATGCATTGCGCAATGCCCTTCTGCCGGCCATAACCATTCTTGGTCTGTCGGTGCCGGGGCTTATCGGCGGCAGCGTCATTTTCGAGAGCATCTTCGCCATTCCCGGCATGGGAAAACTCTTCATGGACGGGGTCATGGCCCGTGACTATCCGCTGGTCATGGGGGTGCTGGTCATCGGTGCCGTCCTGACCCTGGTCGGCAATCTGCTGGCGGACCTGGCGTATGCCGTTGCCGATCCCCGCATCCGGCACGGCCGGGAGCGTGCATTGTGACCCGGCGCGACAGTTATCTGCGGGACGTAGTCTGGCGGCGCTTCAGGGCAAACCGCTTTGCCGTCGTCGGGGGTGTGGTGGTGCTGGCCATGTTCGCCCTGTCGATTCTCGCCCCTTATATTACCCCCTACGAACCGAACACTCTCGATGCCTACCATGTTCTGCTCCCGCCGTCATCGGCCCACTGGTTCGGCACCGATGAAGTGGGGAGGGACGTATTTACCCGCATGCTTTTCGGTGCCCGGATATCCCTCAAAGTCGGGTTTGTTGCCGTCGGTATCGCCACGCTGATCGGTACCGTCGTCGGCCTGGTGGCAGGTTATTACGGCGGCTGGCTGGACAGCCTTCTGATGCGCTTCGTCGACATCATGTTCTGCTTTCCGACCTTCTTCCTGATTCTGGCGGTTATAGCTCTTCTGGAACCTTCCATCTGGTACATCATGCTGATCATCGGCCTGACGGGGTGGATGGGGGTGGCCCGACTGGTGCGTGCAGAAGTCCTCTCCATCAGGGAGAGGGATTATGTCCTTGCGGCCCGGGTAATCGGCTGTTCTGACCAGCGCATCATCTTTCGCCATATCCTCCCCAACGCCGTGGGACCGGTGCTTGTCTATGCGACCCTCGGTGTCGCCGGTGCCATCCTTACCGAGTCGTCACTCTCCTTCCTCGGCATCGGTGTCCCTCCTCCTACGCCGAGTTGGGGGAATATCCTGGCTTCCGGCAAGGAATTCCTCGAGTTTGCCTGGTGGCTTTTCCTCTTCCCCGGCTTGGCCATTATGGTCACGGTGCTCTCTTACTACCTGGTGGGGGAGGGGATCCGGGATGCGATGGATCCGCGTTTCAGCACGCGGCGGTGAACAATGGGCTTGTCCCACCTTTTGAATTTAATGCACTGAGAGGTAATGCATCATGTCAGCCAGTACCGGTGAACCGATACACGAGACAGGAGTTATGAAAATCAACAAGAAGGATTTTGACCAGGAAACGCTGGAGGACTCGCTCCGGGTCGATTCCCTCTGCCAGGACCTCCTGAGGCGTTTCTACGATGCGCTTCTGGAGGAAGGGATGCCTCCCGAAGAGGCCACCTTTATGGCAAGTGGCGCAGATTACTTCATCCGCGATTTCGTCGTGGATAACCGCGTTCTCAATATCTTCGACGAGCGCCCTGGCCTGGTGCGCCAGTTCGCCGGCAACTGGTATATCGTGAATACCATCGAGCCGGATATCGCCCAGCTCAGCCGGCACCTGGAGGGGGTCCTCTCCTTTTACCGCTATCTCCACAACCGTAAACTTATTTCCGCCAGCTTCATGCGGCGGGTGAAACAGGAGTGCGGTGACCTTCCCTTTTACGAGAGCCGGATCGAGTCGTTCTGGGCCATCAAGGGTGACGGGTATGTGGCGTGGGAGAAGTCTTGCAGTCTGAAGGACGATTAAGGAGGCAATGGTGTCAGACCAATGGGAAAAAGTGATAGTGAGACTGGAACGGTTCTTGACGAAGGCAGAGGCTCTTCTGGACCAGTACAGAACCCCGGAGCCTCTGGACGAGGCACTTTTTGCCGGTTGCCATGCGTTCCGCTGGGATGGTCGGGGTGAAACAGGTCGCCTGGTGCCGGTCCGGCATCCCAACCTGGTGGACCTGGACGATCTGGTCGGGGTGGATATGGCCAAAGCGGAGCTGGTGCGCAATACCGCCCAGTTTGCCGCCGGTCGGTCGGCCAACAATGTCCTTCTCTGGGGGGAGCGGGGGACCGGTAAATCTTCCTGTGTCAAGGGGCTGCTGAACCGCTTTGCCGGTCAAGGCCTGCGCCTGATCGAGGTGGAGCGTGGGGAGCTCCTGAGCCTGCCGCGAATATCCTCCCTTATCCGTGGGGTCCCTTACCGGTTCATTGTGTTCTGCGACGACCTTTCATTTGCCGCCGGTGACTCCTCCTATCAGGAGCTGAAGACCCTTCTGGACGGTGGAATCGAGGCGCGCCCCGGCAACATGCTCATCTATGCCACCTCAAACCGGCGCCACCTGATGCCTGAGCCGATGTCGGACAACCTCCGGGAAGAGATACATCCTGAGGACGCGGTTGCCGACAAGCTCTCTCTTGCCGACCGGTTTGGCCTCACTCTCAGTTTCTACCCGTTCAGCCAGGAGACGTATCTGGCGATTGTGGAACATTATGCGGACAGCCTGGCTCTTGCCATCAGCCGTGATGATCTTCGGCGGGAAGCACTGCAGTGGGCAATGTACAAGGGACAGCGTTCCGGCCGCGCCGCACGGCAGTTCATCGACGACCTGGCAGGGAGGCTTGACGCGTGACGAAAAAGCCGTTTTCGCCAGAGATCATCCGCTCCATGAAACCGGTCGAACCGTGCGGAACCGCTTCGCCCGAAGGGCCGGATATCGACAAGCCCCCCTGTTGAGGTCCCAAGACACCCGCGGTCAGCGGGTCCATTGACGAGAACGTTCCCGGTTTTCTCCACTGGCTGGATACTCCGGCTGGACGGGTGCCGGTTATTTCCTCATCACTCAGTTTCCACGACCGCCTCGGCGCCTGGAAGGCACGTTGGGGAATCGGCCGCATGTCGTACCTGGTGCCGGCAGGACTCTATGCCATCGGGACACCTGCCCCCTCCGACCCGGTGACGGTGACCGCCAACTACAAGATGAGCTACGATCTGGTGCGGCAGGCGCTTGCCGGGCGAAATATCTGGCTCCTCGTGCTGGAGACGTACGGCATCAACGTCTGGTGCGCGGCGGGGAAGGGGACCTTCGGCACCGGCGAGGTGGTGCGGCGTGTGGAGGCGAGTGGTCTTGCCCGGGTTGTTACACACCGCACCCTGCTCCTCCCCCTTCTCGGTGCGGCTGGTGTCAAGGCGCTGGAGGTCCGGCAGCGAACCGGGTTCACCGCAAGGTTCAGCACCATCCGGATAGACGACCTCCCTGCCTATCTCGATAACGACCAGCGGGCTACTTCGGCCATGGGAGAACTTACTTTCACCGCTGGTGAGCGGCTGGTGCTCGTTCCCGTCGAGTTGGTTTCCGCTCTCAAGGGATCCCTTCCCATCCTCGCCGGACTCTATCTGCTGGGGGGGATACGGTTTGGCTTTGCCGCTCCGACCGCCTTTCTTCCGGTTGTTGTCTGGCTGGGTGCTCTAATTGCGGGGGCCGTGGTAACGCCACTTCTCCTGCCGTGGCTACCGACGTCAAGTTTTGCGGTCAAGGGAGCTCTGGTCGGCTTGCTCTGGTCTCTGCTCTTGTATTTTCTCGCCGCAACGGGAAGCGTACTGCAAACGACGGCTCTATTCCTCATTCTGCCGGCGGTGAGCGCTTTTCTTGCGCTTAATTTCACCGGCAGTACCCCCTTTACTTCCCGCTCCGGTGTGAAAAAGGAGATGCGTCTTTCCCTGCCGCTCATGGCCGGTGCCGTCCTCGTCGGTGCTGTGGCATGGATTATGGGAATGTTTGGTCTCTTCCACTAAACGATCAGAGGTCTATAGGTGAACGGTTTCAGCTATCTGAAAAATGTGGCAACCCTGGAGCTAGATACAGATACCTGTATTGGCTGCGGGATGTGCACGGTGGTCTGCCCACACCAGGTGTTCGTTCTCGAAGGAGGAAAGGCGCTCATCCGTGCCTTCGATGCCTGCATGGAGTGCGGCGCCTGCGCCCTCAACTGCCCGGTCAAGGCAATAAGGGTGGATGCAGGGGTCGGATGCGCTGCGGGAATGATCAACGAATGGCTCGACAGCCTCAATCTGCGCCGTCGCAGTGGCAGTGGATGCTGTTGAACAGACTCTTTACCCTGCGAAGCGCGACTGATAGCATTACGAAGGAACAATAGGGTTGACGCTAAGGTGTAAAAATGTTAATTGAGATTCACTAAAATTAACATGGAGGGTTGCACATGAAAGGAATGGTAAAAACCGTTGTCATGTTTTGTGCCGGTGTGGTTCTGGCGGCCTGGAGCGCTGCTGCTGTTGCGTCTGGAGGGGGCATTGGCATCTCTGCCGATGAAGCTTGGCAGAAGCTTGTTGATGGAAACAAGAGATATGTTGAAAGCAAGATGGCTGCCTGTTCCGAGAGCACGCCGTCTGCCCGCGCATCTCTGACAAATGGTCAGAAGCCTTATGCCATTATTCTTTCCTGCTCCGATTCCCGTCTTCCCCCCGAAATAATATTCGACAAGAGTATGGGGGAGATTTTCGTGATCCGGGTTGCCGGCAATATTATCGATCCCGTAGTTCTTGGCAGCATCGAATACGGAGCGGAGCATCTCGGTTCGCCTCTGATCGTGGTGCTTGGCCATGAGCGCTGCGGAGCGGTGACCGCCGCTGTCGAAGCAAAAGGGAAACCGGAAGGGAATATCGGCGCTCTCATCAAGGCGATCGCACCGGCGGTGAAGCAGGCACGTAAGGAAGCGGCCGGTAAAGATAAGTCCGAACTTGTGGAAACGGCTTCTAACGATAATATCAGACTGGTTGCAGCCAGCATTCCGAAAAAATCTCCGATCATCAAGCACCTGCTCAAGGAAGGAAAGGTCAAAATCGTGATGGCCAAGTATGATCTGGATGATGGCAAAGTGACAACGCTGGAAGCTAAATAGTGTCCATCCGGAAACTCCGGATGTGACACTATCGCTTTCCAATTCGGAAACGAGGAGTTTTTCGTCCTGGCAAGGAAAGCAAGGGGTTGCGCGGAGGCGTACGTTGGTACGCCGCACAAGCAAACCCGATGGTTGACGCCGCCAGGGAGGAAAAGAACCGTTTCCGGATGGAAACTAAATAAGTAACGGTTTACGTTGGTTCACGTGCTGGCAAAACCCGCTCCCGGACAGAGCGGGTTTTACTTTTCTCGATAAGAAGCGTACTGTTGCAGGCCTGCGACAGTTTGACTATTGGGGAATCAATGATACACAGTTAAGACGGGTTGTTGTTATTCCACGTTCGAGGTGATTCCATGAACAAATTGATCGTGATACTTGTTGGTGTGCTGGTGCTGGCAATGTCTTCCATCGGTTACGCTGCCGGTGGCAGAGGGTATGTCGGTGGTTCTGCTGGGGTCTTTCTCCCACGGGACAGTAATGTTACGGACATTAATGGCAGCACCACCAACCAATCGTATGAGACGGGATATGTCATTACCGGTTTCGGGGGGTATGAATTTGGCAACGGTCTGCGCGTGGAAGGTGAATTAGCCTACCGGGAGGCGGGGTTGGACAACCATGTTGCCGGTTCTTACAGTAATTACAACTATTACAATCATAACGATTCCCTGTGGGCATTCAGCGGCATGGCGAATCTGTTCTATGACATAAATACTCGCTCTATTGTAACCCCGTACCTGGGAGGAGGGATCGGTTTCGCCGTGGTCGGTTTCGATAACAGGTACAACGACTATTACAACAACTACTACTACGACTATGGTTATGAAGAGAAAACCGTTTTCGCGTATCAGGTCGGGGGAGGGATGTGCTTCGATCTCAACAGGAACATGGCGTTGGATGTCGGCTACCGCTATTTCGGAACGGAAAAAATCCATTTCGATTTCAGAGATGTCGAACTGGAAAGCCATAATGTTACCGTTGGCGTTAAGTTCAAATTCTGATTTTTTCAACATTCATTTACGACGTAAAAGAAGCCGGTGCGATCGCACCGGCTTCTTTGGTA
>JAJZUQ010000058.1 GCA_021848385.1 Deltaproteobacteria bacterium
TCTAGAATGTCAAGGTTACCGGAACTGGCAGCGAACTTAACCAGCAGCTGGAAAATGCCGGTCGTGTAGCCGACTTCCTCGAATTCGGCGAGTTGCTGACTCGCGATGCCCTCCACCGTGAAGAGTCTTGCGGCGGCCATTTCAGGGTCGAACACCAGATGCCGGACGGCGAGGCAAAACGTAATGATGCTGACTTCTCATATGTTGGCGCCTGGGAGTTCAAGGGTAACGACAAAGAGCCCGAACTGCACAAGGAACCCCTGAAGTTCGAGACAATTCATCTTGCGGTAAGGAGTTATAAATAATGAGCGATCACAAGACCATGACTTTAACACTGATCGTGTGGCGCCAAAAGAATGCCAACGATCCTGGTAAATTTGAAACCTACACCGCTAAAGGCATCACCGAGCACCATTCCTTTCTGGAGATGCTTGACTGTGTCAATGAAGACCTGATCAATTCAGGCAAAGAGCCGATCGTCTTTGACCATGACTGTCGCGAGGGTATCTGCGGCATGTGCTCCCAGGTGATCAATGGCGTGCCCCATGGCGGGCAGGAGCGGACCACCGTCTGCCAGCTGCATATGCGCAAATTCAAGGATGGCGACACCATCTACATCGAACCGTGGCGAGCCAAGGCGTTTCCGATCCAGAAGGACCTGGTGGTCGACCGCTCCGCCTATGACACCATCATCCAGGCGGGTGGCTACACCTCCTGCCACACCGGCGGCGTGCCCGACGCCAACGCCACGATCATTCCGAAAGAAGTGCTGGACTACGCAATGGACGCAGCCGAGTGCATCGGTTGCGGTGCCTGTGCCGCTGCCTGTCCCAACAGCTCGGCCATGCTCTTTACCGCCGCCAAGGTGTCCCAGCTGGCAGCCCTGCCGCAAGGAAAGGCGGAGGCCGCCCTGCGTGTAAAGAACATGCTGGAAACCATGCAGGAGTGCGGTTTCGGCAACTGCTCCAACCACTACGAATGTCAGGCCGCCTGTCCCAAGGGGGTCGACGTGAAATTCATCGCCAAGCTGAACAGGGAGTATCTGAAGTCTCTGGCAGAGTAGGCGGAAAACTGGTATGAATTGAAGGGCAGAGATGCGAATCTCTGCCCTTTTTTTATGGAGGTGCCGTGGATTTCAACCTCGTCAGACTGGTCATAACGATTCGCATCGATTCAGACATCGCCGATTCTCTGGCCCTGTTCGGGATTCACAGCTGTTTTGCGGATGCTTTCCGGCGTGCCTGCGGCTGCGGGGGGACGCATGATCGGAACTGTCCCTGCTCTCGCAACTTCTCCCAGTCTCTCAGTACCGACCCGGCTGCCGTCAGGCGCTATCAGAAGCCCCCTCTCCCGTTTACCTTTTCCCTGCCGCAGCTGCCGCTGCCGCCAAACCGTGGGAGAGAGGTGGAAATCTCTTTGACTCTGGTCGGATCGGCAATCCAGTACCTATCACTGTACCTGTCTGCACTTAAACTTTCCCTCAGCAGTTTTGGTCCGGCTGGACGGTACGTTGCCCAGCCTGTCAAGGCAGAAGCAGTTGATTATTATGGTGTGCGCTCCCCTGTCTGGGAAGCGGGTCGAGAGGTGGACGAAAAGAACCTGATTCTCCTCTCCGCGGATGGGATTCAGCAGGCGTTCCCCCTTACACCAGACGGGGTACGTCTACGCCTTGTAACCCCCTTACGGCTCCTAAGCGGCGGGAAACCGGTGCGAGAACTGACGTTTTCCCTGCTGGTACGCGCTCTTATCCGTAGAATTACCGCCCTTGCATACTATTACGGCTATTACGAAATGGATATGGATTTCAAGTGGCTAGCGGAACGAAGCCGGGAAATTCGCTGTACAGATGGGGATTTCCGTTGGCAGGGAGATAAGGGGAAATATGCAGGCATCCTGGGGAGCGGCACCTTCAGCGGTGTCCTTAACGAATTTCATCCGTTCCTGCTCCTCGGTGAATATCTTCAGTGCGGAAAAGGGGCAGCGTACGGTTATGGCCAGTTCCTGCTTGAAAAGTCGTCCGGAGAGTTGTCATAGCCGTTTCTGCGGTTAAACTTACACGAGAAACCAATGTGCATGGCCGGGTGCCTGCCGGGAAGCTGGGAGAAGCGTGAAAAAACGGACAAAGACGATTGCTGAATGTGTTACGGCGGTCCGGGAGAAGCTTGACAGCGTGAAGAGCGATAATGTCAAGGCCGGTCGGCGCATTAAGGAAATGCAGAAGCTGAACAGCCTGTTGAGTGAAGACATCCGGCAATTGGCGCAACTTGACAACCTCCCGGAATCTGAGGACAAGGGGTCACATTGATGGGGCCGTCCTTCTGGAAACCTATACTGATCATGCTGGCGCTGGCGGTGTTTTTTAACCTGTTCTACGGCTTGATCATGCAGCAGTCAGCAGAGCGAGGGGCTGAAATCAGCTACAGCCTCTTTCGCCAGGAATTGGCTGCTGACAATGTGGCTAAGATCACGTTCAAAGGGGCATCCCTCAAGGGGGAGTTCCGCACCAAAGTTGCCGTTCCTGCCGTTGTCCAGGGGAAACAGACGACCCGTGAGGTGACGTCCTTTACCACTATCATGCCGGCCATTGCCGATACGCACCTGATGGATGACCTGACGGCGAAAAAAGTGGAGATTGTCGCGCTGTCGACCGAGAGCTCCCCTTATCTTGCCATCCTGATCAGTTTTCTCCCCTGGCTCCTTATCCTCGGCATATGGTGGTTTGCGATGCGGGGGATGAAAGGGCAGGGGCCGGGATCCATGCTGGGCGGTTTTGCCAAGTCCGGTGCGCGTGTGTACGACGCGGGAGACAAGGTCAAGGTTACCTTCGACGATGTTGCCGGCATGGAGAATGCGAAGCAGGAATTGCGGGAGGTCGTCGAGTTCCTCCGGGATCCGAAGAAATTCCAGCGGATCGGTGGCAAGGTCCCCAAAGGGGTGCTCCTGGTTGGTCCACCGGGTACAGGAAAGACCCTCCTTGCCCGGGCGGTTGCAGGTGAGGCGGAGGTGGCTTTCTTCTCCATCTCCGCGTCCCAGTTCATCGAGATGTTTGTCGGTGTCGGCGCGAGCCGTGTCCGGGACCTCTTTACCAATGCCAAGAAATCGGCACCGAGCATCGTGTTCATCGATGAACTTGACGCCGTGGGGCGGAGCCGGGGGGCAGGCTTCGGCGGCGGCCATGACGAACGGGAGCAGACCCTCAACCAGCTCCTCTCGGAAATGGACGGTTTCGACTCCCACGACGAGGTGATCGTCCTGGCGGCCACCAACCGGCCTGACGTGCTCGATCCGGCCCTTCTGCGGCCGGGGCGGTTCGACCGGCATGTGGTGATAGATCGCCCTGACTGGCGCGACCGGGAACAGATCCTCAAGGTTCACGTCCGCAAGATTGCCATTGACCGGGACGTGGATCTGGCTGTCATCGCCCGGGGGACACCGGGGATGACCGGCGCCGACCTGGAAAGCCTGGTGAACGAGGCGGCCATCCAGGCGGCCCGCGAAAATGCGCCAGTCGTGACAATGTCCCACCTGGAGAAGGCCAAGGACAAGATCCTCATGGGGGGTGAACGGAAGATGTTCATCTCCGACCAGGAAAAAAGCATTACCGCCTACCATGAAGCGGGTCATGTCCTGGTGGCGAAGCTTCTTCCCGGCACCGACCCTATTCACAAGGTGACCATCATTCCGCGCGGCATGGCCCTGGGGGTGACCCAGCAGCTTCCCGAGGACGACCGTTACCACTACCCCAAGGCCTATCTGGTGAATCGCATCAGCGTGGCGCTGGGGGGGCGGTGTGCCGAACGGCTGGTCTTCAACGATCTTTCCTCCGGTGCCCAGAGCGATCTGAAGATGGTGACGGACCTGGCGGAGAAGATGGTCTGCCAGTGGGGGATGAGCGACAGGATCGGCGCCATGACCTTTTCCCGTGGCGAGGAGCACCCCTTTCTCGGCCGGAAGCTGGCGGAGGAAAAAAGTTTCTCCGAGCAGATGGCCTGGGTTATCGACCAGGAGATATCCGTCATAATCAAGGAAGCGGAGTTGAAGGCCGAGGGTCTGGTTGTAGCCAACCGGCCCAAGCTCGATGCCTTGGCCAAGGCGCTTTTGGAAGAAGAGACCCTGGATGGGAAACGGGTGGAAGAGATCCTCTCCTCCACGTGATTCCCGCCTGGGTTCTGTCGGATTAATCCTGCCTCGATCTGCTAAATCCCCTCTGGTTGCACGCCGTGAAATTACCCTTGAGCCCTCTTCCTCGTCGCCAGCAATGTTTTCGAAGGTGACGGGAAATCCCGTACGCGTCACAACCGGCAGTCAAGCGCCAGCCAGATTCAGCGACGGATGGTGGTCTGACAAGGGAGAACACTGATCGACTATTTTATTGTCTGACCGCTACAAAAGGTTGACAAGAGAGGCTTCTACGGTGAAAATTGGCAGGAATCAAGAAGGTTTGCGTTGAGGGGGATGTTTTTGTGACGATCTGGGAGGAAGTGGCAGTCATTCTGGTGCTGATCCTGGCCAACGGCTTTTTTGCCGGTGCCGAACTGGCGATCATCTCGGCAAGGAAAAGCCGGATTGCCCAGTTGCTGGCTGAGGGTGACAAACGTGCCGGGATAGTGGAGAAGTTGCAGGCTGATCCCTACCGTTTCCTGGCAACGGTCCAGATCGGGGTAACACTTGTCGGAACAATGGCGTCCGTCTTCGGCGGTGCGACAGCCGTCAAGTTTCTGATCCCTCTTCTCCAGTCAGCTCCTTTCGAGTTCATACGGAATGCGGCGTCTCCTCTCTCCCTGGCGATAGTGGTCATCCTGGTTACCTATTTTTCTCTCATTCTGGGGGAACTGGTCCCCAAGGCCCTTGCACTCCGCTATGCGGACCGGATGGCGCTCCGGGTGGCCAAGCCTATTAACGTTCTTTCCAAGGTGGGGGTGGTGGCAGTTGCCTTTCTCACGATGTCGAGTAAAGCCGTTCTCGCCCTGCTGGGGGTTAAGGGCGAGGGGGAAAAGGCCTTCATAACCAAGGAAGAGGTACAGCACATCGTGGCCGAAGGTCACGAAACCGGGGTGTTCAGTGCCTCGGAGCACGAGTACATCAAGAACCTCTTCGATTTCACCCACACTGCGGTGCGGGAAGTGATGGTCCCCCGGACACGGATAGCTGCCCTTGACCTGGAACTTTCCCGCGAGGAGATGCTCCGCTCGATTCTCGACAACCAGTACTCCCGTTATCCCGTATTCCGGGAGAGCATTGAAAACATCGCCGGCTTCATCCATGGCAAGGACTTTCTCGGCCGGATGGTGAGCGACCCCGGATTCGACATTGCCACCATCATCAGGCCGCCTTTCTACGTTCCCGAGGGGAAAAAGGTCAATGAACTCCTGAAGGAAATGCAGCGAAACCGGATACATATGGCGCTGGTAGTGGATGAATACGGCGGCATCAGCGGGGTGGTTACCACCGAGGACCTGCTGGAAGAGCTGGTGGGCGAGATTGAGGATGAACATGACATCGGCGAACCGCGGCGGGTGCAGAAACTTCCTGACGGCAGCCTGGTGGTTGATGCCCTGATTTCCCTCAACGATCTGGAGGACCTGCTCAAGATAAAGATGGAGGAGGACCTTCCCTATGATACCCTGGCGGGTCTCATTCTGGCGGAGCTTGGCCGCTTTCCCGAGAAGGGTGAGACACTTGTATGGCGGCAGTACCTCCTCACGTGCGAAGAGGTGAAGAAAACGTCTATCGTTAAGGTGAGGATAAGTGCCGTGCCGGAAGCAAATGATTCGAAGTGAACCTGTCAGGATCAGGCTGGAGGGATTGATGGACCGTAAGTTTTTTTTCGCACTTGTGACGTTTTTTCTGCTTGTCCTGGCTTCATGGCTTGTGTACAAACTTCTTTCTCCCCTGTTCGCTCCCCTCGGCTGGGCGGCGATTCTCGGGATTGTCACCTTTCCCCTCTATGAAAAGCTCCATCGGCGCCTTCGGGGGCGAGACACGGTGGCGGCGGGGGTGATGACGACCGGCATACTGCTGACACTGGTCATCCCCTTTGTCGGGCTCGCGTTCTTCCTTGTCCAGCAGGGTGTGGTTGCCTACCAGTACCTGGAGACGGCCACATCCCAAGCAGGGAGTGGAGCGATGTTGGAGAGGGTTGCCCATCATCCTGCCATTGCGCCGTTGATAGATCGGATAGGGCCGTACCTGAAACCCCTGGGAATCGATATGGAGGGGACCATCATCCCGGCCGCCAAGAAGCTGGCGGCGTCCTTTCTCGACTACGCGACGGGGATGATTGCCAACCTGTTTGTTTTCGCCTTCATGCTCATCATCATGCTGGTAGTTCTGTTCTTTATCTACCGTGACGGCCGGCGCTTCCAGGAGCGGTTCTGGTCCGTAATTCCCTTGAGCGAAGCACACCGGAAGAAGCTTGAATATACACTGGGGACAGTGGTGTCGGCGGTGGTCTTCGGGTTGCTGATGACCTGCCTCATCCAGGGGGCGCTTGGCGGCGTCGGTTTCTGGTTTACCGGACTTCCGTCGCCGGCCCTGTTCGGTGCCCTGATGGCCTTCTGTGCCCTGATTCCCGCGGTGGGAACCGCCCTTATCTGGGTGCCGGGTGCTCTCTATCTCTTCGTGCAAGGGGAGACGAACATGGCTGTCGGTCTCGTACTCTGGGGGGTGATTGTTGTCGGCTCCATTGACAACTTTATCCGCCCCATCCTTACCGCCGGCAAGGCAAATCTCTCGTTCCTGCTGACCATCATCGGGGCGCTCGGAGGGGTGATCACCTTTGGCTTCATCGGCATCGTCGCCGGGCCGGTCATCCTGGCGCTGTTCATGGCTCTGTTCGATATCTGTCGGGAGGAACTCTTTCCGGGGGTACCGGCGGAACCGGAACCCCCGGGGAACGAGTGACGGAAAATCAGGGGGTGTGCGACGTGTGCCCTTTTTGCGGAGCGAGGGTGATTGAGATAAGGATGGCCAGGGCGAGGGTACCGATGATGACCCCGAGGGAGAAATAGACAGGGACGTGGATGACGTCCGTCAGGAGCATCTTCCCACCGACGTAGGCAAGGATGAACGAGACCCCCAGTTTCAGGTAGGCGAACATTTCCATGACGTTGGCCAGCAGGTAGTAGAGAGACCTGAGTCCCATGATGGCGAAGACGTTGGAGGTGTAAACGATGAACGGGTCGCGGGTGACCGCCAGTACCGCCGGGATTGAATCCACGGCGAAGATGACATCGCTCGATTCGATTACCAGCAGTGTCAGGAAAAGGGGGGTGGCGGCCAGAATCCCCCCCTTATTGATGAAAAAGCGGTCGTCCCTGATCCTTTTGGTGATAGGGACGAACCTTCGCACCAGACGTACCAGCAGGTTCTTCTCCGGTTCGATCTTCTCTTCACCGCCGAATGCCATCTTTATCCCCGTGAATACAAGAATTCCGCCGAACACGTAGATCATCCAGTGGAACCGCTCGATCAGCTCAATGCCGACGAGAATGAAGACCGCCCGCATCAGGAGCGCGCCGATGATCCCCCATTTGAGGATCTTTGGCTGGTGCACCTTGGTAATGTGGAAATAGCCGAAGATCATGATGAAGACAAACAGGTTGTCCACCGACAGGGACTCTTCGATGAGGTAACCGGTGAAGAACTCCAGTGCCTTGGTCGGCCCCATGGAGAAATAGATCCAGATGTTGAAGGCGAGCGCCAGGGAGACCCAGATGAGGGTCCAGGCAAGGGCCTCGCGAAAGCTGATGGCGTGGCTCTTGCGGTTGAATACCCCCAGGTCGAGGACGAACATTACGGTGATAATGGCGCCGAAGCCGAGCCACATCGTTGTTTGCAGGGGCATGAGAAATTCCTTTTCAGCGGGTAGAAAAACTAATACGCAGATCGGGGGTAACTGTCAACTGTATTCTCCCGGCGACGGCTGGGTTAGGGCAATCCGGTCTTGCAATTTACCTTTTAATCTTTTACCATCCCCAGAGGCATGCAAGGGGGAGATGTGGATTCAACCGTATTTTTCAGTACGTTCGGTATTATATTCCTGGCGGAACTGGGTGACAAGACCCAGTTGACCGCCATGGCCCTTGCCACCAGGCACCCGTGGAAAAAGATATTTATCGGTATTGCCCTTGCTTTTGCCCTGCTCAATGTGGGGGCAGTGCTGGTCGGCAAGCTGCTGTTCGCGTTCCTGCCCCTGTTCTGGATCAAGCTCGTGTCCGGTGGCCTGTTCCTCTTTTTCGGCGTAAGTACGCTGCGCTCCGGAGGGTTCGACGAAGAAGAGGAGGATGAGGAAGAACGGAGTCTCTCGGACCGGGGACCGGTGGTTACCTCCTTCTTCATGATCCTCCTGGCGGAACTGGGGGACAAGACCCAGCTGGTTACTACCAGTCTGGCTGCCCAGCACGAATCGCTCCTGGCGGTATATGCCGGCTCAACCCTGGCCCTCTGGGCTGTTTCCCTGATCGGCATCTTCGTCGGCAAGCAGCTGACCCGGTTTGTCCCCCTGGCCTATGTCCATCGGGGAGCGGGAACCCTGTTCCTCATTTTCGGTGCGGTCATCCTCTACCAGGCCCTGGCCGGGTGAGGGAGTCCGCTGTGCACTATCACGGCGCTGGTCCCATTGGAGGGATAGCACCTTGACCCGGCAGAGTCAGATGTCCGACAGGCATATCGAAAAAGTCTTCCTCTACCTGCTTGCCCTCTCCGCGCTGTTCCACGTGGCGATCTTTACCGTCATCCTCATGGCTCCCGAGAAAAAAACGGTGGCAAAACAGGAACCGGTGATGATTGATCTCCAGGATCTCCCTCCCGTCAGCCAGCCGTCGGCCCGCAATGAGAAGGAAGCCCGGCGCCAGGCCGAGCAGTTTAGGCGTGTTCCCCGGGAGATTGCCCCCAGGGGGGAAAGGGAGCAAGACCGGCCAGCCCCCCCGCCCCCCAGGCCTGCACCGGCCCAGACTTCTCCACCACGGCAGGCTCCGGGGAAGTATCGGGGAGAGAGCCGCCCGGCGGACAAGGGCAGCCTGCCACTCAGGGAACCTCCCCGCGGGGTGGATATCTTCAAGCCGAAGGCGCAACCGGGGCCAAATATTGCCCGGCTTATGCCGAGCGCAGACAGGATGGCCCGGCTGGAAGACAGCTATCGTAAGAAATACGGACCGGAGGTTGCGGAGGGGGAAACCAAGTTTCTCAACACCGACGATATCATGTTCGGGTCGTTCCTGCGCCGGTTCGAGAATTCGGTCTACGGCGTCTGGCGTTATCCGCAGGAGGCGGCGCAGCTCGGTATCGAGGGGGTTACGCCGGTGAGGATAACCTTCAACCGGCGGGGAGAGATCGAACATGTGGAAATTCTTGAAAGTTCGGGAAGCCGGATTCTGGACAACGAGGTCTTGCGTACCCTGCGGATGGTTGGGCCGATCGGCGGTTTTCCCCGCGGTTACGACAAGGACCAGTTCAAGCTGATCGCCTTTTTCCAGTACGGGATAACCGGGGGGGGGAGTCGCGGCATGCTGCACTGAGAGGGTGCATGCTGTAACGGTACGGATGGAAAATGGGGGGAGGAATCCCCCCGTTTCTATTTTGCGAGTTTTTCCTTCAGATATTTACGGAATTCGTCGCCGAACTCGTCCCGCTTCAGGGCGAGGTCGACCGTGGCCTTCAGAAATCCCAGCTTGTCGCCGCAATCGTGGCGTACCCCCTCGAACAGGCAGCCATAGATCGCCTCTTCCCTCGCCAGTTTGACGAGTGCGTCGGTAAGCTGTATCTCTCCACCCTTGCCCGGTTCCTGCTTTTCCAGGATCGGGAAGATGTCTGGCGTCAGAACGTAGCGGCCGATGATTGCCATATCAGACGGGGCGTCCTTCGGTTTCGGCTTCTCCACCAGATCGGTGACCTCGTAGACCTGCTCGGTTATATGGTTGGCCTTGACGCAGCCGTAGGAGGAAATGTTCTTCATCGGGACCTTTTCCAGTGCGAGGACCGTCCCCCGGTATTTACGGTAGACCTCGATGAGCTGGCCGAGGCAGGGCTTTTCACTGTCGATGATGTCATCTCCCAGGAGGACGGCAAACGGCTCGTCTCCGACGAAATCCCGGGCGCAGAGGATGGCGTGACCGAGTCCGAGAGCCTGCTTCTGACGGACGTAGAAGATGTTGACCATTTCGGCGATATCCCGCACCTGGGAAAGTTCGGCGTCCTTCCCCTTTTCATAGAGGAGCGCTTCCAGCTCGAAAGAGATGTCGAAGTGGTCTTCGAGGGCACGCTTGTTCCGGCCGGTGACGAAGAGTATCTGCTCAATTCCTGCCGCAACCGCCTCTTCCACCACGTACTGCACGAGCGGCTTGTCGATGAGGGGGAGCATCTCCTTGGGGGTGGACTTGGTGGCGGGGAGGAATCGGGTGCCGAGTCCTGCAACGGGGAATACAGCTTTCTTGATCTGCATCAGCGCATCTCCTTGATGATTTCCGGAATCAACTCTTCCCGTCCCATGGCCATGATATGGAGGCCGTCGCAGTGGCTGCGGACTGCCGACGCGAGGCGGGAAGCTATTTCCACACCCTTGGCGACCGGATCGGAAGCTTCTTCCAGTTCGGCAACGATGTGGTCGGGCACCTTGAGCCCGGGAACGTTGCGGTTCATGTAGCGGGCCATGCCGGCAGACTTGAGAAGGATGATGCCGGCAATGACTTTCACGTTGAGGGGGCTGACGGCCGTGGTAAATCTGGCCAGCCGGTCAGGGTCGAAAATGGCCTGGGTCTGGAAGAAACGGGCCCCGGCGGTGGCTTTTTTCTGGAGCTTGAAAAGGGTCAATTCGAACGGTTCGGCAGCCGGTGCCGCGGCGGCCCCGGCGAAGAAGACTGGAACACCCTGGAGCCGGTTGCCGGCCAGGTCGAAACCGCTTTCCAGGGTAGAGATTGCCTGGAGGAGCTGGACCGAATCCAGGTCGAAGACCGGCTTTCCTTGCCGGTGATCGCCGAAGGAGATGTGGTCGCCGGTGAGTGCCAGGATGTTGCCGACACCGAGGGCTGCAGCGCCGAGCAGGTCGCTCTGCAGTGCCATCCGGTTCCGGTCGCGACAGGTGATCTGGTAGACCGGCTCGATCCCTTCCCGGACCAGGAGGCTTGCCACTGCCAGGGGGGCGATGCGCATGTTGGCACCCTGGTTGTCGGTGACATTGATGGCGTCAACCTGCCCCTTCAGGCCCCGGGCCGTGGCGAGGAATTCGCCGCAGTCGGCTCCCTTGGGGGGACAGACTTCGGAGGTGATGACGAACCGGCCGGTGGCGAGTTTTTGCTGGAGTTGTGAGATCATATATTCACGAGAACCTGTCAGAGGGACACAGAAGTGCAGAGAAACCAATTTTAACAGGGATAATCAGGATAATCAGGATAAAAATCGGATGTTGTTTGCACTGCTCTTGGTTTTTATCCTGTAAATCCTGTCCATCCCTGTTAATAAGGTTTTGCCTTTCTCTGTGTCTCCGTGTCTCTATGGTGAATTGGTACGGTTATTTGTCGAGTTTCAGCTTTCCCGGCTTGAGCATCCGTGAGAAATCCTTGCCGGGGGCGATCTTCCCGAGATTCTCCGTGGCCTGCTGTTCCTTCAGGCGCTGGTAGATCTGGTGCCAGACGCACTCCGCCTCCGGGTCAGTTTCGCAGCGCCCTTCGTCCATGCCGCCGCAGGGGCCGTTCAGAAGCCCTTTGGGGCAGACGGTTACCGGGCAGATGCCGGCGGTTTCGGTGAGGATGCACTCGCCGCAGAGGGAACAGCGCTGTTCGAACTGGCCGAAACGCCGGATATTGCCGAGAAAAAGGGTGTCGGCCCCCGCAATGGTCGGCTTGCCGGCACTGGCGGCAATGGACTGTACGCCGGCACCGCAGGCAAGCACGAGAAGGGCGTCAGCTTCCTCCACCATCTCCTTCCTGGCCCGCAGGTCACGACCGACCCGCAGCATGTGGCATGCTTCGTCGATGACGACGGAGCCGGTCACTTCCTTCCCCGCGGCGATCAGGGCTTCCTGCATCTGCCAGACTTCTTCCTCCCCACCCGACTTGCAGACCGTGGCGCACTTGGCGCAGCCGACCAGGAAGACGCGGGGGTGCCCGTCAAGGCTGGCGAGGATATCCGCGAACGGTTTCTGTTTGCTCACAATCATGGTTCGCTGACGCTCTCCGGTGAAAGGTGAATAGTGAATGGTGAAAAGGAAAGACTATTCCGCGCTTTCTATTCACCTTTCACAATTTACTTTTCACTTTTCACTGTTCTTTTAGCCGACTCCACGGTGTTGTAGAGGAGCATGGTGATGGTCATGGGGCCGACCCCGCCCGGGACCGGTGTGATGGCTGACGCCCGTTCGCAGGCTGCGGCGTACTCTACGTCTCCCACGAGCTTCTTGTCGCCGACCCGGTTGACTCCCACGTCGATGACCACCGCCCCCGGCTTGATCCAGGCGCCCTTGATCATCTCCGGTACGCCGACGGCTGCGATGAGGATATCGGCCTGCCCGACTTTTGCCGCCAGGTCTCGGGTCCGGGAGTGACAGATGGTGACGGTGGCATGCTGCTGCAGGCACATGAGGGCGACCGGCTTGCCGACGATGTTGGAGCGGCCGACCACCACCACCTCCTTCCCCTTCAGGTCGATCCCTGTCTCCTTCAGCATGATCATTACGCCGTAGGGGGTGCAGGGCTGGAAGAGCGGTTTGCCGATCATGAGCCGGCCGACGTTGTAGGGATGGAAACCGTCCGCGTCCTTTGAGGGGGAGATTGCTTCCAGCACCTTTTCCGTGTCTATCTGTTTCGGGAGCGGAAGCTGGACAAGGATGCCGTGGATGCGCGGATCGTGGTTCAGTTTGTCGATGAGTGCCAACAGTTCCGCCTCGCTGGTCTCCGCCGGCAGTTTATGTTCGTCTGAAAATATCCCCACGGCCTGGCAGGCCTTTTCTTTCATGCTGACGTAGACCTTGCTGGCCGGATCTTCTCCCACCAGCACCACAGCCAGCCCTGGTTGTATCCCCTGCCCGGCAAGGGTTTTCACGTCGTTGGCGATTTCGCCGCGGATCTTGGCGGCAATAGCCTTACCATCGATGATCTGGGTCACAGTTGTACTCCCTTCATGTGTAGTAATGTTCGCAGATTAATCCTATATTCTGCAGTTGAACACTGCCTGCACTCGTACTAAAGGGCTATTTCTGTAATTCCAGGCTCATTGCGCTACATCCGATCAACTCACCCTTGCGGGTTCGGACAGGATCGGCTGCGGACGCTTTCATTCGCCAAGAATTACAACGAAATAGCCCTCATGTACTCCTTCCGGCAGTATTCAACTGCCGTTTTCAGGATAATAGAAAACGGGGGGGGATTTGTAAAGCCTTTTAGGGTAAAAAAAATCCTCCGGTGATGGAGGATTCTTTTTTCGTGCCGCAGGGTTAGCTGCGTCGGGTCAGGCAGCGGCCGACGGACAGCCGGCGCAGCTACCACCCGAAGGACAACCGGATGAACCGGAGCCACTCGTCCCGCTATATCCTTCTGCGTACCATCCGCCACCTTTTAGAGTGAAGGCGGTACTGGAAATGAGTTTCTTAACCGTTCCACCGCAGGAAGGGCATTCGGTGGCAGGCTCATCAGAAAATTTCTGGCGCAGTTCGAAGGTGTTGTTGCAGGCAGTGCACTGGTACTCGTAAACGGGCATGGTTCGACTTCCTCCTGTCAAGCAGTTGATTCTAAGGGGTATTCCCTCATTCCAATATAGAGGAGGGGGTCCCTTTTTGTCAAGGGGGATGATGTCTTCCTCCCTCAGGCAAGGAGCGAGTCGGCCAGGGCAAAGAGGAGACGGGAGCGGTAGATGAGGCCTGTTACCTTGCCGTCGCGAACTACCGGGATACGCTGAAAGCGGTTGGCCACGAACAGGTCTGCTATTTCGAGGAGCTGGGCGTCCTCGGTGACCGAGATGGCCTGCCAGTCCATGATATCACTGACTTTTTTCCCCTTGATAGTGGCGGAGAGGGTGGCGTAAAAGTCAGGCGATTCTTCCCGGGGCCGGCCGGCTTCGTTTGCCTCCATCCCAAGGGTTTTGAGAATGGTGAGGGGGGAGAGTATGCCGGCAAGTTCGCCGTTGTCATTCACTACGACGAGGCCGGGAGCGGCATTCATGTAACTTTCGTCGCCGAAGTTCTTGCGCAGGATGCGGACAGCATCGCCGACGGTGGCGTGGAGCGAAATCATGGGGAATTCGGTGAACATTATGTCGCGGGCTTTCATGGGACTGACTCCAATGGTCTAATTGAGCAGGGCGAGAACTTCGTCCTTCCCGATGCCGGTTACCTGCACCGTCTTATGACGCGACTTTGCACCGGCAACGATGGTTACCCGTGATTTTGCCACGCCGAGGAGTTTGGCCAGAAATTCCTGGCAGAGCCTGTTGGCTGCATCGTCCACCGGCGGCGAGGTCAAGCGCAGCTTGAGCTCTTCCCCCTGGACGCCGCATACCTCGGTACGGGAGGCGCGGGGTTGCACATGGACGGAAAAGACGACGCCGGAACCGGTTTCGGTGATTTTCAGAGAGTCGCTACCGTCACGATTCATCGATGTTCAGCATTTTGTAGTGCGAGTCGAGCAGGGATTTGAACGAGGTTTCGAACTGCAGCTTTTCCCTGCGCAGGTCCTGGATCTGGCTGGTCAATTGGGTGAGTTTTTTCTCCGCATCTATCAGGATACGTTCCGCCTTCAGTTCGGCCTCGGAGACACGGAGGCTTGCTTCTTTCTGGGCATTGGCCTTCATCTCTTCGGTAACCCGCTGTGCCGCGAGCATGGTTTCGCGCAGCTTCCCCTCTCGCTCGGTCATCTCTTCACGTTCAACGGACAGACGGTGCGCCTGCTCCTTCAATTCGCTGTTTTCCCGGAGGAGGTCCTCCATCTCATGGGATACCGTCTGCAGGAAGCCGTCGACTTCCTCAGGATCGAGCCCGCCGAACATCTTTCCCTTGAACTGCTGCTGCTGTATATCCAGTGGTGTAATTTTCACGGCATTCCTCCCCCGCTCATTTTCAGTCTGAAACCAAGTTCATATATGGAGGTGATGGCAAATTTCTGGAGGAAAAAGATCCCTAGGAGAATAACAAGCGGTGACAGGTCGAGGCCGCCCATGTCGGGAAGGACCCGGCGGACCCGGTAAAGAAGAGGTTCGGTTGCCCGGTAGAGGAACCTGACGATCGGGTTGTAGGGGTCGGGATTGACCCAGGAGATGATCGCCCTGCCGATGATGACATACATGTAGATGGTGAGGAGGATGTCGGCCACCCTGGAGACAGCGATGAGGAAATTGGCAACTACAAACATGGGGGCCCCTTTTATGCATGGCTCGAACAATTCGCAATTTATACAGAATATTCAATACCATGTCAAGCTCAACGACCCCTTGGGAACCTTGTTGCAACTCCTTAAGTCAGGTATGTCGTCTTTGACTTTCCCGTGTGCGGAGGATGGAGTTCACCGGCCGGGAGGACGAAGGCGTTGATGGCACCCGATCGCTTGACTGGTAATTCCTGGCGGTCGTGGTACACTGGCACACATAAGCAGTTAACCCACTGGATTTACTATGATTAATTGTTTTTAATTGAGGCCGTTGGGCGATTTTGATATGTTGACGCTTTTGAAAAGTTGGAAGGAGTGATAATGGGGGCTGGCGCGATGAACGAACTTGAAGAGTATCTGCATAAACAGTCCCGGATGTTTCTTGCCGCGTTGGGATTGGTCTTTGCGGTGCTTCTCGCCCTTGCCGATTACCTTAATCCCGGTATCCATCTGGATTTCGCCTATATGCTTCCCATCGCACTGGTAAGCTGGCATGCGCCACGCTGGGTGGGAATGGCTATGGCCGGCGGTTGTTCCTGTGTGTGGTTCTTCACGGAGAAGCCTCCCCTCGACAGCCTGGCGACTCCCGCTGTCAACGGGTTTAATTTTTTCATGCTGCTCGGAAGTTTTGTCGTATTTTCCCTGGTGGTATCCGCCCTGCGGCGTGAACGGGCGTTCAACCGGCATCTGGCACTCTACGACCAGGGGAGCGGTGCCTGTACCCGCAACTTCTTTACTGAACTGGCGAGCGCCGAGATCAGCCGGGCGCAACGCTATGGCCGGCCGTTCACCCTGGCCTTCCTTAATTTCCGGTGCGGAGAGGGGACGCCCCCCAACTTTGGCTGTTGCAATGAAGGGGCGGTCCTGCGCAAGATTGCACGGTCCATTCGTGCCAATACCCGCAGTTGCGACGTGGTAGGTCTGCAGCGGGACTATGAGTTCGTCCTGCTGTTGCCTGAAACGGACAACGAATCAGCCGATATCGTACTCGGGAAACTCTATGACCGGCTTGCCGAATTGCTTCGGAAAAACGAGTGGGGGCTCCTGGTGGGGGTCGGCGCAGTGACGTTTCTGCGTCCTCCCGTAACGGTGGATGAACTGTTGGAAAAGGCTGAACGGCTGGCAACCAGGGTGCGTGAAGGCGTTATAGGCAAGACTATCCACGAGGTATGCACTACTCCGTCACTGTACACATGATCACCACACAACAAAGGGGGAATGAGCAATGCCTGACTTTGGAACACCCTTCGCAGGGCTGGCCCATGGCCGCAACCTGACCCACGAGGAACTGGTCCGCGCCATACGGTTCCTTGTCGCTGCCGAGTACGAGGCGATCCAGCTTTACATGCAGCTGGCCGAGTCTACGGACAACAGGCTGGCGATTGAGGTGCTGAAGGATATCGCCGACGAAGAGCGGGTCCATGCGGGTGAATTCCTCGAACTCCTGCGGAACCTGGCGCCGGATGAGGAGAAGTTTTACGCCAAGGGGACGGAGGAAGTGCGGGAGATGGTGGAGGAGTTGCAGAAGAAGTCCTAGAGTGAATAGGGGAAGAACTGTCCATCTTTAATGCCATACATCACGTAGAAGCCGGACCTGACGGGATTTGAAAACCAGCCAGGTCTTTTTGTGTGCCCCCTGCTTGCTCTAGGTCAATGTCTTCTTGAAGCGTTGCACGGCAAAGGAGAGGATGACTATTCCGAGGAGGAAGAGTCCGAGCAGCTGTGGCCAGAGAATGGAGAGCCCCACCCCTTTCAGGAAGATGCTCCGGATGATGACAAGGTAATAACGGAGGGGATTGAGAAAGGTGAGCCACTGTACGGGTTCCGGCATGTTCTCGATGGGGAAGGCGAACCCCGAAAGGAGCATGGAGGGAAAGATAAACATGAACGAGCTCATCATCGCCTGTTGCTGGGTGCGGCTGATGGTGGAGAGGAAGAGACCGAAACCGAGGCTGCTCATGAGAAAAAGACCCGTGGCGGCGAAGAGGATGGGGAGGCTGCCGCGGAGCGGGACCCCGAACCAGAAATAGGCCACGACGGTAACGAGCGCCACGTCAATAAAACCGATCAGTACAAAGGGGATGGTTTTGCCGAGGATGAACTCCCCGCGGCTGATGGGGGTGACGATCATCTGTTCCATGGTGCCGATCTCCTTTTCCCGCACCACGGCCATGCTGGAGAGGAGCATGGTGATAATAAGCACTATCAGGGCAATGACGGCCGGTACGTAGTAATTGCGGCTTTCCAGGTTCTCGTTGTACCAGGCACGGCTCTGCAGTACGACTCCTTCCGGGGTTGCAGCGGTCCCCTGTTGCCGGGCGATCTGCTCCACCCGGAGCTGTTCGTTGTAGCGCGCGGCGATGTTCATTGCATAGTTGAGCACGATTCCCGCAGTGTTGGAGTCGGTTCCGTCCAGAATGAGCTGCAGGGGAGCGGTCCGTCCACCCCGCAGGGTTTCCCCCATCCCCCGGTTCATCCGGAACACCGCCTTTACCTCTCCCCGGTCCAGGAGTTTCCGTACTCTCCCCTCCTGTCGGATATGCTCGGTCACCTGGAAATAGCCCGATCGAACCAGCCGGGCGGCGATATCCCGGCTTTCAATGCTGTTGTCCTGATCAAAGATTGCTGTCCTTATCTGCCGGACATCGGTGTTCACCGCATACCCGAAGATTACGGTCTGCACCGCCGGAATAACGAACAGGATAAAGCGCATCCGCGGGTCGCGCAGCGTCTGAATAATCTCTTTTTTCAGCATGCAGAGCAGTCGTTCAAACATTCGGTCTTCCTTGGGAACGGTCCATCATGTCAGACGATCTTCTTCCGGAATTTCCTGATGGCCAGGGTTATCACCACGGCGCCGAAAACTGCAAGGAACAGCGCCTCCGGAGCCAGGACGTCGATCCCCACATCCTTGAGATAGATGCCGCGCAGGATTTTGACGAAGTAGCGGGCGGTGATGATATGGGTTATCGCCCGGATCGGTAGCGGCATGTTTTCAATGGGGAAGATGAATCCCGAGAGAAGAAAGGCGGGCAGCATGGTTGTCACTATGGCAATCTGGCTGGCCAGCCGCTGGTTTTTCGTGACGATACTTAAGAGCATGCCGAGGGAGAGGGCGCCGACCAGAAAAATGACTGACATGCCGAAGAGCAGCCAGAGGCTTCCCCGGAGAGGGATGGCAAAGATGAACTCACCGACCAGCACCGAGAGGATCAGGTCGATAATGCCGATGGTGAAATAGGGGATGAGCTTCCCCGTAATCAGTTCCGGTCCGGTGAGGGGGGTGGAGATCAACTGCTCCATGGTGCCGGTTTCCCATTCCCGTGCCACCGTGAGCGAGGTGAGGAGGGCGGTGATGACCATCATGATGACGGCGATGAGGCCGGGGAAGATATAGTTCCGGGATATCATGTCGGAATTGAACCAGATGCGGGGTCTGACATCCAGCTGCCCGCCGGATATCCCGTTACCTGAGCGCCTGGCCAGCTTCAGGACGACCTCCCGGGAATACTCCTGTGTAACCGCATTGGCGTAACCGAGAGCGATAGTGGCGGTGTTGGAGTCGCTGCCGTCAAGGATTGTCTGGACTTCGGCGCGCCGGCCCGTTTCGATCCGGCGGGCGAAGTCCACGGGGATGACCAGGGCGATCAGCGCATCGCGCCGGTCGATGGCCCGTTCGATCTCACGGTAGGTATCAGTGGTCCCCTGCAGGGAGAAGTAGCGGGAGCCGGCGAAGCGGCTGACGAAGTCCCGGCTCGTAGCGGTGTTGCTCTGGTCCCAGACCACGAGCGGCACCCGGTCCACATCCAGGGTCAGGGCGTAGCCGAACAGGAAGAGGAGGAGCATGGGGATGGCGAGCCCCATCATGAGGCTGCGCGGGTCCCGGATGACGTGGAGAAATTCCTTGCGGGCGACCGCCTTGATGCGCTGCAGTTTCATCGTTCAAACTCCTGCTGTGGCGCTTCCTGCCGGTCCCGGGCCTCAATGAGCGAGACGAATACATCTTCAAGGGAAGGGACGATCCTCTCCAGCTCAACCGATGGGTAGCCCGCACCTGTCAGTTTACTCTCGATGGCCGGAATTGCTTCCTCTGCCCGTTCCACCACCACATGCAGCCCCCGTCCGAAGAGGGCCGCGTGTCGCACTCCCGGCAGTACCTCGATGATCTCCATGGCGTCCTGCGGGCGGTCGCAGAAAACCTCTATAATCTCTTCCGTCATTTCCCTGGTCTTCAGTTCCTCCGGTGTGCCGAGGGCGATCAGTTCCCCCCGGTAGATGAGGCCGAGCCGGTCGCAGTATTCGGCCTCGTCCATGTAGTGGGTGGTGACGAACACCGTCACTCCCTGGCCCGCCAGGTGGTAGATCAGGTCCCAGAAGTTGCGCCGGCTGATGGGGTCCACCCCCGAGGTCGGCTCGTCCAGGAAGATGATGGGTGGCTCGTGGAGGATGGCGCATCCCAATGCCAGTCTCTGTTTCCATCCGCCGGAAAGGATGGCGGTGCTGGAGCGGCGGTGCTCGCCGAGTCCGGCCATTCCGATTACCCACTCCTTCCGCTCCCGCTTCTTTGCATCGGGAATCCGGTAGATGCCGCTGTAGAAGTCGATGTTTTCCTCTACGGTGAGGTCGTCGTAGAGGGAGAACTTCTGGCTCATGTAGCCGATGTTTTTCTTGATCTCCTCCGCAT
>JAJZUQ010000107.1 GCA_021848385.1 Deltaproteobacteria bacterium
TTCTGGGCAATCTGAAAACAGCTATTGCTGGCACGTGCCATGCCTTCGATTTCGAAAAATATGCCGACCGCTACTTGGCGGAAGTGCAATACTGCTTCAACCGTCGCTTTGACATGCGCTCCATATTCCCCAGGCTACTCTATACTGCCGCCCATACCGGTAAGCGGCCGGAAGCCTGGTTACGAATGGCTGAATTACAGAGCTAATCAGGTCATTCTTTAATCGGCTGGCTGTCATTTTGCCCCAGTTGCACATCACCTGCAAGGGATATTCTCCGCTTTTTCCTGCTTGCCTCCCACTCCCGGAAAATGGTATAAAGTGAGAGCCTGTAAACCGCAGGGGACGCCTCCTGTGGTTTTTTTTGTCCGAACGCAACCATGGACGACGGCATTGCATCAATTTTCCTGAAGGAGTACTTCGTGAAATCCACACTCATGACCTTCTCTACACGGTCAGTCCTCCCTTTCATTGCAACCCTTGTCCTTCCCCTCTCCTTCACCGGCTGTACTGGTGAGAAGACAGGGGATATTGCATCGTCAAAAGGGACAAAAACAGAAGCCGCCGCTCCAGCAGCGAGCTTTGCGCCGATCACCAGTGCGAGGCCAAACCGGACAGCTTTTGCACCCACGACTACCTCTATCAGAAAGGCGCCGGGAGCTGAGATCACGGCACCCAAGATCAAATACAACGCGGGGGAAGACCCGGAATTTGCCCGACAGCACGGCTGGCCGGTAAAAGGCCCATCTCCGCTTCCCGGTTCGATACTCCCCCAGAAGAGAATCGTCGCCTATTACGGCAATCCCCTATCGAAGAAGATGGGAGCTTTGGGTGAATTTCCGAAGGACGACATGCTGCGTCGACTGAAAGGAGAAACTGCACGGTGGGAGAAAGCAGACCCCTCTACCCCCGTACAGCCGGCACTGCACCTGATTGCGGTAGTTGCCCAGGGGGAACCAGGCAAGGCTGGCAAGTACCGGATGGTCATACCCGACACCATAGTGAATCAGGTGTACGGGTGGGCTAAAGAGGCGAACGCCATACTGTTCATTGACATCCAGACCGGGCACGATGACATCCGGAACATTCTCCCTCGCTTCGAATGGCTTCTGAAAAATCCGGACGTGCATCTGGGGATCGACCCGGAATTCAACCTGATTGCGAGCAAGAAGAAACCGGGGACCAAGATCGGTACCTACGATGCAGCGGACATAAACTATGCCTCCGGTTACCTGAAAGACCTGGTAAAGAAATACAACCTCCCCCCCAAGGTGTTCATCGTGCACCGTTTTACCCGCAACGGTGTGACCAATACCCGGAAGATCGTGCTGCGCCCCGAGGTACAGATCGTCATGAACATGGACGGCTGGGGTGCCCCCTGGTTGAAACGGGATTCATACAAGGATTATGTGGTAGCCGAACCGGTGCAGTACACCGGCTTCAAGCTCTTCTACCACAACGATACGAAGAAGGGGGACCCGCTGCTGACCCCCCAGGACGTGCTTAAACTCCACCCGAAGCCGGTCTATATCCAGTACCAGTAACTTTAGCGAGGAATTGCCATGGGAAATAACGAAGTTCAGGGGCACTGGCCCGGCTCCTGTTTTGGCTGTTCGAGCAGGAACCTCCAGGGATTGCACCTCCGCTTTTCCCACACGGAAGAAGGATGCGTAACCAGCTGCACGATTCCCGATACTTACTGCGGTTTTGACGGCCTGGTTCACGGCGGCATAATCGCCACACTGCTGGACGAGGCGGCGGGATGGTCGCTGTTTTCCCGCATCGGCCGGCTCGGCGTGACCAGGGAAATGACAACCCGCTACCTGAAACCGGTGCCGACCAACTCAGAACTCCGGGTGGAAGGGACCATATTGAGTCACGACGAACGGAGTGCTGTCGTCCGTTCCACCATCCATGCAGCTGACGGCACGTTACTGGCGGAAGGAGACAGCAGCTGGGCATTTCCGCGGCTCGGGCGGATAGCCGCCCTGGCAAACGTGCCGGAGGGGACACTGCAGCAGTTTCTCGACGACTGTTGCCGGGGATGATATTCCGCCCCCCTCGTCCTGACATACTTTCGCTGCATCACAACGTAAAAGGCCTGCTTGAGCAGGCCTTTTACGTTCAGGATAATCGTTGCAACCAACCATGCGGCGGTCATAACCGCACATCGTTACCTCTTGTTATCCGAACCGATGAACAGGCTCAACAGAAAGCTGACAATACTGAAGACAAAAGCGGCAATGAAGGCCTGCCCGAAGCCGGCCACATGGAAGCCTCTGACCAGCAGGGATGCGAGGTAGAAAAGAAAGGCGTTGATGACCAGGGTGAAGAGGCCGAGGGTAACCACCGTTACCGGCAGGGTGAGAAAGATGAGGATCGGCCGGAGAAACGCGTTCAGAAGCCCGAGCACGACCGCAGCGGCAAAGACGGTCATCCAGTTGTCGAGGGAGACCCCCGAGACGAGGTGGGCAACGACAAGGAGCGCCGTGCTGTTGATGATCCATCTCACAATAAGCTGTTTCATGTTCATTCCTTTGAATAGAGCGTGAGTTGCGCTATTGCCAGTGCGGTGTGCTAACATTACCACATTCTCCGACAGATGGCGACTGCCGAAATCATCACGCCTCACGGTCTCAATGAACAACAGCACTCTTCAAAAGACGACCGGCAATTTTCAGCATCAGGGGTGAATAAAACAGGCTCTTCTTCCGGCCCAACGCTCCTTGACACACTCAGGCAATGGGATTATCATCTCTCATAATTCATGATTGTTACGTCCCCTGGTAACCCGGAATGGGAGCAAATTGACGCTCCCATTTTTTATTGAAAGGAAACCGATGACAACCGACACCATCAGCATGCTCTGGGATTCCACCCGCCTCTACCCGGGCCCCGCAGCAGCAGAACTTGAAGCCGATTTCGCCGCCGGCAGCGCCCGTGCCGAAGCTTTCCGCACCCGGTACCAGGGTAAAACTGCCGGTCTCGATGACGATGGCCTGCTGGAAGCTCTGTCCTCCTACGAGGCTCTGGAAGAGACTCTCGCCAAACCTCAGCTCTACGCCTATCTCCTCTTCGCCGCCGACTCGGGTGACGATACCGTCAAGCGTCTCTCCCAGCGGGCGGCCGAATTCGGTAACAGGATGAGCCGGGAACTCCTCTTCTTTGACCTGGAACTCATCCATCTGCCCGATGACCGGCTTGCAGCACTAACCGCCGACCAGCGCTTTGCCGGTTACCACCATTACCTGGCAAGCCTCCGGAAGTTCCGCCCGCACACCCTGGCGGAACGGGAGGAGAGCCTCCTCAAGCAGAAAAATCTCACGGGTGTCGAAGCCTTCACCCGCCTGTTCGATGAGCTTTCAGCGTCCTTCACCTTCAGGTTCGAGATGGATGGGGAGGAACGGGAATACACCGGCGAAGAACTCCTGGGCCTCCTTCATCATCCGTCGCCCGACGTACGGGAACGTGCCTTTGGCACATTCCTGAACCGCCACGCGGAGCACGGGATCGTCTACTCGTCCGTTTTCAACAACGTCACCCTCGACCACAGCCAGGAAATGGAGTTGCGCAGCTACCGCTACCCCATGGAACCCACCAATCTGGGGAACGAACTGACAGCGGAGGTAGTGGAGCGCCTCATGACGGTCAGCGAGGCCAACTACCCTCTGGCCCGGGAGTATTTCAGACTGAAAGCGCACCTGCTCGGACTGCCGCAGCTGAAGAACACAGATATCTA
>JAJZUQ010000059.1 GCA_021848385.1 Deltaproteobacteria bacterium
TCTATTGCCACCTGACCCCCTCCTGTTTTAGGAGGAGTTGGGGGTGGTAAGTTACATAGTACAAGCTAAGGCTCTCCCGGAAGGGAGATGATAAATTGCGTGCCTGCACCAGGCGTGCTCTCGACGTGCATGGTGCCGCCATGGGACTCGACGATCCTGTAGACCGTTGCAAGTCCGAGTCCCGTCCCCGCCTGCTTCGTCGTGAAAAAGGGCTCGAAGATCCTGGCCATGATAGCGGAATCCATGCCGGGGCCATTGTCTTCGATAATAATCCTCGTGAAGAGCTGTTCCGCGCCATTCTGTTCCAACCTGTCGAGGGAAGCGGAAAGTCGCACCATCCCGCCGGACGGCATCTCCTCCGCAGCATTCACCAGCAGATTCAGAAGAACCTGCCTGAACTGGTCACGATCGACATACACCGTCATGCCGGGAGGACAATCATTGCATAGCACAATCTGCCCGAAGCGGTGGTCTGTGGCGAGAAATGTCTGGATATCGGCGGCAAATCCGTTAAGATCAACGGCTGCTTTATGGGGAACGGCAGGCCGGGCATAGGCGAGAAAATCGCTGATCAGGGCGTTGAGCCGGTCGGTTTCCCGCACCGCAATGGTCAGAAGGCGCTTGTCACCATTAGAAATAGTATCACCCTGTACTATCAACTGGACCGAACCGCTTATGGCCGCAAGGGGATTCCTGATCTCATGGGCGATGCGGGCAGACAGCTCCCCGATGGCGGCAAGCCGGTCGGCCTTTTTCAACTCGGCTTCCATCTGCTTGATCTGCGTAAGATCGAGCAGGTTGACGATCGCCCCGATCCGGTTTCCCTCTGCATCGTTAAACGGAACGGACTTGAACCCTATGACCATCTTGACGGCATGGCTGGAAAGATACGCGACCTCACCGGTCTGGGGAGAAAGGATGCGATCCACAAACTTCTCCATGGCAGGGATTATTTCAGGGAGCAGCCGGTCATAGGCATCTTCATGACTGATACCGGTCAATTGCTGAGCATACCGGTTGAAGACCCTGATTCTCCCCTCATTCGTTACGGTCAGCAGACCGCTTCCCAGGTTGGAAACAATCGACCGGTACAGCCGCTCCAGTTCATCGAAATCAATGGCCTTTTTCTCGAGGGCGGATTCGCTTTTCCGTGCCCGTTCGGAGAGATAACCGGTGAGGAATGCCGTGAGATAAAAAGCGACGAAATTGATAAAAATCGTGAAGAAAACAAACTTCGCTCCGTACTGCCAGGCAGGAATCGGGCTGAGGCCGAGTGAGGCGAGCTTGCCGAAATACTGGAAATCGAGAATGGCCCCGTATAAAATACCGCAGAGCGATGCCGTGTAGTATGCTTCCTTGCGGGCGAGCAGAATGCTGGCATTAATTATGGACAGAAAATAGAGAAAAGAATAGGGAGATGAAATCCCCCCCGTTATGAGCAACAGGAGGGTGACGAAGATCAGGTCCCAGATAATCTGGAGATAGGTGAGAAACCGTGTGTATTTATTGGTAAACCTGAGAAAAAGAAAAGAGCCGAGGGAAAACAGGTAGGTGGCCACGATAAGACGGAGAACTGTTATCAGTGATGGATAAATACCGTTTTCGGCTTCTTCCAGATTCAGCATGGTGGCGGTCCCAAGCAGAACAGAAACCACCACCACCCTGAAAAAAATAAACCAGCCTAACCTTCTTTTTTCATCCATCACCTAACCGCCAACGGCACCGGCTAGTTTGAAGATCGGCAGGTACATGGCTACGACAAGGCCACCGACCGTCGTACCGAGAAAGACCATGAGCATCGGTTCCATCATCGCTGTCATGTTGCCGACGGCATCATCAACTTCGTCGTCGTAGAAATCGGCGATCTTGTTCAACATGGTATCCATGGCTCCTGTCGCCTCGCCGACTGAAATCATCTGCACCACCATGGGGGGGAACACGCCACATTCGGCAAGGGGTTCCGCCATGGTCCTTCCTTCGGATATGGACTGGCGGACCTTGTAGATCGCCTCTTCGACAATCTTGTTGCCGGAGGTCTTGGCCACAATCTCCAGCGCGTCCATGATCGGCACGCCACTGCTGATCATGGTGCCGAGGGTCCGGGTAAACTTCGCCACCGCCACCTTGCGGATGAGTGGACCGGCTATGGGGGCTTTCAGGGCCAGGGCATCAACGGTCTTCCTCCCCTTGGGAGTGGCGTAGTATTTACTGAAGAGAAATTTGATCAGAAAAGCAGCCCCGATCATTACAAGAATGTATCTCTGAATGAAAGCACTCAAGGCAATGACGATCTTCGTCGGAGCGGGCAACTCTCCACCGAAATCCTTAAACATCTTGGCAAAGGTCGGAATGACGAAGACAAGGATGACCCCCACGACAACGACCGCTATGGACATGATGGTGATCGGATAGACCATTGCACCCTTCACCTGTTTCGTCAGCTTCATCGCCTTTTCGATATAGGCGGCCAAGCGGCTGAGGATGGTATCGAGAATACCACCCACCTCACCCGCTGCGACCAGGTTCACGTAGAGGTTGTCAAAAACCTTGGGATGCTTGCCGAGCGCATCGGCAAAGGTGGAACCGCTCTCGACGTCCTCTTTTACCTTGGCCAGCACAGCCTTGAATGTCGGGTTCTCCTGCTGGCCGGAAAGGATGTCAAGACACTGGACCAGAGGGAGACCGGAATCGATCATGGTCGCGAACTGCCGCGTAAAGACGACCAGGTCCTTGGTAGAGACTTTCTTGGCACCAAAGCCGCCAATTTTAATCCCTTTCTTCTCTTCCTTGATCGTTATGCCGGTGAACCCGTATTTTTTGAGCTGGGCATCAACCAACGCCTGGTTGGCGGCTTCCATGACACCCTTTTGCACCGACCCGGTTTTGCTCCTGGCCTCCCAATTAAACTTAGGCATGTACATCCTCCTCGTAAATCATCCGTCTCAGGGACGCCGTCTGGGCCCCTGTGCACCTGCATTGGCAACCATCTGCTTGAACTCATCCGGCTCGGGAGATCGTCCCAGTGCGTCTTCAAGACTTATCTCCCGCCTCAGATAGAGTCCTATAAGGCACTGGTTCATGGTCTGCATACCGAACTTCTCCTGTCCCACCTGCATCTGGGAATAGATCTGGTGGACCTTGTCTTCCCGGATAAGGTTGCGTATAGCCGGATTCGGCACCATGACCTCAAGGGCGAGGGCCCTTCCCTTCCCCGACATCTTGGGAATAAGGGTCTGGGAGAGCACCCCTTCCAGGACAAAAGAAAGCTGGGTCCTAACCTGTGTCTGCTGGTAGGGGGGGAATACGTCTATGATACGGTTGATGGTCTGGGCACAGGAATTCGTGTGGAGAGTGGCAAAACAGAGATGCCCCGTCTCAGCCAGGGTGAGGGCCGCCTCGATGGTCTCCAGGTCCCGCAGCTCGCCGACCAGGACTACGTCCGGGTCCTGGCGCAGCACGTACTTCAGTGCGTTTTTAAAACTCTTGGTATCGGCACCTACTTCACGCTGGTTGACCAGGCACCCCTTGTGAGGATGGAGATATTCGATAGGATCCTCGATCGTTACGATATGATCGTGGCGGTCCATGTTGATTTTATCGATAATGGATGCGAGGGTGGTTGATTTGCCACTCCCCGTCGGTCCCGTAACGAGGATGAGACCACGTGGTTTTTCCGCCAGGTCCCTTACTACCTGCGGGAGCCCCAGTTCCTCGAACGTAAGGATTTTATAGGGAATAACCCGGAAGACTCCGGCTACAGCCCCCCGCTGAATGAACATGTTCCCCCTGAAACGGGACAGTCCCTTCACGCCGAAGGAAAGGTCAAGTTCATTTTCCTCTTCGTATTTGTGCTTCTGGGCGTCGGTAAGAACGCTGTAGCAGAGCTGTTTGGTGTCTACGGCAGTGAGAGGCGGGTAATCCATCGGTGTCAACTGGCCGTCGACCCGGATCTGGGGGGGGGTGTTGGTGGTGATATGAAGGTCGGAACCTCCGCGTTCAACAAGTTCCTTCAGCAATTGGTGCAGATTAGCCATTGATTGTTGTCTCCTAGTCGTCAGCCACGGTTACCCGCAGTACTTCCTCGAAGGAAGTGACACCTTCAGCGAGTTTGGTCAGACCGGACTGACGCATGGTCTTGATGCCGAGACGCATTGATTCACGCTTGATCTCCGCCGTATTGGCGCCGTTCAGAATCAACTCGCGAATCTCTTCCAGCATCGGCATGACCTGATAGAAACCGACACGCCCCTTGTAGCCGGTATTGTTGCATTTCGCGCAACCGACCCCTTTTAAACAGACGACATTGGGTGCCTCTTCAGGAGAGACACCGGCATCGATCAGGGCCTGTACCGGTATATCTTCCGGCTCCTTGCATTCGGAGCAGATTCGCCGTGCAAGGCGCTGGGCGGTAATGAGGTTAACGGCAGACGCCACGAGAAACGGCTCGATCCCCATGTTGAGAAGGCGGTTGATGGTGGCCGGCGCGTCGTTGGTGTGGAGGGTTGAAAGGACCATGTGCCCCGTAAGCGCGGCCTTGATGCCGATTTCTGCAGTTTCGAAGTCCCGGATCTCTCCGATCATGATGATATCGGGGTCCTGACGCAGGAAGGACCTCAGGGCGGCAGCAAAGTTGAGACCGATGTCCTCGTGCATCTGAACCTGGTTGATTCCGGCAAAGTTGAACTCGACCGGGTCCTCGGCGGTCGAGATGTTTTCCGAAACCTTGTTCAGTTCCGATAAGGCCGAGTAGAGGGAAACCGTCTTGCCGCTGCCCGTAGGGCCGGTAACCAGCACCATGCCAAACGGTTTATGGATTTCTTTCTGGAAATGGGCAAGGGCTTCCGGCTCATACCCCAGTTTCGTCATATCGAGTTGCAGGTTGGATTTATCAAGAAGCCGCATGACGATCTTTTCGCCAAAGAGGGTCGGCAGGACCGAAACACGGTAATCCATGTCTTTACCGCCACCCATCTTGATCTTGATACGACCGTCCTGCGGAAGCCGCCGCTCCGCAATATCCAGTTCCGCCATGATTTTGATACGGGAGGTGATGGCGTTCTTCAGCTTCAGGGGAGGCTTCATCACTTCATAGAGAACCCCGTCGATCCGATATCTGACGCGGAATGATCGCTCGTACGGCTCGATATGGATGTCGCTCGCCTTCTTCTTGATGGCGTCGGTAAGAATAAGGTTGACCAGCTTGACGACCGGGGCATCTTCCGTAGCCCTCTCAAGAGAAGAAACGTCAACGTCTTCCTCATCGCCGACCACTTCGAGGTCTTCAAAATCCGACAGATCACCCATAACGTCGGCCAGGGATGCAGACTGGTCATAATACTTGTCGATTGCCGTCTTGATGGCGGTTTCGGCCGATACTACCACCTCGACGTTATAACCGGTCATGAACTTGATATCGTCAATTGCAAAGATGTTGGACGGATCGCACATGGCGATTATGAGGGTGGAGCCCGCCCTGTTGACCGGTACGATCTGGTATTTCTGCGCTATGTCAACCGGGATGATCTTTATGACCGCCGGGTCGATCTCGAAGTCGGCCAGGTTGATCGAGGGGACGCCGTACTGCTTGGAAAGAAAGGAGGTGAGTTCGGGTTCGCTGATCAGGTTGTTTTTGATCAGAATAGAACCAAGACGAAGTTTACCGCCAGCCGCTTTCTGTTCATCAAGAGCACTGGCCAACTGTTCTTTGGTTATAAGATTGTTACGAACCAGGAGTTCACCCAGCCTGCTCGCCTGCATACGCTCTCCATCATCTGCAATTAATTAGACCCGCAAATACTATTTTGAATATAAACCGTTGTCAAGCATATCTTGGCTGCCAAGCACCGCCAATAGACGCGATTTCATGAGGCCATTTGGCGGTTCACACCCTGTCCAGAAACTGAAAGCTGATTCCCCCTGCGCGGCAAGCATGCCGACACCATTAGCAAAACGGAGGGAATTCCTTCGTGCCTCGGCAAGGAGCGGAGTCAGGGGGGGGGTGTAGACCATGTCGTACACACATGCGCATGGAGCCATGGGAGCCAGGTCGAGGCCGTCAAATGTTGTGCCGTCGAGGCCGACAGCGGTCGTGTTGATGAGCAGATCAACGCCCTTCAATCTCTGGTCACCCTTCAGGATATCCAGTGGGGAAAGAGCAAGATTCGCACCAGAAAAGACCGATCTGAAATCCGCAACGAAGCGCTCAGCTTTTTCCGGCGTACGGTTTGCCACAATGACAGACGCAGCACCTGCCCGGCAAAGGCCTACTATTGCGGCACGAGCAGCTCCTCCGGCTCCGAGAAGCAGTACCCTTCTCCCCTCGATGTCGAACCCCAGATCTCCCTGCAACGATGCAATGAGCCCCGCGGCATCGGTGTTGTGACCTATCAGCCGGTCTCCTTCCCGCTTGACCGTATTGACCGCACCTATGAGTCTGGCCTCATCGGTCAGGCCGTCAAGTAAACCGACAATCGCTTCTTTGTGGGGAATAGTCACGTTGAAACCCGCAACACCGAGAACCCGCAAGCCGTCCACCGCGCTCCGGAGGTTTTCAGGAGCCACCGGAAACGGCACGTAGACATAATCCAGCCCCAGCGCAACACAGGCTGCATTTTGCATCAGTGGTGACAGCGAATGGGCCACAGGCCAGCCGATTATACCAAGAACGCCGGTTTTCCCCGTGATGTTATTGTTCATTGCAGATTGTACCCATTAAGAATACTTGTCACCTGGCCTTGCAACTCCGGTGAGATCTGTTCGGCCCATCGCAACTCCGCAACCCCTTCTGCAATCCTGCCAAGACGCAAGAGCATGTCCCCTGCCTCCATGTGGCTGGTTGCGTAGATGAGAATGGCCTTCCCCGTATCAAGATCGCGAAAGAACATCTCTCCGGACAGACCGCGCTGGGCATACAACCTCCAGACGGACTGATCCGGGGGAAGAAACATGGCGCCGGAAAGCCTGCCCAGCCGGTAGCAGATGCCGGCCTGCTGCAGGGTGTAATTGCTCAAGCCGATGGAATATCTGGTGGAGAAATCGATATAGACCGGCCGCTGTTCGAGCTGCTCATCTATCGCCATCCGGAGCACGTCTTCCGGTGCGTAGTTTTCCAGGGGAACGTTACGGAGTCTGCTGTATTTGAACAGACGGGGGAACGAATCTAGGTACCAGGTAAAAACCAGATGGGGAGAATGCAGCAGGTCCACATCTTCCCGCATTTTCTCCACCCCCTGCAGATACCAGAGGGGGAATGCGCCACTGTCTCCCCAGGTGAACAGGGCAGCCCCCTGGGGGAGCGTCCGGAGCGAGTTTGAAGCGTAGTCATAGGCAATGTAATTTTCATGCTGGTCGTTCTCAACATAATTGAGCGCGCAGACTGTTGCGGGTAGTGCCGCAATCAACAGCACGACAGCGCCCTTGACCGGCAGGCGGTGCGGGTAGTCATCGGGGATGGCTCCAAACAGTGTCTTCACGACAACAAACATCCCCAGTCCGACGAAAACTGCCGAGAGGAGATAGAGCGGCGTGAAAAATTCTTCCGTCAGGAATATCAGATCGGGCAGGGTATTGAAATAACCAACGATAACCAGCATGAACACCAGCAGCCCCAGCAGATAGGCGAGTACTTCGTCGCGCCGTTTTTTGAAAAAAAAGAACAGCCCAACGAGAAGCAGTACCATCCCGGCTGCGGTGAATTCGGAGGGGATATTGAAAGCATTCACCTGTGCCAGAAGGAGCTTCAGATCCCGAACGGGTTTATCCGTGGGATACCCTTTGCGCAGGAAATGCCAGAGGAACTGGGTAAGCGTCTTGGGGTCTCCCCAGTTGAGGAGCGGTTCACGCATCGCCCGCACCGGCAGGTGAAGATGGACGGAAAAGCCGAGCAGGGCAAAGGTTACGGCAAGGATTATCTCCTTTATGCGCCCGATAAGCCGCCAATCAAGGGAGATGATCAGGAAGGCAAACGACGGAACGAGCAGGACCATGGTCTGATGGGCGCCGAAACCAAGCCCGCAGAGGAAGGCTCCCAGGTAGATGTAGAAAGGGCGTTCGTCGCCCTGACGGTAGTGGTCTCTCCAGAGGAGGAGCAGATAGAAGATCATCGCCGCGAGAAACGATATGAGCGGGTACGGCTTGTCATGGTTGGACTGCAGCCAGAGACGCGCTGAAAAGGCGAACGTCAGTGCGGCAGCGAGGGCGATGATTTTCTTCAGGTGGCAGGAAGTTGCTTCGTCCGGTGTCAGTTCTTCTTTTTGCAGGAGATGGTAAGCCAGGAGATAGACACCGTAGCAGGCGGCAGCCGCGGAAACGGCCGTCGCGATGTTCACCCTGAAGGCAAAGTTGCCGAAAGGGAGATAGGTGAACGGTCTGGCATAATTGATGAAAAGTGGATAGCCGGGAGAATGGGCGGAGCCGAGGGAATAAATGGCGGTGAGGAATTCACCACTGTCGAAAAAGGTAACAGACGGGGCAAGGGTCAGCAGATAGAAAAATAGAGGGATGACAACCGATGCCACAGCGAACGGGTCAATACGATGCTGAATATCTGAAAACCGATGACTCATATCCCCTCACCACCTGCCCGAATCTCTGACGCCATTCACCCACCCTAACCTTACTGTTTGCCGGAACGTCCCTCAATCCCCCGGAGGGAGATGTTGTCGCGCCAGAGAAAATAGAACCCCACCAGGATGACGGGGAAAAAATTTATGCCGTGCATCACGAGCGCCACGCTGAGCGCCTTTTCCCGCTGCACGTTGAACGCCAGCAGACCGTAGACGCACGCTGCATGATAGGTTCCGACATAACCGGGGGACGCCGGCACCATTACGGCAAAAACAAGGAATACCATGATCAGCATGGATGCCGTGACCGGCAGCGTTATGCCGAATGACCTCAGCACCAGGTCAACGGGCCAGATCGCGGTGCTCCAAATTACCAGCGAAGAAACGAAAAGCGCCGCAAGTTCCGCAGGCTTGGCCGACAGGCGGATCCCTTCGATGAACGAACCGAGGAGCGGAATGATTTTCTCGCTGATGCGGGCCGGGAAAGGCCGCAACAAACGCCCCAGCATATCGAGTGTCCAATGGGTGCGCCGTTTCAGCAGCACGAGAAAGGCGATGACCCCGACGTAGAGGGCAAGGGTGATGTATCCCCCCAGCTTGAGACCCTCCTGCACCTTTTCCATCCCCGGAGGGAGCTGGACGGTGAAGAACGTTACGACGAGGATCAGGAGTACGGTAAAGCCGTCGAACAGGCGGTCCAGGACCAGTGTGGCAAAGACCGAGCTGGAATCGAGCCGTTCCTTGTCGGCAAGGACGTAGGCCCGGACGAATTCGCCGAGACGCGCCGGCAGCAGATTATTAGCCATGTAACCGATGATGGTTGCCGGAAAGAGGTTCCCCAGGGAGGTCTCTTTCTGGGGGAGAAGCAGGTAACGCCAGCGAATGGCACGACAGTAGTAACTGACAAAGGTGAGCAGAACCGAAGGGACAAGGTAGCGGTAGTCCATGGAGCGGAACGCCGCCAGCACCTGCCGGCCGTCGATCTGCCGAAACAGGATGACAAGCAGAACTGCACTGATCCCGATGCCGATCCAGAGTCGTTTATCGATGCCGGCCCTAACCATTATCGTCAACTCCAAGATAGTCACGATAGGCGATCACCGACACATCACGCAGGATCTCCCGGCATCGCCGGATGTCATCCCCGATGGCATGAACGAGCGACGCGACGTCGGGGAACTTCTTTTCACCGCGAAGGCGTTCGATAAAATATATCCGAAGTTCCTTGCCGTAGAGGTCGCCGCCGAAATCAAAGACAAAGACCTCTATGGAGCAGGTGGTATCGTCAAAGGTCGGATTGTCGCCAATATTGCACGCCCCGTCATAGATCCGGTCGTCCACCTTGACCTTGACCGCGTATACACCAAAGGAGGGGATCAACTCCTTGTCCGTTGCCAGATTTGCGGTCGGGAAGCCGATGTCCTTCCCCCGGCTGTGCCCGTGTACCACCGTTCCGGCGAGTGAAAAATGCCTGCCCAGCAGGGCCACGACATCCTTGACATTCCCCTCCAGGATAAGGCGCCGCACCATACTGCTGCTGTAGACCGTTTCGCCTGTCCCGATCGGTGCCAGCACCTCGACGGAAAACCCCAACTCCCGGCCCAACCGCTGCAGAAAAGCAACATCCCCTTCCCTGTTGCGGCCGAACGCGTAATCATACCCGATAATGAGTTTTCGTGCCCCGATCCGGCCGGCCAGAATGTCCCGCACGAATTCAGTTGCGCTGAGGGATGCGAATTCAGGGGTAAAGGGAAGCACCACCAGGTAATCGACCCCGGAAGCCTCAATGAGATGCTCTTTTTCCGCGTAGGTGTTGATGAGGCGCACGTCCCTGCCATTGGCAAGCACCTTGAGAGGATGGGGGAAAAAAGTGATGACCACCGATACCCCCCCCATGTCCGCTGCCGCCTTCTTCAACCGGCGGAACATCTCCCGGTGCCCGAGGTGAACACCGTCGAAATTGCCGATGGTGACCGCTGCGTTGGGGAGTTGCTCCCGTATTTCATCGATGCTGCGGTAAATGATCATGACGTGACGGGGATTCCTTGTATAATCAGGCGGCAGCAGCCGCCAGCGGTTTTTTCCTGCCAAACAGGAGCGCCACCCAGATACTCACTTCATACATGAGGTAAAGGGGGACCATAATGACAAACATGGTAATAAGATCGGCATGGAAAGCTGCTATGATGGCGCTGGCCAGCAGGGCATACTTGCGATTGCGGGCAAGCAGTCCGTAACTGACGATCCCCAGCCGCGACAGAAGGAGGGAGAGGATGGGGAGTTCGAATATGAGGCCGAAAATGAGGATCAGCCGGAGGCAGAAATCGATATAGGCGCTCAGATTGAACCAGCTTTGCAGTCCCTGTGATTCGTAGGAGAGCGAAAAATTGATAATTACCGGCCAGATTACGATGAGAAAAAAAAGAGCTCCCATACAGAAGCAGATGGTGCTCACCGTCACAAAGGGAACGACGAGCCGCTTCTCCTTGCGGGTCAGCCCCGGAGCGATAAAGAGCCAGAGCTGGTAAAAGACGATGGGGAGGGTGAGAATCAACCCGGCGATAACGGAAATCTTGCACTGGATGAAAAAAGGCTCCAGTGGCGCGCTATAGTTGAGACGCCGCTCCCGGACCGGCGCGGTGGTTTCCCTGTCCAGCTGATACCGCTGGTACACTCCGGGATACCGCAGCTTCACCTCATCGTAGACCCGTTTCTTGATCTCCGTAAGATACGTTTTCCCCGTCAGGGGCTTTTCGACGAAGTTCAGCACGTCGTTGGAAAAGTTCCACGACACACCCATGCCGATTACCACCGCGACGACGATGATGATCAGGCGACGACGCAACTCCACCAGATGTTCTATGAACGGCATGGCCGCGTTTTCGCTCATGGGACCCGTGAACCACTAGAAAATGTGCAAAACCTGGTGATAATAGCATAGCGTTTCACCGCTACGCAACTGCTTTCACCGTCGGCGTCGGCCACGCGAGCCCCCCTTTTCCCCAGGGGCACCTTCCTTGCTGACCCGCGGCCGTTTACCTTTGACAGGTATGCGGGGGTATTCCTCCCCATTTCCATTCCCCTTTATGGTCGGTTGCACCGGATCGGTTCCCGCCAGCACGAATTCGATCTGCTTCCGCTCCATGCTGACGCTTGCCACCCGCACCCGCAACTGGTCACCGATCCGGTACGTTGTCCGGGATCGCTCACCGACAAGGGAGTGCTGTTTCTCCATATAACGGTAGAAATCATGGGGTAGCGTGGATATATGCACCATCCCCTCGACAAAGAGCTCAACAAGCTCGATGAACAGGCCAAAGGAGGTCACGCCGCTGATAATACCGTCGAATTCATCGCCAACCTTGTCCGCCATGAACTGAACCTTCTTCAGTTCGACAATTTCCCTCTCCGCCTCCATGGCCACCCGCTCCCGCTTGCTCGTTTGGGAAGCCGTTTCCGGCAGGGTTTCGGCCAGATGTTCCAGGTCCTGCTTGCGCAGGGTTTTGGCAATCGCCCCCTTCAGGATACGGTGGACGACCAGGTCGGGATAGCGGCGTATTGGTGAGGTGAAGTGGGTGTAGCACGGCGCTGCAAGGCCAAAATGACCGAGGTTTTCATCAGAATAGCGTGCCTGCTTCATGCAGCGGAGGAGGACCTCGTTGATCATCCGCTCTTCAGGCTTCCCTTCAGCCTGGTCAAGGAGTCTCTGCAGCTCGGCAGGAGAGACGGTTTCCTCCCCGAGGCGCAGCTGGTACCCGAAATTGAAGACAAAATCGCGAAAGTCGCGCAGCTTCTCCTGGTCGGGGGGTTCGTGGACCCGGTAGAGGGACGGAATCCCCTGGGATTCGAGGTGATGGGCCACGGCCTCGTTGGCCGCCAGCATGAACTCCTCGATGATGCGGTGGGCCAGATTCCGCTCAGCCTTGACGATGGCTTCGGTCTGTCCCTGAAGGTCGAGAATGATTTGGGGTTCGGGAAGGTCGAAGTCGATGCTCCCCCGTTGCCGGCGTCTGGCGGTGAGGCGCAGGGACAACTCTTCCATCAGCTGCAGGTCGTCGAGAAGATGGGCATACTGCGTGCGGAGTTCCTGGTCCTTGTCGACCAGAACCCCCTTGACCTGGGTATAGGTGAGACGTGCCGCGCTCCGAATGACGCTGGGATAAAACGCGGTCGCCACCGGCAGGCCGCTTCTGTCGAAGACTATTTCCGCCGTCAGGGTAAGGCGGTCAACCTGGGGGTTCAGGGAGCAGATGCCGTTGGAGAGCTCTTCCGGCAGCATCGGGATGCACCGGTCGGGAAAATATACCGAAGTCCCCCGCAGATAGGCCTCTCCGTCCAGCGCCGAACCGATACGTACATAATGGGCGACATCGGCTATGGAGACACGGAGCCGAATCCTCCCCCCCCCTTCCCTGCTGACCGAGACCGCATCATCGAAATCCCGGGCCGTTTCGCCGTCGATGGTAACCGTCGGAAACTCACGCAGGTCAACCCTCCCCGCGATGTCATCACCACCAACTACACCTGCAACGCCCCTCGCCTCGGCAACCACGTCTTCGGGAAACTGGTACGGCAGGTCGTGCTTCCTGATAATGGTCAGGACTTCCACTTCCGGATCGTCGCTCGAACCGAGCACCTCGACGACCCGGGCGGTCGGTCCGCTCCGGTCAGTGGGGTAGTTGACAATACGTGCCACGACTATCTGCCCGGACTGGGCATCACCGGCAGCCCGGGGCGGAATGATGAGCTCTCTCGTAACCCGCTGATCGTCCGGTATCACCACCCCGTGATCGCCCGTTGACAGGAAGCGTCCGACGATGGTCGTATGGGCCCGCTCCACAATCCGCGTGAGCCGCCCTTCCCGTTTGCCGGCACGTCCGCGGGGGGCAGCCATGGCCTCAACCAGGTCGCCATGCATGGCTTCCCGCAGGTAACGGGCCGGGATAAAAAGGTCATCCCCTCCATCATCGGGGGTGACGAACCCATACCCGTCCCGGTGGACGGAAAGCCTGCCGGTGACACCATGGGACGCACCCCCCACGCCGTAACGGTTCCCCTGCTGCCTGACGAGCTCGCCCCGCTCCACCATCCGGTCAAGGTAGGCCTTGAACTTGGCCCGCTGTCCCTTGGTCACCCCAAGAAGCTGCATGAGATCCCGGAACGGGCGAAACACGCCAGGGTTATCTCGAAACAGCCCCAGGATTTTTTCCCTGTTTATCGCCATACCGCTCTCCTCATGAATTCACCTGCGTTGCGCTTGAATATGCTCAAATAAGCTCCCGTTGTCAAACAGTTTACCGGTAACCAGGCAAAATTAGATCTGAGTTGCACCAAACATCAGCAGGGGGTTTGTCATCCCCGAATGCCGTTACCGGGAGAGCATAGTGGATGGAGCGGAAGAGTAATAGTCAGGAAATTCTTTTGATTTTTACCGGTAAAAACGGCTATCATCGAATGGTTCAATCTGAACATCTGTTGTTTATGCAAGAAATGCACTTGAGACTTATACCGTATCAGGAGTTGTACATGTTGCTACGACGCATCCCCCTGCTTGTCATCCTCTGTTCTTCCCTCTCGATTCCTGCTTCGGGCGGAAATCTCCTTCAACTTCCATCGGATCACCTCGCAACTGCTGCTCAACAGCTCAAAGACCATGATTACCATGCAGCTCGGGTAACGGCCAGCCAGGCGCCGGAAGGTGGTCTGCGCGATTTCATCGTCGGCATGGCAGCCGCCAAATCCTCGGAATGGGACGAAGCAGCCACGGCCCTGGACCGGTCCGCCAGAACCTTCCCTCTGCTCGCTGACTACGCCCTCTATAACCAGGCACATGCCCTTTTCGAACTCGGCAGACAGGCGGAATGCACTGCGCCCCTGGAAAAGCTGCTCAAGGAGTACCCGGGATCTCCCCTCAGCCGCCCTGCACTTCAACTACTCGCTGATGCACGCTACGAAACAAAAGACTACCCGAACGCCCTTTCAGCCTATCAGCGCTTTGTCGATAACTACCCGTCTGGAAGCGATTCACTTAAAGCCTTACTGCGGACTGCACTCTGTCAGGAATTTTCCGGCAACCTGGCGACCGCGGCCGCTATCTATCGCACGATCTGGCTCAAGTATCCGGCTGCCGGAGTGGCAGACAAGGCGGATGAGCAGTTGTCAAACCTTGCCGGCCGGGGAATCAAGGTTGCACCCTACAGCGGTGACGAACTGTACCGGCGGGGAATAGCGCTCTACGACATGCGCCGCTACGAGCAGGCGATCAAGACATTTTCCACCATCCCTCCCGATGCCGTTTCCCCTGATGTCGCCATGAAACTGGCGCTCAAAACCGCCCAAGCCCTGATCAAGGCAAGACGCTACCGGGATGGGGAACAGGCACTGAACAAGATTCTTTCCGGTACCCCCCGCAAGGAAATCGCCGCGGAAGCAACCATCTGGCTTGCCAGAGTCCAGGACAAAACGGGCCGGGACGACACCGCCATCGCCACATTTCTGAAACTGACCGAAAATTATCCTGCATCGGACCTCGCTGATGATGCCCTCATGGAAGCGGCCTATATCAGGAAATTCCAGAATCGGAGTGCGGATGCCCTGCCGCTTCTGCAAAGGCTGCTCAGGGAATACCCGCGATCGGGCTTTAAACATATTGCCCAGTGGGAAACCGCATGGGCCAGTTATCTTACGGGCGACTATCCGAATGCAGCCAATCTCTTTAAGGGACTGACCGCTGTCGGATCATACCGGGAAAAGGCCCTTTACTGGGGCGGGCGTAGTCTCGTCGCTGCAGGCAATGCCGACAGTGCCCGGGCATTCTACACCCAGCTTGTCACGGAGTACCCGTACGGGTATTATGCCCTCATGTACCGGTCAGCGGTAAAGCTGCCGGAGGACAAACCACTGAACCTTGAAGCGGACGTGGCACACCTTCTTCCGGTTCCGGACGGACTTGACCGGGCAAAGATGCTGATTGCCTGCGGTCTTTATGATGAAGCTCGACGCGAACTGCTGAATGCGAAAAGGAAGGCAGGCACAAAGGTAAAGACTCTCTACGGAATTGCACGGCTCTACCTGGAAATGGGGAACTACAACGGTGCACTGGCAACAGTCAAACAAGCCCAGCCCGAAAAACTCGACAAAGAAACAGCCGTCGCGTGGGAGCTTCTCTACCCCTGCGGTTATTGCGATATTGTAGCGAAAAACGCGACCCTCTGCGGTGTTGACGAGAGCCTCGTCCATTCAATCATCCGCGCCGAAAGCAACTATTCAGCAACCGCCAAGTCTCCGGTGGGGGCAATCGGCCTCATGCAGCTGATGCCATCAACCGCCAAGACCATGAACAGGGCGAAAAACGGTGCCTTCACTGCAGACAGCCTTACAAAGCCGGATATCAACATTGCCTACGGCACCCGGCACCTCAGGGACCTGCTACATAGTTACGATGGCGACCAGGTAATGGCAATAGCCGCTTACAATGGCGGGTCCGGCAATGTTAACCGCTGGCGCAAGACGTTTGGAAGTCTCCGGCAGGACGAATTCGTGGAAAACATCACCTATGGCGAGACGCGCGAATATGTCAAAAAAGTCCTCGCGGGAGCATATCTATACCGGCAACTCTACGGACTGAAATCCCCCACAGCATCCAGCCGCCCCTTCCAGAACCAGAGCAGTAACGGCTCACCTTCCAGCTGACCGATGATCATATTTGCCGGCGACCAATTTTTGTTTTGACAGAGCAGTGACAAAAAGTATAATCAGCAGCTTGCGTTTATCGGACAGAGAGCGGGTCATCACGGCAGAACAGCCTCCCTCAACCGAACCGGAGCGGATATATGAACCTTATTTTCAGACTCATCGCAACCGGACTCCTCATCCCCGCCGCAATTGCCCAGGCCGGGCCCCTGACCCTGAAAGACTGCCTGATACAGGCGGGAACTTCCAATCGCTCACTGAAGGCTATTGCCTATGACCAGACGATAGCGGCAGAGGGTGAACATATCGGCCGGAGTGGTTACTTCCCCCGCGTCGATATCCAGGGGGGATATACCGCCCAGCTTGAGCCACAGAGCATCGACCTGGGAAACGGAAAAACCATGGCGACCCAGCAGGCGGACTATGGATTTGCATCCCTTGGCATCTACCAGACACTCTACGATTTCGGGAGAACCGATGCCCGGGCAGGCCGCGCCCGCACCGAGCATGAAGCCGCAACTTTCAGCTACAAGGGATACGAACAGGATATCTTTCTCCAGGTGGTGACCACCTACTTCGGCATTCTCCAGGCGCAACACCTGGTACAGGCCGCCGAGGAAGAGGTCACCCAGATGACAGATCACCTGCAGGTTGCCAGAAACCTTTACGAGCAGGGCGTTGTGACCCGTAACGACCTTCTCCAGGCGGAAGTGCGTCTCGCCGGCAGCCAGCAGCGCCTGCTGGACAGTCAGAATCGTCTGGACAACGCCTGGTTGCAGCTGAACTATCTCATGAACCAGAAAGCCGACTACCGCGCCTCCCTTGAGGATTCCACCACCATATCCCCGCCGGCTGCAACTGCCGGGGACGAAAAGGCCCTTGACAATCGACCGGAGGTCAAGGCCCTGAAGAAGAACTTGGAAGGAAGCAATTTTGAAGTCCAGGAAAGCAGGGGTGGCTACTATCCCGAGATATTCGCCAGGGCGGGAGTTGATTACGTGCAGAACAAAGAGGTGAAGGAGCAGGCCATCATGGCTGCAACCATCGGCATCAAATTCAACCTGTTTGACGGCCTGGCCACAACGGGACGCTACCGCCAGGCGATTGCAACCCGCTCGAAGAACGAAGAAGCCCTGCGTCAATTGCAGGCGATCATAGAACTGGAATACCGGACGGCAGTCAACGATGCGAGGGTCGCGTTCGAAAGAATCAGGGTTGCTGAGACCTCGATCCGTCAAGGGGAGGAAAACCTGCGGATCAACAAGGACCGGTACCAGGCCCAGGTGGGCACCGCAACGGATGTCATAGACGCTCAGACCCTGCTGACACAGGCACGGACCGATTATTACCACAGCACCTTCGATTACCAGGTCGCTGTGGCCCGGATCAGGAAAGCACTCGGCGAACTCTAGGAGAATGCAACGATGTCGGACGCACCACATACCGTTTCTGGTGAAGTAGCGGCTCCCGCGCAAAGGGATGCTACGAATGGAAAGCGGAAACGCGCAACCATCATACTGACCCTGCTGATCGTGTCGGGCATATTTCTGGCCTGCCACTGGTGGTTGCAGTCAAAACGGCATATAACGACGGACAACGCGTTCATCGTGGGAGATGTTTTCGAAATTTCATCCCGCATTCCGGCCACCATCAAACAGGTCTATGTCAGGGACAACCAGTTCGTCAAAAAGGGGGACCTGCTTCTGGAACTGGACCCGACCGATTACGCCGTACGCCTGCGGAACGCTTCATCCAATCTTGATGTGACCCGCAACGAAACATCCGGCGATTATGCCCGGGTGGAATCGGTAAAGGCAGCGCTCAAACTCGCCAGAGCCCGGCTCGACCAGGCAAATCTGGACCTGAAGAGGGGAAAGACCCTTTACCAGAGAGAAGTCGTCCCCCGGGAGCAACTGGACCGACTGGAAACCGCCGTTAAAATTGCTTCCTTGCGGGTGAAGGGAGGTGAAGACGATCTGCGGATGGCCATGGCCGAGGTGGGACTGGCCGGCACCGGCGTGAAAGAGGCAAAAATCTCCCAGAAGCGCGCCCTGCGAGACGAAGCGGCCCTGAACCTCTCCTACACGAAGATTTACGCCCCCAGCGACGGGTACATCACCAGGAAAAATGCTGAGAACGGTAACTACGCCCAGACCGGGCAGCCTCTCATGGCCCTGGTACGCCTCGACGAAGCATGGATCGTGGCCAACTACAAGGAACGACAGCTTTCCCACGTCAGGCAGGGGCAGAAAGTCGACTTCGAGGTGGATGCGTACCCCGGCAGGAAATTCACTGGCCGCGTCGACAGCGTCATGGCCGGAACGGGGGCAGCGTTCTCCCTCCTCCCGCCGGAAAACGCCTCGGGGAATTATGTGAAGGTGGTGCAACGGATTCCGGTAAAAATCCTCGTTGACCGGCAGAGCGACCCCGACCACCTGCTCAGGGTCGGCATGAGTGTGGTGCCGACCATCAGGACCGAGCGCCCCCTTTCGGACATCCTCAATGAACTGAACCCCTTCTCCTGACCACGTTCCGGGCTCCCATGGAAGCTGCAGCCAAAACTGTCAACAAGTGGCTCATCACCATTACCGTCATGCTCCCCACCATCATGGAGATCGTGGACACGTCGGTTGCCAACGTCGCCCTCCCCCACATGCAGGGAAGTCTCAATGCGGGCACCGACGAGATCACCTGGGTACTCACCTCGTACCTGGTGAGCAACGCCGTAGTCCTCCCCATGACCGGATGGCTGTCGCGGATGTTCGGGAGGAAAAGGTTTCTCATCACCTGTATCACCCTCTTCACAATCGCATCTTTCCTCTGCGGCGCCGCCCCCAACCTGGCCACCCTGATTTTCTTCCGCATCCTCCAGGGAGCCGCAGGAGGCGCTCTTATTCCCAACAGTCAGGCCATCCTGCTTGAAACATTCCCCCCTGCGGAACGGGGGATGGCAAATGCGGTATTTGGCATCGGCGCCATGTTCGGCCCTATTATCGGACCGGCACTCGGCGGGTGGGTAACGGACAACCTGAACTGGCGCTGGATTTTCTATATCAATATCCCCATCGGCATCATTGCAGTCATCATGGCGTATTATTTCATTTACGACCCTTCCTACCTGAAGAGGGGAAGAATGAAAATCGACTATCTGGGGCTTGTTCTTCTCACAACCGGGCTGGGAGCCCTGCAACTGGTACTGGACAAAGGGCAGCGGGAAGACTGGTTCAATTCGTCATTCATCATCTTCTTTTCCCTGATCTCCGTAGTTTCGCTGATCATGCTCATTTACGTCGAACTGAAGCATGTCAGTCCAATCATCAGCCTCAGACTTTTCAAGGATATCTCCTTTTCCGCCGGCAACCTGATCATGTTCATGGTGGGATTCTGCCTCTATAGTTCCATCATGCTCATTCCCCTCTTTCTCCAGACCCTTATGGGATACGACGCAACCCTGGCCGGAATGGTGCTTGCCCCGGGAGGAATTGCCACTCTCATCACCATGCCATTCGTGGGGATCGCCATATCTCGTTACGACGGGCGCAAGGTCGTATTCATCGGCCTCCTTGTCAGCGCCACGTCCATGTTCCTCATGCAGCATTTTACCCTTGAAGCGTCCTACTGGGATTTCGTCTGGCCGCGGGTAGTCCTTGGTTTCGGCCTGGCAATGACATTCGTCCCCCTTACCACCCTTACCCTCGCCACCATCTCCCGGGAAGAAATG
>JAJZUQ010000108.1 GCA_021848385.1 Deltaproteobacteria bacterium
ACGGAGCTGCCGTCATGGCCGGAAGCAAGGATGCCCCGGATTGCAGCAACTGTCATGGACTGCACGATATCAAGAAGGTGCTGGATCCCTCCACGAACGAGGGGCGAGCGTTTCATACGTCGGTCTGCATAAAATGTCATGCCGATGAAGCGATGATGAAGCGGAGTCACGTCTCCACCACGGCCGTAGAGACCTATCTGGAGAGCTATCACGGCAAAGGATACAGGCTTGGCTTTCCCGAACGGGCCGCCGGGTGCTCCGATTGTCATACGGCCCACACCATTCTGCCGAAGGACGATCCCGCATCCTCGATCAACCCGAAGAACGCGGCGACGGTCTGCAGCAAGTGCCACAAGAACGCCACACCGCTGTTTGCCAAGTACTATGCCCATGGCAGTCACTCCGACAGGGGCAAGTACCCGGTTCTCTACTGGACCTTTCTGGGGATGACTGGGCTCCTCGTTGGCACGTTCGCGGTTTTCTGGGTACATACCCTGCTCTGGATGTTCAGGGGGTTTGCGGAAAACCGTGAGAAGCACGATGCCCTGGCAGCGGGCAAGGGGCATCACGTCCCCGAAGGAAACAAGCTCTACGCGCGCTTCCAGAAACGGCACATCTTCCTCCATTTGACGGTCATCGTGAGCTTCCTTGGCCTTTCCCTGACCGGGCTGCCCCTGAAATTCAGCGATCAGGCCTGGGCAAAGAGCCTCATGTCACTCTACGGCGGCGTGCACAACGCCGGCCTGATCCACCGGGGATGCGCGATCCTCACCTTCTACTATTTCCTCGGCGCCCTCCTCATGAGCATCGACTATCTCTTCATCCGCAAGGACATCAAGGGGACCTTCCTCCAGCGGCTGTTCGGGCCCGATTCGCTCATCCCCAATCTGCGCGACATCAAGGATGTCGTCGCCATGGTCAGGTGGTTCCTCTACAAAGGAGAAAAACCGACGTTCGAACGCTGGACCTACTGGGAGAAATTCGATTTCATCGCGGTTTTCTGGGGCATGTTCGCCATCGGCGGTTCCGGTCTCATGCTCTGGTTCCCCCAGTTCTTCGGGCATTTCCTGCCGGGCTGGGTGATGAACGTGGCCACCATTATCCACTCCGATGAAGCGCTTCTGGCTACCGGATTCATCTTTACCGTCCATTTCTTCAATACCCACGGCCGCCCGGAAAAGTTCCCCATGGACTTTGTCATCTTCAACGGCCAGATGACCAAGGAAGAGTTCATCGAGGAGCGTGGCGACCAGTGGAAGAGGTATGAAGAACAGGGCATAACGGAAAAGTTCCGGATAGCGAGACCGACTGGTTATCTGTATGACTTTTTCTTCAAGGGTTTCGGTTTCGCTGCGCTGTTCACCGGACTTACCCTGGTTTTCTTCATGCTGTATGCATTCATCTCAAAATAGCGGGAAATGAGAGACGGCACGGCGGAGGCCCACGATTGGGCCTCCGTTTCCGTTTCATGACGCAGGTTTCAAAGGCATCGACATGCGCGCCATCGCAGGGTCGCCCGTACACCCGGCCTCGGCATCTTTTCGACAGATTGAGGTATGCAAGCGAAGATCGCTGATGTATACTTAATAAATCTAATGATAATAATGGAAAACCGCTGCTTCGCTCCCGTCCGGAGGGCCGTTCCGTCCGCCGCGGGGGGGCTTGGTGACGTAGCGGGCGCGTTTTTGGGGTGTTGTTCTCTTTACGCCCATTATCGGACTTTGTTACCGTTTGGGGACCGCATAATGCTCACGTTGAAAAAAGAAGACGAAAACCTGCTGCATTTTTATAACATCATGGACTCGGTTGCCGACGGTGTCTTCACCGTGGACAAAGACATGCGCATTATCACCTACAACCGGGCCGCCGAAGAAATCACCGGATTCCCACGGGAGGAGGCCATTGGAAGGCTCTGCCATGAGGTTTTCCGCACCGAGGCCTGTTTTGATGCCTGCCCCCTGCAAGAGGCCCTGGAGACGGGTGTATCGGTCGTCAACAGGGAGGTCTACATCATCGATAACAAGGGGCGCCGTCTCCCCGTATCGGTCAGTGCTGCGGCGTTGCATGACGCGAACGGCAAGACGATAGGCGGCGTCGAGACCATCCGCAACCTGAAACACATGGCCGTCATCCTCGACAGCGTCGCCGACGGGGTCTTTACCGTCGACGAGAACATGACGATCAAGTCCTTTAATCGGGCCGCCGAAGAGATAACCATGTTCACCCGTGAAGAAGCCATCGGCAAGCCCTGCTGCGAGATATTCAACTCCGATGTCTGCACGACCGCCTGCCCCGTCAGGGAGGCGATGGAAACGGGAGAGCCCGTCGTCAACAGGGAGGTGGAGATCATCGACCGGAATGGCCATAAGAAGCCCATATCGGTCAGTGCGTCAATTCTCTTTGATTACAAGGGCAAACCGATTGGCGGGGTCGAAACGATCCGCGATCTCTCGTTGATCCACACCCTGAAAAACGAACTGACCGACAAGTATACCTTTCAGAGCCTCGTAAGCCGCAATCCCGCAATGAGGGGGCTGTTCGACGTCATTGCCGATGTCGCGGCCAGCGAGGCGACCGTGTTCCTCAACGGGGAAAGCGGCAGCGGCAAGGAACTCTTTGCCCGGGCCATTCATGATCTGAGTCCCCGAAGAAATGGTCCGCTGGTTGTGGTCAACTGCGGGGCATTGCCGGAAAGCCTTCTGGAGGCTGAGATATTCGGAGTGAGGAAGGGGGCCTACACCGGTGCGGTGGAAAGCAGGCCCGGTCGCCTGGAACAGTGTAACGGCGGGACCTTTTTCCTGGATGAGATAGGGGATTTGCCGTTGCCGTTGCAGGTCAAACTGCTCCGGGTCCTGGAAAACAAGGAGTTCCAACCCCTTGGGGCAAAAAACCCGATCAAGGCCAATGTCCGCTTCATCGCCGCCACCCACAGAAACCTCGAAGAAATGGTGGAGGAGGGGACCTTCCGCCGCGATCTTTATTTCAGGATCAACATAGTGACGTTGAGCATACCGCCGCTGCGGGAACGGAGAGAGGACATTCCGCTTCTGATCGAAATAGCGCTGAAGAGGTTGAATCTCACTTACGGCAAGAAGATCCGCGGGATCTCCTTGGAAGTGCTGGAACTTTTCCTGAACTACGATTTCCCGGGAAACGTCCGTGAATTGCTCAACCTGCTCGAGCAGGCGGTAATCCTCTGCAAGGGGAGCGAGATCGGGCTGGATCACATGCCGAAGAACTTCCTAAAGGCAGCCCAGAAAGAGCGGAACCCATCCCGGCGCAGCAGCAAAGCGCCTCCTGCCGCTGCGCTCGTGGACCTCCTGTCCCGCCACAGAGGGGACCGAGCCGGTGCGGCCCAGGAGCTGGGTGTCGACAGGACCACGCTTTGGCGCTGGCTGAAAGTCGCTGGTTTGGCGGATTTGTGAGGGACGGAAATTAAATGCCGGACCCGGAGCGTAGCGGATGGGCTGTGGCAACCGCTTTCCCGTGCCGCTTTCCATGTGCCGCCTCCGTTCTCCCGGAGGTTTTGGCGCTTCCCGCGCACGGGGAAGATTTCGTCAGCTCGGCCAGGGCTTCTCTCAGTGCCTTCCGTGCCTCCGCTTCTTTGCCCGATTCGAACAGTTCATGGATCAGGCGTACCTTGGTTTCCTTGCCCGGTAATTTCAGAAATTCGAAATCACCTGATGAGAGCACGGGGGAAAAAC
>JAJZUQ010000060.1 GCA_021848385.1 Deltaproteobacteria bacterium
TCCGATCTAGCACTCCCATTGTTCTTACCGGCTTGATATCCATAACCGCCTTCACTAGAGTTACCATGGGGACCTTGGAACTGACCCCGGTCATGTTCCGGCCGGTAGTAGTGAGGCTTCGACTGATACCGGTTTCAACCGGTCCGTACACATCCACAAAGAGTATGGGAGCTTCTTCTACTTCCCGCATGGCAGTCAGGGTGGCCGGGGCTCCGTAGGAGACGATCAGGTCAGCACCGATCGCATTGAATTTTCTGATCGTGTTCGCCCAGGATATGGGGTCCGGGTTGGGGCTCTGCAGGATGATATCCACATTGCGCTGGTCATACCCCTTCTGGGCAAGGGTTTTGATAAAGGCACGATGGGCGTCCCGGTAACGGGAGAGATCGCTGGTTAATATGGCAGCGATAAGCTTTTCTGCTGCAAAGGCCGGCAACGACGTCATGCTGATAACAGCGACAACAATGAGTATGCGAACAAGCATGCATGACATCCTGAAAATTTTACCCCGCTTGTACATCACCATTTTGCGCCCACCTGCGCCGTAACGATCTGCACCGTCCCATCATACAATGATGAATACCTGTCATTATAATCCCGGTAGGAATATTCGACAGAGCAGGTCAGGTTCTTGTTGAAGCTGTAATCCGCCCTGGCAGCTATGGAACTCTCCACTAACTTGATCTTGCTCATGTCGCGCACACCGAGAGTGCTCTCCGTGGTACCGACTGACATGAAGACCGGGTCAAAATCTGCACGGGAATGAATCTGTTGCAGGACAAGGGAAAGATCCAGCCTGTCGTTGTAACGATAGGTCGAATTCACCGAAAACACCTGCGACTGATTGGTATCCGTGGCGCCACCGTTACTCCCGGGCTGTATCGAGGCGAAAAGCACCGTCTGGTCGGCCTTCCACCGCAGCAGACTGTAGCTTGCGGTCAGTGTGAGCCGGTCAAGGGGGGAAACCCAGGCACTGAGAGTGGCATTGTTTACCCGCTTCTGCAGCGGCATCGCATACGTCACCGAAGGGTTGAAAAGGGAGAGTGTCGTCATGGACCTGGAATCATTGCTCTCCCGCGTAATGCGATAGTAAGCGGTAGCCCCCCACCGTGACTTGTAGGCGTAGGTGGCGAGCAACTGCCCATCATGTTTCTTGTCGAAAGTATTGCCATAGGCAGGATGGTTGGTCGCAGTATAGCCGTAAAGAGCCTTGAGCCGCAACCCCTTGACGGGACGACTGAGGATTGTCAACGTTCCCCTGTTGACCATGGAGTTCTCAGGAAGCACAACCGTCGCTGTTGTACCAGGCCTTCCCCAGAATGCCAGATTGTCGCGCTGGGTGTACTCCCCCTTGTACTCTCCCTTGAACGTCACCAGCGAGTTGGGCCTCAGAGAGAAGGTCGCTATCACCACATCCCGGATTGTGTCAATGGCAGGCCTGACCAGGAGAGGGGTACTTGCAAAGATACTGGTCAGAGTTGAAGGGTTATCACGGTCAACTTCCTGACGCCGGTACTTGAGGGCTGCGGAAAACCACATGCAGGGGGTGTAGACGAAATCTCCGGCCACGTTCTGCAAGGTATCGCCCGTTCGACTCACTCCTCCTATGTCGGTGAGAGAGGAGCGGTTATCGCGTTTACCAATGGTATAGGATGCAGCCCCGACGATCCCTCCGGTCAGGGAGGTGTGGAGCTTGACCGTATGGGCATAGTAGCGGCTGTCCGGCTCTTCGTTGTGCTGCTGGTAACCGCCGGGGCTGTCCAGTCGAGAAATATAAAAGTCACGGGGAGTATCGGCATGGTTGTCGAACTGGCGGATTTTGAACCCGTAAATAATATCCACCGGCCCGAGATGGGCATCCAACCCCAGGGTACCCTCATGGGTCTGCCGGTCGATCCTCCGCGACGCCGCATACACGGTATTATTCACACCAGTCGGTTCGAATGCATGGTCGGCAAAAATGAGCTGGGAGTTTCCGCTTTTGACCTGACGCCAGTAACCGAGATTGAGATGGACAGGATAATCATTCAGCTTGTAGCGGAACTCCGCCTGGTCCTGTTCGGCACTGATCCCATACCGGGCGTTGGGTACCAGGTCCCGTGCCAGATAGTTGGCTTCGAACAGATTGAAGGCATCCGGTGTAAAGAGCCGTTCCGCAAACAGGTTGTGGAAAAGAGATTCAGTGCGCAGGTGCAGCCGGTACGTTCCCTTATAATCATAAGAGAGATCACCGTGGTAATCCTTTTCATTCAGATACATGCCATCCAGGACAAACTTGTTATCCATCCCCAGGGAATTTATTCCTGCGTTGAAAACAGGGCTCGAATGGAGATATTCGTACTGGGCCGCCCGGCCTGCGTCTTCATCAAGACTAAAAAATCTGTATCCGGCAGTGGCTCCCATGATGGTATGGGTCTCTCCCCTGCTTTCAGGGAACTCCGTATCCGCAGATACCGGCTCGATCACTTCTCCATTGTCCTCTGTCTGTTGCCTATCTTCTGCCACAGTGCCAATACCTGCAGACGCAGCATCCTCCGCACGGAGGGGCATCGCTATCACAATCACCAGAAGTGCCGCCAGCAAAAGCCTTCGGACGAACTTGATTTGAGCGATCACGCGTAAGCTCCTTTACGAAAAGTCAGGCAACACCGCTACTGGCGCAGGGTTCCGTTACCTGAAGGGATATCCGATCCGTGGATCTGAGAGTGGCAGTCAGTGCAACGGTTGACAAACAGCTGCTTGGCGCCTGCTGTGTTGTCCAGGGTATGACCGCCATGGCACTGGAAGCAGAGGGCGGGCATGGCCGCATTCAGCAGGTTGTCGACGACCGAACCATGGGGAGTGTGACAGTTGGCACAATTCTCCATAACGTCCCCATGTTCGTAGGCAAAGGGCCCCTGTTTCTCCATGTGGCACCGGGTGCAGGTCTCCTTGGGGGTCATCCCCTTCAGGAGTTTATCCTGCACGGAACCGTGGGGTTCATGGCAGTCAACACAGGCCATTTTCTTCTCACGCAACGGATGATGGGAAAAGAGCTGATTCTCCGCCTTGACGTCCGGATGACAGCCATAGCAGAGTGCGGACATCTCGTCCCGGCTTACCTTCTGCTGCGGTCCCTGATGGAGCTTGTGGCAATCGAAGCAGCTGACGTCGTTCATGGCATGGGGACTGGCGTTCCAGTGGGTAAGGCTCGGTGTCGATGCGGCCGAGTGGCATTTGAGGCAGATGAGCGACTGGGCCTGTGGAGGAAGATTCATGATATCGAGAAAAGTAGTCGTATCGCACTTCTTTTTCTGCGCATCGTTGAGGTCGGGATCGTCGTCAAGGTTGGCAATGGCGAGGCTCCCGGCACCGTGGCACGACTCGCAGTTGACCAGCGGCAGGCCGGTTCCGGGCTTGAGCTGCTCGCCATGGATGCTGTGCTTGAAGTCGTCAGTGATTTTGTCGTGGTAGTGGCATTTGGCGACACAGTTGTCCGTCCCCACATACTCCGCATCCACGCGGCCGACGAGCATCATTTCGTACTGACGGATGGGCAGAATCGGCTTGCTGTCCTTGATTGCAGCACATGCAACGGTCAGCATGGGAAGACTGCCGAGCAGTATCAGGCGGGGAAGAAATCGGCGCACGTTCTGATCCTCCTGTCATCGGAAAGTGGCTTTGCTCGCCCCCAGTCCGCAATCGGCAAGGGGTACGGATAACCGGCTGGGCCGTGAAAAGCTTCCGGGTCAATCACCCTTGATCCCCTTGGTGGTAGTGTAGATAAAGGCCTTTACAATGGGGTTCTGGCTCGCCTTGATTTCGGCCGGCGTACCGATCTCGATGATGCGACCGTCATGCATCATGCCGATCCGGTCCGATATGTAGAGGGCGAAGTTCAGGTCATGGGTTACAATGACCGTCGTGTTTTTTGTTGTCTCTTTCAGCTTCAGAATCGTGTTAGCCAGTTCGTCGGTAGTCACCGGATCAAGTTCCGCCGTAGGCTCGTCATACAGGATGAGATCCGGATTCATCGCCAGTGAGCGTGCAATTGCCACCCGTTTTTTCATGCCGCCTGAAAGCTCCGAGGTACGCAACTGCTCCGTCCCCTCCAGTCCTACCTTGGCAAGTTTTTCACCGATGATATCCCGAATCTTTGCTTCCTTGCAGATCCGCTTTTCCCGAAGCCACAGGCCGACGTTCTCGCCCACCGTCAGTGAATTGAAGAGAGCCGATGACTGGAAGACCATGCTGTAGCGGTAGTCACGCTGAGATTCTGCCGGGCTTGTGAACACCGGAACATTGTCGATGAATATCTCGCCGCTGTCCGGGGTCTCAAGCCTTACCACATGCTTCAGGAGCACGCTCTTGCCGGTTCCGGACGGACCGATTATGGAAAAGGTCTCTCCTGAGAATATTTCAAGGCTCACATCCTTCAGAACGTGGTTCTTCCCATAGAACTTGTTCAGATGTTCGATTCTGATACTTACACCATGGGTATCGTCAAGGTTCACCCGGCACTCGCACCCGTCGTCCTGAAAAATCGAGCCGGTGAGGCCATGCATCAGTTTGTGAAAGACTCCACTGTTCAGAATGGCGTCATCTTTTAACATCTTCAAAAACATGGACGTTCCTCGACCGAATAGAGTGGTCGTGCAGTATAGCAGATGTCCCACCCGAAGGGCAACCCGCCCGACGATGCAACTTCCCTAAAAGAGGTATTTCTGCTTGTTGGTAAAAAAATCCCTGTGACGGTAAATGTACTGGGTCAGCAGCAGAATAGCCAGTGCAGCCGCAATGTTATTGATAATAAGTCCCTCCTGGTTCACCTTCTCCCCCACCACCTTTTCCAGTTCAGATGTCGATATGAACGACAGATTGATGATCGTGTTGACGACCTGAAAAAGATTGTAGACTATGAGAAGATACCAGGTAAGCAGCTGACGCTTGAATACCCCCAGAAAGAGATACAGGCAGACAAGGCTGTCCGTAAGCACGAGGGTCTTGGCGACAGTACCGGTAAGAATTTGGCCGAGAAACGGGAACGGATAACCGAACGTGGATGCGGACAAGAGGAAAAAAAACAGGTAGAGGCCAGCCAGGAGGGTAAGCCCCAGTGGCCTGCGCATCTCGTCATCATGTTCTTCCACAGTAATCATTCCCTGACCATGGCTTATTATATGAAAATCATGAGCATTCTATCAGCAGAGAGACAACGGTACAAGGGAAGATTTACAGAGCGGTAACATTCTGTCAGCGCTTCGCATAATCTCCCCCCGCCTCCCATACTGCACCATCATGCATTTCACGGCTTTTTCTTCCGCATGTCGCTGATGGCAACACAGAAGAATATGACGACGAGCACTCCGGCAATGAAAATCCAGTCTGCAACACTGAAACCGAACATGATACTCCTCACATAGTCGTGTGAATTTCGTCGAGAAGACGACGAGCATCGTCATGCGCCGGATCGATCCTGAGCGCACCCTGCAGGTATTCTTCCGCATAGTCGGGCATTGACATATTTCGGTAACAGATCCCGAGGAAATAGGGTATTTCGGCCAGCGGAAACTCTTCGCAAAAGACCTCATCATCCAGCACATCCAGCAGGATGGCTGCGGCCTCCTGCGCTTCCTGCCGCTCCAGACACTCCAGTGCCACCCGTACCGCCTCCAGGTAATCAACGACCGGAATGCGCGGGATCACACCCGCAGACACACGCTCCAACCGGTTTCTTGATTGCCCGGCAGGAGAATTATCCTGATTCCCGAAGGCTTCAGACCAATAGCGGACGGCATCCTCATAGCGACCCACCAGATAGGAAAACTCCCCCATCTTGTGAAGGATTGCGGTATCGGCCGGAGCCAGTTCCAGAGCGCGTTTCAGGTAGCGTTCCGCCCGAAAGATCGTCACCGTGGCCAGGTGGAGGGCCGACAACATCAGCCCCTTCTCCAGATAGGTGTTCCCAATGGAATACTGCAGTTGAGGATTATCCGGTTCCAGCAGGGCGAATATCTTGAGGTAATTGATCTCGCGGTCCAGGTACGCTATGTCCACATCTTTTTTATCCAGCATGACGATATGGGTGGCAAGCTCGGAAAGATGGTGCGGATAGGCGTCACGGAGTATTTCGGCATAACGGGTGCCGTGAGGGCAATCGGGGGCGGCCCGCAGGATATGATAGACCCCTCGTCCGACCATGTCGTAGGTAGGCCCATCACCGTCCATCACGGCAAAATCCTCGTCGAGGAGCGGCAGAGGGACGTCACCACAGGTTATCTGCACGTTACCGTCCAGTCCGCTTATTACCGTTGCGGGTGGCGGCGTGAAATACGTGATTCCCTTGACGGGAGCAGGTTTCATACTGTTCATGGCAGCTATGGAAACTCCTTTTCGTTTTCCCTGTCAGGGAAGGTATTTATGCCGGCGCTCTCGCCGACCATTTTGTAGATGAGCACATCGTCCCACGGCTCGTCCATGATGCCATCGTGAATGGCCCAGCTCCGGCCGCGAACGGTCTTTTCCTGTCCCGGACAACGAAAAGGGGTAGAGCCGTCGAGGCGCAGGGTCAATTCCCCTCCCGGCTGAAACCACCCGTTGATCGCCTCCATGAGACGTCGTCCGGTCAGGTAGTCAAACCCGAACTTTTCGTAGCGGACAGCATTATCGTAGGTGAGGGGCTCCGCCACGATCATCTCCATCCCGAGGGAGTCCACGAATCGCTCGAAAAGGGTGAAGAATTCCCCGAACATCCGTAATCCCCGCCGGGTCTGGTTGGGGAAAAGCCCCGCCGCCATGGAGCGCTCCTCTTCGGCGAGGTTACGTCCATGGGTGGCAAAATAATTGTTCTGTCCGGCACTGTCCATATCCACGTCGAAACGGGGGGCTCGAGGGTCGGTTATGATGCAGAAGGCCAGATCCATCTGCCGGTAATGGGTCTCGGTGATATCGAGGAAGAAGACAGCATCCCTATCGTCAGGGTGGAGCCGCACCTCCATGCGCATAAGGCCGAGTCCTGCCGGTGCAATTACCTTCACCTTTTCCCCGCCGTCGGCTCCACAAAACGTCAGGGGGGATATGGCAAACAACTCAAACAGGCGTGATGGGATGAGCCCGCCATAAATGCGGTTCTTTTCCTCCACCGGAAGCGCATTGACATCCCTCAGGCTGAACAGGGGGCGGCCGTCTGCGCTTGTCAGCTGCACATTGCCGGTGAGTTTAGCCACGGTTGCCGATAATGACGGGAAAAATCTTCGCGCGGATGGCGGCAATACTCTTTTCCACCGCATCAAGTGCCCGGTTGCGATCATCGTCATCCGCCCAGTGCATGGCATCGAGCAGCATCCGGTTCCCGTATCCCATGGGGGCAATGAGCTTGACAAAGGAAGCGGGAAGGCGGGGAGAGAGATCGACACCGTTCATGCATCCCCAGGCGATGGTCCAGGCACGGGCCACATTGATCATGTCATACCCTCCACCCCCCAGAGCCACCCAGGGAATCCGCAACGCCTTGAGCTTCCGCATGATGTAGGAATAGCTGTGAGTCGTTATTTCAAGCTGTGTCAGGGGGTCGGTACGGAACGTATCCGCGCCGATCTGGGTAACGAGCACGTCAGGATCGTAGGCGGCGATGAGGGGGAAGGCCACCTCATCGAAGGCCTTCATGAACAGGGCATCATCCGTATGCTGGAGGAGCGGCACATTGACAGCATACCCCTCCCCCTTACCCGTCCCTGTCTCGTTCTCGAAACCGGTCCCCGGGAAAAAATAGATGCCGCTTTCATGGAGTGAGATGGAGAGGACCCTGTCGGTATCGTAAAATGCTTCCTGGACACCGTCCCCGTGATGGGCATCGATATCCAGGTAGACTACCCGCTTCCCCTCGGAGACGAGCCTGTTGATCGCCACCGCCGCGTCGTTCACGTAGGAAAAGCCTGACGCCCTGCTTCGGTGGGCGTGGTGCCATCCCCCCGCCAGGTTGAACGCGCAGTCAAATCCTTCCTGGGTAACCAGGCGAACCGCCTCGACGGTTCCGGACGTACCCAGGCACGCCCAGTCGAAAAAACCGGGGAAAACAGGGTTTTCCACGTCCCCCAGACCATACCGGAAATCGGCCCGTGGTTCGACGGCAGCATTGAATTCCTTGAGCCGCGCCAGATACTCGGGGGAATGGAAGCTGAGGAGATCTGCATCGCTGACGGGAGGGTACTCCTCTACCAAAACTCCTGTCCCGCCGGTCAGGCCGTAGGCACGCATCAGCTCGAATGCAAGGCGGTAACGCTGAACCTTGAACGGGTGGTCCACACCGAAGCAGCAGTTGCTGAAATCCTTGGAATAGATAAGAGCGGTTTTCATCGCATACATCCATGACAGGTTGAAAACCCTTAATTACGCTGAATCTACAACGATACCCGATGAGCGTCAACCCCTATTTCCTCGTGCATGAGCCACATATTTGAGCAGATATGCCGAACAAACGGGCACCAGGATGGATGCTGCCACCCGGCCTCTTGACACAACACATGCAATATCGGCAACTTACCGTTTTGGCAGAGAGGTTGCTTATGACGGATGGGCTTACCCGACGGAGGGTGATTGCCCATATACCAATGGAGGTATGTCAATGGATGCAATGTCAAAGATGACAACGCTGCAAAGTAGCACCGACGTGCTGTTTCTGATGCTGGGTGCTGTCATGGTATTCGCAATGCACGCAGGCTTCGCTTTCCTCGAGGTAGGGACGGTACGCAAGAAGAACCAGGTCAACGCTTTTGTCAAAATCATAACTGACTGGTCGGTTTCCACCATACTCTATTTCATCATCGGATTCCCCCTGGCTTACGGCATCTCGTTCCTCAAACCGGCCGGCGACATCATGGTCAGCCAGGGTTACGACCTGGTCCACTACTTCTTTCTCCTCTGCTTTGCCGCCTGCATACCAGCCATCATCTCGGGTGGCATAGCGGAACGAGCCAAGTTCTGGCCCCAGGTGGCTGCCGGAGCCATCTTCGCCGCCCTCGTCTATCCCCTTTTCGAATCACTCATCTGGGGGAAAAACGCCTCCCTGCTCCAGAATTTCTTCAAGTCGGTGGGTGGCGCCGAATTCCATGACTATGCAGGATCGGTGGTTGTTCACTCTATCGGCGGCTGGCTCGCCCTGCCGGCGGTGTTGATCCTTGGCCCGCGCATGGGGCGCTACCTGCGGGGGAAGTCCCACCCGATCCCGGTCAGCAATATCCCTTTCCTCGCCCTCGGTTCCTGGATCCTGGCAGTGGGGTGGTTCGGCTTCAACGTCATGAGCGCCGGCCATCTGGATAAAATATCGGGGCTGGTGGCGGTCAACTCCCTTATGGCCATGATCGGTGGTGTGCTGGCAGCACTCGTGGCAGGCAAAAACGACCCCGGCTTCGTCCATAACGGCGCCCTGGCCGGCCTCATCGCCGTCTGCGCCGGCAGTGACATCATGCACCCCCTCGGTGCATTTCTGACCGGATGCATCGCAGCGGTAATCTTCGTCTACGGGTTCCATATCGAGCAGGAAAAACTGCACATCGACGACGTCTTGGGGGTCTGGCCTCTCCACGGCATCATCGGTTCCTGGGGAGGGATCGCGGCGGGAATTTTCGGTCTCAAGGAACTGGGGGGGATGGGAGGGATCTCCTTCGTCTCCCAGCTTATGGGGACGTTATGCGCTATCCTGTTCGCCCTGGCGAGCAGTTTCATCGTCTACGGCCTGCTTTCCAAAACAGTCGGCATCCGCCTTAACGAGGACGAGGAATTCGCCGGCGCTGACCTGTCGATCCACCACATCGGCGCCTACCCCGAGGACCACATCCGGTAAACCTTTATCGGCGAGCAGACAGTTTGTATAGTTACAGCGTAGCGCACATATTAACTTCTCAGGGAAAAGGCCTTCACAGGTCTTTTTCCATTTTCCCCCTTTAACAAAGCCTGGAAATATTTTATCTTTGTTTTATACTTCAGCAATGTTAGAATGAATACGTCAATAAAAGTAAAGGATCTCTTATGGCCGAAAAGAAGCAGTTGGGAGACCTGTTGGTGGAGGCGGGGATCATCACCGTCAAAACCCTTGAGCGCGTACTGGAACGGCAGAAGGGAAGCGGCAAACGTCTCGGCATCATGCTGGAAGAGATGGGAGTCATCACCGATGAAGAACTGGTGGACGCCCTTGCCAAGCAGTTCGGCTTCAAGACCGTCAAGGGGTTCAGCCTCGCCACGTTCCCCAGAGACCTTCTCGACATGGTGCCGGAGGACCTGGCAATACAGAAGCAGCTCTTCCCCATCAAGGAAAAGGACGGCATGCTGGCCATCGCCGTAACCGACCCCTTCGACAATGACACCTTCGACTTCATCGCCAAAAAATCAGGGAAGAAGGTTTTTCCGGTTCTGGCAACCCGCAAGGAGGTTGGTGAGGCGATCAAGAAGAGCTACCTGCTTGGGAAGGTAGCCTCCGAGGACAAAATAAGGGTTCTCGTGGTCGACGACTCCCAGCCCATCGCCACCATCATCCAGGTGGCCCTGCAGAAGGAGGGATTCGACGTTGAGGTCGGCCATGACGGACTGGAAGGGCTGAAAATGGCCATGGCCAACAAGCCGGACCTGATTATCTGCGATTCGGTCATGCCGCGCATGGATGGCTACGGTCTCATGCGGGCAATCAAGGGAAATCCCGCCATAGAAGACATTCCCATAATACTTCTTACCTCCAAGGCCTCCGGGGAGGATGAGCAGAAGGCCCTGGAAATGGGTTTCATCGACTTCATCCCCAAGCCGGTCCAGCCGATCAGGGTGGTCTCCCGTGTCAAGCGGGCGCTCGAACTCCTGAAAAAGTACAAATAGAAAAAGGCCGCCGGGGATCTCCCTGGCGGCCTTTTTTCTCTTCCTGTTCACCCGCGAAGTTTTGTCAGTGCCCGTTCCAGGCGCCGCATGGTCTCTGCTGCACCCAGTACCTCCATGACCTCATAGATACCGGGTGACGTCGTCCCTCCGCAGAGGGCTATCCGCACCGGCGGGCCGATCTGCCCCATTTTTATCCCCCGTTCTTCACAAAACCCCTTAAAGGTCGCCTCGATCCCCTCGTGGGTAAAGGATGGAAGCGTCGCAAGCTTCGCCATGAGGGCTTCGTAGAGAGGCGCCACTTCGGGTTTCAGGAACTTGGCCGCCGCCTGCTCTTCGTACTCGAACTCCCGCAGGTAGTAGAAGGCCGCGCCGTCCGCCAGCTCCAGCATGGTTCTCGCACGCTCCTGAAGGGTCTTGACCACCGCCACAAGATCGGGGCCGGAGGTCGGGTCGATTCCCCGTTCGGCAAGAAACGGGACGAGCAGCCCGGCAAGCCGGGCGGGGTCACCGCCCTTGATATAATGGGCATTGAGCCAGAGAAGCTTGTCCGGATTGAACACCCCTGCAGACCGGCCGACATTTTCGATGGTAAATTTCTCCACCAGTTCATCCCGGCTGAAGATCTCCTCGTCGCCGTAGCTCCACCCAAGCCGCACCAGGTAATTAACCAACGCCTCCGGGAGGAATCCCATATCGCGATAGGCCATGACGCTCGTGGCGCCGTGGCGCTTGGAAAGACGCGTCTTGTCGGCCCCCAGGATCATGGGAACATGGGCAAAGCGCGGGACCGGATAGCCGAGTGCCTCGTAGAGAAGTATCTGACGCGGGGTATTGTTCACGTGGTCGTCACCCCGGATGACGGTGGTGATCCCCATGGTGGCGTCATCAATCACCACTACGAAATTGTAGGTGGGGGTGCCGTCGCTCCGCTGGATAATCAGGTCGTCCAGTTCCTCGTTGTTGAAGGATATCCGCCCCTTGATCAGGTCGTCGAAGGCAGTCACCCCCTCCTGAGGAGCCTTGAAGCGGACCACATACGGCTTGTCCGGCTGGTCGCCGCCGAGCGCCCGGCAGGTGCCGTCGTATTTCGGCTTGCGTCCTTCTTTCAGTGCGCTTTCCCGCTTTGCCTCCAGTTCCTCGGCGGTGCAGTAGCACTTGTAGGCCTTCCCCGCCGCCAGAAGCTTCTCCACGTACTCCTTGTAGAGCGGGAAATTATCCGACTGATAGAAGGGTCCCTCGTCCCAGTCGAGCCCCAGCCAGCGCATCCCGTCCAGGATGGCATCCACCGACTCCTGGGTCGAGCGTGCCACATCCGTATCCTCAATGCGGAGAATGAACTTTCCCCCAAGCTTCCTGGCCAGAAGCCAGTTGAACAGGGCGGTGCGGGCTCCACCCACATGGAGATAGCCGGTGGGACTGGGGGCAAAACGGAGACGTACTTCGGACATGGGTTACTCCTTTGTCTGAACAGGCGCACGACGTCAGGAAACGGTCGCCGGCTGTCCACTGATTTCACGAATACTACTGATGGTACCCGGCCGTGCGTTTTCCTGAAATTCTTTTTCCAGTGAACCCGTGGACAGAATCGGGGAATCTCCGCTCTGCCGTATTCCCCGGCAGGACGTCACTCGTCTTCATCTTCATCGACAGGTTTAGTGTCTCCGGCAATCCGGTACTCCTCGGAGAACCACCCCCCGAGATCGGTCATCTTGCACCTCTCGGAGCAGAAGGGGCGAAACGGGTTCCCCGTCCACTCCCCATCTTTCCCGCAGCGGGGGCATTTCACCGTCTGTGGCATTGCCATAGAGACACCTCAAAGAAAAACCCCCAGGCGCCACGGCATCCGGGGGGATATGTTTACTGGTGCAGCAAAAGGAAATTTGAAGAGCCGGAAGCGAAGGAATTTTATACATCCATCGAACGTATAAATCAATACCTTTGTGGAGTTTGCGCCCCCAGGTTGCCCGAGTTCCGCATGAAAACCTCCCCTTTTCCATCATACGGTCAAGGGTAAAGGAAAGGGGCGGAGTAACCGCGCTCCATCGACTGCTGCGTCTTACGGCTCCGCCCCCATTCTACCTGCGATTGTCAGATATCCCAGTTATCGATCTTCATGGTGCCGTTTTTGGCCAGGTTCACCTGCATCTTGAAGACACGATCAAGCAGTTGCGGTTCGTGGCCGGCCTTTCTCGCCAGACAGTCTTTCTTCGCCAGATCGAAATACTCCTGGAGGAGCGGTTTGTAGTCCGGATGGGCGCACTTGTCGATGATGAGCTGGGCACGGCTTTTCGGGTCGAGCCCGCGCAGATCGGCAAGTCCCTGATCCGTGACGAGAACATCCAGGTCATGTTCCGTATGGTCTACGTGCGGCACATGCGGTACGACACAGGTGATCCCGGTCGGATCGGTTTTGGTCGGACGGGCCGCCGGCGTATGCATGATGGAGAGATAGGCATTGCGGAGGAAGTCGCCGGAGCCTCCGATACCGTTGATCATGCGCGTACCACCAACAAGAGTGGAGTTGGCATGGGCATAGATGTCAAACTCGACAGGTGTGTTCATCGCAATACACCCCAGACGGCGGATCGGTTCCGGATGGTTGGCGATGGAAAGGGGGCGCATGAGCACCTTGTCGCTGTATTTGTCCCAGTTATCGTAGAAGCGTTTGAAGCCGTCCACCGAGAACGAGAGAGACACCGTGGAGGCAAAATCCAGTTTCCCCGAATCGAAAAAATCGAGCATGGTGTCTTGAAGCACCTCGGTCCAGACATTCAGTCCGGAGAACGGTCCCTTGGCCAGGCCGCCGATAACGGCGTTGGCAATGGAGCCGACGCCCGACTGAAGCGGCAGCAGGCTTTTCGGCAGGCGGCCGTTGTCCACCTCGAACTTGAAGAAATCGACAATATGGTTGGCAATGGCCTCGGAGGTATCATCCTGTTCACTGAACGAGCGGCCGTTGTCCGGCAGTGTCGATTCGACGATGGCGATGACCTTATCCGTGTCGATCCGGACATAGGGGGAGCCGGCCCGGTCGTCAACGCGGCTGATGAGGTATGGCTGCCGATGGGGAGGATTGATCGGCTCAATGATGTCATGCAGCCCTTCAAAGCTGGGAATGGACGTGTTCAGCTCGATGATGATCTTGTCGGCAATCTGGACCATCTCCGGAACGGCACCGCAGGACGCTGTCAGGACCAGTCCACCGTCCTCGGTAATGGCCGAGCATTCGATGATGGCAATGTCCAGACGCCCGCCGTTGTCTTTGGTGTAGAAGCCGTATCCCAGGTCCTGGGCGAACATGGAGAGATGTTTGTCCCCCATCCGGATCCGTCCTTCGTTGATGCCGGCCTGAATGTTCTTTCCGGTCTGGTACGGCCAGCGGCGGTCGACCATGTTCAGGGATGCCCACCTGTCCTCGGTTTCGACGCCGACGGAGGCGCCAATGAACAGGTTGAATCTCAATTTGCCCTGCAGCTGGTTTTTCTCCACATGGTCGGCCAGGGCGATGGGGACCACCTTGGGGTAGCCGGCAGGGGTGAATCCCGACCAACCGACATTCATCCCGTTTTTGAACAGAGGGATGACCTCTTCGACCTTCACGATTTTGGCGTGGAGGCTGCTTCTTCTGATTCTCTTGTGAATTTCCGACATCTTTCCGAATCCTCCTTCAACGTGGTATCAGCGTACTGAACGCAGATTTTGGCGCGTTACCCCTGCCTGATGGGAGGGAGCGGCGACCGTGCTCAATTTTTTCTAACAAACGTTCGATAGAGGCGTATACTAACACCGCAAACATGAGTTTGCAATAACATAATCCTTGTAAAATTGGTAAATTGAGTGCCAGACCTCAACACTTTGATGGGTGGGGATGAATCAGGTGAACGGTCAAAAAACTTGATTTAGGAGATGACATTGGGTAGCTTTGCAGCTACCTTCAACGGAGGGGAATGAGCATGGCAAAAAACGACTGCCGCACCAAGTTACTGGAGATCGGAACGCGCCTGTTTGCCGAGCGGGGACTCCACGGCGTCAGCATTCGAGAGCTCTCCCAGGAAGCGGGGGCGAGCATTTCCATGATCTCCTATCATTTCGGAGGGAAAGAGGGGCTTTACTCCGCGGTGCTTCAGGAACAGTTTGCCTGCTTCGATCAGATCGACGAGATCAGGACGCAGGGGGCCGAGCCGTTGGACGTGATCGAGGCCTACATCCGCTGGACCCTTCAGCGCCATCGCAACAACCCCTATCTTCTGCGCTTCTACACGAGCGAGCTCACCAATCCCACCCCCTGGTTTCACACCATCGTCAAACCCGCCATAGAAAAGGTAATCAGGATACTGATCGATGTTCTTGACGACGGCATCCGGCGCCGGCAGTTCCGAAAGGAGCTCCATACCGGCAATGCCGCCCTGGCCCTCGCCGGTATGGCAAATTACTTCTTCCTCAGCACCCTCGCCACCGAAAACCTGGTCAGTCATTCCGCCGAGAACGACGAAGAGCTGATTCGGCAGTACGCTGCCATATTCACCCAGGGCATTCTCGCCCCATCACCATAGGATACGCTCCCCCGCAGGTCGTGCAAACGATTCACCGGCTCCCCATCTTCACCTGGATGGCAGTCACCAGGGTTTCTCCGGCTACGCTCAGATACAGGAGCCCTTCCGTTACGGTTATGGACCAGGCAATGGAGCGTTCCAGCCTGTCGACCAACTGACTGATGAACGCCTGGTCAATGCTGACAACGACGAGGTTGGCTACCTTCCCCAGCTTGCCCAGATGCTGCTGGTCCCAGACAGCAAGAGCCCTGCCGGACGCCAGCAGGGCAACCCGTTCCGCATGCCGGCCCGCCTTGATGATGCGGTCCGGTTCCGGCAGGCCGACCTCGACCCAGAAGCGGACCCTCCCGTCGGGCCCCTTCACCCACAGGTCCGGTTCGTCGGTAGCGCTGATTCCTTTGGTGAACGACAACTCCGGTTCATGGAAGAGCGCAAACGCCAGCAACCGGGCAACAAGCCGCTCCGCCGTTTCCGACGGGTGCCGGGCTGCCGTTGCCTGCAGCGATTCATAGATGCCGCGGTCCACATCGGACAGCTGGATGGAAACCTTGTAAACAGTTGCTGGTAATGCCATAGATACACATATCCTTTCAGGTTTCAAAAAACTCGGACTGGTGACAGAAAGAAGGGCCGTCACTTCATACCAACATCAACGTTCATCGTCTAAAATTCAAGGAGAACGTACCTTACTCCACATCCACCTTCCTGATCCCGTCCGGCCGCCAGGCCGGGGAGATAACGAATGACCCCTTCTCTTCGTTGTCCAGCACGCTCCCGTAGGTCACCGTGAAGTTCCCGAACCGGTCGTTCACCTCGTCCATGGCCGACGTGGCAAGCACCTTCCTTCGCTCGTCCTCGAACAGGGGCAGCTGTTCCCGCTGGTAACTGAGATTCGTGATCCGTACCCCCAGAAGTCGAATCGGCTGGGTGATCTCCAGGCTGCCGAGAATGCTGACCGCCTCCCGGAAGATATCCTCGCTCTGGTTGGTGTGTTCCTTCCGGGTCTGCTGCCTGCCGATAGTCGAAAAGTCGGCATAACGTACCGTCAGGTGCACCGTCTTGCCGGCCACGCCATAACGCCTTGCCCTGCGCCCCACCATCTCGGAAAGCTGAAGTAAATATCTACATATGTCATTATATAAAGATATATCACGATCCAGGGTCATGCTGTGGCCGACGCTCTTGACCTCCTGCTCATCCTCGGCAGGTATCACGGGACTATCGTCCATCCCCTTCCCCATCTGGCACAGCCGCTCGCCGACGACTCCGAACTTGCGGGTCAACCGCTCCACCGGGTAGCGTCCCAGTTCCCCGCAGGTACGAATCCCCATCAGGAAGAGGTGCTGCTCAACCTTCCTGCCGATGCCGCACAGCTCTCCGACCGGCAACCTCTCCAGGAGACGGGGCACGTCCTCCGGCCGGATGATGGTCAGCCCGTCCGGTTTCTTCATTTCGCTGGCCAGTTTGGCCAGGAGCTTGTTGGGGGCGATGCCTATGGAGCAGGTAATGCCGAAGCGTTGCCTTATGCGGGCTTTCAGGAGGTAGGCAATCCGTTCGGCGGAGCCGAACAGGGCCAGCGAGTGGGTGACGTCCATCCAGGCCTCGTCGATGGAGAAGACCTCCACCAAGGGGGTGTAGTCGCGCATCATCTGCATGATCTCGCTGGAGGTGTGGGTGTACTTGCGGTTGTCGCCGATGACGAAGATGACATGCGGGCAGGCCTGCTTCGCCTGCCAGGTGTTCATGCCGGTCTTGACCCCGAAGGCCCTGGCCTCGTAGGATGCGGTGGTGACGACAGTGCGGCCCCGGCCGATGACCGCAATCGGCTTCCCCCGCAGTTCGGGGTTGGACTGCTGCTCCACCGAGGCGAAAAAAGCGTTCATGTCTACGTGCAGGATGAGGTGCTGATTCATGAATTGAGCCCAAGCGCAAATAGTTGCTTTTCTGAACGGTCACAGCGGTAAATCCGTGCTATTATCATGTTCCTATCCTACCCAAAACCAGGAGGCCAGCTATCATGCAGCAGCATATCCCAAGGAAAAAAAATATTGCACTCATTGCCCACGACAACATGAAACGGGATCTTCTGGAGTGGGTCGGACTCAACCGCGACTCTCTTTCGGGGCATGCACTTTATGCCACGGGAACGACAGGAACCCTTCTGGAAGAAACCCTGGCGCTGCCCGTAACCAAACTGCTGAGTGGCCCCCTGGGCGGGGATCAGCAGATCGGGGCGAAGATCGCCGAAGGGGGACTTGATTTTGTCATCTTTTTCTGGGATCCGCTGGAGTCGCAGCCCCATGATCCGGACGTCAAGGCCCTGCTGCGGATCGCGGTCGTCTGGAACATCCCGGTTGCCTGTAACCGGGCGACGGCCGATTTCCTGATCTCTTCTCCTCTCATGTCATCTGACTATGAAAGGATTGTCCCGGATTTCAAAGCGTATCGCGAACGATTGCTGCCGAAATTCTGATTCTTCAAGGGTTGGCAGCAATACCCTCCAGCGACCAGGTCTGCTCCCTAGTATCGAAGATCAGCTCATACAGCCCGCCTTCGTCCCGCACGGCAAAGTGCAGCAACTTCGTATCGCCCTTGCGGTCCTCCCAGGTGTAGGTGGTCTCCAGGATGGTGTGCTTGCGCCGCTCCCAGTCGAACCAGACCGGCTTGATCGCGTGTCCGGGGCCGAAGAGCACGGCCACCCGTATCTGGGAAGTGCGCAGCATCATGACAGCTAGTCCAGTGAACGATAGATGCCGACCACTTTACCGACTATGGAGACGTCACCGTCGCCACTGATGATGATCGGGGGGTAATTGGGGTTTTCCGGCTGCAGGCGGATGCGGCCGTTTTCCCGATAGAAGCGCTTTAGGGTTGCCTCCCCATCCACCAGGGCTACCACGATATCCCGGTTATTCGCCACTTCCTGGGGGCGGATAAGCGCCAGATCACCCTCGCAGATGGAGGCGTTGATCATCGAGTCCCCCTTCACCCGCAAAAAGAAGGTACCTCCGGACCGCGCCACGTTGCGATCAATGGAATAGTACCCCTGGATATCCTCCACTGGCGTCTGGGGCATACCGGCCCGCACCGTGCCGACGATGGGAAGAAAATGTGCCAACGGCTCGTCTCCAGAGGAGATCCGTTCTTCCCTCTCAGGGTAGACGATGCTGTTGTTAAGCCTGATCCCCCGTGAACTCCCCGGAGAGCGTTCGATAGCCCCCTTCTTCTCCAGGGCTGCCATGTGTCGCTGGATTCCGAAGAGGTTCCTGATGCCCAGACCGTCTGCAATCTCCCGCATTGAAGGGGGATAGCCAAATCGATGCTGGTACGTAGCGATAAAATCGAGGACCTGTCGTTGGCGGGGAGTTATGTCTTCCATGAGCTATTCTCCGGTATAGTGTATATGTGTACACTATACCGGATGGGAGCGGATGTCAACGGCCATGGAACATATCATCAAATACTGGCGGTACACACAGGCGGGAAAGGAAGACAATTAACATGCATAAGTAGATACGTACCTATATATCCACAGAAGAACATGTCGAGACAAATTACGCAGAATCGGATACTTGGTATGATTGAGCACAACCATAACATTAACTACGGCACAAAAAAGTCATAGCACAACACTGCCCACACGGGGAAAGGATGCCGGTTTACATAGTATAAAAAGAAGCCGGAAACCCCTGATGGGGAATCCGGCTTCGAGAGCAGACTGACGGTACAATCACCGTCTAGAGTGTGTGCATGTCGATGAACTTCAAGGCAACATCCAAAGAGTGGATCCGTACAATCTCACATGAATATTTGCGAAGGTTCTCTCCGCCAATGAAAACTTCGCAATTATCACCGACATGAAGATTCGGGTGTGTGACATAGAAACTAACAAGAGCGCCACCAGGCGAAATATTCTTTACCATGGCGGGGTAATACAAACATTCCCGGTGCATATTGCATTTTATCTCGCAATATTCCCTATCGTGTATCCTGTGTTCTGACATATCACACTCTCTCAGCTCACAAAAACCCTAAATCTGGGTACGTCAGGAGAGATATACCATAGCATGAGATAAAATTACAGTAAATCATAAAACCAACGAATTGGGAAACCATGCCTGATAATCAGACTGCATGATTTGGTGATTCAGAACGATTCAGAACCGCGATAAAAGACAAGCCAAATCGACAAACACCTTGATT
>JAJZUQ010000109.1 GCA_021848385.1 Deltaproteobacteria bacterium
AGGTAGTGATGAACATATATGATCTTCAGGAAGATGAATTAGCAGCGCCCGGCCAGAAGCGCTTACCATCTGAAGCCAGGAGTCTTGCCGCTTGGGCAGTCCAGGAATTAACCGATGAGCCGCTGACCAAGTTGGCGATCAGACTAGGGAGAGACCCGTCATCATTAAGTGCAGCGATCAGAAGATTCGAACATCGCCGTAACAGTGAGTTTGCGTGTGAGGAAAAGGCTATGAGGGTAAGGCAAGAACTACAAGTTACAGTCTTTCAAGCCTGACCCCAGTTCCACCCAGTTCCACCAGTTCCACACGTTAAGCGGCAAGCAGTTCTTTTAAAGCTTCCGGATTCTTGATGGCAATTGATATGAGGGACTTGGCAGCTCCCGATGGGTTTCTGCGCCCCTGTTCCCACTCCTGGAGAGTACGGAGAGATACTCCAAGCATTTTTGCAAACTCGTTCTGTGAAAGACCTATTTTTAGACGGGCAGAGGCCAATGGAGAAACCTCCACATCGGAAACTCGTCCAGCTCTGCCGGCCTTAATATCTCTGACAGCCTGGAGTAATTCCTCGCCAATGTTACGTTTTGCGTCACGTTCAAGCAGTTCTTTTTTATCGAGTGGCATGTTCCATCTCCTCTTTGAGGGCTCTGAGAATGTGGCCAGGAATGCTGTCAATAGCACTCTTGGCATAGATCAAAAGCAGCCAGATTTCCCCGGCCTCTGTCCGGACAAAATAGAGGACTCTGACACCACCGCTCTTGCCAGTTCCTCGACGGCTCCAGCGCACCTTGCGAACTCCTCCTGAGCCGCGTACCACGTCGCCAGCATCTGGATTCGTGACAAGGAAAGCTTGAAAAACCCGGTACTCGTCGTCTTGCAGGTAATCATGAACCTGCTTGGTAAATATCGGCGACTCCACAAAAGTTACCATGGCTCAACTATACGGCATTGACGTATAAAGTCAACTGATAAATATGAAGGGATTGTCCAACTGATGGTGGCACACAGACGCTGACGCGCTGTTGCGCCCCACGCAGTTTGTTGTATCCTAGCGGTGATGTCGGTGCTTGACCTCCCTGCGAGGAGTGAGCATGACCTTCCCCCCGCCTTTGCCGGTGGGTGTGTGACTTCGCGAGTTCAACCGTTTTGATGTTAATTTACTAACTACTCCGGACCTATCCCATGGACCAGCCATCCCTTCAATCCATCCGCAACATCGGCATCATCTCCCACATCGACGCCGGCAAGACCACGGTGTCGGAGCGTATCCTCTTCTATAGCGGCGAGACTCACAAGATGGGGGAGGTGCACGAGGGGCTCGCGGTGATGGACTGGATGCCCCAGGAACAGGAGCGTGGGATCACCATTACTGCCACGGCTACCAGTTGCCGCTGGCGGGAGTGCTGGCTCAACCTGATCGATACCCCCGGCCACATCGACTTCACCATCGAAGTGGAACGGGCGCTGCGGGTGCTGGACGGTGCGATTGCCATCTTCAGCGCCGTGGAAGGAGTTCAGCCCCAGAGCGAGTCGGTGTGGCGCCAGGCCGACCGCTACCGGGTGCCCCGGATCTGTTTCATCAACAAGCTTGACCGGGTCGGCGCTGACTATCGGGCCGTCCTCGGGCAGATGGCGAAGCGGCTCAATGCCCGTCCTCTCCTTCTCCAGCTTCCCGTCGGGAACGAGACAAATTTCAGGGGGGTGATCGACCTGCTTACTCAGGATTTTCTCTCCTTCGACGAGGCGGACCTGGGAAAGACGGTGCTGCGGGAGCCCATCCCCCCCGATCTCGCGAAGGCGTCCCGCGCGGCGCGTGACGAGCTGGTGGAGGCGGCGGCTGATTTCGACGACACCATCCTGGCCGATTATCTGGCTGGTGCCGAGGTTGCGGCGGAGCGGCTCCGCCCGGCCATCCGGCGGGGAACCCTGGAATGCAGGCTGTTTCCCGTGTTTCTCGGGTCAGCTCTCCGCAACAAGGGGGTACAGTCCCTTCTTGACGGGGTGGCCGACTTCCTGCCATCTCCCCTGGATCTGCCGCCGGTTCATGCCCTTCGGCCGACTGCGGGCGAGCGTGAACTGCTGGTCTGCGATCCGCAAGCCCCCTTCTGTGCCCTCGCTTTCAAGGTTATCGCCGAAGAAGGGCGCAAGCTCACCTATCTGAGGATCTATTCCGGCACGCTCAAGGCAGGTATGGCGCTTTTAAACAGTTCCCAGGGGTGCTTCGAGAAGGCGGCCCGCCTGTTCCGGATGCATGCCCATAAGCGGGAGCAGCTGGAGACAGCCAAGGCCGGTGATATCGTGGCGGTTACCGGCCTCAAGGCGGCCCTGACCGGCGACACCCTCTGTACACCCGATTACCACCTTGTCCTGGAGGGGTTGACCGTTCCCGAGCCGGTGGTCTCTCTGGCGGTTGAACCCCGGGGGGCGGCGGACAAGGAGAAGCTCCCTCTTGCCCTGGAGAAGCTGCAGTGGGAAGATCCCACCTTCCGGGTTCATGAGGATGCCGAAACCGGCCAGACCATCCTTACAGGGATGGGGGAACTGCACCTGGAGATCGTCACCGACCGGTTGGAGCGGGAGTTCGGCGTGGGTGTCAAGACCGGCCGCCCCCAGGTGGTCTATCGGGAGACGCTGACGCGAATGGTCGAGCGGCGCGAGGTATTCCGTCGGGAGTTCGAGGGGAAGGTGCAGGGAGGGGAGGTGCTGCTCCGACTGACCCCACTGGCGCGGGGAGAGGGAGCGAAGGTCGAGTTCTCCCTCCCCCAGGAGTCGGTGTTGCCGAAGGAGCTGCGGAACGCCCTGATGGAAAGTCTCACCCAGGGCTGCGCTGCCGGCTGCCTTACCGGTTATCCTCTGACCGACTTGGAGGTGCTGGTTCTGGAAGCCCCCGTCGAGCAGGGGGTGACCACCGAACAGGGGATGCGGGCAGCAGCCCAGCGGGGGATGGTGATGACTGCCCGGGAAGGTGCGCCGGTCCTCTTGGAACCGGTCATGGCGCTGGAGATCATCTTCCCCCTCGACTGTTCCGGCAAGGTGCTCGGTTCGCTCCAGCAGAAGCGGGGGCGGGTGGAAGGGCTCCAGACCCAGGGGGAGATGGAGACTGTCCGGGCACTGGTCCCCCTGACCGAAATGTTCGGCTACATGACCGAACTGAGGAGTGCCACCAGAGGCCGCGGCACCTTCACCATGGAATTTGCCCGTTTCGAGCCGGCTCCCGCCGACGTGCAGCGCAGGTTCGGCCTGTAGCAGGTTTTCTTCATTCGACAAAAAAAGCCGGGATACGCTTTGAGCGTTCCCGGCTTTTCTGTGCAGATTCATTTTCAAATACCACGAGATGTTTTATGCGGCGAAACAGTACGTATCCTCATCGTTACATTCGGATGTGGTTTCCAGAAACATGGAATCCTCGATGACTTTGGATATGCCGTGATTGACGGACCATGTCGTCTCGCAAACGTGGCACGTATTGATGTTTTCGGCGAAACCATCGGCCTGGAGGTTGATTCCAAGATACTCTCCACGGGTCTTGCAAACGGGACACTTCATTACTTCTCTCCTTCTTCTCATATCGTAATTTTAGTAAAACTATAAACTCCTTTGTTT
>JAJZUQ010000110.1 GCA_021848385.1 Deltaproteobacteria bacterium
TTCCAGAACCCGACGGCGATCAGGAAATAGAAGGTCCAGCGGTGCGGCACGGCGATGGCCTTGCCGCAGACATCGCACGTCCCCCTGGTCAGCTTGACGAAGTCCCACGCATCCAGGGTGAGCAGGGTGAGCGGCACCACCTCCATGGCGGAGAAGACCGCCGCCAGTGCCATGGTGACGTTGGACTGGCCGGTCCAGTACCAGTGGTGTCCGGTGCCGACAATGCCGCTGCCGAGATAGAGTATGGCATCCAGGTAGACGACCCGGGCCGCCGTCTGATGGGAGACAATGCCGAGCTGGTAGAAGATGAGGGCGACCATGACGGTCACGAAGACCTCGAAAAAACCCTCGACCCAGAGGTGGATGATCCAGAAGCGCCAAGTGTCCACCACCGAGAAGTGGCTGGTGCTGTCGAAGAACATGGCCGGGAGATAGAAGAGCGGAATGGCGAGGGCCGCGTAGAGGAAGAGCGAGGAGATCTCCTGGCGTTCCCGGTCTTTCCGTGCCGGGGCTATTCCCCTGAACAGGAGGACAACCCAGAGCACCAGACCGATTGCCAGCAGTATCTGCCAGGCACGTCCCAGGTCGAGGTACTCCCATCCCTGGTGACCGAACCAGAACCAGAACCTGCCAAGGAGTTGGTTGATGCCGAGGATCTCGCCGCAGAGGCTCCCCACGACAACGATGAGCAGTGCGCCGAACAGGAGGTTGACCCCCCTGGCCTGCCCGGCAGGCTCTTTTCCCCCCACGGAAGGTGCGAGGAGAAGCCCGCCGGCCACATAGGCGGTGGCGATCCAGAATATCGCCAGCTGCAGATGCCAGGTACGCAGGATGTGGCTGGGGAGCAATCCCGAGATGTCGATACCGTAAAAACTCGCCGGATCGACCCGGTAATGAACGGTAGCCCCGCCCACCAGCGTCTGCCCGAGAAAAAGGAGGGCAACGATCACGAAATACTTGGCCGTGGCCCGCTGGCTCTCGGTGGTCACGCCGGGGAGCAGTTGCGGATGGACATGCTCACCCTTCCCCTTCCACCCCAGGAAATCGAACTTGCCAAAGGCGAAGAGCACGCCGGCCGTCCCGGCAAGGAGCGTGATCAGGCTGAGGGCGCTCCAGAGGACCGCATCGCTGGTTGGCGTATTGCCGGCCACCCGGTCGTAGGGGAAATTGTTCGTGTAGGAGTAGGGCTTGCCGGGACGATTGGCAACCGAGGCCCAGGCGGTCCAGGCAAAAAAGGAGGACAACAGACGCAGATCCTCGGGGTTCGAGATGTACTTGGCGGGGAGGCCGCCGTTTCCGGCAGGCCTGGAGAAATAGTCCGCCCATGTTGCGATCTGCTTCCGATACGATGCGGCTTCCGGCGGGGTAAAGGTCAATGTCTCCGATCGGGGATCATAGCGGTTTTGCTTGAGCAACTGCCCGGTTTCCGCGTCCACGGCATCACTCTCGGCCTCACTCAGATTGCCGGGAGTCCGGTTGAAGCGTTCCCGGGCGATCGTCTCCCGTGTCTCCATGCTGAGGCTATGGAGGTATACGGCGGAGAAATCGGGGCCCAGGTAGGCGCCGTGCCCCCAGATGGTCCCGTTTTCCATCAAGCCGTGCTTGAGGAAAACCTGTTGCCCGGCAACGATGTCCGCCCGGGAGAACAGCGTCTCCCCTGCCGGGCCGACGACCTTTGCCGGGATCGGCGGGGCATCCTTATAACTCCTGACGGCAATCCAGATCAGGACCGTGAATCCCAGCACCAGGACGAGGATAGCGGTATTCCTCCACCAGGGTGAAAGCCGAGTAATCGCTATTTCATTACCTACGGTTGTCCTTTCCATGCGGCACCCCATTCGCCATTGAATGAAAGTCCTTTTTTTCGGCGGAATACCTGTTTTGAGCCAAGAATAAAATCCTCCTAGTAATGGTACACGACAAAATCACCTTTGACCAAACGTTGACCAAATGTTTGTGAAATAATGCATCCAGCTGAACGTTTGCAAATGAAAATCAGTCGAGAAAGAAGCCTGCGGCGAGAACCTAAGCTGCGACAGTCGGTTGCGCCACCAGTCAGGCGATTGTTTGAAACAGCAGCATGGCTCCCGCCGCGATTAGGCCAATGTGGACGTATAGGAGAAACGAATGACCGTTCATACGCTGGTTGACCGCTCGGCCCAAAAATATCGCCACCACGACCGCCGGCAATACCGTGAGATAATGATGGGTCACGACTGGGGTCCATAGACCTGTAAGCCAATAGCCGCACATGACGATCATACTGGCGGGGAGAAAATATCCTTGCAAAGTCGCCCGGAAGTGTTGGGGCGACCAGCCGCGAAGCGAACCGTATATTACGAGTGGTGGTCCATTCATGCCGAAGGCACCTCCCAGTATCCCCGCACCCAGTCCGAAAAACCACGACAGCCGGTCGTTCCTGAGCGTGGCATGTTTCCGACTGATCAAGGCATACGTCGAGAATGTGATGATGACAACGGCCAGGATTGCTTTAACAATCTTTCCTTCAATTGCGGTCAACAGCAAGAGCCCCAAGGGCGTTCCGACAAGGGTTGAGAGGAATAACCATCCGGCACTGCGGAAATGAACATGGCGCCAGTCTTGCGCGACCACGACCCCCGCGACAGTGATCGAGACCAGAACAGCCACGGGCGCGGCCACCTCGACTGGCATGATAAGGGCGAGCAGAGGCACTGCTACCAGGGCTTCACCGAATCCAAACGCCGAGCGGATGAACGTGGCGAGAAAGAGTACCGACATTACTTGAAGCATAGTCCAATCCGCAGTCATTACGTGTCTCGAATATGGCCACCGAGGGCCTATGGAACTACTCTAATCGGGATAAGAAGAAGTCGCCCCCCGTGCATACGGATCGTGTACACGGCGGTTCGGCTGATTGAATCAAATTTGATGGCGCGATGATTACCACCTGCGCCGAACATATGTCAACCAAAGCTTCATAGAAGACACAGCGAATATTATCCTGGCCGAAGCAGTCAAAGACGGTTTCAAGAAGCTGATTGTTTGACTAGCTGATTTTCGTCAGGCGCGGTGCGATATCAGGGCCTGCTGCATGGTGATCATCCGCACTTGTTCGAGGTACAAAGGCAACCAGGATATTATTAAACCGATGAGAATCACTGTACGAGTGCCCCTGTGCAACTGGAACCTTCGCCAGCTGTACAACAATAACAGTGCTGGGAAAGATGGATTTTTTTCCCGGTCATACCAGCATCGTCCAGCTCTGAAATCGTCATTTCAGAACCGTCATCAGCCGTAACCGGCATCCCCAAGGCCTGATTGAAATCGCAATTGTAAATCCTACCCTGCCAATCAACGCTAATCAGGGTACGGCACATGATATTGCCGGCTGCCTCGGGGTTGAAGCGCCCAGCCAGCATGCGCAGATAATCAGGGTACGTGCCGGTGGCTTCGAGATGTTCCAGGAAACGCCCAATCGGAGCGTTCGTGATCGTGAAAAGATGGTTGAAGGCGATCTCGTGATTTCCTGACAGCTC
>JAJZUQ010000111.1 GCA_021848385.1 Deltaproteobacteria bacterium
GATGAAGTCGTCGTTATGGCGGTGAAAGAGGGTGAGGAGCGAGAAATACTCGGGGTTCACCCGGTTTACCCACGCGGCCGTGGCCCGGGAGTGTTCGAGGCTCCTTCCCCTGCCGGCCAGGCCGAGAATGGCGGTAACGGAGAGCTTCATCCCCGCCTCCCGGGCCTTGCACCCCTCCCGCGCCATCTCATCGGCCGAGAACCCCTTGTTCACCGCAGCCAGCGTCCCGTCGTCCCCCGACTCCAGCCCGAAGTAAAGGATCCGGAGCCGTTTCTTCCGCAGGGTCCGCAGTTCCTCCACACTCTTGGTGGTGAGGCTTTTGGGGGAGGCATAGGAGCCGACCCGCGTCAGGTTCGGAAACGTCGCGGCAAGCCGGTCGAGGATGGCGCAGAGCCCCTCGAAGGGGTAGACCAGGGCGTCGCCGTCGGCCAGAAAGACCCGGTCCGCATGGGGACGGTACCGGGCCGGAATGCCGTCGATCTCGGCGAACACCTCCTCCACCGGCTTCAGCCTGAAGCGCTTCATCTTGTACATCCCGCAGAAGGCGCAGTGGTTCTGGGAACAGCCGATGGTGATCTGGAAGATGAGGCTGCGGGCTTCACTGGGTGGGCGGAAGACGGGCTCTACGTAGGCGGGCATGGTGGATTCCTGTTCAATTCAAGGAAGCATGAGATTATACGCCTCGGCGGTCTAATACATCGATTGGGGCAAGGGGATATTAATTCCGTCATCTAGGGCAGCGACAAACCATCCGCGCATGGCGTCCTTGATCATAGAAAGTATCAGCCCTGGTTTCGCCAACCGACATGCACCCTTCCAACTCTTTGACCTTGACGAAACAGCTCCCCTCATCAGGGATGATTTCGATGGTGTAGGGGAGAGCCATATACTCTTCCACGTTTCTTTTCATGCCACTCCTCATAAGTTTACAAGTTGACGGCCTGTTTCACGCATTTGAACACCCAGCCCCTTAATTGCAAAGGCGACCCATTGGCCGCCTTTTATCCTGAAACTCCCCCAATACACTTAACCTGCATTCCATCACGGAACACTGTTTGCCGGCAGCCAGGACTCGACTTTCAAGCTCCCAATCTCTTGCAGCCGCCTAAAATCGCTGTCGCAGGAAACCACCGTGTAACCGTACCGCTTGGCTACGGCAGCGATCCAGAGATCGTTTTCAGAAAACCCAAGTTCCTCTATCCTCGCCCTGCGGCGTTTGGCTTTTTCCTTAGGCCCAAAATAATCAATGATGGAAGCTTTCAACTCACCGTAAATATCCGCAACCTGGTCGTCGACAGGAAAAACTTCAATTTCGTCAAAGAATTCCCGGGACTCGTTGGAGATTTTCCTGTTTTTTCTCGGGCTTGTGCACCATGAAGAACAGCTCGCCACGCACGATGGCACATGTCGCCACCGGCACCTCGTCCAAAACTGACAACTTCTCAACAATGCTCGGGTGACCGGCAATAAGGTGGCTGGAATGGTTGGTGTCCAGGAGGTACATGAGAGAGATTAGAAAATGGCCTTTGCCCTGGCGTCGTAGGCTTCCTTGAGGCAGCGGTCCAGGTCATCCCCGGCCCAGGTACCGGCGAACTTCAGGAGGGATTTAGCAGTAGATCGCCGCGCCTTGGCAAGCATCTCGCCGGGGAGACGTTCCGCGCGGGAAACGGTTGTATTCTGCATGATGCCGTTGCACACCAGTGAAGTATACGCAGGGGTGACCGGCGCTGCCAATACGGACATCGCAACAAAGGGAAGCCCCTTCTTCCCAAGCCCGACAAAAAAAGATGTCGAAGTCGATTCGTTTGTATAGGTCATGAAGGCGCCCCTCCGATCGTCTCAACGGTTCTTTCAACCTGTGCAAAACCATATTCCATGACAATTTTTGCCTGGTCCAGGCTTGACCGGTAACTCTTGTCCTGATTATAGCTATATCTGTCGTTGAAATCGGCCGTTATTTCTATCCCATGGGCTATGGCATCCTTGTCGGAGAGGCTCATAACCCCTTGGACATCAGACGCGATATTCCAGGTTCGATAATTTGCGACACTCACGTTGCTGAAAAAACGGTTATCAACAACATTTGTTGTCTTTACGTTCAGATCATGAACCCCCGTCGTTGACTCATTCTTGAGGAGCAATTTCGCAAGATGAGCCAGGACTTCTTCGTCCCCCCCCGTGCAGGGAAGTTGAACCTTTGTGGAAAGCCCGCAAAAATAAGGGCTTTTTTCGCCCAGCAGGGTGATGAGGTCAAAAAGAATGGCGATTCGCTCGGCAAGATAGTTCTTACCCTTATGGCTGTCACCCTGGTAATCAGGTGAATAGGAAACATTGAGGACGATACCGACCTGCGAGACGACTATCTGGCTGAAACCGTGTACCGAGCCGAAAATCAACCTTGGCACCTCGGGGTCCAACTCGTCCGGAACCCCGATTATCTGTGGCTGGAGATAGTGCCCCTTCAAACGGTCCTCAAAGTCGTTTGCCAACCGACGAATGGTTGCATGCCGGGGAAAAACGACATTGAAGCTGTTTTGTACGTAGCGTGGCATGTCAAACACGGAAACCTCCATCCTCCATCATCCCTCTTGCAGTTCGCGCGGGACTATACCACAACTCTTTTTCACTGCCTAAGCTATTCTATCAGTCAATTGCCTTAAGGGAATACCGCGCCCCGCGCCTCTCCCCCGTCTGCACCACCGCTCCCTCCTCCTTCAGCTGGCGGATCGCCCAGGCCCACTCCGTGTCGGAAAGGCTGAGGGCGGCGGCGATCTCTGCCCTGGAGTAGTCGCGGCCGGGGAACATGTGGGAGAGAATGCGCCGGGGGACGGTGTCGGCGGCGTAGGGTACGGGCGGTTCGGCCACGAGGGGAAGGTCGTGCTCCCCCTCTCCCGCCGGAAGAGGCTTTTCTTTGGCACCCCCCTTCCGCGGGGAGAGGGGGAGGGGTGAGGGGGCCTTCGTGTCGCAGGGGGCGGCGTCGCCGGTTCCGGTTTCGCCGAAATAGCGGGCCATGAGCGAGTGCATGAGGGCCTCGGCCTGGCCGAGGGAGCGTTCCTGCTGGATGATGAGGGCGCCGATATCAACTGCGCGGGTTGAAAATGCTTCCTGAATCTCAAGAGGCGGAACCGGAATAGGCAAACACTTCAGCTTCCCCTGAGAAATATTTCTCATGCTGTCACTGGTACCGGTTGCAAGCTTACCCATCATGTACTTGAGAAAGAGGATCTCGGTGGCGGTGGTGGTGCCGATCTTGACGTCGTCCACGATCCGGTCCCGGTCCACCCGGCCGGAAAAGGGCGGGTTGGCGAGGATGACGGCATACCCCTCCGGGGGTATCCCCAGGTCGGCCTTCTGCTGGGGGTCGAGGGTGGTGGTGAGGACGTTGCGGCGGCGGATGGATACGGCGGGAAGGCCCCGCAGGGTGAGGTTCATGGTGGCGAGGCGCACCATCTTGGGGTCCACGTCGCTGCCGTAGAAGGTGCGGTGGGCCAGGATGTCACACTTGGC
>JAJZUQ010000112.1 GCA_021848385.1 Deltaproteobacteria bacterium
AAAAAAGATATTTGGTTTTCAACTTTATCGTAGAGTTCGATATTGGGTTTCATCGCAGCCAATAGGAGGGTGTACCTTCCGGGAGGCAAAAAGTTTGCCGGAAGGGAAATCCTGTCTCTATAGAACCCTTTTTCGATATCGACCAACACCCCAACGGCATCAGTATTTGCTGTCGTAAAAACAACCACTCCGTCTTGGTTCGTAACTCTCATGGCGAGTTGAATACCCGCCAGTCTCACAAGAGCAACGTATTCAACGGAGATATTGACGGGAGCATCTGAACTGATGATTCCCGAATCGTATTGATTGGCATCATATATTTTTACTGAAGTAAAGCAGAACTTATCACATGCCTTTGGACTCCGCGAGGCTTTCCACGTGCCCATTTCCGATTTAACCATCAAATATTGCGAAATCGCTGATTCACACGCTCCATCCACGGCAATCATTCCTGATGAGACGAACAGTGCACGATTACAAAGACTTCTGATCGCTGCCATATTATGGCTGACAAACAGCACGGTCCTACCCTCTGCCGTGGAGACGTCTGCCATCTTCCCTAAGCACTTATGCTGGAAATGGGCATCACCTACCGCCAAGACCTCGTCAACCACTAAAATTTCCGGCTCGAGATGGGCCGCCACGGCAAAGGCCAGTCGTACGTACATCCCCGACGAATAGCGCTTCACCGGAGTGTCGAGGAACTTCTCGATCTCGGCGAAATCCACGATCTCGTCGAACTTCTTCCGGATCTCCGCACGGCCCATCCCCAGGATGGCGCCGTTCAAGTAGATGTTCTCCCGCCCGGTCAGTTCGGGGTGAAACCCGGTCCCCACTTCCAGCAGGCTGGCCACCCTCCCCCGTATCCGGACGCTGCCGGTGGTCGGCTCGGTGATGCGGCTGAGGATCTTCAGCAGGGTGGACTTCCCGGCGCCGTTACGGCCGATGATGCCGATCCGGTCTCCTTGTTTCACCTCGAAGGAGACGTCTTTGAGCGCCCAGAATTCCTCCTGCCCAGGGCTGCGGCTCACCGTGTTGCCCCGTCCCAGCAGTCGGCGCCCGAGACTCCTGACCCCGTCGCTGAGCACATCGCGCAGGGCCACGTACGGCTGTTGGTCTGACTGGTGCCGCAGCAGATATTTCTTGCCCAGGTTTTCAACGGTGATCACCGCGGGCATATCCTACACCACATCCGCAAAGCCGCGTTCCATGCGGCGGAAGTAGAACACTCCGCCGACAAGGAGCAGGGCAACCAGCATGAACGAAAGGGTGAATCCCGGCCAGTTTACCGGAAAGGCATCACCGAGCAGGGCCCAGCGGAAACCGTCGATGACACCGACCATGGGATTGAGAAAGTACAGGAAGCGCCATTCCCGGGGGACGATGGCGCTGGAAAAACCAACCGGCGAGATGTAAAGCCCGAGCTGCACCAAAAACGGCACCACATAGCGGAAATCACGGTATTTCACGTTAAGCGCCGAAAGCCACAAGCCCGCGCCAAAGGAGGCCATGAAGGCCATCATGAAGAATGCGGGCAAAAACAGGATCCTCAGGTCGGGGACAAAGCGATACCACGCCATGAGCCCGCCGAGGATGGCCGCGGAGATAAGGAGATCCACCATGCTGACGATAACCGCTCCGGCAGGAACGATCAGGCGGGGGAAGTAGACCTTGGTCAGCAGATTGGCGTTGTCGATCAGGGAGTTGCTGCTTTCGGTGAGGGAATTGGCGAAAAACTGCCATGGCAGCATGGCCGCGTAGACCATGATGGGGTATGGCACGCCGTTGGAGGGAAGCTTGGCCAGCCTGCCGAAGACGATGGTGAAGACCACCATGGTAAGGAGCGGGCGCAGGACGCTCCAGGCAATGCCGATGGCGGTCTGCTTGTAGCGCACCAGGATGTCCCGCCACGCCAGAAAGAAAAAGAGTTCCCGGTAGCGCCAGATATCGCGCCAGTAGTGGAGTGCTCCCATGCCCGGCTTTATGAGGATTTCAGGTTGTTCCATCGCGCTAATTGTACTGAAACCCTTCCTTTTTGAAAAGGGAAACCAGCACCCCTGCAAGAAATCCGATCCCGAAGCGCCCCATCTCCCTGCAGCGTCTGAACGGAAGCAGATACAGGGGGGCATGACGGGCGCAGTTGAAGACGGTTATGATCCAGGTTATCGGTGGATACTTTGATTTCAGTTGATAGAAGGAATACCCTACCGCCTTTGGCTTACGAAAATTGGCAACCAGCAGCGGCGGGTGGAAATAGTTCAGCCTCGGGGCGTTTTCGCAGCGCTTGCCCGCCATCAGGAACCTGATGACAAACTCCACGTCCTCCTGCCCCACAAAGTGGTCCATGAATCCGCCCAGATCAGCCAATGCCCGGCGGCGGTACGCCGTACACCGACTGGTCATGAAGTACGGATCGTGGTGGTCGTATTTTCCATCGATAAGCGCATAGCTCGCATGCCCATGGGGAACCGCCGCATCGATTTCCCGGTCCTGCCCGAACACCTCGTCAAGGATTGCCAGGAAGTCATCCTGCTGAATAACGGTATCATCGTCCAAAAAAAGGATCACATCGCCCCTGGAACGGTTCAGGCCATAATTGCGGGAATACCCCATCCTGCCGAAGTTCCTGTCAAGCGGCAGATAGACCGTCTGCAGATACTTCCCGAATTCGTCGGCCATGCGTCTTCCGGCTTCCGTTCCATTTCTGTCTTCGACCAGAATGACTTCGAAGCGCTCCTTGTCGAATTGCTGTTGGGCAAGTGAGTGCAGAATGCCGGCAAGCAGGTCCAGCCGGCCATAGAAGTTGATGATGCATGATATCCGTATGCCGTCCCGGGCCGGCGGCACCAGGCAATCCCCTTTCAAGTCAAAAGGAAACAGCTTATACAGCCATGCAAGCAGAGCGCGCCTCATTGCCCGTATATCCCCCACCCCACCATCGCCACCCAGACAACCCCTACGATAAAGAGGGGCACATCCCTGAGCAACGACTCGGTCGGGTCGCCTCCCCTGCCGGACTGCACCCTGAGTATGTACCGCAGCAGCCCGAAACAGCAGAGCGGAACGGAATAGACCAGGAGAACCGAGTGCCGCACGATCACATACATGGTATAGGTCACCAGCACGGCGCTGCCGGTCATATACATGGTTCCCTGGAGAAAGCCCTCGGGATACGCAACGAGGGCCTTGCGGTGACTGGCGGCCATTGCGCCGAGCCGGTTCTTCTCGCCGAGACGCTTGCCGGTGCTGAGGAAGACCGACAGCAGAAAGACGCTCAGGAACAGCCATTCGGAAATGGCTATGCCGAATGCCGCGCCGCCCGCCTGGAGCCTGAGCAGGAACCCCGCGGAGATGCAGAAGATGTCGATCAGGGGGTGATCCTTGAGATAGACGGAGTATGCGATTGAAACGACCAGATAGACGGACAGGCACAGGAGAAAGGCGCCGGAT
>JAJZUQ010000113.1 GCA_021848385.1 Deltaproteobacteria bacterium
CTCATTTGGCCCGCGCCTTCAGTTTTCACCGCTCCATGGACACCATGGGGGCGGTGGTCGGCCCCGCCATCACCCTTTTTCTCCTCGGGCTGTTCAGCAACGACTACCGGAAAGTCTTCTGGCTCTCGATGATACCGGGGGTGATCGCGGTTCTGCTGATTATGGTGTTTATTCAAGAGAAGAGAAAGTCTCTTCCAGACCACGCAGAGCGGCCGAAGCTGACCCTCCGGCACTTCGACTGGAAAGTGAAGTTCTTCATAGTGATCGCGACCCTGTTCGCCTTGGGCAATTCCAGCGATGCCTTCCTGATCCTGCGGGCGGAGCAGGTGGGAATTCCGACGGTGATGATCCCGGCCGTCTACCTGGTGTTCAATCTTGTCTACTCCCTGTCGGCCATCCCTGCAGGCATGGCTGCTGACCGGTTCGGCAAGAAAAGGATCATCCTGCTCGGGTTCGTGCTCTTTGCCGGGCTTTATTACGGCTTCGCGGTCGCCAGGAGCACCGCTGCCATCTGGGTCCTGTTCGGCTTGTACGGCCTGTTCATGGGGCTTACCGAAGGGATACAGAAGGCGTTTCTGGCCACCATCATCCCGCCAGACTTCAAGGCGACCGCCTTCGGCGTTTACGCCACCGCCGTGGGAATCGCTACATTTCCGGCGAGCCTCGTTGGCGGCTGGCTCTGGGACCGCTTCTCCCCTGCCGCCACATTCTATTTTGGCGCGGCCACAGCTACCCTGTCGGCGCTCTTGTTTTTCGTGCTCATGTTTACCATAGGCAAAACAATCCATCCGGCACAAAGGGAATGATTCCCATTTTTTACAGAGGTCCACGCAGCAGCAACACATCGCACGGTGCATGGTCAATCACAAAACGGGCAGTGTGACCAACCGAGGCCGGCCCTATATGGGGGTGCCCGGCCGCGCCCTCACCCGCCCAGATGACGATGAGCTCGGCCCGTGCATCCTTGGCAGTCTGGACAATGATCTCTTCCGGTCTCCCCTCCTTGACGCTCGCCTCCGCCTGCATACCGGCGTGCTGCGCAGCGATCACCGCCTCTTCGACGGCTGCCCGGCCCGCAGTCTCCTCGGCGGCCTTGAGGGCCGCTTCGTGGGGCGGCTCGCCGTGGTCCGGCCGGCGGTGCAGAGGCCCACGCAGATATTCCTCCAGATCATGACGCGGACCCGTATCTATCACGTGCAGCAACAGGCACTCGGTCTTGTCTCCCACGATCCCAGACAGACGATTAACCAATTCTGGCCCGCCTCTTTGCCCAATGGCGCAAATCACCCGCATGCCCTCTCCTCCTTTACAGTTTCAGCCAGATCAAGAGCGATCCGATCACGATCATGGCCGGCACGACCGTAACGCCAAGCTTGAAATACTCCCGCGTGGAGACCTCCAGCCCTCTCCGGCGCAGAATCAGCAGCCAGAGCATGGTGGCCAACGAGCCTACGGTCGTCAGATTCGGTCCGAGGTCGGCGCCGATGATGGCGGCGTATATGAGCACGCGGTTGCTGGAACTCGCATGAATGGTTCCGAGGACCGAGATCATCACCAGGGCCATCGGCACGTTGTTGATCAGATTCGCCCCGAGTGCCGTGCCGCCTGCTGTTACAAGAATCGCTTTTAGCGGGCTGTAACCGGCCAGTTGAAGCAACTCCCGACCGAACGCTGCCGTTAGCCCCAGGTTTTCAACGGCCCGCACGACGATGAATAGCCCCGTGATAAAGAGAAACAGCGACCAGGAAATTTCACGGTAAAGCCTTGTCGTGTCCAGGCAGCGATACCAAGCCGCGCCCAGGAAAAGGAGCCCGCTCCCCCCCAATGCGACAAATGAGATTGGAAACTGTGTGGCAGCGGCCGTCAGATAAGCGATGGCAATCAGAACCAGCGTGGCTGACGAAAAATTAAAGAACTGCCGATTGGGCAATTCCACTTCCGGCAAGTCGCTCAAGCTATAGCAGGCCCAGATGTCGCGCCGGAACAGCCAGACAAAAACAGCCATGTTCAGCCCAATGCAGAAGAGGCTGGGGAGGAGCAGATAACGCAGGAATGTGGCGAGTCCGCCACCAAAGGCGTCAAGCACCAGGATGTTGATCGGGTTGCTGACCGGCAAAAAGAAAGAGGCGGTGTCGGCAATAAACGTGCAGGCAAACACGAAGGGCATCACCGGCAAGCGCAGGCGCGTGACCAGGGCGTACACTACCGGCGTAAGGATCAGCGCGGTGGCGTCATTGGACAGGAACGCAGTGATCGTCATCCCCACCGCAAACAGGGCCAGAAAAAGCCGCAGGCCGCTCCCCCTCGCCCACTTCCCTGCCCGATAGGCCAGCATATCGAAGATGCCGGCCTGGTCGGCCAGTGCCGAAATGGCCATCATGCCCAAAAAGAAACCATAGACATTCCAGTTATTTAACAGCAGCGACGCCGCTTCCGCAGGACGGACGTATCCCCCCATCAGCATCAGTACTGCTCCACCCGCCGCCGCAGCGGCCTCCGAGACGCCTGAAGGTCGGACCATGATGACGACCAGGGTCACCAGGAAGATCGATATGCCAGCGATAACGTGCACATTCAGCAAGGCGGACCCCGTCCTCTCGATCGGTCATGTAGCATATGATACCATACATAGGTTAAACGGACAGGAGGGATGGGAACCGGATCGAGATAACCCCACGGAGTGACAGGGTAAATGCCGCAATTGCTTGACATTACACCATTCTTAAGCTATTCTTAGCCGCAAAAATCTCATGGCGATGGAGTTCGCCGAAAGCGCTTCTCATGTGAAGCTGATGACTCCTGCTCTTGATTAAGGGTAGGAGTTTTTTTATTTTCCAGTTCCACCTGTTCCACCCAAGAGAAAAAATGACCTTTTTCTGTCCCACATGTTGGCATGAGATCGAAGCATCGGCGACCAAATGCCCCCATTGCAGAGCGGACATAACAGAGTCCGAAAAGATGAACTTCGAGGAGAAACTCCTCAACGCTCTTGGCCACAAAGAACCTGAGACTGTCGAGATGGTGGTCTGGGTACTTGGCGAGCTGAAAAGCGAGAAGGCGACCCGGCCGCTGAACGCCCTTCTGAAACGGACGGAGAGCTTTCACCTGAAATGCGCCATCCTCGATGCCCTGTCGAAAATAGGAACTCACGAGGCAAGGTCCGCGATCCTTGAGGCCTGTGAAAGGGAAATCGGCATTGTACGTAATAAGGCGCGGGAGCAGATTGAATGGATCGAACGCGAGAAAAAATAGTTAGCTCTCGATGAGCGTCATCGAATGGAGTTGACGAAAGGCAAACGTCGCATGAGCGATGAGCAACGCAAGAGGTCAAAGCTATTGAATCCCTCGCAGCAGGGAAGCCTCGCCACGACCCTGAGCACGCTGGAGGGGATGCTGTGCGAGATCGAGCGCAACTTGACCCTCGGCGGCTGT
>JAJZUQ010000114.1 GCA_021848385.1 Deltaproteobacteria bacterium
CGGTTTCGAGGTGATTTCCTTCGGTGAACTGGAACAGTTCCGCAACGCGGTCCGCAGCGGACACCCGGACATCATTGTCATGGACCTGGTCCATCCCGACCGGCCGACGGGAGGGGCGGACGTCATACGGGAGATCCGGGCCGATCTGGAGCGGGAGATCCCCACGGTGTTCATCTCCTCCCTGAGCGATCTTTCTTCCCGTATTGCGGCCTTACGGGCCGGCTCCAGTGCCTATTTCGTCAAGCCGGTAAACATCACCGACCTCTGTACGACCCTCAATACCCTTACCACGGGGGAAACTCCCGAGCCGTACCGGATCATGATCGTGGATGACGATCCCTATTTGACGGAGATGTCCGCCATGATCCTCCAGGGGGCGGGGATGGAGACCCGGACTCTGAACGATCCCCTGGGGGCGTTGCCGCTCCTCTTCGAGTTCAAGCCGGACCTGATCCTCATGGACATGCATATGCCCGGCTGCAACGGCATGGAGTTGGCCAGGGCGATCCGGCAGATCGACGCCTATTTCAGCATCCCGATCATCTTTCTCTCCAGTGAGACCGACACGGACGTACAGTTCGACGCGAGACGGATGGGGGGGGATGAGTTCCTGATCAAGCCGATCAAGCCTGATCATCTGATCTCCACCGTGACCGTTCGTGCCGAGCGGATGAAGCTCATACGCTCCTTCATGGTCAGGGACGGCATGACCGGGCTCTTCAATCACACCGCCACCAAGGAGCATCTCGACCACGCCATCGAGCTGGCCCGGCGCCAGGGAGAAACGCTCTGTTTTGCCATGATCGACCTGGATCACTTCAAGGATGTGAACGACAATTACGGCCATCAGGCGGGTGACCGGGTCCTGATGGCATTGGCCCGGCTTCTCGGGCAGCGGCTCCGCAAATCTGACGTGGTCGGCCGCTCGGGCGGCGAAGAGTTTGCCGTCATACTCCCCGCATGCACCATCCTGGAGGCGGGTTCCCTCCTGGAGCAGATACTGGAAAGTTTTGCAGCCATCAACTTTCCGGCCGGAGAAAATTCTTTCAATTCGACCTTCAGCTGCGGTGTCGCCTCCCTTGATACCTACGACACAGCGGAAAAACTCTACAAGGCTGCGGATGAAGCGCTCTGCGTGGCCAAGCGTGAAGGCCGCAATCGCGTCGTGGCCGTCGGTTGCGGGGTAGCGGGGTAGCGGGGTAGCGGGGTAGCGGCCGGAACAGGCAGTCGTGCGGCAGATGGGTGACGGAAGGTTACGGTGATGCTATCCGGGGATTGACAATTCTCTGTGGTGGAAGTTTGTGCGGGGCATGAAGGGAAGGGGGCCTGGGACGGACCGGCATAGATAAAAAACAAGGGAATCGCATGGATGCGCTTCCCTTGGGATGGTAGTTGGGGTGGCTAGTGGGATTCGAACCCACGTATGTACGAGTCACAGTCGTAAGTGTTGACCGCTTCACCATAGCCACCGCAGGCGAACATTTCTTATATCTTGAAGCGGATGTTCAAGTCAAGCTGATTTTTCCGCCATGTTTTTAAGTAAGTTAATACTTCACTAACGAAACAGGTTGGTATATTGTTCCGAATCAGGTTACTACCTCTACATCGGAGTAAAGACCATGGGGATGGACGCATCTAAGGCCGGGGCTGCTGGCGAAAGCCCGGAGTCCGGCATTGCGGGCAAGGAATTCAAGAAGCTTGGCTACAGCCTGTTCGTCTGGATACCGGACAACAAGCTGGAGTGCCGTTGCAGTTATGTCCCCCGCTCACAGGGGGCCATGATCACCCTCGATGAACTCCGGGGATATCTTGCCCAATCTTTGGTCAAGGAAGGCATCGACGAGGAGGCGCTCAAGGATTTTGCCATCAAGGCCGGGGCGGGAAAAGAGCTTTCCATGGTCCTCCTGGCGTTCGGCGTGGCACCCGTCGCCGGCGCCGACGGCAGAATTGAGTACAGCGTCCAGCCTTCGACTACCGTCCAGGAGGAGGTCGATGATGGCTCCATAGATATGCACCAGGTGCAGACATTCCTGAACGTCGTGCCAGGTGATGAGATCGCCCGCATTATCCCTCCGGAGCCGGGCAGCGCCGGCAGAAACATAGTCGGGCAGATAATCCCCGCCCAGCCGGGTAAGGCCCTCAATCTCAAGATCGGCAAGAATATCCGCTGCGAAGAGGATGGATCCCTGCTTTTCGCGGATGCCGCGGGCAGGGTCTGCGTGGCGTCGGGCGAGATTTCGGTCGAAGAGGAGTATATCATCTCCGGGGATGTGGATTTCCGGGTCGGTTCGATCGTATTCAATGGTTTTGTCGAGGTGCGGGGGGATGTGCTTAACGATTTCAACATCACCTCGACCAAGGGTATCCGGATCAGCGGCAATATCGGCGCCTGCGCCATTCAAAGCGACGGAGACATTTCGTTCTGCGGCATGGATGGGCAGGAGAAGGGCACCATCGTGTGCAACGGTACGATCAGGGCCAATTTCCTGCATGACTGCTCCGTTACCTGTACCGGTGATGTCATAGTCGAAGTTGAGCTGCATAACTGCCTAATAAGGACGCTCGGCAGGATCTACGTCAACAAGGGGGCAATCTCCGGCGGCAGTTACACCGCCCTTGGCGGGATAGAGGCCAGGAAGATCGGCTCACCAGCTTCGGTGCGGACAAAACTCACCGTTGGCATGGATTATCGCGATGCAGAGGAACTGGAACGACTGTTTGCCGAACTGGAACGGAATCAGGCGCAGATCGGCATGACCCAGTCGTTGCAGGAAATCGGTGAACTGCGGAAGGCGAGGGCCGAACTGACGGACCGGGTCTTTGCCATCCGCACCAAGGTAGACACGGAGGCAAACCCGAAGGTCAATATAAGGTCGATGCTGTATGATAACGTCCTGATGTCCCTCGGTACGATTAACGAAGAGATCAGGGAACAGAAAGACGGCCCCATCAGCATCATCGAAAACACCGTGGAAGGGGGGCTGCGCTATCTGCTCATGACCAGTCTCGATGTCAAGGCTTCCGACATGGAGTTGGCATTTGTCAGGGAACAGAAGCGCTGACGGCAACAGGCCTCGTCAAGTAGCGGTTGCCGTAAGGGAGGGGGAACCGGACCTGCTTCCGTGGGAGCAGAACCTTACGGCGAGTTCAACGACAAGCGTAGTAAGCGGGTATTGGTGAAGATCATCGGGGAGTAGGGGGGGCAGCCAGTGAAATATGCCGAGACCGTCTATCGTCTGGCCATTGCCTTGTGGGTGGGCGGCAACGCCCTGTTTACCTCTGTGCTGACCCCGCTTCTGTTCAAGAGCGAGGCGCGTGATACCGCTGCCCGCATCGTAGGCACCTTTTTCCCCGCCTATTTTCGCTGGGGACTGGCCTGCGGAGGTGCCGCGCTGCTCTGCCGCC
>JAJZUQ010000007.1 GCA_021848385.1 Deltaproteobacteria bacterium
GATGTTGAAAACCGGTCCCTCACGCCGTAAGGGTAAAACCTTCGCGCCGATCTTCAGCCCGTCGAGGTAATCAGCCCACCGTTGCATCATGCGTCCTGATTAGCTCTGTAATTCAGCCATTCGTAACCAGGCTTCCGGCCGCTTACCGGTATGGGCGGCAGTATAGAGTAGCCTGGGGAATATGGAGCGCATGTCAAAGCGACGGTTGAAGCAGTATTGCACTTCCGCCAAGTAGCGGTCGGCATATTTTTCGAAATCGAAGGCATGGCACGTGCCAGCAATAGCTGTTTTCAGATTGCCCAGAATCGTGTTGACCCAGTTGAAATACCCCATACTGGTGCTTTTCCGCCCCTTGCCAACAACGTGCGGCTGGTGATCGCAGCCGGCAGCAGTTACAGCACGAAAGCAGGGTAACCCATCGGAAACTACAATAGAATGGGGCGACACATGCCGGACCGCCCAAGAGGCCAGTTCATCGCTGCTGAATGATTGCACCTTTGAAAAGACAGCCCGACGGGGGTGCCCCTGCTCATTGGTTTCAACGGCAGCCACAAACGGAATCTTATTTTCTGAGCCGCGCCCGACGATGCCGCCGTTTTCCTCACCGCCCAGATAGGCGTCGTCAAGCTCGATCCGGCCTGATAACACGGTCTGGTCTTCCCGCTCGCGCATGACCTGCATCAGTTTGTGCTTGATCCGCCAAGCGGCGCAGTATCCGATACCAAGTGTCCGCATCAGCTCCATGGCGGAGATGATGTTTTTAGACTGAGTCATCAGGTACATAGCCTGGCACCAGATCGTAAGGGGCAGCTTGGTGGCATGGAAGATCGTGCCCGCAGTGAGCGTTGTCTGGGTATGGCAGCTGTTACACTGGAACGTCTTGGTTGCGCCGTGCCATACGATACAATGGCTGTCGTTCTGGCATTTAGGGCACTGAAATCCGGACGGCCAACGCATCTTTTCCAAGACTTCTTCACATTGGGACTCGTTGCCATACAGCTTGTTGAATTCGCTCAGACTCAGTCCCGGTTGAAACTGGATTCGGTTCATTGCCATAACAGACTCCTTTCATGGTCATGTTATGGCAACAATATCACAGCGTTACGACAACTTACGTCGCAGGCTGAAAATTCGAGCTACTCAGGAAAGAAATTGTCAACGAGGGTTATGACCACTTCGAGTGACAATTTCTTTTGCCTTTTTTGTATCAGTTAATTATATAAGTTTACGTCAATGCCGCTGACAATAACTTTTGCCGGTTCGCACCTTCTTAATGAGTAAAAGTTGGTGTCTGTACGGATTTGGTTTCCGATACTAAACCAGAATATCCCCTATTGTAAAGCTTATGTTTGTGCTAACTGGAAACAGCAATTCGGCTTTTGCATATATCTACGCTCATAAGTCAAACCCATAATTACCGGTTTAGTCGTCATATTCCCCCGCCGTCGTCATCAAACGATCTGTTGGCGGCCGGGTACCGCGTTTAAAGACCAGGATACTCACACCTTTCGCCGTGCGATCGAATTCAAATGACAATATTTGTTTGTAAGCCAGCAGCACCACCGCTTCCAGTTGTTCCAAACCCCGCAGACGGAAAAATATCCGGTTCCCCTTGGCGAGATAGTCGAGGAAGCTGGATGAAGCGTCGAACACGACCGGCCGCCATTCTTCCGTCAGATCGACTACGCTCACCCCGGTACCGTTGATGGAGGCTTCACTCAGGCTGATTCGCCGGCGGTGGCTACCACTTGTGCCTGACAGGTCCGCAACGTGTGCCGTCTGCGGTTCCAGGGGCGCTGTTGCCAGTATCATCCCGGCTGCCACGGTGGCATTGGTGATGCGGTCAATCAGGATGAAGCTGCCGGTATCCCGGTTCTGCCGGTAGGGGGCGAACGAGATTGGGCGGTCGAGTTCCAGACGGACAACGCCGATTTCGTTCAGCCCAAGTGTCGGCACCTGCTTCTGCTCCAGGGTATTGACGTCCACCGCATACTGCAAGGCGGTGACCCGGCCGGGGGTCACGGCGGTCGCCGTTTTGACCAGGTAGATCTGCCCCGGCTGCAACGGCTCGTCGTGCATCCAGACCAGGTGCGCCTCTGGGTGTCTGGCGTGGATCGGTGGAGCATCAGGTGCGGTCAGCATGTCCCCCCGGCTGATATCGATCTCGTCCTCCAACGTCAGGGTCACCGCCTGGCCGGCGGTAGCCTCGGGCAGGTCGCCATCCATGGTGACAATGCGCGTGACCCGGCTGGTGCGCCCGGACGCGGCGACCCGCAGCTCGTCACCCCAGCGGATGGTCCCCGCTGCAATCGTGCCGCAGAAACCACGGAAATCCAGATGGGGTCGGTTCACCCACTGTACGGGCATCCGGAACGGCTGATCCCTGTTGTCACCTTCCAGTTGGACGGTTTCCAGATAGTTCATCAGAGTAGGCCCTGCGTACCAGGGGGTATTGATGCTCGGTTCGATGATGTTGTCGCCGCCCAGTGCCGAGATGGGAATTGCCGTAATCGAGGCAAAGCCAAGCGGAGCGGCAAAATGTTCATAATCACGCAGGATGGATGCGTAACGCGGCTGGTCAAAATCGACCAGATCCATCTTGTTGATCGCCAGCACCACATTCCGGATGCCGACCAGCGAGACCAGAAAACTGTGGCGCCTGGTCTGGGTCAGGAGCCCCTTGCGGGCATCCACCAGGATCACCGCCACCTGGGCGGTGGAGGCACCGGTGACCATGTTGCGGGTATACTGCTCGTGGCCGGGGGTGTCAGCGACGATGAACTTGCGCTTGTCGGTGGAAAAGAAGCGGTAGGCCACGTCGATGGTGATCCCCTGCTCCCGCTCCGCCTGCAGCCCGTCCAATAGCAAGGCGTAGTCGATGGCGCCCCCCTGAGTACCGACCTTTTTACTGTCCGCCTCCAACGCAGCCAGCTGGTCCTCGAACACCATCTTGGAATCCCACAACAGACGTCCAATCAGGGTGCTCTTACCATCATCCACGCTGCCGCAGGTGATGAAACGGAGCAGGGATTTTTCCTCCTGGCTCTTCAGGTATGCCAGTATATCCTGTTCTATCAACTCAGATTGATGTGCCATGTGAACCTCCCAAAGACTGAAGGCTGAAGACTGACGGCCGAAGGGAATTCGAATTTACCTTCAGCCTTCGGACTTCGGCCTATTCTTAAAAATACCCTTCCTGTTTCTTCTTTTCCATACTCCCGGCCTGATCATGATCGATCAACCGCCCCTGGCGCTCCGAGGTGCGGGTCAAGAGCATCTCCTGGATGATCTCGGGGAGGGTGTCCGCCTCCGATTCCACGGCGCCGGTCAGGGGATAGCACCCCAGGGTGCGGAAGCGAACCGATTTGTGCTGCACTTCTTCGCCTGGCTTCAGCTCCAGACGGTCGTCATCCACCATGATCAGCATGCCGTCCCGCTCCACCACAGGCCTGACCGCTGCATAGTAGAGCGGCACAATCGGAATATTCGCCAGATGGATGTACTGCCAGACATCAAGTTCGGTCCAGTTGGAGAGCGGGAAGACCCGGATGCTTTCACCCTGTTTGACCCTGGTGTTGTACAGGTTCCAGAGTTCCGGCCGCTGGTTCTTCGGGTCCCAACGGTGGTTGGCACTGCGGAAGGAGAATATACGCTCCTTGGCCCGTGATTTTTCCTCATCCCGGCGGGCACCGCCGAAGGCGGCATCGAACTTGTACTTGTCCAGCGCCTGCTTCAGCCCCTCGGTCTTCATGATATCGGTATAGAGGGCCGAGCCGTGGGTGAAGGGGGAGATCCCCTGACGAACCCCCTCCTCGTTCACGTGGACGATCAGGTCCATGCCGCATTCGGTGGCCATCCGGTCCCGGAACTGGATCATCTCGCGAAACTTCCAGGTGGTGTCCACGTGCAGCAGGGGGAACGGTGGCGGTGCCGGGTAAAAGGCCTTGCGGGCCAGGTGCAGCATCACCGCCGAATCCTTGCCGATGGAGTAGAGCATCACCGGGTTGCCGAATTCGGCCACCACCTCGCGGAGTATGTGGATGCTTTCTGCCTCTAGTTGCTGCAAATGTGTAAGATTTTTGATCATGTATTCTTCTCCTGGACTGGGCAACTGCAACCAATTAAAAAAACCAAACCTTGAATGGTACGCGGAAGAGGCGGAAAAATCTGATAACGGCGGATCAGTCCTTCAAGGCGAACCCGGAATCATGGGTTTATCGGCTTTTATCCGATTTTTCAGATGTTATCCGCGTCCAATTGCCTTGTGCCTTTGATGTCTCCACTTCAGCGGCGGTGAAGTCCGCATTCCTTGTTCTCCGGATTCTCCCACCACCATCTCCCGGCGCGGACATCTTCCCCCGGTTTCACCGCCCGGGTGCATGGGGCGCAGCCGATGGAGCGGTATCCCTGGCGGTAGAGGCGGTTCTTGGGGAGGCGGTGCGCTTTGGTGTAGGCGACCAGGTCGTCCTCGCTCCAGTTTATGAGCGGGTTTATCTTGAGGATGCTGCCATTCAGTTCGTCCCGCTCGATGGGGGCCAGTTCGCCGCGGGTGACACTCTGCTCGCGCCGCATGCCGGTAACCCAGCCCGCCAGACTCTTGAGCGCCCGGGAGAGCGGTTCCACCTTCCGGATGCGGCAGCACTCGTGGCGCTTGTCCAGGGATTCGCGGAACGAGAAAAGGCCTTCCGCACGCTCCAGCGCCTCCACATCCCCGTGGCGGGGGAAATACCAGTCGATCTTCAGGCGGAAGCGCTCCGTTAGAGCGTCGGCCACCTCGTAAGTCTCCTCGTTCAGACGCCCGGTGTCGATGGCGAATACACCTAGTTCCAAGCCGGCCTCATGGGCGATGTGAATGATGGCCACGTCTTCCAGTGAGAAGGAGCAGGCCAGCGATACCGGCCCTTCGGCCGCTTCGTTGCCGGCACGAAGTATCTCTGCCGGTTTTGCGTCGACTGCTATGTCTGGGAGTGAGTTGTTCATGGTCGGGTACCTTTCGGATTCAGGATTCGTACGTTCAGATTGCCAGCCCGATAAGGGGCCAGATAAAGCGGGCCGATAACAGGAACAGCACCCACGAGATCAGCATGATCACGGCTCCGGGGAGCATGATGTCGCGGCTTTTGAGAAAACCGGACCCGTAGGCGATGGCCGTTGCCGGAGTGCCCATGGGAAGGCAGTAGGCGAGGCCAGCGGGAAGTGCAATCGCCAGCGTCATGACTTTCGGGTCAATCCCCATGTTCTTTGACAGTGTCAGACCGATCGGCATGAAGATGGCCACCACCGCTGCATGGCTGATGCACTCGGTCATGATGATGGCGACAAACGAGATAACCGCCACTACCACGAAGGGAGAGGGAGTAAAGGATTCCAGCCCCCTGTTGACTATCCACGAGGCAGCCCCGCTTTTTTCCATGGCGCCGGCCAGGGCGATCGAGCCGCCATACATCAGGATGATGCCCCAGTTCACATCCTCCTCGATTGATTTCCAGGTAATCACCCGAAAGGTAAACAGGAGCACGGAGGCAAGAATTGCTATGGCCGCCAGGCCGACCCGTTCCCCCAGGGTTATCCAGCCGAGGATGGTGATAATCATCACCAGTGCAACCATGAACTCGTTGAAGCTCATTTTCCCTGCCTCGAGCCGTTTGCGATTAAGGTGGCGCAATCCACCTTCGATACTGTCCAGATCCACGGGAAAAAATCGCAGCAATAACAGGAAACCGATAACTATCAGCGGCAGGACGATCGTACTGGCGGCAATCATCCACTCGTGAAAGGAGAAACGAAGGCCGGTCGCTTCCCTGAGGATGCTGGCCGCCAGCGGCGCCCGCGCCCCGCCGAGAAAGGTCGCGATGCCGCCGATGATGCAGCCCCAGGCGATGGACATAAAGAGCAGCCCGGCATAGCGACTTTTCCCCCGCTCCAGGCCGAGGCCGGCAGCAATTTCGGACACCACCGGGAACATCATGGCGGCTACAGCGTGCTCGCTCATGCAGTAGGAAAGAGAGATGCAGAGCAGGAAAACAGTCAGGGCAAGCCGGTGGGGGGTCCGGCCAAAGCGTATCAGCATGGCCCGCGCCAGACGGGCCGACAGGCCGCTGCCGGTCATGGCAGCAGCCAGGATGAAGGCTCCCAAGATAAAAAAAACCGCTTCATTGCCGAAATGTGTGTAGGTTAGCCGGGCGTCCATGATTCCCAGCAAAGGGAGCATCACCATGGAGAGCAGCGCAGTGGCTGCCATGGGAAGGAGCCCGGATACCCACAGGAATACGGTAGCGCCAAAGAGGATCAGGGCATGGTAGCCTTGCATCGAAAGCCCCTGGGGCGGATCGAGGTTGAACAGCACAACGCTGATCAGAATAAGCCCGGCCAGGAGCTGGTAGCGGAGCGTGCGGTCAACCAGAATTTGCCAGAGAGGGCGCCGGTCAATTTTGAGCGGTTTGTCAAGCGAAATACGTTCCATCACAGCCCTGCCGAATCAAGGGTGTCTTTGACCGGCACAACCCGCAGGTGCCGTCGCAGGTCGGATGTCGCCAGGGAATGCCGGTCGTGAATCCTGTTGATAATGCTTCTCACCCGCCCTGTGTTTTCTGCCAACACAAGCGGCGTTGTCAGGGATATCAGGGGAAGAAGCGGTTTCATGGTTGCACGGTGTTGTTCCCATCCCGATGCGAGATGGGCGAAGACAACGGCTAAGTCCTCTGCCTGGTGAAGGGTAACCCGTGAGGAGAGTGTTACCAGTGGCATGACACCTGCTTCCAGCAGAAGGTCGATGCTGTTCATGACCGCAGTCGAAAGCTCCTCGCCAATCACCAGCGTCGAAACTGCCGACCAGCGGGGTAACAGCCGCACAGCCACGGCCAGTGAGTCACGAAGATCCTTTCGCACGTTGCGCCGTTCGTTCTGCGACGCTGACGCCATATCCTCGGATGAGATGTCGAGCAGATCCACGCCGGCAGCGTAGGCCCGCTCAATGAAGTCTGCCGAAGGCGGATAGGTAAACATTCCCATTAACCTGACATTGAAATTTTTCTTGATCTGTCGAGCCATTTCCTCACTACTAAAAAAGTCATGCCGTGCCCCGAATGAGAGGTGGAACAGGTCGGTCGATTCCATGCAGAAGCTCTCGAACATGGTTTCAAGGGTCTCATTGACAGGGAGGTTTCCTCCGACGAAGAAAACCTTGCCGGCTCGGCTCAGGGTGGCCGGGCCCGGCAGTGGTTCCGGCCGTGCGATGATGGTATGCAGTTTTTGTTCGTCGACAATCATGGACATGATGATGTACTCCATCTGTGCAGAAACTAGCAGCGGCTCCCGTTGCTCAACCGATCCGGCGGACGGCTTCTTGCAACTCCCCGATTGTCAGCAGTTCCCCTACTTTCTCTCCCAAGCCGGTTCCGGTGTTGCGGAACAGGTCGAAACGGGGTTCTTTATTCCCGTCTTCACCGGTAACCAGGCGGGAAGTTACAATCCCCGCGCCGGCGAGCTGGGGCTGGGTGCAGGAATTAGGGCAGCCCGAAATGGCCCATGTCAGTTGAGATCCCTCCGCTCCCACTGCTTCCTGGATGGTCTTCGCGATGTCGCGGGTCGGAGCGAGGCCGGCCAGGCATTCATGGCAGCCGGGACAGACACGAAATTCAATGTTTGCTGGCTGTGACGTCCACTTGAAGCCGGTCGCTTCCAGTTCCATTTTCGCAGTAGCCCCGTCGATCCGCTCTGCCAGCACAAAGGCCAGGTTCTGGTCGGCTGTAACTCTGAGGGCACCGTCTGCACGGAAATCGGCAAAATCAGCCAGGAGTCGGAGGTCGTCACTCGCCAGCAGGCCGGCAAATACCCGTACTTCAAATTGCTGGCGGTTAGCCGGGGGGGGGAGCAGGCTTTCCGGCAGACTGATGATTGGGGGCAATTCTTCCTGTGCGCATGGCTCCGCGAAGATTTTACGGCGGAGCGTTTCTTCGCCGATTTCGCGTGCTACGTGTTTCAGCCGTTTGCCTGCAGGAGCGTGGGAGGCATAGACGGTCACGATTGCCTCAATAAGCGGAATGATGCGCCGTTCATCTATATCCTTGGCCAGAAGGAAACCCGCCTGCGGTTCTCTCCCCAATCCACCCGCGATCCAGATATCGTACCGGCAACTCTCCTCTTCGATGCGGGTCAGGACCAGCCCTACGTCCTGAATAAGGTGCCTTCCGCTGGTTATGTCTGCTTCGATGCCGATTTTGAACTTCTTCGGCTGGTGCTCGAATCGTGGGTTCCCGGTAAAGTGCCGCTGGAGGCGCCGCGCTATTGTCTCAAGGGCCGGAAACTTATCTGATCCCTGGGCGCCGCAGACAATCCCCCGCACCGCACCACCGCAGGCTCCACGTGATGTGAGGCCTACTTTCCCCAGTTCCCGTTTTACGAGAGGAAGATCCTCCTCGCGCAACCAGTGGATCTCCATGCTGCCGCGCGTGGTCAAGTGGATAGTCCCCTGACCAAATGTCTTGGCTATACTCGCTACCCCACGGGCCTGAACGGAAGAAATTACCCCGACCGGCAGTTTTACCCGCTGCATGAAAAAGCCCTCCTGACGCTGCCGGTAAATGCCGTCCAATCGGTAATCATTAATCTTGCTCGTCATTTCCTTCTCCAATTTTTATTTGTAGTGCAGCTCCGACAGTGAATACAAAAAAAGGCCGAGGGACGTCCCGTACGTGGGACATTCTTCCTCGGCCTCCGGTGTTTCCGGTCAGCACAAGTTGATTCTGCAGAACTTCAGGTTATGTTAGATGCCGGCGCCATCCATATTTACTGGGCGATTCAGACGGATCTTTTCATTCTTTTCGACCTGGATTACCCGTCCGTCTTGCACCACCAGGCTGACGGTTCCAAAACGAATAGATTCCAGCGCCTCGCGCACCACCAGTTCCAACTCCCGATTCCACGGGTCGCTGGCTGTCCGCTGCGACGGGGTAACCATCATACACCTTCAAACAGCGGTGTGGAGAGATAGCGCTCGGCGCCATCCGGTAGGATGACCACGATGGTCTTCCCCGCGAATTCGTCCAGCCTGGCAAGACTGACCGCCGCCGCCGCCGCGGCTCCGCTGGAAATACCGACCAGAAGGCCTTCTTCCTTGGCCAGGCGCTTGGCGAACTCGATCGCCTCATCACCGGAGACCTGTTCGACCCGGTCAATCAGAGAGAGATCAAGGGTGTCGGGGATGAAGCCGGCGCCGATCCCCTGGATCTTGTGGGGGCCGGGCTTCAGCTCATGTCCCGCCAGTTTCTGGCTGATGACCGGGCTTTCCTTCGGCTCCACGGCGACCGCGATGATCTGCTTCCCCTTGGTCTTTTTGATGTAACGGCTGATACCGGTAATGGTGCCCCCCGTTCCCACGCCGGATACGATGACGTCGATGGCACCGTCGGTATCGTTCCAGATCTCGGGACCGGTGGTCTTCTCGTGGATCTCGGGATTGGCCGGGTTCTTGAACTGCTGGGGGATGAAGTACTTCGCCGGATCAGAGGCGGCAATCTCCTCGGCCCGGTTGATGGCCCCCTTCATCCCCTCTGCCCCCGGTGTAAGAATGAGGTTGGCGCCTAGCGCAGCAAGCACCCGTCGTCGTTCGATGCTCATGGTTTCCGGCATGGTCAGGGTCAGCTTGTAGCCACGGGCGGCGGCCACATAGGCCAAAGCAATGCCGGTGTTGCCGCTGGTCGGCTCGATGATCTCCACTCCCGGTTTGAGCACCCCGCGTTTTTCGGCGTCCCAGATCATGTTGGCGCCGATGCGGCACTTTACCGAATAGGCCGGGTTTCTCGCCTCTATTTTAGCGAGGATGGTCGCCTTGGCGCCGTCGCCAATGTGATTGAGTTTTACCAGGGGGGTATTGCCGATGGACTGGGAATTGTCTGCGTAAATTTTGCTCATCCGTGAACTCCTTTCGTAGCCATGTTTAACGTCTATAGATTTTGTAGATGATTACGGCAAAAAAATTATATACTGTAATCTACCACATTTCTTAATTTTTTCCGTGCCTGCTCACTCCGCTCGATCATGTCCGCCAGCGTAAGATTGTCCAGTGCAGTGGTAAGAGCTGTATGCACATCGGCCATCGTCAACCGGATACCGCAGCTCTCCTCGTCCTGGCACTCTTCACATCGGGCATGGTTTGTCGTGCTGAGGCACGGTACCGGGGCAATATCCCCCTCAAGAATTTTGATTATAGCGCCGGCCGTAATCTTGTTGGCGGGAAGGGCCAGTGTATAGCCGCCACCTTTCCCGACCCTGCTATTAAGCAATCCACCCTTGCGTAACGATAAAAGGATAAACTCGAGAAATTTTTTGGGAATATCCTCACTCTCGGCCAGCTCGGCAATCAAAACGGGTTGACCGCTTGGCGTCCCTGCGAGATGGATCAGCGCTTTAAAAGCGTATTTCGTTTTCTTGGATATCATGTCTAGTTAAACTATAGATAAAGGAATCTACTGTTTTTGTCAAGTTCTTTTGTCGAGAAAAATACTTTGACAAATGTTGACCGATAAGGTAAAGATTGAAACACTGATTCTTGAGCCATTGGCAGGGGCAGTAACAACCGAATAGCTGCACGATTTCTTATCAAGAGCGACCGAGGGACAGGCCCTGTGACGTCGCGGCAACCTCCCGCAAGGGAAGGTGCCAATTCCTGCGAAGCCTCACGGTTTCGGAAGATAAGGGAGCGCGGACAACCTTCGCCCAGACAGAGAGTCCCCTTCCGCACCCCGGAAGGGGACTTTTTCTTTAAGGAGCGAACGATGAACATTGCAACAGCAGCGGCACAGATCGGACTCGAATGGGACACCCGCACCGGAGCGGTCACCGTCCCGATCTACCAGACAGCGACCTTCCGGCATCCCGGCCTGGGACAGAGCACCGGCTACGATTACAGCCGTTCGGGGAATCCTACCCGCCAGGCGCTGGAAGAGGGGATAGCACGCCTTGACGGGGCATCCCGCGGCTTTGCCTATTCTTCCGGAATGGCCGCCATTGCAAGCCTGCTCCTCCTTTTTAAACAAGGGGATCATCTCATTGTTACCGAGGATCTGTATGGAGGCACCTATCGCCTCTTCGAGCAGATCTTCCAGCAGTACGGCCTGGAGTTCACCTATCTGGACACAAGTGACATCGTGCAGGTCACGGCAGCCATCCGCCCCGAGACAAAGGCGCTCTTTGTGGAGTCCCTGACAAACCCGCTCCTCAAGGTGGCTGACGTTGCCGCACTGGCAAGGCTCTGCAGGCAACAGGAGATCCTCTGTATCGTGGACAATACCTTCCTCACCCCCTACCTGCTCCGCCCGCTCGATCTGGGTGCGGATATCGCAGTCTACAGCGGGACCAAGTATCTGGCAGGGCACAACGATACCGTGTGTGGCCTTGTGACGGTGAAGGATCCCGCGCTGGCGCAACAGGTCAATTTTCATCAGAACGCCGCCGGCGCAGTCCTCGGCCCCCAGGACTCCTGGCTCACCATCCGCGGCATGAAAACCCTTTCGGTCCGCCTGGACCGGCAGCAAGAGAACGCCCTGGCCATTGCCCGCTGGCTGTTGAGCAACGAACTGGTAACGAAGGTCTTCTATCCCGGTCTGCCGGGCCATCCGGGACATGAACTCCTGAAGGCGCAAGGGAAAGGGTTTGGTGCGATGATCGCCTTTGAAGTGAGCAGACCGGAACTGGTAGAGCGTTTGCTCCTGCGCACCAGTGTGATATCCTTTGCCGAAAGTCTGGGAGGGGTGGAAACCCTGATTACCTTCCCTGCGGTCCAGACCCATGCCGATATCGAGCCGGCAAAACGGGCCGCCCTCGGCATTAACGACCGGTTGCTCCGGCTGTCGGTAGGAATTGAAGATGTGAACGATCTGATTGCCGATCTGGAATCGGCATTTACCACGGAGGCATAACATGAAATTCGCAACGAGACTCATTCACGGCAGCCATGCCGTCGATCCCGCCACCGGAGCACTCTCCCTGCCGGTTTACCAGACATCCACCTTTGCCCAGAAGTCGGTGGACCGGTTCGGGAAATATGACTATGCACGCTCCGGCAATCCGACCAGGGAGGCGCTGGAGGAGGCCATAGCCGATCTTGAAGGGGGGAGCCAAGCTTTTGCCTTCGGTTCCGGCATGGCGGCCATCTCCTCGACCCTGATGCTCTTTGCCCCTGGTGACCACCTGGTCGTCTGCGAGGACGTCTACGGCGGGGCCTTCCGGGTGTTGACCAAACTTTTCGGCCAGTGGGGCCTCAGCGTCACCTTCGTGGACGCCACCCGCCTCGAAGCCATGGAGGCCGCCATCCGGCCGGAGACAAAGGCGATCTATCTGGAGACTCCTTCCAATCCCCTCCTGAAAATCACCGATATCCGGGGTGCGGCAGCGATCGCCCGTTCACATGGGCTGTTGACCCTGGTCGACAATACCTTCATGACCCCGTACCTGCAGCGCCCCCTGGAGCTTGGCTGCGATATCGTCATGCACAGCGGCACCAAGTTCCTGAACGGTCACAGTGACGTGGTCTGCGGTTTCGCCGTGGCGAAGGATGAACAGCTTGCCCATCGTCTCGGTTTCATCCAGAACGCCTTCGGCGCCATACTCGGCCCTCAGGACTGCTGGCTGACCCTGCGGGGGCTGAAGACTCTCAAGGTGCGGATGGAGGAGAGCCAGCGCAGCGCGCTGAAAGTTGCGGCCTTCCTTGACGGGTGCCCAAAGGTGAAACGGGTATATTATCCGGGCCTGTCGACACATCCGGGCAATGCTGTCCACAGCGGCCAGGCCGACGGGCCGGGGGCGGTTCTCTCCTTCGAGCTGGAAAGCTTCGAGCTCACCAAGAGGTTGCTGGAGGGGGTTGAACTGGCTGCGTTCGCCGTCAGCCTTGGGGGCGTTGAGAGCATACTTTCCTATCCGGCCAGGATGTCCCATGCGGCAATGTCCCCTGCCGACCGTGCCGAACGCGGGATCAGTGACACACTGGTACGTCTCTCCATAGGGTTGGAGGACCCGGACGATCTCATCTCCGATCTTGCGCGGGTTATCGCATAACCCCTATGCGCAGCTGCCGGCGGGTTTGTATTTCCCGAAAAGAATTGTAAGCTTACCTGTGTCCATAGCTGTAGCCGGCGATTCACATGGGCCCAGGATTTCGAAAAAAATCCCGACGAACATACCCGCATAAAAAAGACCCTTATCTTGGACACGGTACCGCAGACAGTACAGGAATAACGTCTCAAACGGAGGTTATGATATGACCAAAAAGAGTGCCTTCTGGTTATTTTTCATCGGCACCGTTTCCTCCGCGGTGATCTTCCTGGGGCTTACCTGGGACATGCACCGCCAGGTGGCAGCCCTGTCTCATGCCGATAAATTGTCCGACAAGGTCGTCGCGGGAAAACGGGCCTTCGAGCATTATAACTGCAATGACTGTCATACGATCCTCGGTTTCGGCGGTTACTATGCGCCCGATCTCACCCGGGTGGAGCAACGCATCGGAGCGGAGGGTATCAGATATCGGTTGCTCCATCCGGAGCTGGCGTTCGCCAACGCGCCGCGCAAGATGCCCCAGCAGCACATTCCTGAGGGGGAAATTGACAACCTGGTCACCTTTTTAACCTGGGTCGGGGGGATTGAAAACGGCGACTGGCCTCCGCAGGACAGCAAGAATCGTCTGACCCGTGGCGAACAGCGGCTGGTTGCAGGAGCGGCAGTCTCTCCTGGCGCGGCAGTTTTTCAGACGAAGGGATGCATGAACTGTCATTCGCTTAACGGTGCGGGTGGAACGTTCGGCCCGGCCTTGGACACCATCGGCAGAAACTTGACGATGGAGCAGATCGAGCACTACGTGAGAGATCCCAAAAGTGTGAACCCGAAAGCCATGATGCCGCCCCAGAAGGAACTCTCTGACCGGGAACGGGAAGAGGTGGCAAAATTCCTGGGGAACCTGAAATAGGAGGGAGACATGGAATACCGTTCACAGAGAATCGCCAACTGGTACTTCACCATCGCCCTGCTGCTCTTTGTCCTCCAGGTCATGATGGGGCTCTGGCTTTTGTCCAACTATGTCTTTACCATCCCCCAGTGGCTTGTGGATCGCTTCCCCTTCGCCACGGCCCGTGCCATGCACACCAACCTCCTTGTCCTCTGGATGCTCCTTGGCTTCATGGGAGGAACCTATTACATCGTCCCCGAAGAAACAGGACGTGACATCTGGTCGCCACGGCTTGCCTGGCTGCAGCTGGTTGTCCTGGTTGCCACCGGGGTGATTGCCCTCGCCGGGTTCGCAGCCGGTTGGACCAAGGGGCGGCCCCTCCTGGAGATTCCGCCTCCCCTCAACTATCTGGTCGTCGCAGGCGCCCTCATTTTCCTCTTCAATGTGGGAATGACCATGTTCAAGGCCAGGCGCTGGACCGTCATCCAGGGGGTGCTGTTGGGGGGGCTCGTCTTCCTGGCCCTTCTCTACCTTGCCGGCATTCCCTTCTACCGGAACGAAGTGATCGATTGGTACTACTGGTGGTGGGTTATACATCTCTGGGTGGAGGGGGCGTGGGAGCTGGTGACCGGCGCGATCATGGCGTTCATCCTGATGCGGCTTACCGGGGTGGACCGGCAGGTCGTGGAAAAATGGCTGTACGTGGAGATCGGTCTGTTCATGTTCACCGGTATTGCCGGGACCGGGCATCATTACTACTGGATTGGCGCCCCGACGTACTGGCTCTGGGTGGGTGGTATCTTCTCGGCTCTGGAGCCGATTCCCATCCTTCTCATGGTTATTGATACCATGACGTACGTGAGGCACCGTCAGGTACAGATTGCCAATCCCCATACCTGGACCCTGGCGCTGGGGTGCGCCGTATTCCACCTGATCGGGGCCGGCGTCTGGGGATTTGCGCACACTCTGCCGCAGATCAACTATTACACCCATGGCTCCCAAGTCACCGTCTCCCACGGCCATATGGCCTTTTTCGGCGCCTATGCCCTCCTCAACATCACCGTATTCTACTTTGCGATGCCACGGTTGAAAGGAATCGAGGTGTACAAGCCGACCCTCGGCAAGATCGGTTTCTGGACCATGTCGAGTGCCATGATGCTGATGGGGATTACCTTCGGCATTGCAGGGGTACTGCAGAGCTATCTGGAGCGTGTGCTCGGCATGGGGTACATGACTGCCCAGTCCTATATGCATCTCTGGATGACCGTGACGCTGGTACTGGGAGTTTGCTTCTTTGCCGGAGTGGTGATAACCGTCATTGACCTGTTGTTTCCCAAACCAGCCGTGAAGCCGGGCGGGGCATGAAAAGAGGAATAAACTGACAGGTGAAGTACTCCTATCTGCCATTTACCGGGTTAAGCGATTTCTTTACCAGCGCAGTAACCTCAGGCTGAATGTCTGCCGGATCTATCCTGGCTTGCTGCAGCAGCGCACCCCAACTCGTCCTCCCCCCGTTGACTTGACGATAGAGCTGGAACGCCGGTTGACGGGTTTTTGCTGCAATCAGGCCGGAGAGGATCAGTTCCTGGTCCCCGGCACCGGCCTTGCGCAGAGCAGCCAATTCCGGTGCGCCGAGAAAGCGGAAGCGCAGCAGCAGCTCATCGACCACCGCGTTGGCCAGGCGTTTGTCAGCAGCACCCGCCTTCAGCGCTTCAGCAACCTTTCCTCCCCATGACCCGGCAGAAACAGTCAGCGGAGCCGCCACCTGCCGCCAGGATCCCCTGGCTTTGTGCTCCTGCAACAGGGATCCGGGGTCGGCCCCGGACCTGACCGCCAGCCAGTAGGCTACCCACAGGTCATCGGCGGAGATCCCTTCCTGCTTCTTGAGCACGATCGTTTTTTTGTCGACACCAAAGACTGCGGCAACAAAGGAATTCTGGGTCGTGGCCAGGAAATAGGGATCAGCCAGAGTGGGGTGCGCCGGATCATAGGATCGGTCGGTGAAACAGTGACAGGTAATGGCGGGTATGGCCAGTGCAGGCAGAGGAACCATGAGAAGAGTGATGAGACTGAGTTGGAAGACACAGCGGGTGACGAAGTGCATAACGAATCCTTTCCCCGGATTACAACCAATTGCTGGATCTGTGCGTCGCCAGTACTGTCAGCGTAACATTCATCCCAAAATTGACTTTGACTTAGGTCAAGTAACCAGAAATCAGGAGCAAAGTGTGGTCCCGGTTGCAGAACAAAGGTCCCTCCACCTTTTTGAGACCCCCGGCCCGGCTACGGCGAATCCGTCAAACGCGAGGCACCGGTAAAAGGTGTGCGGGGCCGCATCTGGTGTATATTTGGTTTGACTCCGGCAGGAAAAAAAAGTAAGTTTAACAGGTTAAACGCCGGAGTAGCCCCTATGTTGAGAGCATATCTATTTTTACTGATCTTTGTGCCACTGACCTTTCTCTTTGCGTTCAGCGCGATCATCGCTACTCTTTTCGACCCTACCGGACGGTTGTACCACGGTCATGCCCGGCTCTGGAGCCGCATCAGCCTCTGGCTGGCGGGTGTGCGGCTGACGGTATCCGGCCAGGAACGAGTCCCGGCCGGTCAGCCGGTCATTTACATGAGCAACCACCAGGGGAATTTCGATATTCATGCCCTGTTCAGGGCAATTCCCTACCGCTTCTCCTGGATAGCCAAGGAGGAACTGTTCGCCATTCCGGTCTTTGGCCACTCCATGCGCCGGGCAGGCTACGTTCCCCTCGACCGGAGCGACGGACGCCAGGCACTGAAAAGCATGGAGCGGGCTGCAACCTTGATCCGGGAGGGAAGAAGTGTCGTGATCTTTCCCGAGGGAACGCGGACACCGGACGGCAACCTGCTCCCCTTCAAGAAGGGGGGCTTTCTCCTGGCTGTAAAGGCGGGGGTTCCCGTTGTGCCGGTCTCTATCAGCGGCAGCCGGGAGGTTAATCCTTCCAAGCGGATCGAGCTCTTCCCCGGCACCATTAACGTCCGCTTCGGCGCGCCCATCCCGGTTGCAGCCGGGAGCAGCCGGGGGCGTGAAGAGCTGCTGGAACGGGTCCGGACGGCCATTGCCGCCGGGCTGGAGAGTTGACATGCTGATGCTGCATTATGCACTGATTGTCGTGGGGCTGGTCGCCATGGGATGGGGTTTCCCCGCTGCCCACCGGCTCCGGCGCCCCCTGGATATTGTAGCGGCAGTTGTGGTGCTGGCAGGGCTTTGCTGTGCACTGCTCGGCGCACTGCTCGTGACTGTCCCCGGGTTCTTCCGGGGTTAGGAATCGTATGGAAAAAGCCAAAACTATTGCCGTGAACATTGGCGTCACGGCTCTTATCGCCATAATCCTCATCTGGGGAACTACCTGGTACCGGCAGTGGAGCCAGTTCAACCGGGGGGAGACTGCTCTCTCCCGGGGTGATTACGTTGCCGCCATCGCCGGGTACGAGGCTGCTATCCACATGTATACCCCCGGCAGCTCCCTGGTGGAGCGCTCTGCATGGAAGCTCTGGGATATTGGCGAACTGCGTGTGAAGCAAGGGGACAGGGAACTGGCCCTGGTGGCATACCGTGCCCTGCGCAGCTCGTTCTATGCCACGTGGGGACTCACCTCGCCAGGGAAGGGATGGATCGCCCGGTGCGACGAAAAGATCGCCAGTCTGCTAAAACTGCAGGTGGAGGCGGGGTCACAGAAGGGCTGACTCCGGGGCGATCGGCCTGCTACTGAGCTGATTCACCCTTGGCGGGTACATTACAGATTTTCTCAAGGCACTCAATGGAAATGGTCCACAACGACAACCCTGGGCTGCGTATCATCCCCCTCGGCGGGCTGGGGGAGATCGGGCTCAACATGGCGGTCTTCGAGTACGGTGATGACATCATCGTGGTCGACTGCGGACTCATGTTCCCCGAGCCCAACATGCTCGGCATCGACCTGGTTATTCCCGACATCGCTTACCTGCGGGAGCGGGCCGACCGGGTGCGGGGGATTTTTCTTACCCATGGCCACGAGGACCACATCGGTGCGCTCCCCTACATTCTTCAGGAACTGAATCCCCCTATCTACGGCACCGCCCTGACCCTCGGCTTCGTCAGGGAAAAGCTCAAGGAGTTCGATCTCGACGAGCGGGTGGACCTGCGGGTGGTGAAGCCCCGGCAGAAGGTCGACGTCGGGCTCTTCGAGATCGAGTTTATCCGGGTCGCCCACTCCATCGTGGATGGCTGCGCCCTGGCGATCCGTACTCCCGAGGGGGTGGTGATCCACACCGGCGACTTCAAGCTCGACCAGACCCCGGTTGACGGGGAGCTGACCGACCTGGCGACCCTGGCCCGCTACGGTGAGGAGGGGGTCCTGGCGCTCATGGCCGACTCCACCAACGTGGAACGGGAAGGCTACACCCTCTCCGAAGCCTTGGTGGGAGAGGCGTTTGACGACATTTTCCCCAAATGTTCCGGGCGGATCATCGTGGCGGCCTTTTCCAGCAATATCCATCGGGTCCGGCAGGTGATGGTCTCGGCCGCACGATCGGGTCGAAAGGTGCTTCTGAACGGCCGCTCCATGATCGCCAACGTCCAGATCGCCCGGGAACTGGGGTACCTGGCCGTTCCCGACGATCTCCTCATCGACCTGAAGGAGCTTCCCCGTCTCCCCAAGGAGCAGATCTGCATGATCACGACCGGTTCCCAGGGGGAGCCGATGAGCGCCCTCACCCGGATTGCCATGGACGACCACAAGCAGATCAAGCTGGAGGAGGGGGACACGGTGATCCTCTCTTCCCGCTTCATCCCAGGTAACGAGAAGACCATCTCCGACCTGGTCAACCACCTCTACCGGCGTGGCGCCGAGGTTTACCACGAGAAAGTCTCGGAGGTCCATGTCTCCGGCCATGCCAGCCAGGAAGAGCTGAAGCTGATGCAGAACATCGTCCGTCCCCGCTACTTCATCCCGGTGCACGGCGAATACCGTCACCTGGTGAAGCACTCCCAACTGGCCCAGAAGGTGGGGGTCCCCCGGGAGCGCTGTCTCCTTGCAGTGAACGGCGACGTCATCACCTTTGCCGACGGCAGCGGGGCCATCACCGACAAGGTGGAAACCGGTCGGGTCTTCGTGGACGGGAAGGGGATCGGCGATGTGGGGGCCGTGGTGCTCAAGGACCGCAAGCACCTCTCCCAGGACGGCATGGTGGTGGTCATTATCGGCATCAACCAGACCAGCGGCGAGATCATCTATGGTCCTGACATCGTCTCCCGTGGTTTCGTGTTCGAGGACGAGAGCCAGGAGTATCTGGACGAGGCGCGGAAGGTGGTGGAAGACACCCTGGCCCTCACCAACGTAACGGTCATGGCCGACTGGGGCGAGGTGCGGCAGGAGGTGCGGCGGGTACTCCGGCGCTTCTTCAACAAGACCATCGAGCGGCGGCCGGTGATACTCCCCTTGATACTGGAGATGTAAATTACCGTGCTGCGTTCAGCGTGCTGCGAAAATTCATTTGTACGCAGCACGTAGCACGCAGTACGCAGTACGCAGCACGAGACCAACATGGACGAAAAAGCCGACAAAAAGGAAAAACTGAAGAAAGAGATCCAGGGGATGGCACTGGGGGCGGCGGGGCTGTTCGTGCTGATTGCGCTCCTTTCCTACCGGACCGACGACCTCTCCTTCAACAGTTTCTCCTCCGATGCCCGTGTTCGCAACTTCGGCGGGCGGCTCGGGGCGGAGGTGGCCGACCTGCTCCTTCAGACCACCGGCCTTGCCGGCTACCTGGTCCCCGCTGCGCTCCTCTTTCTCGCCTACCTCTTCCTCCGCTTCAAGGAGGTGAAGTGGCGCGGTTACAAATGGTTCGCCTACGCGGGGCTCCTCGTCTCCCTTTCGTCCCTCTTCGCCTTCAACCTGCAATTTACCACGCTGTTCGGCCAGCAGGTTCAGACGGGTGGGGCCGTGGGATACCAGACTGCGTTATTTCTCAAGAGTTTCCTCGGCGCGCCGGGAGCGCTGTTGCTGCTCCTCCCCATGCTGGCCGCGTCGATCATGATCCTTTCCCGCTTCTCCTTCGTCCTGTTTGCCGACTGGTGGTTCGGGGCGCTGGGTGCCAGGTGGGCACGCTTCCGGGAACGGCGGGCGCTCAACCGTGAGTTGATGGAAAAGGAGCCCAAGCCCGCTGAAGCCGGATCGCCGGTGATAAAGCCGCTCCCCGTGCATGTGCCGACACCTCCGCCGCTTCTGAAGAAGGAGAAGAAGAAGGACGACGAGAAGGCCAAGCCTGTCCAGGAGGCGTTCGAGTTCATAAAGAGCGACGGGGCCTATCAGACCCCTCCCCTTTCCCTTCTCGATACGCCGCCGGCGACAGAAAAGCGGGTCGACAAGGAAGCCCTGACCATGAACGCCCGGCTTCTTGAGAAGAAGCTCAAGGATTTCGGCGTGGACGGTGAGGTGGTAGAGATCTGCCCCGGGCCGGTCGTCACCATGTACGAATTTGCCCCCGGACCGGGGGTCAAGGTGAGCCGTATCGCCGGACTTGCCGACGACCTCTCCATGGCCCTGCAGGCGCTCTCCATCCGGATCATCGCCCCCATTCCCGGCAAGGGGGTCGTGGGGATCGAGCTTCCCAACCGGGACCGGGAGATCGTATTCCTGAAAGAGATATTTTCCAGCGAGGAGTTTCATCGCGGCAAGCTCAAACTCCCCATGGCTCTTGGCAAGGATGTGGCCGGCATACCGCTGGTGACCGACCTGGCCCGCATGCCCCACCTGCTGGTGGCGGGCGCCACCGGTTCCGGCAAGTCGGTATCCATCAACACCATGATCCTTTCCCTTCTCTATACCGCCACCCCCCGGGACGTGCGGATCATCATGGTCGATCCCAAGATGCTGGAACTCTCCATCTACGAGGGGATTCCCCACCTGCTCCTCCCCGTGGTCACCAACCCGAAGAAGGCCGCCCTTGCGCTCCGGTGGGCGGTCGAGGAGATGGGGCGCCGCTACCGGCTCATGGCCGACAAGAGTGTGCGCAACATCGACTCCTACAACAAGGCGCTGGAGCGTGAGGAGAAGGAACAGGCTGACAACCGGGCGCGGGAAGCGGTGGTGGTGGAAGAGGTGGAGGACGCTGCCGACAGCGACGAGGCGGCCATCCAGGCGTTCCTCGATCGTGATGAGGCGCTGGAGCACGGCCACCTTCCCTACATCGTGGTAATCGTGGACGAACTGGCCGACCTGATGATGGTGGCGGGGCGGGAACTGGAGGAGTCCATTGCCCGGCTGGCCCAGATGGCCCGGGCTGCCGGCATTCACCTGATCCTGGCGACCCAGCGGCCGTCGGTGGATGTCATTACCGGCCTCATCAAGGCGAACTTCCCGGCACGCATCTCCTTCCAGGTTTCCAGCAAGACCGATTCCCGCACCATCCTCGACTGCAACGGCGCGGAAGCGCTCCTCGGGGCCGGCGACATGCTCTTCCTACCCCCCGGCACCGCCAAGCTCATGCGCTCCCACGGCGCCTTCGTTTCCGACGCAGAGGTGCAGCGGGTGGTGGAGTTCCTGAAAAAGCAGGGGAAACCGGTCTATGACAAGTCTATCCTGGAGATGAAAGCGGGAGCCGAGAGTGGGGGCGCTGCCGAAGAGGAGCTTGACGAACGTTACGACGATGCGGTGGCGCTGGTGGCCGAGACCCGCCAGGCATCCATCTCCATGATCCAGCGGCGGCTCAGGATCGGGTACAACCGGGCGGCCCGCATCATCGAGAAGATGGAGCAGGAAGGGATTGTCGCCCCGAGCGACGGGACGAGCAAGCCGCGTGAAGTGTTCATAAACAAGCTTTGAAAAATCCTACCACAGAGGCACAGAGACACTGAGAGAAGCATGAACAGCTATCTGCATGAAAATCTCACCCATAAAATTATTGCATCTGCAATTGAGGTGCATAAATACTTGGGGCCGGGCCTGCTGGAAACAGTCTATGAAGAGTGTTTCTGTCATGAACTGAGGTTGAATGGTATCCAGTTCGAGCGACAGAAAACTCTTCCCATCTCGTACAAAGGCTTGCAAAAGGATGACTGTTTTCGCATTGATTTGTTGGTGGAAGATGCGGTTATTATTGAATTGAAGACCGTGGAAAAACTCCTTCCGGTACATGAAGCGCAGCTTCTTACCTATATGCGATTGTCGCAGACAAAACTCGGATTGTTGGTCAACTTCAATGCAGTACTTCTAAAGGATGGCATAAAGAGGCTCATTCTTTAGATTTACTCTGTGCCTCTGTGTCTCTGTGGTGAGGTTTTATATGAGCGAATGCAGAAAATACAACCTGGCTCACTTTGCCGTTACCATCATCAGCAAGGACCGCCCCGGCATCGTGGCCGATACCACCGAAGTCCTGTTCCGCCTTGGCTGCAATATCGAGGATTCCAGCTGTACCATGCTGGGGGGGGACTTTGCCATGATCCTCATTGTCTCCCACGAAAAGCCGTTCGCCAAGGCCGGCCTGGCCGACGAGTTCAGGCTGCTCCAGGAGCGCACCGGCCTGAAAATCCACGTCCGCACACTCCAGGGGGATGAAATCTGCCCGGTGAAGGAAGAGGGGGAGCTTTGCCTCATCTCGGTCTACGGCTCGGACCAGCCGGGGATTGTCTACCGGGTAACCCGTGCCCTGGCGGACCGTCGGGTAAACATCACCGACCTGAACACCCGGCTGATCGGCACGGTGGAGGAACCGGTCTACGTCCTGATGCTGGAGGCGATCCTGCCGGCGGGGATGACCGTGGATGACGCCGGGCGTCTTCTGGATAATCTGAAAAAGGAGTTGAACGTGGAGATAGGGGTCCGCACCATTACCCCTGTTTCCTTCTGAGACGATGCCTGCCCAAAGAATACTCATCTACCCGCATCCCGTGCTGAAGAAAATGTGCCGGCCGGTGCCGGCCATCGACGCCGAAATAGGCACCCTCGTGGAGGATTTGCTGGATACCATGCGGGAAGGACCCGGCTCGGTGGGGGTTGCCGCTCCCCAGATCGGTGTCTCGCTTCGGGTTTGTGTGGTGGATGTCTCCGCCAGCCGTCTGGGGAAGGATGACAATCACGGCCAGCTGGTCATGGTAAACCCGGAGATCATCACCCGGGAAGGGGCTGCGGTGATGCGGGAAGGATGCATGAGTATCCCCGATTACACGGGGGAGGTTGAGCGGGCCACCGGGATAACGGTCCGCTTTCTCGATGGAGGAGGCCAGTCCCGTGAGATCGAGGCGAGCGGCTTCGAGGCGGTGGCGATTCAGCACGAAATGGACCACCTGGACGGTGTCCTCTTTCTCGACCGGATCGTGTCACTCAGGACGGGACTATTCCGGAGGAAGAACTACCGGTAACCCATCGCCGTCAGCCGCTCGAACTCGCTGCGGGAACGGCTGACGCAATCCTCCACCGCCATCCCCGCAAAGTAGTTGCCGGTCACCAGCAGGCGCTTGCCGGCTATGAGCCGGTCGATGCCGGTGGTTATCTCCCCGTGACCCACGACGGGAGAGGGAAGCCGGTTTTCCTGAGTTGCCACATGGCGCAGCGTTTCCCGCTTCACCCCCAGCACTTCGCTGATCCTGCGGAGTTTCCCCTCCTGATCCGCCGTTCCCGCCTTGAAATGGAAGCTGAACCCCCGCTGGCTTTCATGAGGGACCGTATCGCGGGAGACGGCAGAGTAGAAGATGTCGTCGACCGCGATGATTCCGGCGAGGGGAGCGATTCGCAGCGCGTCCTTCTGCACGGCAACTCCCACCGTTTCGATGGTTTCGCACGGAATCCGGGCGAGAAGCGTGGAGAGTTCAGGCGCAAGCCCCTTAAGCAGGCGTGATGCCTCAGGTGGGGGAGTGGCAAGGGCCAGTGTGGTGGCTTCGAAGGAGGTGCCGTCAGCCGTGGTGAGCCGATACGAAGAACCGTCAAAGGCGATGTCGGTCACATCCGTGCCGGTTATGGTCGTGATGCCCGGGTTGCGGGCTATCGTGTCGGTAATTGTCTGGAGCCCGCCCGCCAGGGTGTAGCTCTTCAGGATATCCTTACGCCGGGGACGCTTTTTGAAGAGCATTTCAGCAGGGACATCGTCGGCCCGTTGGGAGACGACGGCATTGAAAGCAGGGGCAAATACCCGGTCGAAGTTCTTCTTCCCTACAATGGGGGCATAATAGGAGGCGACGCTTGCTCCCTTCTTCTCCTGGGTGAAAATATGCCAGACCGAAGCGAAGAGTTCCAGGAAGTTGAGCTGGGAGGGGATGGACTTGATCCCGGAATCGACCAGCAGGCGGAAGGAAACCTTTTCCCGTGCCAGGATCCGGTCAAGGAGAGCGCATTGCTCCATGATGTCGATCAGGTTGCCGTAAGAGTTATAGCAGGTGTGGGCCCCCAGTTCGAGCCAGAAACCGGTTGCATCGCCGGTGAAGGAATGGGAGTTGAAGCAGCCGCCGATCCGTTCGCTCCGTTCGATGACCAGGGCCTTGAGACCGGTCCTCTGGCAGTAATGGGCAAGGCTGAGGCCGCTGATTCCTGCACCGATGACAATGAGATCGTATCTCTCCATGGTGTTCCTCCTTCTGCCTGTGTCGAGCCCGGTCCGTTGTGGCGGACCGGTAGCTGCATAGTAGGCGGCTAGAGATTGCTTGTCAAGTCGTACCATGCCCGGCTGGGCGATGGTTGACAAGGCGGGGAACTACGATTACATTCAAGACGTGGACTTAACGAAAGGAAGCGAACCATGGCAGCAGGTGACTACTACGAGATCCTCGGACTGAAGAAGGGTGCGACCCCGGCGGAGATAAAGAAGGCCTACCGGAAGCTGGCGGTGAAGTACCACCCGGACAAGAATCCCGGCAACAAAGAGGCCGAGGAGCGTTTCAAGGAGATAAACGAAGCGTACGCGGTTCTGTCCGACACTAAAAAGAAGGAGCAGTACGACCAGTTCGGTTCCGCCGGCTTTCACCAGCGTTTTTCCCAGGAGGACATTTTCCGGGGGTTCGACGTGGGGGACATCTTCAAGGATGCGGGGTTCGGCACCGATGACATCTTCTCCCGCATCTTCGGCGGCGGTTTCCAGCAGCGGGGGGGCTTTGGTTACGGCGGGGGCCGCCGGAGCAAAGGTGAGGATTACAGCATGGAGCTGGCGGTCTCCTTCCGGGAGGCCTTCAGCGGCTGCGAAAAAAGGGTTGCCTTTGCACGGGGCGGGGAGCGCGAAGAGCTGTCGGTAAAGGTTCCGGCCGGTGTCGATACGGGGGCGCGGCTGCGTGTCCAGGGGAAAGGCGGGCCAGGGCGCGGCGGCGGACAGGCAGGCGACCTCTATCTCGACATCAAGGTTGCCAGCGACCCCCAGTTCCACCGGGAGGGGGATGATATCGTGGTGGAGCGGCTCCTCCGCTTTTCAGAGGCGGCCCTCGGGACATCGATGGAGGTCCCTACCCTTGAAGGGACCAAACGGATCAAGGTACCGGCGGGAATTCAGCCGGGAACTAAGATTCGTCTGAAAGGGCAGGGTTTCCCCCGGATGGGGAAGGATGTGCGGGGGGACCTGTTCGTGCGGATCAACATCCAGGTGCCGGAACAGCTGACCGGCACCCAGCGGGAGTTGCTGGAACAGCTGGCAGGAAAGGGGCTGTGAAGCCCCTTACTTTATTTCAATGGTTGCACCCTTGCGGAGGTCGGCAAGCCACTGGTTGAAGCGTTCTTCCGATTTTTTGCGGTAGAGGGTATCCTCGATCTCCTTCTTTACCTCGTCAAACGGCTTCGGCTTGCCGACGGAGCTCTCCTCGAGCTTTATGATGTGGATTCCCGCCTTGGTTACCACCAGATCACTTATCTCACCCGGTTTCATCTTTGACACGGCGGCTTCGATTTCGGGCAGCATCTCCCCCTTCTTGAACGTCCCAAGATCGCCACCGTCCGTCTTGGCACCCGGGTCGTCCGAGTACTTCCGGGCGAGCTCGGCAAAGTCCTTGCCGCTCCGTGCTTCGAACAGCACATTCGAGGCTGTCAACATGACCTTCTTGATCTCATCAGCGGGCGCGTCCGCGCCGATGCGGAAAAAGATGTGGCGGGCGCGGAACTGCTCTTCCGCACCGAATTTAGCGGGGTTGGCCGCGTAGTACTCATGCAGCTCCTTGTCCCCCACCTGGATCTTGGCGCGGACCTCCTGGCTCATGAGGCGGAGCCGTTCAAGCTGACTTTTTATTTGTGCCTTGTACTGATCGAAGGAGAGCCCCTGGCCGGCCAAAGCCGCAACCAGCGCCTCTTGGGAAAGATTATTCTGCTTTTTCACGTCCTCGATAGACTGTCGTACTTCTTCTTCCGTTACCTTTATATCAAGTTCCTTTATCTTCTGCTCAGTGAGCTTCAGGTCAATCAGCCGGTTGAGGGCTGACGTGCGCAGTTCACCGCGGGCCGTGTCGGATACCGGTCCCTTCTTCTCCGCCTCCTTGACGAGGATTGCGGTTTCCTTGTCCACGTCGTAGGAGGTTATGATCTCGTCGTTGACGATCGCTGCAATGCTGCTGACCATCTCGGCTGCGGACAGGGCCGGCAGAAGGGTAAGGATGGCCAGAAGGATGATTTTTATCAAGGTATTCATGTCGTTAGGTTACCACGGTGTTTTCTGTAGTGCCGGCATGGGTCAAAGGATGGGGTTTCGGATGTCAATTTGAGCGCATCGCGGCATAAACTAAAAAAGGGCCGGGCAATGCCCGGCCCGCGACTGGTTGCCAGTGGTGCTACTTTGGTTTGGCTTCGGTTGGAGGTGCGGTGGTTGCCGGGGTGTTCTTCCCGCCGAGTTCGTTCAGGACATCTTCCTTCACGGATATCTTGGCGTTCTTTTTCAGGTCGTCCTTCAGCTTCTTGAAGACCTCCTGCTGTTTTTCAGGCAGGAGACCGGCCTTGATCTGGTCCTTCACCTCGGCAAAGGGGCGAATGCCTGCAGGCCGCTTGCCGGTCAGCTTGATGATGTGGTAGCCGTACTGGGTGGTAACGATGCCGGAAAGCTCTCCTTCCTTCAGACCGAAGGCGACCTTCTCGAACGCCGGGATCATTGAACCCTTGCTGAACCAGCCGAGATCGCCCCCTTTGGCGCCTACGGCGTCGGTGGAGTATTTCTTCGCCAGTTCCTCGAAGTTGCCACCTTTTTTCAGTTGGCCAAGGATATCCTGGGCCTCTTTCTCACTCTTCACGAGGATGTGACTGGCCCTGATCTGCTCGCCGGTCTTGAACTTATCCTTGTTCGCGTCATAAAATTTCTGGAGGTCGGCATCGGAGAGGCCTGCCTGTTCCTCAACCTTCTTCTTCAGGTATGCCTCGACTACCACCCGTTTCTTCAGGTCTTCGAGCTTTGCTGCCACCTCGGGGCTTTTGTCGATACCGTCCTTCCGGGCCTGCTGCAGGATGAGATCGCGAACGACCATGGTGTCCAGCATTTCTTTTTTTCCTTCGGCGGTGTCTGCCATCGGCTTCAGATAGGGGGGGAGGTTCTCTACCTCGTGCTTGAAATCTTCGGTGGTGATGACGTCACCGTTCACTTCGGCCAGGGTTTTCCCTCCGGAGGTCCCCTTGTTTTCCCCGGTACCTGTCTTGCCGTTGCAACCGCAGGCGACGGCTATACAGAGGACAAGCAGGGCGGCCTTGATTCTATTAAGATTTTGCACGGTTATACTCCTTCAAAGAAGATATTTGGGGCTGTCCAAAGGCGGAACGTAGCACATCAGGTCAGGCATTTCAAGAGATTTCTGGCCGCATCCAGGACCCCTTCGAAAGAGGTGTCGGCCAACTCGACCATGAGGCGATAATCGGGGGTGAACTGGTAGGTTTTCGGGTGCCGGCGGATGAGGCCGATGATGGTGTCGGGAGAAACAGGGGTCTTCTGATGGAAAGCGAAAATAAGCCTTTTGCCATCGAATTCGACTTCCCGGACCAGGAGCGCCTTGAGCTGGAGGCGGAGTTCCATAACCTCAAGCAGGTAGACGGCTGCGAGCGGCAGCTTGCCGAAGCGATCGGCCAGTTCCCCTTTCATCTCGGCAATGTCGTCCCGGGTGCTCGCCTGGGTGAGCTTCTTGTAGATGACCAGGCGCTGGTTCGGGTCGCGGACGTAATCTTCCGGGATGAAGGCAGGGATGCGGAGCTTGAGTTCCGGCTCCACCTTTTCCACCAGCTCTTCCCCCTTGAGTTGACGGATGGTCTCTTCCATCAGCTCGGTGTAGAGCTCGAACCCTACCGCGGCGATGTTGCCCGACTGCCGGGCCCCCAGCAGGTCCCCTGCTCCCCGCAGCTCCAGGTCATGGGTGGCGATGCGGAAGCCGGCGCCGAGTTCTGTCAGTTCCTGGAGAATACGGAGCCGTTCCCGGGCGTCGCCTGAAATGGCCCCTTCGCCGGGGATGAGGAAGTAGGCGTAAGCCCTCTGCCGGGAGCGGCCGACCCTGCCGCGCAGCTGGTAGAGCTGGGCCAGGCCGAAGCTGTCAGCTCTGTTGACGATAAGGGTGTTGGCGGTGGGGATGTCGAGCCCCGATTCGATGATGGTCGTGGAGAGGAGGAGATTGGTCTCGCCGTGCATGAAACCGAGCATTACCTTCTCCAGTTCCTTTTCGTCCATCTGGCCATGTCCCACGGCAATGCGTGCCTCAGGCACAATGCGGCGCAGGTGTTCCGCCATGGCCCCTATGGACTGCACCCGGTTGTGTACGAAGAAGACCTGCCCGCCCCGGCGCAGTTCCCGCAGCACGGCCTCCCTGATCACCTCGTCGTTGAAGCGGGCGACGAAGGTCTTGATGGCGAGCCGGTCCACCGGCGGGGTGTCGATGATGGAAAGGTCCCGGATTCCCATGAGCGACATGTAGAGGGTGCGGGGGATCGGGGTGGCGGTGAGGGTCATGATATCAACAACCGCCCGGTATTTCTTGAGCCGCTCCTTGTGGGTAACGCCGAAGCGCTGTTCCTCGTCGACGATGAGCAGTCCCAAGTCGCGGAACTCCACGTCCTTCTGGAGGAGTCGGTGGGTGCCGATGATGATGTCCACATCCCCCTTCTTCACCCCGGTCAGGATATCCTTCTGTTCCTTCGGGGAGCGGAAGCGGGAGAGCATCTCGATCTTCACCGGATAGGCTTTGAACCGGGCGGTGAAGGTTTCCATGTGCTGCTGGGCGAGAATGGTGGTCGGGACCAGGATTGCCACCTGCTTCCCCTCCATGACTGCCTTGAAGGCGCCCCGCATGGCCACCTCCGTCTTGCCGTACCCCACGTCGCCGCAGACCAGGCGGTCCATCGGCCGTTTGCTCTCCATGTCCGCCAGCACGTCGTCGATGGCGGTCTGCTGGTCGGGTGTCTCCTCGAAGGCGAAGGCCGCCTCGAACTCACGGTAGAGCTCATCCCGGGGGCCAAAGGCGTGCCCTTCCTGGAGTTGCCGGGCGGCGTAGATTTTCAGGAGCTCTTCCGCCATCTCCTGCATTGCGGCCCGTGCCCTGGCCTTGGTCTTTTCCCACCCGGTTCCCCCAAGCTTGTCCACGTGGGGCTCGATACCTTCGGCCCCTACGTAGCGCTGTACCAGGTTGATCCGGTCTACCGGCAGGTAGAGCTTGTCGCTTCCCGCATACTCCAGGAGCAGGAAATCGCCTTCCGCGTCCCCCAGGGTGAGGTGCTGGAGGCCGCGGTAGATGCCGACGCCAAAGTCGATGTGGACCATGTGGTCCCCCGGCTTGAGCTCGGCCAGTGAGGTAAGGAGCTGCTTCTTGCGCGCTTCGGAAAGACCGCGGCGCTTGACCCTCCGGCCGAATATCTCTTCCTCGGCGATGACGGCAACCCCGTCCTCCCGGAACCGGAACCCGCGGGAAATCTCCCCGACGAGGATGGCTACCTTGCCGTCCCGGTGCTGCAGCTCACGGTGGAAGGGGCGCTCCGTTATGTCGAGGGGAAGTCCGTAGGGCGCGAGGAGTTCGTAGAGCCTCTGGGCCTGGCCCCGCTGGTGACAGACCATGATGACCCGTTGCCGCTCCGCCAGCCAGTCGTTTAGACGCGCTACCAGCGGTTTCAGAACCCCTTCGCTGTCGGGAGTGATGTCGAGCTTGAGGTCAGCGTTGTCCGCCACGGTGAAACGGTGGATGGTCCCTTCCCCTTTTCCGTCGTCCAGCAGGAGGGAGGGAAAGAGCAGTCGGCGGCCGCTTGTCAGCATCTTGTCCAGTTCGTCCGGTGCGAGGAACAGGTCGGGAAGGTTGCAGGTAACGGTATCATTTTCCTGGGCACGTTCGAGGGCAGCTGCCAGCTCGTCACCGTTGCGGGCAATGGCGGCGTCGATCCCTTCCGGGTCGAGCAGTACCCGGACTGTCGCAGGGCCTGTGTAATCGAGGAGGGTTGCCAGTCCCGGGTGGAAGAGGGGTTGCAGGTATTCGATCCCCGGCGGGTACATGGCGTTCTGTACCTGCTCCGCCAGTTCCCGTCGACGGATGGTCGGGATGTCCTGGTCGTCGCACCGCTTTTTCAGCCGGGTCGCGAAGCCCTTCACGACCTCGTCAGTCAGGATTACCTCCCGGGAGGGGAGGAGGACCAGTTCAGAGAGGGGGCGAAGGGAGCGCTGGGATACGGGGTCGAAGGTTCGGATGGTATCGACGAAGTCACCGAAGAACTCGATGCGGACAGGTTCCGGCAGGTCGGGGGGAAATATGTCGAGAATGCCGCCTCGGCTGGCAAAGGTGCCCCGGTCTTCCACGAGGGGGACGTGGGAATAGCCAAGCTTGACCAGTTTCCCCAGCAGGGTTTCCCGTTCCGCCTCTTCCCCTACTACCAGGTAGTGGGAGACTTCACCCAGGGTCTGCCGTGGCAGCACGCGTTGGGCCAGGGCCGCTATGGGGGTTACGACGGCACGTGCCCGGCCGTCCATGAGACGGAACAGGGCATTGAGGCGCTGGCCGGTTATGTCGGCATGGGGTGCGGCGGACTCGAACGGTGTCGTGTCCCACGCCGGGAAATGGAGTATCCCCTCGGCGTTGCCGTCATAGAAGCAGAGTTCCCGCCAGAGCTCCTCCGCGGATTCCGGGTCGGGTGTGACGACCAGGAGCGGTGACGAAAGTTCGGGGATCAGTCTGGCCAGAAGGTAGGCCGGGGCGGAACCCTTCAGGCCGGCAACGGTTACGAGAGAGTCTTCGGCGCCAAGGGGTGCGGCAAGCTGTTTGATGTGATCCTGCGGGGTGGCAGTCATGATCGGTCCACGGGGGCAAGCTTACCTGGCGAGGTGTTTCTGCCGGCGCTCTTCGATGAACATGTCGACGGCGAGGAGAAAGACGCCGACGCAGATGGCCGAGTCGGCCACGTTGAATGCCGGCCAATGGTGCCCGTACCAGTGGGCGTCGAGAAAATCAATCACCTCGCCGAGCCGGACCCGGTCGATGAGGTTGCCGACCGCTCCGGCGAAGATGAGGGAGAGGGCGAAGGCGGTGAAGTTCTGATCGGGTCGGAGCTTGCGGAAAAAGGTGACAATTACCGCCACGGCAACGATCGAGACGAGGATAAAGAAGGGGATGCGGTAGTTGAAGTTGGCCAGGAAGCTGAAAGCAGCCCCCTTGTTTCGCATATAGGTGATGTTGAAGAAGTTCTCCACGACAGTGATGGATGTGTGAAGATCCATGGTCCGGTCGATGTAGAGCTTGGTCACCTGGTCGATGCCGATGGTCAGGGTGGAGACCACAAGGAGGATGAGGTATTTCAGTTTCATGAATTCGCTTTCCAATACAATTCTAAAAGCTATAACCACGGAGGACGCGGAGGAAAGGCAAAGTCGGTTATCTTTGAACCGCAAAGACGCGAAGATCGCAAATAACATCTAAAGTCGTAGGGTTTAAGCCAAAAAGTCAAAATAGTGATGATCTGTTTTTTTGCGCTTCCTTTGCGCTCTTAGCGCCTTTGCGGTTCAAAAGATGTTGTAATATATTACTTCACGGCAGCAAGACACTTCGGACAGATGGTCGGATGTTCTCCATCCGTGCCGAGCTCTTCGCTGTAACACCAGCAGCGCTCGCATTTCTCGCCGGGAGCTGCGGTGACCCGCACCTTCATGCCGGCGACAGCTTCGGCAGTGTAGCATTCCCCATCGAGTGATCCCGCCAGGTTTACGCTGGAGACGATGAAAATGGCCGGCAACTCCCGGGCGTACTCCTTCAGGAAACCGAGCAGTTCGGGCTCGGCGGCGATGGTCACGGCCGCGTCCAGGGGGTGCCCGATGGTCTTGGTCACCCGTGCCTGTTCCAGCGCCTTGGAGACCTCGGCGCGGACCTTCATGATCCGCTCCCACCGCTCGACCAGCTGCTCGTCTTTCCATTCCGGCTGGAGAGCAGGGAATTCGGCCAGATGGACGCTCTCTTCCCGCCCGTCCGGCATGTATCCCCAGACCTCGTCGGCCGTGAAAGAGAGCACCGGGGCCATGAGCCGCACCAGGGTATCGAGGATGCGGTACATGACGGTCTGGGCAGAGCGCCGTTCCACCGAATCCTTCCTGCTGGTGTAGAGTCGGTCCTTGAGGATATCCAGGTAGAAGGCACTCATCTCAACGGTGCAGAAGCCGTTCATTGCATGGTAGAGGACATGGAACTCGTACTCGCTGTAGCAGGTGAGCACCTTCTCCTTGAGAAGCTCCAGCTGGTGGAGGGCCCAGCGGTCCAGTTCCGGCATCTCCCCGTACGCGACGGCGTCCTTCGCCGGGTCGAAGTCGTGGATATTCCCCAGGATGTAGCGGCAGGTGTTCCGGATGCGGCGGTATGCCTCGGAGAGGCGGGTGAGGATTTCCTGGGAGATGCGGATGTCGTCCCGGTAGTCCTGGGCGGCGACCCAGAGGCGAAGGATCTCGCCGCCGAATTTCTTGATCACCTCTTCGGGGGCGACCACGTTACCGACCGACTTGCTCATTTTGCGTCCTGAGCCGTCCACTACGAAGCCGTGGGTCAGGACGTTCCGGTAGGGAGCAACACCCCGGGTCCCGACGCTCTCCAGGAGCGAGGAGTGGAACCACCCCCGGTGCTGGTCGCTCCCCTCCAGATAGAGGTCGGCGGGAGATGCGAGCTTGGCGTTCGGCTCCAGGACAGCCGCATGGGAAACCCCGGAGTCGAACCAGACGTCCAGGATGTCCATCTCTTTCTGGAACTCCGATGCCCCGCATTTCGGGCATGTCGTCCCGGCCGGCATCAGCCGGGCGGCATCCCAGTCGAACCAGATGTCGGCGCTGTGCTGCTTGAACTGCTCGGCGACGAAGTCCATGATGGTCCCGTCGGCCAGGTACTCGCCGCAGGCGGTGCAGGAGAAGGCGGTGATCGGTACGCCCCAGGAGCGTTGACGGGAAATGCACCAGTCGGGGCGGTTCTCGATCATGCCGTAGATCCGCTCCTTTCCCCATCGGGGGATCCACTGGACGGAGTTGACTGCCGCCAGGGCGTTCTTTCTGAGGCCGTTCGCCTCCATGGAGATGAACCACTGTTCGGTGGCGCGGAAGATGATCGGCTTCTTGCAGCGCCAGCAGTGGGGGTAGGAGTGGGTGATGTTTGCCTGCCCCACGAGAGCCCCCACTTCGGTCAGTTTTTCGATGACGGCCGGGTTGGCGGCCAGGACGGACTGGCCGCCGAAGAACTCAAGGTTGCCGATATACTTGCCGTGGTTGTCCACCGGGTTGTAGATCTCCAACCCCTCCTTCATCCCCAGCTCGTAGTCTTCCTGACCGTGCCCGGGCGCGGTGTGGACGCAGCCGGTCCCTGCCTCCAGGGTTACGTGTTCGCCGAGCAGCACAATGGAGTCCCGGTCATAGAAGGGGTGCTTGCACCGTTTGCGCTCCAGAAGTGGGGCGGCGAAGGTTGCCAGCACCTTCCCTTCCAGCTTGTTGGCCGCCAGGAACGCGTCCTTCAACCCTTCGGCCACGATCAGCACTTCCCCGTTCACCTCCAGGGCGGCGTAGGTGAAGTCGGGATGGATGGCGATCGCCAGGTTGGCGGGGATGGTCCAGGGGGTAGTGGTCCAGATGACAAGTGAGACCCGTTTTCCTGCCAGAGCCGGGACCGCTGCGGAGATATCGTCCTGCAGGCGGAACTTGACGTAGATGGAGGGGGAGGTATGGTCGGCATACTCCACCTCGGCCTCGGCCAGGGCGGTGACGCAGGAGGAACACCAGTGGACCGGTTTCTTGCCGCGGTAGAGGCCGCCGTTATGGGCGAATTTGGCCAGTTCTGCGGCGGTCAGCCCCTCGTACTCGTAATTCATGGTGAGATACGGGTTCTCCCAGTCCCCCAGGACGCCGAGGCGCTTGAACTCGTCCCGCTGGATGGCGATGAACTTTTCGGCGTAGGTGCGGCACTCCCGGCGCATGGCCAGCTTGGACATCTCATGCTTCTTCGACCCCAGGTTCTTCTCCACCTGCAACTCGATGGGGAGGCCGTGGCAGTCCCATCCCGGGACGTAGGGGGCGCTGAGCCCCTCCATCCGCTTACTCTTCAGGATAACATCCTTGAGGATCTTGTTGAGGGCATGGCCAATGTGGATATGGCCGTTGGCATAGGGGGGGCCGTCGTGGAGGATGTAGAGCGGCCGCTCCTTCCCCTTCTCTTCGATCTTTCCGTAGAGGCCGGTATCGTCCCACTTTTTCAGGATTTCCGGTTCCCGCTGGGCCAGGTTGGCTTTCATGGGGAACTCGGTGACCGGCAGGTTGAGCGTCTCTTTATAGTCCATACGACCTCCAGGCGAGATGGGAAGTACTGCACGTGCGAAACGTCATAAACTACTAGGAACCCCTTGAAAAGTCAAGGCTAAACGGGTGTTTTCCCTTGTCTATTCCGGGGGGAAGTGGTATAAGTTGCCGGCTATGGCAAACAGGGAGGCGCAACACATGACGCACGGCACAACCGACTCCTTCTGGGGCGGTATCGTCAAATCCATGGGGCTGGTCTTTGGCGACATCGGCACGAGCCCCATCTATACCCTCACGGTGTTGTTCGCCCTGACCAAGCCGACCCACGACAATGTATTCGGCATCCTTTCACTCGTGGTCTGGACACTCATCATCCTCGTCACCGCTGAATATGCCTGGCTTGCCATGAGCCTGGGGCGGAAGGGGGAGGGGGGGACCATCGTCCTCAAGGAGATCCTGATACGGCTTTTGAAGGGAGGGAGGCGTATGGCGTTCGTCGGGGGGCTCTCCTTCCTCGGGGTTTCGCTCCTCCTCGGCGACGGCGTCATCACGCCGGCCATCAGTATTCTCTCCGCCGTGGAGGGTATGGTGCTCATTCCGGGGCTGGAAACCCTTCACCAGGGGACCCTGATATTCATAGCGGCCCTGATTGCCATCAGTCTCTTCATTTTCCAGTTCAAAGGGACCGACAAGGTGGCGAAGGCGTTCGGCCCCCTCATGGTGCTCTGGTTCTTCTCCCTCTCCGTTTCCGGTATCGTTTCCATTGCCACCTTTCCCGAGGTGATCAAGTCGGTGAGCCCCTACTATGCCGTCAAGTTCTTCCTCGACAACGGCTTTTCCGGCTTTTTCGTCCTCTCCGAGGTGATTCTCTGCGCCACCGGGGGGGAAGCGCTCTACGCGGACATGGGGCATCTGGGGCGACGGCCGATTGTCCGGGCGTGGTATTTCGTTTTCTGTGCCCTGGTCGTCAACTATTTGGGGCAGGGAGCCTTCATCCTCCAGCACCCCGACGCGAAGAACTTTCTTTTCGGCATGGTGCAGCTCCAGTCCGGTCTCCTCTATATCCCGTTCCTCATCCTCACCATCATCGCTACGGTCATCGCCTCCCAGGCCCTCATCAGCGGCGTCTTCTCCATCGTCTACCAGGGGATCACCACGCGCATCATGCCGCTCATGAAGGTGGATTACACCTCCAGCCACCTCAAGTCACAGATCTATATCGGTTCGGTGAACTGGTTCCTCATGGTGCTCGTTATTTTCATCATGCTCCTGTTTCGTAAATCGGAGAACCTGGCGGCGGCTTACGGTCTAGCCGTGACCGGTACCATGACCATTACCGGCATCATGATGACCATGATCTTCGCCCGCACCACCAAGAAATGGAAGGCCCCTGTCGCGGCTCTTATAACCCTGGTTGACCTGGTGTTTCTTGTGGCGAACCTCAATAAACTTTCCCATGGCGGTTACTGGTCACTGATCCTGGCTTCAGTGCCGTTGACCACCATTCTTATCTGGACCAAGGGGCAGCGTGCCCTCTACCGGGCTCTCAAGCCCCTCGACATGGAAACCTTTCTCCTCTCGTACGAACAGATCTACGCCAAAGGGAAAAATATTCCGGGAACCGGCCTTTTCTTCACCCGGGAATGGAACGTCATCCCTCCCTACGTTGTCCACTGCATCATCCGGAGTAATATTATCTACGAGCGGAACGTGTTTATCTCCATTACCCGGACCGATGAGCCGTTCGAGATACACTCCCAGTTGAAGACCGGTTTCGGTTCCGGCCTCGATGCCTTCGAGATCCGGGCCGGATATATGGAAGTGATCGACATTGAGGCGCTCCTGAAACAGCATGGCATCAAGGAGAAGGTCATCTTCTACGGGGTGGAGGACATTTCCACCATTAATCCCATCTGGCGCGCCTTCTCCGCCATCAAGAAACTCACCCCCAATTTTGTCCAGTTCAGCAAGCTTCCGGCGTCAAAACTTCAAGGAGTCGTGACGCGGGTGGAGATGTAATACGGTGATGGGTGCTATCTATCGTTACTTCGTCTCGCTCAACCTTGGGCTCTGGCTCATGGCCGGTGTGCTGCTGTTCATGGCGTTCGGCTCTTTTGTCAGTGGCGGGGAAACCGGAAGCTCCATCAACGACCTGCCAATCTTCCTCTGGTTGCGGGAGGCGCCGCTGGTCGCTTCCTGGTGGCTCTGGACGACTATCGGGCTGCTGGCCCTGCTGGCCCTCAATACGGTTCTCTGCAGCATTGAGTCCCTCCGGAAAAAGTGGGAACGTGGGAATTTCCTGGTCCGTATCGCCCCACAGGTCATGCATCTTGGGTTCCTGCTGATCATGGTCGCGCATCTGTTCAGCGCCAGGGGGAGCTTCAAGCAGGTTATGGAGGTGGGGGAGGGAAGCACCATCGGTTTCCCCGATGGCGGTGTGGTGCTTGTGGAGAGGCTTCACGCTGCCATGGGGCCCATGGGGATGCCGTCCGGCTACAGCGCCGAGGTCCGCACCCTTGCGGGAGGTACGACATCCGGGACCATGAGCCCCAACCACCCCTTCTTCTACGGGGGGTTCGGACTCTACCTGAAGGAAGTGGGGTTCATGCCGGCGCCGGTGGCACTGGTGGAGATCCACCGGGAGCCGGGGGCTGGCTGGGCGTTGGCGGGGGCACTGCTGTTTACGGTGGGGAATGTGGTGCTGCTGGCGGTCCGGCGGGGACGTTCGGCCTGAATCGGCGAGGGATGAGCGTTCCGTTTCGCTCAAAGTCCCCTCGAACCTCCGCTGTACGGCTCATTTCGCGCCGGCCGTTTGGCCGGCTCTGCTCAATTTCGCCTACATCGGCTGGTTCTCGGGCACATTCGCTTTACGGAGCACTCACCCCTCACCGATTCAGGTACAGGGCGCCGTTGCCGGCGCCCTTCGCACATCATTTCACCACTTTTATTGATTTTATAACCACCGGCACCGTCGGCACGTCCTGGAACCCCTTCTGCATACCGGTTTGCACCGCCTTGATCTTGTCTACCACGTCCATCCCCTCAATCACCTTGCCGAATACCGCATACCCGTAGCCGTCAGGCGAAGGACGGTTTAGGTTGAGATTGTTCTCCACGTTGATGAAAAACTGCGAGGAGGCACTGTTGGGATCACCGGTGCGGGCCATGGCGATGGTTCCGCGGGCATTCTTCAAGCCGTTATCCGCTTCGTTCTTAATGGGGGCATTCGGTCTCTTCATGGTCAGAGCCGGAGTGAATCCTCCCCCCTGGATCATGAAGTTGGGGATGACCCGATGAAAGATGGTGCCGTTGTAATAGCCGCTGTTGACGTAGCTGAGGAAGTTCTTGACCGAAATGGGCGCTTCCTTCTGGTACAGCTCAATTTTTACCTTACCGAGGCTGGTCTCCATGAGTACAACCGGATTTTTCCCCTCGGCGGCCAGGGCGGTTCCCCCGAGCAGCAGGGTGCAGGCGAAGGTGAGCATGAGTTTCTTCAACATTGGGATTCCTCCTTGCAAATGGGTGTTGATATCGTGCCAGTATAGAAAAACGGAGGGAACCGGTCAATCTTTTCGCACGAGGATGGTGACGTAATCCTCCAGAATGCGCATGTCGAGCTGGGTACATCCGAGCCTGGCGAAGCGGTTCTGGATATCGAACTTGTCCTGGAGGGGTATGCCGGAGAGGAGCAGCAGCCCGCCGGGACGGGTCATGTCGACCATCTGGTCGGCCAGTGCCAGGTGGATATCGGCGTAGATATTGGCGAGGAGGATGTCGAACTGTCCTCCACGAAGGGAGGCAAGCTCTCCGCAGACACTGAGGACTCGGTTCTCCATCCCGTTCAGGCGGGCGTTGGCAGCGCAGGAGACGGCGGCCGGCCACTCGATGTCCACGGCGACCACCTCTTCAGCCCCGAGCCGGACGGCTGCAATGGCGAGGATGCCGGTACCGCTTCCCAGATCGAGCCCGCGGGCACCCCGGACTTCGGGAAGTCGTGCAAGTATCTCCAGACAGGAGGCGGTGGTCTCGTGCTCCCCCGATCCGAAGGCTCCATTCCGGCCAAGAACGATGGGGATGCCGCACGGTTCCGGAAGGGGAGCGTCCTCCGGCAGGATGGTGAACGGGTCTATGGCGAAAGGGGTGAAGATGCGTCCGGTCATGGGTGTCTCCGCGCGGGTGGATTGGGGCACCTTACCCCATTTCCCCGGCAAAGGGAAGGAAACTAATGGTTGACATCCGGCGATGATGAGGCGAAAATTATCGCCCGAATCACGAGATTACAGGTAGTTGGGGAGGACTGAACGTTGCAGATCAAGTTTGGCACCGATGGCTGGCGGGGAGTGATTGCCCGCGATTTTACCTTTGACAATGTTTCCCTCGTGGCCCAGGCCACCATGGAGTATCTCCAGCGGGAAGGGCTCGCATCCCGTGGACTGGTGGTCGGCTATGACCGGCGCTTCCTTTCCCGGGAGTTCGCCGAGCGGGTAGTGGAGATCGCTGCGGGGAATGGCATAACCTGCTGGCTTACCGATAGCTACGCACCGACACCGGCGGTCTCTTGGGGGGTGCACGAACTGAAGGCGGGGGGCGGGGTGATGATCACCGCTAGTCACAACCCGCCCATTTACAATGGCTTCAAAATCAAGGAACAGTATGGCGGATCGGCCCGCCCTTCCACAACGAAAGAGCTGGAAGAGATGGTTGCGGCCATTCAGGCGAGTGGCAGGGAAGTGCTGGCCATTCCCCTTGTCGAGGGACGGGCAAAGGGGCTGGTGAAAGACTTCGACGCCAGGACCTCCTATTTTCGGCAGCTCTCCCGTTATGTCGATCTTGATCTCATCAGACGGGCGAACATTCCGGTGGTAGTGGACCCGATGTACGGTGCCGGGACCGGCTTCATCCCGGAGCTCCTCCCCGGCACCGCTGAAATCCACGCCCTGGAAAACCCCGGCTTTGGCGGTCAGCCTCCCGAGCCGACGGAAGAGCACCTTACTGACCTGGCTATACTGGTGAAGAGCGGTCAATACCGGGTCGGCCTCGCCCTGGACGGGGATGCGGACCGGATCGGCGCGGTGGATGAAACGGGGGAGTTTTTTTCATCTCACCGGATCTTTACCGTCCTGTTGCGCCATCTGTACGAGCGGAAGGGGCTCACGGGGGGGGTAGTAAAGACCGTTTCCACCACCCGGATGATCGACCTTCTGAGCGCCAAGTTCGGTCTTCCTCTCTTCGAAACACCCATCGGCTTCAAGCACATCTGCGAACTGATGCTCGACCATGACATTCTCATGGGGGGTGAAGAGTCGGGGGGACTCGGTGTCAAGGGGCACATCCCGGAGCGGGACGGCATCCTCATGGGGCTTCTTCTCCTGGAGGCGATGGCCATGACCGGCAAGGGGCTCCGCCAGCTTCTCATGGAGACCATGGACGAAATCGGCCATTTTTATTACCGCCGTCTCGACCTTCCCATCGACAACAGCGCCAAGGAAACCCTCATCGCCCGGCTCCGGGCGGGTGGTCTGGCGACCATCGCCGGCCGGCCGGTGGTGGAGGAGAATTTCAAGGACGGCTTCAAGTTCATATTCGACGACGGCTCCTGGCTTCTGATCCGTCCCTCCGGCACCGAGCCGGTGCTCCGTCTTTACAGCGAAGCGGGGGAGCCTGCCCTGGTAGAGGAATTGCTCCATGCCGGGCGGGAGATCGCTGGTATCTGAATTCCTCATCTCTACGGGACGAGGGACATTATCACGACATGAAAGGAAAAACGTATGCGCACGAGAGTACTGTTTGCCATGCTGCTGACGGCAGCTGCCATCAGCTTCACAGCTGCCGGGGAGGTCCGGGCCGGACTACCCTTACCCCCACCGCCGCCGGGATTGCCGGCACCTCCGGGCGCCAATGTCCGCATTAACGGCAGTCTGCCGGCACCTCCGGGTGTGAGTATCAACGTCAATGGCGACCGGCCGGAACGTGTCTACAAGCATAAGCACCGGGGCCGTCATGAGGGATGGGAACATGGTGACCGCGACCGCAAGCATGGCAAGAAGCACAAGAAGCACTAGCAGGGTCATGGCAAAAGCTATGTGAAGAAGCGCAGGAGGCGGTAACGCCCCTGCGCTTTTGTTGCTCTTTGGGCGAGAAGTAACCGTGACGATGCAGAGGTTTAATGAAGGAACTGCCAAACCCCTTGACAGTGTGTTATAGTTTACTATTCGTCCCCTGGACGGGACATTCATTCCGTGTGATTACGAAAGCTGGAGTACCATGGCAAGCGACAAGATCATCATCAAAGGGGCCTGCGAGCACAACCTGAAGTGCATCGACGTGGAGATACCGAGGGACGAGCTGGTGGTCATCACCGGCATCTCCGGGTCGGGGAAGTCGACCCTGGCCTTCGACACCATCTATGCCGAGGGGCAGCGCCGCTATGTGGAATCCCTCTCCGCCTATGCCCGCCAGTTCCTGGAGCAGATGGAAAAACCGGACGTGGAGTCCATCGAAGGGCTCTCTCCCGCCATTTCCATCGAGCAGAAGACCACCAGCAAGAATCCCCGCTCTACCGTCGGCACGGTCACCGAGATCTACGATTATCTCCGGCTCCTCTTTGCCCGGGTCGGCCGCCCCCACTGCTACAGCTGCGGCAAGGAGATCACTTCCCAGACCGTATCCCAGATGGTGGATCAGATCATGGCCCTTCCCGCCGGGACCAGGCTCAACCTCCTCTCCCCCATGGTGCGCGGCCGAAAGGGTGAGTACCGGAAGGAACTCCAGCAGTTGAGGAAAGACGGCTTTACCCGGGTGATCATCGACGGGAAACCTTTTGAACTGACGGAAGAGATCACCCTCGACAAGAACAAGAAGCACGACATCGACATCGTGGTGGACCGGCTCATCGTCAAGGAGGGGCTGGAGCGGCGACTGGCCGATTCCCTGGAGGTGGCCCTCAACCACGGGGAGGGGATCGCCAAGGTATCCATCGTGGACGCCAAGGGGGGCGATTTGCCTCCCGAAAAAGGGAGGGGCGCCCCTCACCCCTCGGAAAACACCATGCTTTTCTCCGAAAGCCTTGCCTGCATCGATTGCGGCATATCCTACCCGGAGATGACGCCGCGCATGTTCTCCTTCAACAACCCCTACGGCGCTTGCCCCGATTGCACGGGGCTCGGCACCCGGATGTACTTCGACGCCGACCTGGTGGTCCCGAATCCTGACCTCTCCATCCGGGATGGGGCCATCGCCCCGTGGGAAAAGCGGCTTTCCGGCTGGTACCACCTGACCCTTGAGGCGCTGGCCAAGGCCTACGATTTCGACATCCGCACCCCCTTCAGCAAGCTCCCGGAAAAGGCGCAGCAGGTTATCCTGTACGGCTCGGGAGGGGAAAAGGTGGAGTTCTGGTGGGAGGAGGACGGCGGCCGCCGCCATACCTACCAGAAGGAGTTCGAAGGGGTGCTGACCAACCTGGAGCGGCGCTTCCGGGAGACCGACTCGGAGCAGGTGAGGGAGGAACTGGAGAAGTATATGAACGTCATGCCGTGCCCCACCTGCCAGGGGGCGCGGCTGAAGAAAGAGGCGCTTTACGTCCGGATCAACGAGCGGAACATCTGCGAGGTCACGGCCCTCTCCATCAAGGATTGCCTGGAGTTCTTCGCCGACCTTCACTTGACGGAAAAGGAGGCGGAGATCGCACGCCGGGTCCTGAAGGAGATCCGGGAGCGGCTCCACTTCCTGGTCAACGTGGGGCTCGATTACCTTTCCCTCGACCGCTCCTCCGGCACCCTCTCCGGCGGGGAGGGACAGCGGATCCGCCTTGCCACCCAGATCGGCTCATCCCTTGTGGGAGTCCTCTATATCCTGGACGAGCCCTCCATCGGCCTTCACCAGCGGGACAACGCCCGGCTCCTCCAGACACTCAAGCACCTGCGGGACATCGGCAACACGGTGCTCGTGGTGGAGCACGACGAGGAGACCATCCTGGAGTCGGACCATGTCATCGACATGGGGCCGGGGGCGGGGGTCCATGGCGGCGAGGTGGTGGCCCAGGGTACCCCGGCGGAGATCATGGCGAATCCCGCATCCCTTACCGGCCAGTACCTCTCGGGGGCGCTCTCCATTGCCGTGCCGAAAAAGCGGCGCAAGCCCCGGACGTTCCTGAAAATCGTCGGCGCCACGGAAAACAACCTGAAGCAGGTGGATGTGCAGATCCCTCTCGGCGTCATGACCTGTGTTACCGGGGTCTCGGGCTCGGGGAAATCAACCCTGGTGATCGACACCCTCTACAAGGTGCTCGGCCAGAGGCTCTACAAGAGCCGGGAGAAGGCGGGTGCGGTACGCGACATCAAGGGGCTGGAGGCGCTGGACAAGGTGATCAACATCGACCAGTCCCCCATCGGCCGCACCCCCCGTTCCAACCCTGCAACCTACACCGGGCTCTTCACCGACGTCCGCGACCTGTTCGCCCAGCTCCCCGAATCCAAGGTGCGCGGCTACAAGCCGGGGCGCTACTCCTTCAACGTCAAGGGGGGGAGGTGCGAGGCATGTTCCGGGGACGGGATCATCAAGATCGAGATGCACTTCCTTCCCGACGTCTACGTCCAGTGCGAGGTCTGCAAGGGTGCCCGCTACAACCGGGAGACCCTGGAGGTGCGCTACAAGGGAAAATCCATCGCCGAGGTGCTGGACATGACCGTCTCCCAGGCGGTGCAGTTCATGGAGCATATCCCCCGCATCAGGACCAAGCTGAAGACCTTGGAGGAGGTGGGGCTCGGCTATATCAAGCTGGGGCAGTCCGCCACCACCCTTTCGGGGGGCGAGGCACAGCGGGTAAAGCTCGCCAAGGAGCTCGCCAAGCGGGCCACCGGCCGGACCATCTACATCCTGGACGAGCCGACCACCGGCCTCCACTTCGCCGACATCCAGAAGCTCCTGGACGTTCTGCAGCGGCTGGTGGAGGGGGGAAACACCATCGTCATCATCGAGCACAACCTGGACGTCATCAAGACCGCCGACTATCTCATCGACCTGGGGCCGGAAGGCGGGGACCGGGGTGGCGAGGTGATCGCCACCGGGACTCCGGAAGAGGTGTCCCGCATCACCCGCTCCTACACGGGGCAGTTCCTGCGTAAGCTTCTCTGAGGGGTGCGGGATATCGCAATGTCCGACAACAACGCCCACCCCATCTCCTCCGCCCGAGTTACCACCATGCTCGTTTTCACCACGTTCCTCTGGGGTGGAAGCTTCGTCTTCAACAAGCTCGGTTTCCGGGATATTCCCCCCGTGACCTTCATGTTTCTCCGCTTTACGCTCGCGACCCTCATCATGACGATAGTCTGTTTACCCCGACTCAGCCGCATTGACCGTAGTGTCATGGGGAAGGGGGCAGTCGTCGGGCTTGCTCTGGCTGCGGCCAACATTTCTTTCGTGCTCGGCTTGAGCGGCACGACAGCCTCCCGGGCCGGCTTTCTCAATAATCTCTTTGTTCTTCTGATTCCGCTACTCTGCTACCTGGTCTGGCGGGAAAGGATAGATCTCTGGAGTTTTTTCGGTATCGTCCTGGCGATCATCGGTTTGTGGCAGCTGGCGCGGGGGGGAGCGGAGGGGTTCAGTCAGGGCGATCTCCTCTCCACCTTCTGTGCGCTGTTCATAGCCATTCAAATCATAGGGGTCTCAAAGGTGCTGCGGAACGATGACGTCTACCTGGTCTCCCTCGTCCAGTTTGCGGTTGCGGCGGTTGCCGGCGGTATTCTCTGTCTTTTGATGCCGTCGCGGCCGTTTCACATCGGGATGCTGTCTGCCGGCTCCCTCCTCTACTGCGCCATCTTTCCGACGGTAATCTGTTTCACCCTCCAGAATAAGTACCAGCGCTACACCACCCCTACCAAGGCGGGGCTCATCTATACCCTCGACCCGGTCTGGAGCATGCTGGGGGGGATGGCAGTGCTGGGGGAGCGGTTGAGCGGGAAAGAATGGGTGGGGTGCGGCTTCATCTTCGGTGCCGTTGCCCTGCCGATGCTCATCCGGCGGTACCGGGAGTGGCGCATCGGGATCGATTACCGCCGGGGAAATGAGAGTGGCAGTCTCAAAGCTTAGAACCGATGGCTGAGCCCCAGGTGAAGTGCCGCATCGGGGGCGGTGGAGACGGCAAGGTCTTCCGAAACACCGATGTCGAGGGCGGTGCTGGATGAGAACGCAAGGGTGCCGCCGATGGTGAACAGGAGCGAGGGGGCATTCAGCTCCTTCAGCGTGCTTCCCTGGTAGAAGGGAGTGGTGCCGGAAAGCTGGCTTTTGAAGGCTATCCATTCCACCGGCGACCAGCCGAAGCCGAGATCGCCGAAACCGACCAGATTGCGTTGCTGGCCCTGCAGGACGTCGCCGTTGGTCATGGCCATCCCGCCGGTTGCGCCGAACAGTGTCAGATGCCCCCAGGGACCCGGCAACAGGTAGTCGTCACTGGCGGTGAGCCAGAGGGCGACATCGGTGCTGCCGCTGCCGTGGAGCTTGGAACTGCTCCCCGTGGGAAGCTTGATGCTGGCCCGCAATGCAACGGCGCGGGGGTTCGGCTGCCGGTCATGATAGAGTTGCAGACCGCCGGTGAGACGGATGTCCCCCAGGCCGAAGCTGGAGTCGTCAAGGTGCAGCTGTTCCCGGTCATTGCGGGAGTAGGTATAGAGGAGGCGGTTGCGCGGCGCTTCCTTCCTTCCCCCCTGGGGAAGGCCGAAGAAATCGTGCCAGCCCTCGATGAAGTGGTCGAAAACCCCCGCCCCATGCCCCACCCAGGGGATGTCAATTCCTGCCTCGATCTTGTCCGTGATTCCCCGGCGAAGCCCCAGGGTGAGACGGTAGCTCTCCCCATCGAGGAGAATCTGTTCTCCCTGAGCCGAGTCATGGGCAAAATTGTTGGCGATGTCGGCGCCCAGAAGCGCCAAAGTGCGGCCGGCAGGTTGCAGTATCGCGCTCTCCGCCGCCGGCAGGCCGAAAATCTGGACCAGAGGGCTCTGGTTGAAGGTCTGGAAAGGGGTTATTTCGGCACTCTCTGCGGTGCCGGGAGCGAAAAGCAGGCAGCAGAGGCCGAACGCGACTGTCAGGTGCAGGCATGACAGGTACTTTTCTCCCGTGATCCTGCCGGCGTTGTTGTACAGGCTCCTACATGCTTTGTTCCGATTCATTATCTCTTCCTCAGTGCAAGATATGGTTACACAGCGGCGGCGGCCGGCATGATTTCCAAGGATAGTTGAAAATGGACTGATTGCCAGAGAAAAGATGCCGGGAAGTGCTACACTCCCTTCTCCCGGCGTGAGCCGCGCCTATTATATGCTTGAATTCATCAGTCAATCTGCGATAATAACTTGCCATTTCCCGGCACCAACCTTGACATTACAGAGGAGCTTGCCTCTATGCAGCTTTACGAGGGACAACATCAGGTTAACCGTCGCCTACCGCGTAAGCCCGAGAAAAGGGCGGGGAGAAAACTCCTCCTTGCCGCAGTCATCATGGGTGGTATCGCCCTGGTCGCACTGGGCGTCTATTTTCTCTTTCTCATGGCCACACTCCCCAAGGTGGATCGGCTGGCCGACTACAGGCCCCCCATCGTCTCCCAGGTGTTCGGAGCGGACGGCAATCTGGTCGGCGAGTTCTACCTGGAGCGGCGGACGGTGGTGCCGGTGGACAAGATCCCCAAGAAGCTCATACAGGCGTTCGTTGCGGCGGAGGATGCCAATTTCTACAAGCACCGGGGAATCGACTACCTGGGAATCGTCCGGGCTGCCTTCAAGAATCTCATTTCCCTGAGGAAGAAGGAGGGGGCATCCACCATCACCCAGCAGGTGGCCAAGTCCATGCTGCTGACGCCGGAGAAGAAATTTTCCCGCAAGCTCAAGGAAGCGATCCTTGCTACGCGCATGGAAAAGAGACTCTCGAAGGACGAGATCCTTTACATCTATCTGAACCAGATTTACATGGGAGCCGGTTCCTACGGCGTGCAACTGGCGGCGGAGACTTACTTCGGCAAGGAGGTGGATCAGCTCAACCTTGCGGAAATGGCCATGCTGGCAGGGCTTCCCAAGGCACCCAATGCCTATTCCCCCATCAAGCATCTGGATAAGGCGCGGGAGAGGCAGAAGTACGTGCTGGACCGGATGGTAAAGGAAGGGTACATCACCGAGGCCGAGGCCGTTCATGCCCAGAATACGCCGATCGTCATCCGGTCGCTGAAGAAGGTCAACAGTGACCAGTCGGCCTATTTCCTTGAGCAGGTGCGCATTCAGCTGGAGGATAAATACGGTGAAGACCGGCTCTACAAGGAAGGGCTGAAGATCTATACCACCATGAACGCCGAAATGCAGAAATCGGCCTATGATGCGGTGGTAAACGGCCTCAAGGCGGTAGACAAGCGCCAGGGCTTCCGGGGGCCTCTCAAATACCTGAACGAAGCGGAACTGGACGATTTCTGCAAGAAGGTGGAGGATGGCATCGACACTGCCTCCCTCAAGCAGGGGGCGACCTATCAAGGGGTGGTGACGGCGGTGAATCCCGCCAAGGGCGACGTGACGGTGCGCGTCGGCGACCGGACCGGCCTCCTCCCCCGCAAGAACATGGCGTGGGCCGGCAAGATGGCGCTGGTAAGCAGTTACGGCAAGCCGGCGGAGACCAAGGGAAAATATCTCCCCCTTGGTGCGGTTATCGAGGTGTCGGTGCTGACCCCTGATGTGAACAAGGGGGGGGCGGTCTTTTCCCTCGACCAGGAACCTCTGGCCCAGGCGGCACTGATCGCGATCGATCCGCGCACCGGCGGGGTACGTGCCATGGTGGGGGGGTACGACTTCAAAAAGAGCCAGTTCAATCGGGCCATGCAGGCCAAGCGCAATCCCGGTTCCGCATTCAAGCCGATCATCTACGGTGCGGCCATTGACAGCAAAAAATTGACGACCGCATCTATTATCGACGATTCACCGGTCGAGTATGACAGCGGCGGGGATAAGGCCTGGAAGCCGAAGAACTACGATAACATCTATCGGGGACCGGTTACGATGCGGGAGGCGCTTACCAATTCCATCAACGTGGTGAGCGTGAAAATCCTTGAAACCATCGGTGTGTCCAGCGCCATCGAATTCGCAAAAAAACTTGGCATCACATCGACCCTTGATAACAATCTCACCCTGGCCCTCGGCTCTTCCAGCGTGACCCCCATGGAACTGACGAGCGCTTACGCGGTGTTCGCCTCCGGTGGCTACCGGACAACTCCCTATTTTGTCACCAAAGTTACGGATCGCGACGGGAAGGTGCTGGAAGAGGTTACTCCGCCGGTGTTGCCGGTCTTTACCGCCGCGACTTCCGCCCGGAAGCTCACCTTGAATGGTAGCGCAACGCCCCCGCCTCTTCAGGGGACGAGCCAACTGACGGCTGTTCCTGCCATTCCGCCTGAAACAGCCTACATCATGACCAACCTCATGGAAAGCGTGGTGACAAGCGGGACTGGCCAGCGTGCCAGGGCGCTCGGCCGACCGGTGGCAGGCAAGACCGGTACAACCAACGATATGAAGGATGCCTGGTTTGTAGGGTACGTTCCCCAACTGGTGGCCGGAGTCTGGGTCGGCTACGACCAGGAGAAATCCCTCGGGTCGGGGGGGTCAGGCGGGCAGGCGGCCGCTCCGATCTGGACGGAATTTATGCAGCGTGGTCTCGCCGGCATTCCGGTGCAGCGCTTTTCTCCACCTGATGACGTTACCTTTGCACTCATTAATCCCCGTACCGGACGACTGGCCAGGCAGGGGAGTGAAGGGAGTGTCTCAGAATGTTTTATAACGGGGACCGAACCGACCAGCTATGATGGGGACAATGAGTAGGCTGTGCCTGCGATGCTCAAAGGTGCTGAATACCTTACCCTGTAAGGATTTAAGCAATTGTTTTGACTAATGTTTATCTCCGACGGGAAGTAGCGTTACGGCAGTCTGTCAACCCTTGAGTTTATCCCGGCATACGGGAGGCAGTTGGCGCAAACCCCTGACTGTCGTAAAAAAAAACAAATTTTTTTAAATAAACCCTTGCAAACGCCAAATTTATGAATATAGTATTCCTGAATCACTACAAAAAGGAGGGTTTACTATGACCAAAGCAGAACTCGTCGAAGCGGTAGCGAAGTCGGCCAGTCTGACCAAGGCTGCAGCGGAGAAGGCAGTGGGTGCGTTCATCTCTACGGTTAGCGGCGCCCTGAAAAAGGGTGACCGGGTAACCCTGGTTGGCTTCGGTAGCTTCGAAGTTGCCCAACGCAAGGCCCGCACCGGCAGAAATCCCCAGACTGGCAAAGAAATCAAGATTGCCGCAGCTAAAGTGCCCAAGTTCCGCCCGGGCAAGGCTCTCAAGGATGCCGTTGCCAAGAAGAAGTAATTCCTACCGGTCGATCGCTTGAACTGTTGCGTGTAATCCGATTGCAGCGACTGATCGACTGCATATGGTCCCAAAAAAAAACCCCGCCAAAGCGGGGTTTTTTTGCTTCTGAAATAGCCTGTTGGCAAGGGCAGCCCCTGTCTATTGCGGTCTGCAGGTAAAAATTCCCGCAAACCCTTGTGGGCAATCATTAAATGTTTGAAGAAATGCCCTCCTTTGATGATATACTGAAAAAATGCTGACGTCTGCAAGACAGGCAGATTCGTTTTCGCCTCCTGTTGCCGGACAGGGATATCTCGTTTCACGATGGTGACTGCTGTGGGACAGCAACGTTTAGAAAGGTCATTGCGGGAATGAAGCTGCGCATTTATTACGAGGACACTGATGCCGGGGGAGTTGTCTACCATGCCCGGTATATCCATTTTTTCGAGCGGGCACGGACCGAGTTCCTGAGGGAAAAGGGACTATCGGTTGGGGAGTTGCATAACGCCGGGAGTATTTTCCCGGTGGTTCGCCTGGCGGCTGAATTTCGTGCACCGGCAGTCCTTGACGACCTGGTGAGGGTTGAGACAGAGGTCCTGGAGGTTGGTAAGACCTCCTTCACTCTGGGACAGAGGATCATGAGGGACATTGATAATAAACTTCTCGTCGAGGGGCGCGTGACACTGGTTTGCGTCGGACCGGGCATGAAGGCCAAGCGATTGCCCTCCGATCTGGTGCAGGTACTCAAAGGGGCGTGATCCAGGTGCAGGAGGGGGGGAGTTGACTTTCACGGCATACGGGATAATCATGCCGACATCCCTGATCCTGGGGGTGGCAGCCGGCTTTATCATGCATCGTGCCGGTTTTTGCATGGCGGGGGCGTTCCGTGATCTCTTCCTCTTTCGACAGACGTTCATGCTGCGTCAACTGCTGCTCCTTGTCGTTGTCTCCATGATTATCTTCGAAGCGGCCCGACTGGCGGGTTTTCTGCCCCTATATCCCTTTCCGCTGCTGGGCCCCCCGACAATCGCCAGTCTGGCGGGCGGGGCTCTTTTCGGGGTGGGGATGGTTCTGGCGGGAGGATGTGTCGTCGGGACCCTCTACAGGGTTGGTGCAGGGAGTGCGCTCAGTGCGGTTGCCCTCATCGGCCTCATCGTCGGCAGCACACTGTACGGGGAGATTCATCCCTTCTGGGGTGCATTTGCACGGGCGACCATCCTGGGTAAGGGGAGGCTGACATTGCCGGAGGAGTTCGGGGTCGATCCTCTCCTGCCGATAGCGTTGTCCGTTGCCGGTGCAGCCGTTCCGCTTTACTACTGGATTCACACTGGCAAGCTGCAGCGTCGCTCTGTCGCACGTGGCTACGTGCAGCCCTGGCTGGCTGCCGTGCTCCTTGCCCTGACGGGGCTTTTCTCCTATCTGCTGGTTGGTATGCCCCTTGGGATAACGACAGCCTATACCAAGCTGGGAGCTTCAGTCGAACAGTTCATTGCCCCCAGCCATTTTGCGAGTCTGACCTTCTTCAAGGGGTTGCCTCTCAATTATCTGTATCCTTTGACGCAGGAGCGTCTTGTCGGCGGTCCTGGGCCTGCATTCGATGCCGTTGCTGCCGTGCAGTATCCTCTCTTGCTCGGGCTTGTCCTGGGAGGGCTGCTGTCGGCCGTCCTGGCCAGGGAATTCCGCATTTATTTCCGGGTTCCGTTACGGCAGTACGGTTCGGCCTTTGCCGGCGGTCTGGTAATGGGGCTGGCATCACGTATGACACCGGGGTGTAACGTCTGGCACGTCTTTGGCGGACTCCCCATACTGGCCAGCCAAAGTCTCCTGTTCGTTCTGGGACTGTTTCCGGGAGCCTGGCTGGGGGGGGAACTCCTTACACGACTGATCATCAGGGATTGATAGCGGAACGTCGCTTTTGTTAGTTGATATTACATCCTGTTAAGAGGAGCTTATGGACAGTGAACTGATAACGCCCCAGGTCATGGAATTCGACATCAGAGGTCAGATTTGCCCGGCAACTCTGCTTATAGCCCTTAAGGAACTGAATCGGAGCAAAGAGCAGTTGCACAAAGGGGAAGTACAACTCGTTTTTAAAACGGATAACAGGGATGCAACGATCACCATTCCCGATGCGGCCGAAAACATGGGGTACGCTGTCAGTGTACAGCGGGTCGATGACTATTATGCTATTGTGGTCGAACAGGGGCATTAACGACAGGGGGAAGTTCAGTCATGAAATTGGGGGATAGACTGCGGGGGGTTGTCGATAATCTTTCAGGGGCTGGCGAGACCCAGCGTCTGGTTGCGGAGAATGAACTCTTGCGTGAACGGGAGCGACAACTCCATGACTACATGCGGAGCAAGGTAAATCAGCTGTTACGGGTGATGGGGACGTTGCCGCTCCGGGCCGAGGAGCTGGATGACAAGGCAATGCGGGAACTGGATCCGATCGGGATCATTGCCGATTCGTTTACCCAGGTGCTCGATCATCTCAATACTACCAACGAAAAAATGAAGCTTGCCAATGACGAGATCCAGACCATTCTGACGGCCGCCAACGTGGGAATACTGGTGGTCGATGCAGCAATGAAAATCCAGGCGTTCAATCCGAAACTGCGGGAGATGTTTTTTCGGACAGGGACCGATGTCCTGGGCTCCACATGCAACCAGGTGCTCTGCAGTCAGGACGTTCCTCCAGAAGATTGCACCTTTGCAAAAGTTATGGCGAGCAAAATCGGATTACAGCGGCAGGAGTGGGCGTTACAGGGGCGACACTACGATGTGGCAGGCGCGCCTATCAAGAACAGGTTCGGCGAAATTACGCATGTGGTACTGGTGTACAACGAGGTGACCGAGCGCAAACAGATGATGGAAAGCCTTCGGGAGAGCGAGGAGATGTTCCGCATCCTTCTGGAAAACTCCCGGGACATGGTGCAGGGGGTTACCCCCGACGGCACGTTCCTCTATGTGAACCGCGCCTGGCGACAGGCCCTTGGCTACGGTGAGGACGATATCGACCGACTTACCATCCATGACATCATCCACCCCGATTGCCGCGAACACTGTCTGGGGTTCTTCCAGAACCTCATGGCCACCGCGGAAAGGGAGGGGTAATCGACGCCGTTTTCATCACGCGTGATGGCACAACTCTACCGGTCCGGGGAAACATAAACTGTAGTTTCAAGAACGGCAAGCCGCTGGTGACTTGCGGCATCTTCTCTCGAACCGATGAGAGCGGCAAGTGCGGGTGACGACAGGCGGCCGGTGATGCAAAATGGCACATTATATCAGAACCCCGACAGGATATCTCTGCCGGGGTTCTGTCGTTCATGGCCGGTCGTTTATGTATTCGAGGGCGTACCTGACGTAGTTTTGAGGAGACTTGCGGAGCCAAGCGATTTCGTCGGGGGTAAGGTCGCGCTTGTACTTGGCGGGGGCGCCGACCCAGAGGGTGTGCGGGGGGATGACCGTCCCTTCGGTAACCAGAGCGCGGGCGCCGACAAGTGCTCCCTCACCCACAACCGCCTTGTCCATGACCATTGCCTGCATGCCGATGAAGGCACCGTTTTCGATGGTGCAGCCGTGGAGGGTGACACTGTGGCCGACGGTGACGTCATCGCCGATGATCAGCGGTGCCCCCGGGTCATCGGCATGTTTTCGGTGGGTGACGTGGAGCATGGTCAGATCCTGGATGTTGGTCCGGTCGCCGATCCGTATGAAGTTCACGTCGCCGCGGGCCACCACGTTGTACCAGATGCTGCTCTGCTCACCGATCTGCACGTCGCCGATGACAACCGCCGTCTCGGCGATAAAGGCGGAAGATGCAATCTGGGGGTGCATCCCCTGGAAAGAACGGATCATTCCGTCACCTCACAATTCAAAAATTCCTCAGAAAATAAGCCAATTCAAGAACCGTGGATTTTTCGCTAGGTCAAGGCGAGTGAGGGATGACGCGGAGGCGTAGCGGCGCTACGCCGCACAAGGAATCCCGAAACTCAACGCAGAGATTGCGGAAAAGCCGCGGTTCGATCAGTCGCGTGGAATGGCCAGCATCCGGTCCAGCGCTCTCTTCGCCGCTACCCGGATCTCTTCCGGCACCTTTACCACGGGGGCCATGGTTGTCAGTGCCGCCGCGATGTCCTCCAGGGAGGTGAGTTTCATGTTGGGGCAGATAAGGGCGGGGGAGGCGAGGATGAACTCCTTGTCCGGGTTCTCCTGCCGCAACCGGTAGAGGATGCCAGCCTCGGTGCCGATGATGAAGCGCTTTTCCGGACTTTTGTGGCAATAGTCGAACATGCCGCTCGTGGAGCAGACATGGTCCGCAAGATCCACAACGGCAGGATTGCATTCTGGATGGCAGATGAAAAGTGCGTCGGGGTGCTCCCCCCTGAGACGTCGGACCGTATCGGCCGTAAGCCGCTCGTGGGTAGGACAGAACCCTTCCCAGAAATGGAAGGTCTTGGTGGAGAATCTTGCCACGTAGCGCCCGAGGTTACGGTCGGGAACGAAGATGATCTCGGGCTCGGCAAGGGAGTTCACTACCTTCTGGGCGTTGGCGGAGGTGCAGCAGATATCGCTCTCCGCTTTGACGGCAGCTGAGGAATTGACATAGGTTACTACCGGGACCCCAGGGTGCCGGGATTTCAGTTCCCGCAACTCTTCTACCGTCACCATGTCAGCCATGGGACAGCCGGCGTCCGGGCGTGGCAGCAGAACGGTCTTGTCAGGGGCAAGAATGGAGGCCGATTCGGCCATGAAATGGACGCCGCAGAAGACGATCACATCGGCAGTCGCCCGGGCAGCTTCTATGGAGAGGGCAAGCGAATCGCCGGTGATGTCGGCGATTTCCTGCACCTCGTCGCGCATGTAGTTATGGGCCAGGAGGATGGCATTACGCTCCTTGAGCAGGCTCCTGATCTCCCGTTTGACAGTTTCTGCACTCATGTCGGCAGGTCCTCGCGGTTCGTTGCATGGTTCCCCGGTCGGTTGGGGTGAAGGGAATAGTAGACAATATCGAAGGCCATGTCAAACCCTTTGCCGGATATGCGGGCAACCGTTCTTGACATGGTTCAGTAAAACCTCTATTCTTTTAGCAATTAATGTACGGCTGGCGGGTGATGTCCAGCTACTGAGAGGTTTACCATGTTTGGCATAGGAATGCCCGAGCTGATTGTCATCCTGGTGATTGCACTGATCGTCATCGGGCCGCAGAAGCTTCCGGACCTGGCCCGTTCGCTTGGCAAGGGGTTGGCGGAGTTCAAGCGGGCAACCGAAGATTTCAAGCAGAGCGTGGAGGATGAAACGCGGGGCCAGGACGAGAAGGAGACGATAGCCCGGGAGGCTGCTGCCCGGGAAGCAGCGGCAGCGAATCCTGTAGAAGAGGGGAAAAAAGAGCCGACCAAGGTATGAGGCCGGCGGTCTGCATAGGTAAAAGAGACGAGGCGGGGGCTCCCCCGCCTTTTCCTATTTCAGCTCCTTGAGTTTTTCCCTGGCCGTTTTCACTTCATCCGCCAGGGGAAAATCATCGATAAGTTTCCTGTACACGTAACGGGCGCTCTTGACGTCCCCCAGTTCCTTGAAAGCCATGGCCTGCTTCAGCATGGCAGCAGGTACCTTGTCCTTCCCCGGGAAGTTCTTGATCACCTCCTGAAACTCCAGAATAGCCTGATCATAGTTTTTCTCGCTATAATAGGTTTCCCCCAGCCAGTAGTGAACGTTGGCGGCAAGGTCATGTTTGGGGTATTTCTGTAGAAACTGGTTGAAGAGTTCCCGGGCCTTCTGCGGGTCGCCACCCTTGTAAGTGGAGAGCCCCTTCTGATAGATGGCGTCAGGTGTTGATTCCTCCTGGACGACGTTGTCCGACAGCCCTTTCTCCAGTTTCGTCAGGCGCGTTTCGATTGCTGTGAAACGGCGCTCCATGTCTTCGCGCATGAGCGCCAGGTCATCGGCCGGTTTTTTCGCCAGAAGGGTTGCATCATCCACCTTGCCGGTCAGAACCTGCATGTCAACCCGGGCACTGTCCAGGGTTGCCTGCAGGTCGGCTGCCTCTTTGCGCATGGTCTCCATGTCCTTCTGGTATCCCTGGGACTTCTTCATGGTATCCCGCGCTTCGCTCCTGACACTCGTCAGATCCTTATCCATTTGCAATACACGGGTCTTCAGTTCGTCGGTATCGCGCTGCAGATTTTCCATTTCCCCCTTGCTGGCACACCCGGTTATGGCAAGCAGCATGATCAGGGAGAGTCCTACGTTATTCAACCTCATAGACAGACATCCTCCTTTACGGCTGAAAAAAGGGGCGTAGTTCTTACGCCCCTCGTGACGATTACGGGAAACTGGCTTATTTTACGATGACGAACTCGTCCCGGCGGTTCTTGGCCCAGGCGGCCTCGTCATGCCCCGGATCTGCCGGTTTTTCCTTGCCGTAGCTAATGACGGAAAGACGCTCTGCCGGAACGCCAAGGGTCACCAGGTAGTTCATGGCCGACTTGGCCCGTTTTTCACCCAGAGCGAGGTTGTATTCGTCAGAGCCACGCTCGTCGCAATTCCCTTCAATCTGGATTTTACCCGACAGCTTCTTCAGCAATACCTCAGCATTTTTCGTCAGCGTGTCGCGTGATGCCTGGCTGAGGGTAAACGAGTCGAAGTCGAAGTAGATTTTCTCCAGGGCGGAAACCGGGGCTACCTGGGCCGTCTCTTCCTTGACGGAAGCCGGTGCTTCCTTCACCGTCTGGGGGGGCAATACCTCTTCACGAGGAACAGCCGGTTGGGCCGGTTTGGGGGCGGGGGCAACGGGTGCCGCGACCGGTTCTTCCTTTTTCACGAGCTCTTCCTTGGCACAACCACTGGCAAAGATCACCCCACAGCATACCACCATCACACATCCCAATATACCCTTGCGCATTTGTCCTCTCCTTTTAACGTAAAGTAAGGTCAGGGGCATGGAGCATCGAAGTCTGCCACGAGGCCTGAAGTTCTAATTATACATAACCGATAACTGTTTTCAATGAAGTATGTGGCAGCGCATATAAAAACTGTTCCCGGCTACCAGCGGGGCGACCAGGTAGGATGGCTGTCAGCCCCTTTGCCTCGCGAAACCATGACCTGCCCGCTGCCGTCGGCGCGCATGACGTAAATGGCATCCCGTCCGCTGCGCTGTGAACTGAAGGTGATGTAGCGGCCGTCGGGAGACCATCGCGGGTGCTCATTGCTCCCCTGGCTGGTCAGCTGGGTGTCGCCGCTGCCGTCCGGGTTGATGGCGAATATCTGGAATCCACCCATCTGGCGGCAGTAGAGAATCTTGTCTCCTTTCGGGGACCAGCGGGGGCTCACGTTATAGGCACCGCTGGTGGTGAGGCGGCGCACCCCACTCCCGTCGGCATTCATGACAAAGACCTGCGGCTTGCCGAGCCGGTCGGAGACAAAGGCGATCTGCCGGCCATCGGGGGACCAGGCAGGGGAGACGTCGATGGCGCTGTTGTTGGTGAGCCTGGCAAGCTGTCTGCCGTCCTTGTTGATGATATAGATCTCGGAATTGCCATCCTTGCTCATGGCCAGGGCGATCCGGTTGCCGTCCGGAGCATAGGCGGCGGTCACGTTGATCCCGCGGTGCGCGGCGATTCGTGCTTCAGTGCCGCTGAAGATGCCGCGCCGGTAGAGGTCGGGGTTTCCCTTTTTATACGAGGTGTAGATAAGTTCCTTGCCGGAGGGGGAAAAGTCAGGGTTGAGGTTGATGGAACCGTTGCGGGTGAGTCGCTGCACGTTGTACCCGTCATAGTCCATGAGGTAAATTTCCTTGTTGCCGGTCCGTTTGGATACAAAGGCGATCTTGCCGGTGAAGGGTCCCCGTACCCCGGTCGTTACCTTCATAATTTCGTCGGAAAAGGTGTGGGCTATGCGGCGCATGTCGGTGATACTGCCGCTGTACCGTTTGGCTGTCAGTTCCTGCCCCCGGGTGACGTCGTAGAGCCTGCATTCGAGGGTAAGGGTGGTACCGGCAAGAGTGTACCCCGATTTTATGAGGAGGTCGGCTCCCGCCGCCTTCCAGACGTCGAAACTGAAATCACCCGGCCGGATCCCGCTCTTCGGGTCGGTAGGGGTGGTAGGCATGACGGTGAAGGGCCCGGCAAGAGTCATGTCGAACCGGAACAGCTCTGAGATGTCCTTGGCAATGCCGGTATTTGCGCTGCCGGACAGCGGGACAGGGGTGGCAACGGCGAGTTGCAGCTGCCGGTTGCCAGGGGCGGTGACTTCGAGATAACTCTGGTCAGCCGGTGCCGTGCCGGGGAAAAGAGCGAGTAACGCAATTATCAGGATGATCTTTTTCACTGTTTACCGATCCCTTGGGGTTTGAACAGAAAGTCCTGCTCGAATTCCGTGCCGCCCGGAGGAGGTGGAAAGGTCTTTTCCGCCTTGGTGATGGTGGCGACCACTGAAGCTTCAAAGATCCTGTCACCGGAGCTCCGCTTGATCCGGTAGCGAAGCAGTCGGCCGTTGCGGGCAATGGTCAGCTGCACGAGCACGACCGGGTTTTTGCTCTGGTAGGAGATGGTGGTGCGGAACGCATCCTGGAGCCGGGAGTGGATATAGCTGGCGTAGTCGCTTCCCGCCTCACTGCCTGTTCCCGTGGGCATGCCGGCTGCCCCTTTGCCGGTGCCGGCCGCCCTCTTTTTCAGGGCTTCCAGGGCTGCCGCCTGGTGCCGTGCCTCGGCATTTCTCTCCAGCTGCTTGAGACGATCCTCGAATTCACGGCCTGTTTCCTCGGGAGCAGTTTTGGTGGAGGGTTTGGCCGCAGGAGCTCCCTTGGATGTCTTGGGGGGCGTTACGGCCGGGAGGCGCATGCTCTGCGGTGGGGCAGGAGGCTGGGGCACCGCTCCCGTCTGGCTGCCGGCGACGGTTGGGCTCCCCTTCTGGGGATGGGCCACCGGCAGGTTCACTATGTCCACGTAGTAAACCGGCGCTTCCTGCAGACGCGGTGCCAGAATGAGCCCCGAATAGGTGAACATAAAAAAAAGGGCCAGGTGCATCACGAACGAGATCGTCAGTGGCGCACCAAACCCCCTGGACTTTATGTGAGGACGGCGGTTCATCTCCCCCCGGCCGGCTCCGTAACCATCCCGAGCCGCTCGATGCCGGCTCCCTTGATCTCCGCCATGGTCTTGACCACGTCCCCGTAGGGGACATCCTGGTCAGCCTTGAGGAATACCTCTTTCTTAGTCCGGTTGGCAAACATGGAGGTCAGACGGCCGCGCAGTTCGGTTCCGGCGACCGGCTCCTTGTTGATGAACAGCCGGTTCCCCTTGTCGATGGAGACGATGACGGTCTCTTCCTGGGCCGGCAGGGCCTTGGCGTCCGCTTTCGGCAGGTTGACCTGAACACCCTGTTGCATCATGGGGGCGGTGACCATGAAGATTACCAGAAGGACGAGCATGACGTCTACCAGGGGGGTAACGTTGATCTGCGACATGGTCCCCCGGTCGCTGTTGTTATGACTTCCCATTCCCATGCTTCCCCCCTATTTCCTGGCGAAGCTGCGCTGCACGATGTTGAGGAACTCGGTGGAGAAGCTGTCCATCTCGCCGATGAGCACCCTGATCTTGTGCTGGAAGTGATTGTACCCCATGACTGCCGGAATGGCGGCCACCAGGCCGATGGCCGTGGCGATGAGGGCCTCGGCGATGCCGGGGGCAACGACTGCCAGGGAGGCGGAACCTGTCTCCCCTATGCCCTTGAAGGCGGTCATGATCCCCCAGACCGTTCCGAACAGGCCGATGAAGGGGGCGGTAGCGCCGGTGGTGGCGAGGAACGTAGTGTACTTCTCCAGGCGGGTTATTTCCGAGGTAGTGGCGCGGCGCAGGGCGCGGGAGATATTTTCGATACCCCCCAGGTCGGTGCTGATTACATCCGGCTCCTCCTTATGCTCCCCCTTGTCCATCAGTTTTTTCAACTCTCCGTACCCTTCGCTGAAGAGAACCGTGAGGGGAGAGTTGGCGAACCGGTCAACCTGGGAGTTGATGGCGTCAAACCGCTTGGTCTTCCAGAAAAATTCCAGGAACCTCTCCGACTCGCTGTTGGCACGGTGGACCTGAAGCAGCTTGTAGAAAATTATGGCCCAGGAGACGACGGAAAAGTAGAGAAGAATCAACAGTACCAGTTTTACGACCAGGCCGGTCCCGGCAAAGAAAGCCACGGCATGTACCTCCGCTGTTTGTTAGGAGAAAACTCCCCGAAAATATTACGTACCCCGGGGGAAGTCAATACGATTTTTATTACTGCCGGGGCAGGTGTCCGTGCCCGCCCGGATGGTGGGCGCCTACAGGATGCCATCCGGCGGAAAGCCGGTCAGTAGCATTCCGGCTTCCGGTCCTGGAAGCAGGGTATCTGCTGGCGCCAGTTCTCCATGACGTTGAAGTCGAGGGTGGCTGCCAATTCGCAGCTTTCGTAGCCACCTTCCGCCAGGACCTCTCCCTTCGGACCGATAATCAGGCTCATGCCGAAAAAGTCCAGTTTGCCGACCATTCCGCAACAGTTTGCTGCAACGATGAACAGCTGGTTTTCAATGGCCCGGGCGCGGAGCAGGGTTCGCCAGTGCTCTTCCCGCGGCTTAGGCCACTCGCCGGGGACAACCAGTATTTCCGCTCCCTCCAGGGTAAGGCGCCGGGCCAGTTCGGGGAAACGCAGGTCGTAACAGATGAACACCCCGATCTTCCCTATGCTGGTGTCCGCCACCAGCCAGGATTCGCCGCCGGTAAAGGAGCGGTCCTCGTTCATCAGTGAAAACAGGTGCATTTTACGGTATTTCCCTGCAAGCACTCCCCGGTCGAGGATATACGCGGTATTGCAAACCTTGTCGCCGTCCGGTTCCGGCAGGCTCCCCACCAGCACCATGCCATGTTCCGCCGAGAGTCGTCCCATCTCTTCCACCAGTTCAGGCGTGCGGGCGGCAAGGGCGTTCAGCTCCCGGTAGGCAAAGCCGCAGCTCCACATCTCCGGCAGCACCGCCAGCTGGCACCCCTCGTCTGCCAGCCGGGCCAGAGCGCCTCGCACATGCTCCACGTTGGCGTCTATGTCACCCAGCTGTATGTTGAACTGCACGGCGGCGGCCTTGATCTCGCGTGTCACGGCGGTACCTCCTTCCGGCTTTAATCATAAGAGTGCCGCAAGTTTACCGGCAAGTGAGCTGCATTACAACAAGATATTACCAGTTGGACATGGCGCTGGGGATGTACTACTATCCTGGACATGGACTGTTCTCTCTACATCCATTTTCCCTTCTGCGTCCGGAAATGCCTCTACTGTGACTTCAACTCCCTGGCCGGCTCTACAATCATGCCTGAGGAGTACGTTATGGCGCTGGTGCGGGAGATGGAGCTGCGTGCGGCAACCCTGGCGGCGCCGGTAACGGCTCCCACCCTCTATATCGGGGGTGGCACTCCTTCGCTCATGGCTCCGGAGCTGGTTAAACGGGTGATAGATGGGGCCAGGAGGTGGTACGGGCTTTTGCCGGTGGCGGAAGTGACCCTGGAGGCAAATCCCGGCACCGTCGACCTGAAAAAACTGGCCGGTTACCGGGCGGCGGGGGTGAACCGCCTCTCGATGGGGGTGCAGTCCCTGGACGATGCCATGCTGGCTCGTCTCGGCCGTGTCCATTCGGCTCGCCAGGCAATGGAGGCGGTTGCCGCTGCCAGAGGCGCAGGGTTTGCCAATCTCGGGATCGACCTGATCCACGGGCTCCCCGGCCAGACGACCGCCATGTGGCGGGACGACCTGATGCGGGCCATTGATTTCGCACCCGAGCATATTTCTGCCTATGGCCTCTCCGTGGAGGAGGGGACTCCGTTCCACGAACTGGCACGTGCGGGGCAACTCGACCTGCCGGACGAAGAGATCGGGTTGGAGATGCTGGAGATGACGCCGGAGGTCCTCGGACAGGCCGGCTACGACCACTACGAGATTTCCAATTTTGCCCGTTCCGGATTTCGTTCCCGCCACAACCAGGTCTACTGGCGAAGGGGGAGCTACCTCGGGTTCGGGGCGGCGGCCCACTCCTTCCTGCGGGAAGAGGGGTGGGGGCGGCGTTGGCACAACCCGGACCGGCCGGCCGCCTACATGCCATCCCTCGCCGATGGTCTCCCGCCGGAGGAGGAACAGCTTGTCCTTGATCGCCGTGATGCTATGGCGGAGTCCATGTTCCTTGGCCTGCGGCTTCTGGAAGGTGTTGAGCTGTCCCGTTTCCGGGAGGAATTCGGGGTGACGGTGGACGCGACCTATGGAGCTGAAGTGGCCAGCCTCAAGGTGTCCGGCCTGCTGGAACTGGCCGGTGACCGGTTGCGGCTTACCCGGACAGGCCTGTGTCTGGCCAACCAGGTGTTTCAGGCCTTCATTTAGCAGGGAAGGGACGGTCGGGGCTGTTGTTCGGGGAAATCCCCTTGACAAAACGGGAGTTTGTTATTAGATTGGGACGTATTAGCACTCGGAAATGATGAGTGCTAATGTTTTTTTGAGGGTTACCATGCACGACAACCTGACAGAGCGGAGCAAACAGATCCTCGAAGCGATCATTGAGGATTATATCGTTACGGCTGAACCGGTCGGGAGCCGGATGGTTACCCGCAGGCACGGTCTCAATCTGTCGCCGGCCACGGTGCGCAATGTCATGTCAGACCTGGAGGAAATGGGGTTTCTTGCCTCTCCCCACACGTCGGCGGGGCGGGTTCCGACCGACAAGGCCTACCGCCTCTATGTCGACTCCCTCCTCGGGGTGCGGCGGGTCGCCCGGGAGGAACGGGAAGAGATCCGCAGACACTGCAGCCTGACGGGTAAAGATATCGGCGAAGTGCTCAAGGAAACGAGCCGGATGCTCTCCTCCGTGTCCCATTACATGGGGATCGTGGCCGCGCCGCGCTTTGCCGCCAATGTGCTCCGGCATCTGGAGTTCGTCAAGCTCGGAGGGCAGCGGATTCTGGTCATCCTGGTTTCCCAGAGCGGCTCCGTGCAGAACAAGATCATCGAAACGACCGATGATTTCTCCAACGAAGACCTGGTCCGGATGTCCAACTACCTTAACGAGCTTCTTGCCGGACTGACCATTGCCCAGGTACGCAACCGCCTCCTTGAAGAGATGGAAAACGCCAAGACGAAGTACGATTCGCTTCTGTCCAAGGCGCTCCAACTCTCCCAGCAGAGTCTGCCGGATAAGGATTCGGAGGTTTTTATCGAGGGGCGGTCCAACATCCTGGATCTTCCCGAGTTTGCCGACGCCGGCAGGATGAAGGAGATTTTCCGGGCCTTCGAGGAGAAGGGGCAGCTTGTCGGTCTCCTCGATCAGTGCCTCGGTGCACAGGGGATCAATATCTTCATCGGCGCCGAGTCCCGACTGAGCCAGATGGCTGGACTGAGCGTCATTACCTCGACCTATATGACCAGCCGCAACACCCTCGGGGTGCTCGGCGTTATCGGCCCGACACGCATGGGATACGCCAAGGTGATCCCGATTGTCGACTATACGGCGAAGATGGTCAGCCGGCTCCTGGAAATAGAGTAGCCGTCCACTGACTTCGCGCCTTGAAGTGATCCACGGGAGATACTGAGATGGACAAGAAAAAACATACGGAACAACACAGTGCTATGCCGGCCGGAGACGTGCCGCAACCGGAAACGGAACCGGCTGCCGTTCCGCCTGCGGATTCGACGGCTCCAAGTGGCGAGCGACTGCAGGAACTGGAAGCGGCCCTGGCGGCGAAGGAGGCCGAAGCGGCGGCAAACTGGGACAAGTTCGTCCGGGAGCGGGCCGACCTGGAGAACTACCGCCGACGGGTCCAGAAGGAGAAAGAGGAGCTTCTCAAGTACGGTAACGAGTCGCTTCTTCTCGAAATCCTGCCGGTCCTCGACAACATGGAGCGGGCACTGGCCCACTCCGACGAGGAGAGCCAGAACGCGGTGATCGAAGGGGTGCGGATGACCCACACCATGCTCCTTGGCGCCCTGAAAAAGTTCGGCGTTGCCCCCATCGAAACCGGCCGCGGTACCGTCTTTAATCCGGATTTCCACCAGGCCATGTGCCAGGTTGAATCAGACGACCTTCCTGCCAATGTGGTGGTTGAGGAACTCCAGCGGGGGTACCTGCTGAACGAGCGGCTCCTCAGGCCGGCCATGGTATCGGTGACGAAATAGGGGCTGAGTAACCCCTCCCAGCCTCCCCTTAATCTCAAGGGGAGGAGTTTTTCTTCCTCCTCCCCCTCTTAAGCTAAGAGGGGGCAGGGGGAGTTATGAGCCTGAGAAATGAACTTTTTTCATGTCCCCCCTTGTTTTTCCGGCGGGGGATGCCTAGCTTGAACGTAGATATTTCACAAGGAGGAGCACCCATATGAGCAAAGTTATCGGAATCGACCTGGGAACCACCAACTCCTGCGTTGCCGTCATGGAGGGGGGGGAACCGGTTGTCATAGCCAACGCGGAGGGGAGCCGCACCACTCCGTCCATGGTCGCCTTCACCGACAGCGGTGAGCGGCCGGTGGGGCAGCAGGCCAAACGCCAGGCGGTCACCAACCCGGAGAACACCCTTTTTGCCATCAAACGGCTCATCGGCCGCAAGTTCAACACAGAACAGGTGAAGAAGGACATCGGCATTTCACCTTTCAAGATCGTGAAGGCGGACAACGACGACGCCTGGGTGGAAGTCCGGGGGCAGAAATATTCCCCCCCGGAGATCTCGGCCATGGTCCTGCAGAAGATGAAGAAGACCGCCGAGGACTACCTGGGCGAGACGGTGACCGATGCGGTCATCACTGTCCCGGCCTACTTCGACGACTCCCAGCGCCAGGCGACCAAGGACGCCGGCAAGATCGCCGGTCTGAACGTCCTCCGTATCATCAATGAGCCGACTGCGGCTGCCCTTGCTTACGGCCTCGACAAGAAGAAGGACGAAAAGATCGCGGTTTTCGACCTGGGTGGGGGGACCTTCGATATTTCCATCCTGGAGCTTGGTGAAGGGGTGTTCGAGGTGAAGTCCACCAACGGCGACACCTTCCTCGGCGGTGAGGATTTCGACCAGAAGGTGATCGACTGGATTGCCGACGAGTTCAAGAAGGAGCAGGGGATTGACCTGCGGAGCGACAAGATGGCACTGCAGCGCCTCAAAGAGGCCGCGGAGAAGGCCAAGTGCGAGCTCTCCACCTCCATGGAGACTGACATCAACCTCCCCTTCATCACCGCCGACGCCACCGGCCCCAAGCACCTGACCCTGAAACTCAGCCGGGCCAAGCTTGAGGCGCTCTGTGCCGAGCTCATCGCCAACCTGGAAGGCCCGTGCCGGACTGCCCTCAAGGATGCCGGTCTTTCGGCCAGTGACGTGGACGAGGTGATCCTGGTGGGGGGCATGACCCGCATGCCGATCGTGCAGAAAAAGGTGCAGGATATTTTCGGCAAGGTCCCCAATCGGGGTGTCAATCCGGACGAAGTGGTGGCCATCGGCGCCGCCATTCAGGGTGGCGTCCTCAGGGGTGATGTTAAAGACGTGCTGCTCCTCGACGTCACGCCGCTTTCCCTCGGTATCGAGACTCTTGGAAGCGTCATGACCAAGCTGATCGAGAAGAACACCACCATCCCCTGCCGGAAGTCCCAGACCTTTTCCACTGCCGCCGACAACCAGCCGGCCGTGACCATTCATGTCCTCCAGGGTGAGCGGGAGATGGCGGGGGACAACAAGACCCTCGGCAATTTCGAGCTGACCGGTATTCCCGCCGCACCCCGCGGCGTTCCCCAGATCGAAGTGACCTTCGACATCGACGCCAACGGCATTGTTCACGTCTCCGCCAAGGACCTGGGGACCGGCAAGGAGCAGTCGATCCGGATTACCGCTTCCTCCGGCCTCTCCAAGGAGGAGATTGACAAGATGGTGCAGGATGCCGAGGTCCACGCCTCCGAGGACAAGAAGAAGCGGGAGCTGATTGAGGCCCGCAACCAGGCCGACTCCCTTGCCTATCAGACCGAGAAGTCCCTCAAGGAATACGGTGACAAGATCGATGCTGCCGAGAAGCAGAAGATCGAAGAGGGTCTGGCTACGCTGAAGAAGGCCCTGGAGGGGAACGACCCGGATGCCATCAAGAAGGCGAGCGACGACCTGATGCAGGCGTCCCACAAGCTTGCCGAGGCGGTCTACGCCAAGGCTCAGCCCGGCGCCGGCGAAGCAGCGGGAGAACCTTCCGCCGAGGCGGGTGCCAAGGGTGAGAAGGTCGTGGATGCCGACTTCGAGGAAGTGAAGGACGACAAGAAATAAAGCAGGCTCCAGGCACGAGGCTTTAGGCACGAGGAAAATCGGGCAAAGGCGAGGGGTGGAAGATTGTATCTTTTACCTTTCGCCTTTTGCCGTATGATAAGGTTTTCCCCGAGCCCTTAGTCTAGAGCCTTCGGCCATAAAGGATTTTATTGTGGCAAACGGCGACAAACGCGATTATTACGAGGTGCTCGGTGTCAACCGCAACGCCTCGGATACGGAAATCAAGAAGGCCTACCGCAGGTTGGCCATTCAGTACCACCCCGACAAGAACCCCGGCGACAAGACTGCCGAGGATAAGTTCAAGGAACTTTCCGAGTCCTACGAAGTTCTTTCCGATCCCCAAAAACGGGCACAATACGACCAGTTCGGCCATGCCGGACTCGGTGCGGGCGGCTTTTCCAGCGGAGGTTTCGGCGGTTCACCGTTCGGCGACATCTTCGGTGACATCTTTGGCGATATCTTCGGCGGCACCCGTCAGCGCGGGCGGGGGAAACGCGGCGACGATCTCCAGTACAACATGGAGATCAACTTTGAGGAAGCAGCGTTCGGGATGGAGACCACCATCGACGTCCCCTATGCCAAGCGGTGCGACACGTGCGGCGGGAGCGGTGCCAAGCCCGGCACCGAGCCGAAAACCTGTCCCACCTGTCGAGGGGCCGGGCAGGTCCGCTTTCAGCAGGGTTTTTTCAGCGTCAGCAAGACCTGTGGCCAGTGCCAGGGTGAGGGGCGCATCGTGGAAAACCCCTGCACCTCCTGCCGGGGCACCGGCAGTATCAGGGATACCAAGACCCTGTCGGTCAAGGTTCCGCCAGGGGTGGAGACCGGCAACCGGCTGAAACTTTCCGGCGAGGGTGGGCAGGGTACCAAGGGGGGGGGGAACGGCGACCTCTATGTACTGCTCACGGTGCGCGCCCATTCCCTCTTCACGCGGGAAGGGAATGACGTCATCTGCGAAGTCCCCATCAGCTTTGCCCAGGCGGCCCTCGGTTGCGAGATAGAGATTCCGACCCTGGAAGGGCCGGTGAAAATGAAGATTCCCGAAGGGACCCAGTCAGGCCGGATTTTCCGGCTTAAGGCAAAGGGGATCCCGGTGCTGCAGGGGTACGGCCGGGGGGACCAGCTGGCCATCATCCGGGTGGAAACTCCCGTCAACCTGAACAAGCGGCAACGGGAACTTCTCGATGAATTTGCCAGGATCAGCGGCGAAGATGTCCATCCCCTGCGGAAAGGCTTCTTCGACAAGGTCATGGACATAATCAGTTGAACCTGCTTCCTCCGCATCATGCCCGGACCGGGCGCACAGCCCGGTTAGCGGTGACTCTTCTTCTCGCAATCCTTTTTCTTTCTCCGGCAGTTCCTGTCGCTGCCGCTGCTCCGTCATCCCGCTCCGTTGCCCTGCTCAAGAACAGCGACTATCTGGATGCGCTTGTTCAAGGGATCAGGACGGCCCGCCAAAGCGTTGTCTGTTCCTGTTACCTGTTCAAGACCGGTCCATCCCGGCATGACCGGCCCCGCCTGATTGCCGACGAGCTGATCCGCGCCCGGCAGCGGGGTGTTGCCGTTACCGTAATCCTTGAAGAGGAGGGACGGCATCCGGACGAGCTCAACGCGGCCAATCATGATACGGCTGTTCTGTTACGGCGGGGCGGGGTCACCGTCCGGTTCGATTCCCCCCGGGTGACCACCCATGTAAAGGCGGTGGTGATAGACAACCGTTATGTCTATATCGGTAGTCACAACCTCACCCAGAGCGCCCTTGCCCATAACAACGAACTCTCCCTCCTCATCGATTCTCCCTCCCTAGCCGCCGAGGTTACCGGCTATCTGAGCCGGCTCTGATATTTTTCAGCACAACCCTTTCCCGGGATTGATGCATTCCCCTTTCCCTGACTCCGTGCTATACTTCTCAACCGGAACAGGTACAAAAAGCAAGGGGTGGCAATGGACAGCAAAGAACTGCAGGTACTGCTGCAGAACCTGAAAAATGGTGATATTGACGTAAACGATGCGATCCAGCGGCTCAAGCATTTGCCGTTCGAGGATCTGGGCCATACCAACGTGGATCATCACCGGCAGCTCCGGCTCGGTTTCCCCGAGGTGATATTCGGCGAAGGGAAGAGCGTCGGCCAGATCACCCAGATCGTCGCGGCGCTGCTGGACAAGGGGAGCAACGTGCTGGTGACGCGGGTCGATGAACCCCGTGCCCTGCAGCTCAAGGAGCATTTTCCCCCTCTCGTGTACCATGAGGATGCCCGTTGCCTGACTCTGGAACAGAAGCCGGTGGAGATGACCGGCCGGGGGAAGATTCTCGTGGTATCGGCGGGAACGTCCGACATCCCGGTGGCCGCCGAGGCGGTGGTGACCGCCCGCCTGCTGGGAAACGAGGTGGAACAGCTCTATGACGTGGGGGTGGCCGGGATCCATCGCCTGCTGGCACGTAAGGAACTCCTCTTCTCTGCGGCGGTGATCATCGTGGTGGCCGGCATGGAGGGGGCGCTTCCCTCGGTGGTGGCCGGCATGGCGGGGCGGCCGGTCATCGGCGTCCCCACCTCCATCGGGTATGGCGCCTCCTTCGGGGGGATCGCCGCCCTTCTCGGCATGCTCAATTCCTGTGCTGCCGGGGTGACGGTGGTGAACATCGACAATGGCTTCGGGGCGGCCTGTGCCGCCAGCCTCATGAACCGGGACTAGCGCATGAAGATTCTCTATTGTGATTGCCGTGCCGGGATTGCCGGGGACATGACGGTTGCCGCGCTGCTGGAGCTGGGGGTGCCGCTGGAGTTCCTCCGGGAGGAACTTGCCAGGCTTTCCCTTCCCCGTTCCGGCTACAGTATCGAAACAGAGCGGGTCAAGCGGCAGGGGATCATGGCCACCCGCTTTCATGTGCGGGTGGAGGAGCACCAGCCCCATCGTCACTATACGGATATCTCCGGAATGATCGAAGAGAGTTCCCTGGCGCCGGGGATCAAGGAACGGGCCCAGCGGGTGTTTTACCGGCTGGCCGAGGCTGAGGCAAAGGTTCACGGTGTGGAGATCGGCCATGTCCATTTTCACGAGGTAGGTGGAGTGGATTCCATCGTGGATATAGTCGGTACGGCAATTTGTCTCGACTACCTGGGGGTGACGGAGCTCCACGCCGCCCCCCTTCCCCTGGGAAGCGGCTGGGTGGAGACCGCCCACGGCCGGCTGCCGGTCCCGGCACCGGCCACCGCCGAACTCCTAAGGGGGATGCCGGTTCATGGCGAGATCGGATCAGGAGAGCGTGTCACGCCGACCGGCGCAGCGGTTCTGGCCGCCCTTGCCACGGGTTTCGGGGCGTTGCCTGCCATGCGAGTGCTCGGCGTGGGCTGCGGGGCCGGAAGCCGGGATTTCGACGACGTGCCGAATATCCTTCGTCTTGTGCTGGGAGAAAAAGATGGTACGCTTCCCCATGACGATGTAGTTGTGGCAGAGACCCACATCGACGACATGAACCCGGAAATTCTCGGGTATCTCATGGAGCGGCTCCTGGAAGCGGGGGCCCTCGATGTCTCCTTTGCCCCCCTGCAGATGAAGAAAAACCGCCCCGGCATCAGACTGACCATCATCTCTTCCCCTGCTCACCTGGATGAACTCGCCCGCATGGTCCTGACGGAAACAACTGCCGCCGGAATCCGCTATTATCCTGCCCGCCGTCTCAAACTTGATCGGGTTATGGAGGAGCGGGAGACCTCCCTGGGGCGGGTCCGGGTTAAGGTGTTCCGGGACGGTTCAGGCCTGCTCCGGGTGACACCCGAGTACGAGGAGTGCCGGCGGCTCGCCATGGTGAAGGGGCTGCCACTCCTGGAGGTCTACCGCATCATCGAACGGGAGACGGTCGCACCATGAGGCGTTTTGTCATCATACTCGCCACCTGGGGAGGGACCGGCTACAGTCCGGTGGCATCCGGTACAGTCGGCACTCTGGCGGCCATCCCGCTCTATCTCCTGCTGGCCCGGCTGCAGCTGCCCAGCTACCTTCTGGTCACCCTGCTGTTCAGTGCATTTGCCTGCTGGGTTTCGGGAGAAGCGGAACGAATCTTCGCCGAAAAGGATTCGGGGAAGATCGTCATCGACGAGGTGGCCGGCTATCTGGTAACCATGGTAGCCGTCCCGCTTAGTTGGCAGGGGGTAGTGGCAGGTTTTTTCCTGTTCCGCCTGTTCGATATCGTCAAGCCGTTCCCTGCCGGCTACGTTGACCGCCATCTGAAAAACGGCTACGGCGTCGTGCTGGACGATCTTGTGGCGGGGGTGTATGCCTGTCTGACGCTCCATCTGCTGCTGAGGTTCCTGTCCCTATGAAGATTGTCACCCTTTCCATCGGTGACGAGCTGATGTACGGTGAGGTCGTGGATACCAATGCGGCCCGGATCGCCGAGCGGCTCTATGGCGCTGGGCTGACGGTGCAGCGGCACCTGACCGTCGGCGATAGGGAGCCCGATATCGTGGAGGCACTTGAGTTCCTGTCCGATAAGAGCGATGCGATCATCGTCACCGGGGGGCTCGGTCCCACCATTGACGATATTACCGCCCGCGCTGCCGCCAAGGCGACTGGCCGGCGGCTGGTGCTGAACGACGAGGCGCTGCTTCACCTCAAAGAGGTAGGCGAAAAACTGGGGGGGAATCTCCACCCACAGAACGAAAAACAGGCCCTCATGCCGACCAAGTCGACCTTGATCCCCAACCCTGTCGGTACGGCCTGCGGCTTTCATCTCATCCATCAGGGGGGGTACCTCTTCTTCCTGCCGGGGGTTCCGGGAGAGATGGTCCGGATGCTGGATGAGACAGTCATCCCCTTCCTGCTGGAGAGAAACAGGCACCGGAAGGTGGTCCGGACCCGGGTCCTGAAGGTGTTCGGCCCCTCCGAAGCGGAGGTCGATTTCCTTCTCAAGGAGCTGGCAGCGGTTAACGTAGGGATAACGGTGGCCTTCACCGTCATCTTTCCCGAAATTCACGTCAAGCTCCGGGCTGAGGGGGAGAGTGAGGCGACCGTCGCCGATCTCTTGGAGCGGGCCATGACAGAGGCCCGGGAGAAGCTCAAAGGTGTGGTTTTCGCCGAGGATGAAGCCACCATGGACAGCGTGGTGGCCGGGCTGTTCCGGGAGAAGGGGGTCACCCTGTCCCTTGCCGAGTCCTGTACCGGTGGACTGGTGGCTAAACGGATTACCGACCAGCCGGGGAGTTCGGCCTATTTCCTCGAAGGTGTGGTGACGTACACCAATGCCGCCAAGACCAGGTATCTGGAAGTCCCTCCCCGGCTCCTGGCGGAGAAGGGTGCGGTCAGCGGCGAGGTAGCCATGGCCATGGCGAAGGGGATGCGGCGGGTGAGCGGCAGCGACGTAGCCCTTGCCGTAACGGGGATTGCAGGCCCGGACGGTGGAACCCCGGAAAAACCGGTCGGCACGGTCTTTATCGCCCTTGCGAGCCGGGCCGGTTGTCATGCCAAGCGCTATACCTTCCATGGCGACCGGGAGGAAATCAGGACGATTACCGCGTTGACGGCCATGAATTGGCTGCGGCGCCAGTTGTTGACCCCGTAATACATCAAACGTCAGTGTTTTCAGCTCGCCGGTTGCCCGGTGGGGAGCGGTGCCATGACGACTGCCAGCGCAACAACCCAAAAGATTCTCAAACGGTTTCTCGGACTGATCCTGATTAGCGTCGCCCTGGAGACGCTTTTCTACCTTTCCCGCCTCCCCTCTCCCGTCATATCACGCCTGCTCGGGCTGACTACACTCCTCGGCCTGGTGACGGCGGTAGTGCTGCTGGTAGTGTCCGAAAGAAGAAAGGTGCAGCTTGCCGCGACCGCCCATTCCCTGGAAATCATGGAGATGCAACGGGAAGTGGACAAGACCGTCATCCGCTACAAGTCCCTGCTGGAAGGGGCCGGCAATGCAATCTTCGTTTTTAACGCCGAAAGCGGCATTCTTGAGGAGGTGAACCGGCGGGGAACGGAGATGTTCGGCTATGGTCCGGAGGAGTTGGTATCCCTGCACGGCAAGGATCTGGTGGCGGAGGATGTGCAGGATAAGTTCATCTCGCTGGTCCTGCGGGTCAGGCGGCGAGGGAGGGTCCGGGCCGGCGGCATAACCTTCCGGAGGAGAAACGGCGAACAGTTTCTCGGTGAGATAGAAGCCCGCCTCATTGATCTCGGCGACGAAAAGGTAGTCCATACCATCGTCAGGGATGTTACCCAGAAATACCGTTCCGAGCGTGAGATCCGGCAGCGGAACCGGCAGCTTTTCCTTCTCAACAGTATCGTAGCAAGGGCCAACCAGAGTCTCGACCTGCCGATGGTTCTCACGGTGGCCCTCACGGAAAACCTGGAGGTGTTCGGTGCCGAGGCGGGGATAATCCACCTCTTGGGAGAGGACGGCAGATCCCTCCGGCTTGGTGTCAAACATAACCTGCCGGATGAGTTCGCCGTCCAGGCGGGACGGGACGATCTGCACTGCGGCGGCCCCTGCCAGGTCATGGCAACCCAGCACTGTCATGCTCTCTCCGACCTGCATGAGATCCCCTGCCGGATGGGACAACTGGCCGTCGCCGATGGCTGGTGCACCATGGTCGGGCTTCCCCTCTTTGCCAAGAGCCGGCTCATCGGCATCATGCACGTCATGTCCCATACCCGGCGGACCTATTCCCCGGAAGAACTCACCTTCGGCACCACCATCGGGAACCAGATCGGCATCGTCATCGAGCACGCCATTCTGTTCGCCGAACTGAACCTGAAGACCGACGAACTGCTCCGCTCCCACCGGCTGCTTGAAAAAAACAGCCGGCAGCTCGCCCTCTCCCAGCATCGTCTCAAGCAGAACCTTGCTCTTATCGAACAGGCAAACCTGGACCTGGAACGACTGGACCGGATGAAAACCCACTTCCTCGGATTGATCTCACATGAGTTCCGGACCCCCCTGACCGGTATACTAGGCAGTGCCGAATACCTGTTGGAGAATTGCGACGAAACCCGTGAGGAACGGCAGCTGCTGGAGATGATCCACCAAGGGGGGACGCGCCTCAACGAGATCGTCACCAATCTCCTCAAGGTTGCCCGGCTGGAATCCAATGCCGCCACCATGACCAGGACGACCCTCCATCTGCAGGAGGTCCTCGGCCTGGTGGTCTCCCAGTTCGAACCGCTTCTGGCGGAGAGGGGACAGTCCATAGAGACCCGTGGTGTGGAGTCCCTTCCCCATTTCTCCGGCGACCGGGAATACCTGACGGACATTTTCGTTGAACTGCTTGAAAATGCGATTAAATTTACCCCCGATGGTGGAGAGGTCGTAATTGCTGCCCAAGTAGTCGACCGGGCCGGGCTGACCGGTAAGGCGGAAACCCTTTGTCGCTTCAACCCCCAGTTCTTCGATCAGATGGGGCACTCCTGCTACCTGCAGGTGGCGGTACAGGACAGCGGCATCGGCATTGACGACGATGAACAGCTGACAATATTCGAGAAATTTTACGGGATCGGCGACATACGTCACCATACAAGTGGCCGGCACAAATTCAAGGGGAAGGGGCCCGGCCTTGGCCTGGCCATCGTCAAGGGGATGGTGGAAGCCCAGGGAGGCATGGTCTGGGTGGAAAGCCCCTTCACGGATGCTGGCGGGGAATTGGGAAGCGCCTTCATTTTCCTCCTCCCCATGGAGGAAGGGAGTAGCCAGCTCGGGCTGCCATTCATGCGCGCCGAATAAGCCTTTGAGGTATCCCTTGCCCGAAATCTGCAGTTGTGTCTACCTGAGGAATCGCCCACCGAATAACCTGTTCACCCTTGCAGGCAAAGATAATGTTGAAAACCGAGTGCTAACTATGCTAGTTTTCACCGGGAAACGGTTTTTTCGCCCTGGCGATGCCGGTACTCATGATTGTCTGTGCAGCGTACCTGTGAACGCCCCCACGCAACCATGTGATTTCCCTGTCAGGTTGAAAATTCCGTGGTTTTCGTTGTGGAAACTATCTGGGGGTTCGTTTTTCCGATCAGGATGGTCTGGCTGACATCTATTCAAACCGAGGAGGCCAGTATATGCAGGATAGAGAGAAGGCGATTGACCTGGCGTTGAGCCAGATCGAGAAGCAGTTTGGCAAAGGCGCCATCATGCGGCTCGGCAAGGAAGAGCCGTTACCGGACATCGCCGCCATATCCACCGGTGCCATATCCCTCGACATGGCCCTTGGTGTCGGCGGGGTCCCCCGCGGGAGGATCATCGAGGTCTTCGGCCCCGAATCGTCGGGCAAGACAACCCTGGCCCTCCATATCGTGGCGGAAGCCCAGAAACAGGGGGGTATTGCCGCATTCGTGGATGCGGAACATGCCCTGGATATCGGCTATGCCCGCAAGCTTGGGGTCCGGACGGACGATCTGCTCGTGTCCCAGCCTGACACGGGGGAGCAGGCCCTGGAAATCACGGAAACCCTTGTCAGAAGCGGTGCCATAGATGTGCTTGTCATAGATTCAGTGGCGGCACTGGTTCCCAAGGCTGAGATCGAGGGGGACATGGGTGATTCCCACATGGGACTCCAGGCCCGCCTCATGTCCCAGGCGCTGCGCAAACTTACCGCTATCATATCCAAGTCCAATTGCTGTGTAATCTTCATCAATCAGATCCGGATGAAGATCGGGGTGATGTTCGGCAACCCTGAAACGACGACCGGCGGCAATGCCCTCAAGTTCTACGCATCGGTGCGGATGGATATCCGGAAGATCGCCAGCCTCAAGCAGGGGAATGACGTCATCGGGTCGAGGACCCGGGTCAAGGTGGTGAAGAACAAGGTGGCTCCCCCCTTCCGGGAGGTGGAATTCGATATCCTCTACGGCGAGGGGATTTCCCGCGAGGGGGATATCCTCGATATGGCGGTGGAAAAGAATATCATCGAGAAGAGCGGCGCCTGGTTCTCCTACGGCAAGGAACGGATCGGCCAGGGGCGTGAAAACTCCCGCCTGTTCCTCAAGGAACACCCGGAAATGGTGACGGAAATCGAAACAAGACTGCTCAGCGAACTGGGGCTCACCCGTGCCGCAGTTGCAGAAGCGAAGGTGTAGACCATGGATCTTAACGAGATACTGACCATTGCCGTCAAGGCGCGCGGCTCCGATGTGCACATCAAATCCGGCCTTCCCCCTATCGTCCGGATCGACGGCAAGCTGCGGCCCATTCCCAATGCCCCCCGGCTTTCTCCCGACATGGTTGCCGACATGGCCCACGGCATTATGAACGAAAAGCAGCGGAAGCAGTTCGAGGACAACTACGAGACCGACCTTGCGTACGGCGTGCCGGGACTGGGGCGGTTCCGGGTCAGCGTGTATTCACAGCGCGGCAGCGTCGCCATGGTGTTCCGGTCCATTCCCTTCGGCATTCCCTCCATAGACTCCCTCAATCTGCCGCCGGCCCTCAAGAAGCTTGCCATGGAGGAACGCGGCCTGATCCTGGTCACCGGCACTACCGGGAGCGGCAAGTCCACCACCTTGGCGTCCATGGTCGATTACATCAACGACAACAAGACCTGCAATGTCATAACCGTCGAGGACCCGGTTGAGTACCTCCACAAGGACAAGAAGAGCATCGTCAGCCAGCGGGAAGTCGGTTTCGACACCGCATCGTTCGGCAATGCCCTCCGGAGTGCCCTGCGCCAGGATCCTGACGTCATCCTGGTGGGGGAGATGCGCGACCTGGAGACCATCGAGACAGCACTGACCGCTTCCGAAACGGGGCACCTCGTCATGTCCACCCTCCACACCCTGGATGCCGCCGAGACCGTCAACCGGATCATTTCCGTATTCCCCCCGTTCCAACAGCGGCAGATCCGGATGCAGCTCTCAGGTGTCATCAAGGGGGTCGTTTCCCAGCGCCTCGTCCCCCGGGCCGATGGGAAGGGGAGGGTGCCGGCTGTCGAGGTGATGATCGGCACCGCCCGGATTCGCGAATGTATCGATGACAAGGAAAAGACCAAGCAGATCCCCGAGGCGATCTCCCAGGGGTTTGTCTCCTACGGGATGCAGTCCTTCGACCAGTCCCTCATGCAGCTCTACTCGAACAAGCTGATTACTTACGAAGAGGCGCTGCGCCAGTCGAGCAACCCCGACGACTTTGCCCTCAAGGTCTCCGGTATCTCCTCCACCTCCAATTCCAGTTGGGACCAGTTTGGCGGCGAGGGGGGTGAAGGCGGCGAGGGGGGCGAAGGGGACGACCTCAAGGTGGACAAGTACTGACATGGACCTGGCGCAGCAGGCTTTTGCCGCCGCGCTGCGGATACTTTCCCGGCGTGACCACAGCGAAGCCGAGCTGCGCCGCAAGCTTGCGGACCGGGACTACCATGGTGACGTCCAGGATGTGGTTGTCGCCCGGCTCAAGGGGCTGGGGTACCTGGATGACCGGCGATCCGCACGGCTGTGGGCAGAATCGGCGGTGCGCAACGGCAGGGGGTTTGGGCCGAAACTGCGGATGGAGCTGGTGCGGCGTGGTTTTCCTCCCGAGATTGTGGCGGAAGTCCTGGCCGGAATTGCGGCGAGCAACGATGAGCGGGAACTGGTCAGGGATATTCTGGCCAGGAAGTTTCCTTCCTTCGATCCGGTGACGGCGTCGGACCGTGAGCGGCTTCGGGTCATGGGGTACTTGCAGCGGCGCGGTTTTTCTGCCGGATTGCTGTTCAGAATACTGCGGTATGACGAATGAAGGGTTGCTGGATCGGCGCCCTTTTTTTAACTTTATTTGATTGGCAGGGGTGGACATGACAGGAAAAGAAATCAGAGCGCGTTTTCTCCAATACTTTCAGGAGCGCGGGCATGCGGTGGTGGCGAGTTCCAGCCTGATTCCCCACAACGACCCGACCCTCCTCTTTACCAATGCGGGTATGAACCAGTTCAAGGACTGTTTCCTTGGGCTGGAAAAACGTGACTACATCAGGGCATGCAGCTCCCAGAAATGCGTCAGGGCCGGCGGCAAGCACAACGACCTGGAAAACGTAGGGCGAACGGCTCGTCACCATACGTTTTTCGAGATGCTCGGCAACTTCTCTTTCGGTGACTATTTCAAGAAAGAGGCCATCGCCTTCGCCTGGGAGTTCCTTACCAAGGAGCTCGGGCTGGACAAGGACCGTCTCTACGTGACCGTCTACCAGGACGACGACGAAGCGGCAGACATCTGGCACCTGCAGGAAGGGGTGCCGCGGGAACGGATCTACCGTTTCGGCGAGAAGGACAACTTCTGGTCAATGGGTGATACGGGTCCCTGTGGCCCCTGTTCCGAGATATTCTGGGACAACGGTCCCGGCACCGGCTGTGGCAGCCCGACCTGCACGGTCGGGTGCGATTGTGACCGGTACATGGAGATATGGAACAATGTCTTCATGCAGTTCAACCGGTCAGCCGACGGGATTCTGACCCCCCTCCCCAAACCCTCTGTCGATACCGGCATGGGGCTGGAGCGGATCTGTACGGTCATGCAGGGGGTTACCACCAACTACGATACCGACCTCCTCCAGGGGATCATCCAGTATGTGGCCAGGCTTTCCGGCAAGCAGTACGGGGCGGACGAACGGGATTCCGTCTCCATGCGGGTCATTGCCGACCACGCCCGGGCCGTCACCTTCCTGATCTGCGACGGGGCTCTGCCGAGCAATGAGGGACGCGGGTACGTACTGCGCCGCATCATGCGTCGGGCCGCCCGCCATGCCAAGATGCTCGGCTTCAGCGAACCGGTGCTCTACCGGACGGTTGACGCGGTTAACGCCCTGTTGGGCGAGGCTTTTCCGGAGCTGCTGGAGCGTGAAAGCTATATCAAGAAGGTGATTCTGGCGGAGGAGGAACGGTTCGCCGAAACCCTCGACCGGGGACTTGCCATTCTCAACGATGAGGTCGCGGGGTTGAAGAGGTCGGGCCAGACCATTCTTTCCGGCGAGGCGGTATTCCGCCTCTATGACACCTTCGGTTTTCCTGTCGATCTGACGGCCGATATCATTGCAGCAGAAGGTATGACCGTGGATGAGGACGGGTTTGCCCTTGCCATGGAACGCCAGCGGAACCAGGCTCGGGAAAACTGGAAGGGATCGGGTGAAGAGGGGATCGCAGAAGTGTACAAGACCCTCCATGGCCAGGGGCTTCGCTCCATCTTCACCGGCTACGACGAGCAGACCTCTTACGGAGTGGTCTCCACGCTCATCAGGGGTGGCGAAGTGGTCAACGAGGCGAGCAGTGGGGATGTGGTGGATGTGGTCACCGATAAGACCCCTTTTTACGGAGCTTCGGGGGGGCAGGGGGGTGACAGTGGTACCATTTCCACCGGCAGTGCCCACCTGAAGGTTGCGACGGCACTGCGACCCTACCCGGACCTGATCGTCCACAGAGGCGTGGTGAAGGACGGGACCATACGGGTCGGCGACGCGGTCGACCTGCGGGTGAAGGTTCCCGAGCGGCTGGCGACGGCTCGAAACCACACGGCAACCCATCTTCTCCAGTCGGCACTGCGCCAGGTTCTGGGGGACCACGTGAAACAGGCCGGCTCACTTGTCGAGCCCGAGCGGCTTCGCTTCGACTTCACCCACTTCTCCGCCGTGACACCCGACGAATTGCGGCGGGTGGAAGAACTGGTGAACGGTTACATCATGGCCAATGCCCTGGTGGACTCCCAGGAGATGACCACCGCCGAGGCGATGGCAAGCGGCGCAACAGCCCTTTTCGGCGAAAAGTACGGCGAACGGGTCAGGGTTGTGGCGGTGGGAGATGTGAGCACCGAACTCTGCGGAGGCACCCATGTCACCGCGGCCGGCGACATCGGCTTGTTCAAGATCCTCTCCGAGAGCGGGATCGCTGCCGGGGTCAGGAGGATCGAGGCCCTCACCGGTACAGGAGCTCTTTCCCATGTCCAGCAGTTAGAGGACGATCTGCAGCGGGTTGCGGTCATGGTAAAAGCCGAGGGGGGGAGCCCTATCGAGAAGGTGGAACGTCTCCTCGCCCGGCAGAAGGAACTTCAGCGGGAGATAGAAACCCTCCAGGGACGGCTGAATGCCGGTGCGGCGGCCGACCTCCTGGCGGGGGTCAGGGAGATCGACGGGGTTAAAGTCCTTGTCGCCGACGTCAAGGGAACGGATCCGAAGGGGCTCAGGGAGCTCTCCGACAACCTGAAGGAGCGGCTCGGGACGGGGATCATCGTGCTCGGGAGCGCCGGTGACGGCAAGGCCAACCTCCTGGTCGCCGTTTCCCGGGACCTGACGGGCCGGTACAAGGCAGGGGATTTGGTCAAGGCCCTTGCTCCCCTCATCGGCGGGAGCGGCGGCGGCAAACCGGAGCTGGCCCAGGCAGGTGGCAATCGCCCCGAACAGCTTGCCGCAGCCCTGCAAGAGGTCTATAATCTGATCAGCCCCACTTCCGCCTGACGGCGGAGTCTGTAACCGAGTGAGCCATGCCTGAAACGGACAAACTACAAGCAGGAGACCATGGATCCCGATCTATTCTGATTGTGGATGATGAGGCGATCATTCGTGACCTCTGCAGCAAGGCACTCAAGGGGTACACGGTGCTGCAGGCGGGAAACGGCAGGGACGCGCTGGAAATTTTCGCCAGGGGGGGGATCGACGTCGTTCTGACCGACGTGATGATGCCGGGAATGACCGGTATCGAACTTCTGCGACAGCTTAAGGAAATGGATCCGACCCTCGTGGTCATCGTCATGACCGGTTTTGCGGAGAAGGAGATCATCCTCAATGCCCTCAAGGCGGATGCGGACGACTTCATCTCCAAGCCGCTCAACCTTCTCCAGCTCAAGACCGCCGTGGATAAAGCGCTGGACAAGAAGGCCCTCAAGGAAGAAGTTGCCAACCTGAAGAATCTGGACCGTCTGAAGTCCAATTTTCTCTCGCTCATTTCCCATAAATTCCGTACCCCCATTACGAGCATCTCCCTCTTTCTCCAGAACCTCTCCAGCGGGATCTATGATCCCGACAATCCGGAAAGCCGCCGCAACCTGAGTTTGGTCTACGAAGAGTCCTGCTACCTGGAGCGGCTGGTGGCCGATCTTCTTGCCTTTACCCAGGTGATGGATACGGGGGGACTCCGGCCCGAGCCGGTCCTGCTCAGCGACCTGGTCATGGAGGCCCTCCAGGGATCGAGTGAAGCGTTCCGCAGACCGGCAGTGGAAACCTGTTTCAATCTTGAGCCGCTCCCCGAACTCCTCTTTGACCGGGAGAAGATCGCTTTTGCCGTCAAACAGGTGGTCGACAACGCCTACAAGTTTTCCCGGGAGACCGGGAAAGTGACTATTTCGCTGGCTCTGGACGGCGATGTCTGCAGGTTCACGGTTGAGGACGAGGGGGAAGGGGTTGCCCGGGAGGAACTCCCCAAGCTGTTCGAGAAGTTCTACCAGGTTGATATTGCCAAGACCGGCCAGATTCGCGGGTTTGGTCTCGGCCTCTACTACGCGCGGCAGTTTGTCCGTCTCCATGAGGGCACCATCTCCATCGAGAGTGAACCGGGGCGCGGCACCCGGGTCACCATCGTCCTTCCGGCCCACCCTCCCCAGCAGTCCTGATACGAACCCCTTCTGTCCCACTCCTTTGACCCGAAGGGTGCAAGTGTCGTGCTAACCCCTCTTTGCTGTTGATTATTTGGGCTTTTCTGCTATAGTTACAACTTTCAGTCGCGGCCGCCGGTGGCTCAACCGCCTACGCCGACTGTAACTCCCCAGCCGGAGAGCCCTGATGCATAAACTGATCGAAAAAGCCACGACCCTGATGGAGGCCCTTCCCTACATCAGGCGCTTTGCCGGCAAGACCATCGTCATCAAGTACGGCGGTCATGCCATGGCTGATGAGGCGCTCAAGGAGTCATTCGCCCTTGACGTGGTCCTTCTCAAGTCCCTCGGCATCAATCCGGTTGTCGTCCATGGCGGTGGTCCGCAGATCAACGAAACCCTCAAGCGCTACGGCATCGTCTCCGAGTTCGTCATGGGGATGCGTGTTACTGACGCTGCAACCATGGCCGTTGTGGAGATGGTGCTGACCGGCCAGGTCAATAAGGATGTGGTCGGCTACCTCAACCAGCATGGCGGTCGGGCGGTGGGGCTGTCGGGGAAGGACGGCAGCCTGCTCCTCTGCAAGAAGCTCCTGCAGGAGGTGAAGCGGGATGACGGGAGCGTGGAACAGGTGGATATCGGCTACGTCGGGGATGTGGTCAAGGTGAACCAGGAACTGATCCAGACCCTGGAGCATGGCAAGTTCCTGCCGGTCATCGCCCCGGTAGGGGTCGGTGAGCATGGTGAAAGCTACAACATCAACGCCGATCTGGTGGCGGGGAAGGTGGCCGGAGCACTGAAGGCGGAAAAGCTGATCCTTCTTACCGACGTCTCAGGGGTGAAGAACCTGTCGGGAGAGCTTATGACGAGCATCTCCCTGGATGACGTGCCGGCCCTCATCGATAACGGTACCATAACCGGCGGGATGATCCCCAAGGTGAACTGCTGCGTAGACGCCCTCCGGGAAGGGGTGAAAAAGGCCCATATCGTTGACGGACGGTTGCTTCACGCTGTCCTTTTGGAAATTTTCACTGACGTCGGTGTCGGGACGGAGATTATGAAGTGAAAGGTGCGAAAAGATGAATTCCGCTGAATGGATTGCCAAAGCTGACAAGTATGTCATGAAGACCTACGGGCGCTACCCCCTTGTGCCGGTTCGGGGGGAGGGGTGCCGGCTCTGGGATGCGGACGGGAAGGAATACCTGGATTTCCTGGGAGGGATAGCGGTCAATAACCTGGGACACTGTCATCCCAAGGTGGTGGCAGCCCTGCAGCAGCAGGCGGCGACGCTCATCCACTGCTCCAACTATTACAACATTCCGCAGCAGATCGAGCTGGCGGAGCTGCTCTGTACCCACTCCTTCGCCGACAAGGCGTTTTTCTGCAACAGCGGTGCCGAGGCCAACGAGGCGGCCATCAAGCTGGCCCGCAAGTACAGCCGCGATACCTTCGGCCCCGAGCGGTACGAGATTATCACCGCTGCCGAGTCGTTCCACGGCCGTACCATGGCGACTGTTTCCGCCACCGGGCAGGAGAAGGTGCAGAAATTCTTCGATCCGCTCCTCCACGGCTTCCGGTATGTACCCTTCGACGATGTGCAGGCCCTCAGGGAGGCCATTTCACCCAATACCTGCGCGGTTATGCTGGAGCCGATCCAGGGTGAAGGGGGGGTTAATGTCCCGTCACCAGGATATTTCAGGGCGGTGCGGCAACTCTGCGATGAAAAGAATCTGCTCCTCATCTTCGACGAGGTTCAGGTGGGGATGGGGCGGACCGGCAAGCTCTTCGCCTATGAGCATTTCGACATCACTCCCGACATCATGACCCTGGCCAAGGCGCTGGCCGGCGGAGCGCCCATCGGCGCCATGCTGGCAACGGACGCTGTTGCCGCTGCCTTCACCCCCGGAACCCATGGCTCGACCTTCGGCGGCAATCCGCTGGTAACGGCGGCGGCACTGGCGACAGTCCGGACCATCCTTGAAGAGGGGATCCTCAACCGGACCGAGGAGATCGGCGAGTACCTCGTCGGGGAGTTGGAGACGCTCAAGGGAAAATACCCCTTCATCACGGAGGTGCGCGGCATCGGTCTCATGATCGGAATGGGACTCTCCTTTCCCGCCGGAGACATCGTGAAAAAAGGGATGGCGCAGGGGGTGCTCCTCAACGTGACCCACGACACGGTGCTCCGTTTCGTTCCCCCCCTCGTGGTGACCAAGCAGGAAATTGACCGGATGATCGTGATACTGGACGGCATCCTGGCGGAAATAACCCCCTGAGAGGGGACAAGGACGGACGATGCGGAATCATTTCCTCAAGCTGAGCGATTTTTCCAAGGCGGAGCTGGATGGCCTGTTCACCCTGACCCGGGACCTCAAGGCCAAGCAGAAAAAGGGGGTTGAGCACCATCTTCTCAAGGGGAAGACCCTCGCCATGATCTTCGAGAAGTCCTCCACACAGCCCCGGAT
>JAJZUQ010000061.1 GCA_021848385.1 Deltaproteobacteria bacterium
TGCGCTGCAGGACCTCAAAGGTGAGGGCGGTGCGGGCGTTGTGGGCCTCGTCCATGATGACCAGCGGCTTGTGCAAATGGAGCAGATTGGCGAATGAAAACTTGATCTTCCCCCGGTCCGGTCCCTCCTCGATCCGCTCCAGACCCGGTGTATTCGGAGTCACCCGTGCGAAGTGGGGCTCGTAATTTTCATTGTGGGCGTAGATGCGGCGTCCCTCGGTCTTGTCCACCCGGAGCGTCGCCATGGTGCCGACGATCACGCACGCCCGCTCGATCAGGTCCTGGGGCCGGATCGTCTCTACTTCGGCGATGTCGAATACCGCCACCCGTCCGTCGAAGGCGTTGTCTATCGCCTCGCGGTATGGGTGATGGGGCTTCTTCAGCGCCTCCAGGGTCTGGCTGCGGATGGTGTTGGTCGGCACGAGCCAGAGGACCACCGGAAAATCCTGCTCCAGGTAGCTCGTGGCAGCCGTTGCCACGGTGTGGGCCGCCAGCAATGTCTTGCCTCCGCCGGTGGGGATGCGGACACAGACGTAGGGGGCGGTCTCAAGCCCATCGATGGCGAGGTAGGGACGGCCCGGAGTTTCGGCCGCCTGCATGAGCTCGTCGTAGGCGCACTTCGGGTCGCCGGAAAGGCGCGCCGCCTCCAGGTAGCGTTTGAGGGTTTCGAGGGTACGGCGCTGATAGGGTTTCAATATGAGCATGTAAATTACCTTACTCCCTCTCCCATTTGCGGGAGAGGGTAACATTACTGGCTCCCTCCCCCCTCAGTGGGGGAGGGCAGGGGAGGGGGGCTAAGCATGCCTTCCGTATTACCTCAAGCACCCCTTCCAGATTGGGTAAGATTTCATGATTCCAGAATCGCAGCACCGTAAATCCCTGCGAATTCAGCCACGCAGTTCTTTCATCGTCCTTTTCCCTCTCAAGTGCATGCTGCCCGCCGTCGGCTTCAATGATCAGGGTTCGCTCGTAACAGACGAAGTCGGCGATGAACCTGCTGATCTGCTCCTGACGTCGGAACTTAAGCCCTTCGATCTGCTTTGTGCGCAGATGCTTCCAGAGCAGTTTTTCTGCGTCTGTCGCTTCTTTTCTCAGGTTTCGTGCCGTTTCGGTAAGGTTCAGCGGCATTGCTGTTTCACCTTCTCACCCTCCCCCTAGCCCCCTCCCATCGAAGGGAGGGGGAAAATAATTACTCCCTCCCCCCGCTGTGGGGGAGGGCCGGGGTGGTGGGGGGCCCCTTATAAGAGAGGGATGGCGAGAGGGTCCGTCATACCGTCACCCCCTCCCGCTCCACGTTGCGGTAGTAGGAAAGCCCCTTGACCACGGCGCTCCGGAACCGTTCCTCTGAAAAAACCTTGAGCGAGATGATCGGCTTGAAGTCGTGGTCCCACATGACGTTGTAGGCAATTTCGTCGAGAGCCTGCTCAAGTGCCGGGGTCTTCTCGTCCACCAGAGCGACGAGATCGAGGTCCGAATCCTCCGTTGCGTCCCCCCGCGCCCGTGAGCCGTACATGATCATCCGCCGTATGTGCTGCTTTACCTCCACCGGGAGACGCTGCTTGAGTTCTTCAATGAGTGCCTTGTCCAGTTCGCCCATGAATCAGCTCCTATCGTGCCTTGATATCGTAAGGGATCTGCCGGAAGGTGATGTTTTCCCGGCGCAGCCGCTCGCTGCTCAGGCGCGAGGTCTCGCCGTAGATCACCTTCGGTCCGTCGTGGGGAGGGAGGATTTCCAGGAGCTTGCCGGTCAGCACATTGCCGCCGTCCGGGCGCTTGTCTCCGAGGATGCCGTTGAACAGGAGGTAGTAGCCAACGCCGTTGTGGATACCCAGTAGGGGCGAAGCATGCTTCGCCCTTGGTGTTTCTCCCTCTCCCCCGGTGGGAGAGGGCCGGGGAGAGGGGGCAGCCCACGGCGTCCGCGTATCGCAGAACCAGACATGGGCCGCCAGGGTGCGGAAGGTTATGGCACGGTTGATCCGGCCGTATTCATCGAAAATCGCCTCGCCGAGCCGGTAGAAGCGATAGCCTCCGCCCCCCTGCCAGTTTACAGCTTGGGAAATCCCGCCCTGCTCGCCTTCGATCACCTTCTTCAGGCGCGGCGCGCAGTGGGTCACGGCGTGCTCACCCATCTCGATGCCGATGTAGCGGCGCCCCATCTTATGGGCAACGGCGGCGGTAGTGCCGGAACCGAGGAAGGAGTCGAGGACGAGGTCGCCGGGGTTGGTGGATAGCTCTATGATGCGCCGGAGCAATCTTTCCGGTTTCGGAGTATCAAAGGCGTCGGATGTTCCAAAAAGTTGGTTAATCTCTTTCTTCGACTCCTGATTGTGCCCAACTTCTTTGTTTGTCCACCATGTCCAAGCGCTTATACCTTGTACTTCAGACAAGAATGTCTTCACACGAGGTCTAGCTTTACCACCCTTGCCAAACCATATACGGCCTTCTTCTTTTAGGCGCATGAACTCTGGTTCGATATTCCCCCAGCACCTTCCGCCGGGAGGCTCATACTCGGCTCCACCAGGGGTTATGATTTTGTACATTTGGTTTGGACGCCATCCTTGCGCGGTGAAGTCGGAGGACGCCCAAGGACCTCTCGGGTCATTGTCGGGGTTTTTGTAGTTTGAAGCTTGCTCTTCTGTTACTGAGAGCTTATTGAGTTTAGTTTTTTCGGCGTCCTTCCCATAAACGAGTATGTGGTCATGGGCAGCACCAAGTGCCAACCGAGCTTCTGGAGAAGTGCGTTTCTGCCAAAGCACATTCGCCACAAAATTCCGCCGCCCGAACACTTCATCCATGATCACCTTGAGGTAATGCCCCTCGTTGTCGTCGATAGACACCCAGATGCTTCCCTCCTCGGCAAGCAGATCCCGCAAGAGCTCCAGGCGCGGGTAGATCATCGCCAGCCACTGGCTGTGCTCCAGGTTGTCGTCGTAATGCTCGAAGGCGGAACGGGTGTTATAGGGAGGGTCAATGTAGATGCACTTCACCTGCCCGGCATAGTATGGCAGAAGCGCTTTGAGGGTATCAAGGTTATCGCCATGGATCAGCATATTTTCGGCGCAAACCAGCTTTGCACCCTCCCCCTCACCCCCTCCCATCGAGGGAGGGGGAACGTTACTTGCTCCCTCGCCCCTTGTGGGAGAGGGTTGGGGAGAGGGGGCACAATATGAAAGCTCCGATACTTCCTCCAGAAGCCGGTACGGCGCATTCTGCGCCAGTTTCAGGTCATTTTCTCTTGTTAGCCAGGTAAGGACAGGCATAAACTCCTCTAACTACTCGTAATCAGCCGGTTGTCTGTTTTTTCGTTCCGTTGTCGATCAACTGCTTTGCCGTCGGATGCCGCAAATGCGTGAGGAAAAGGTGTTCGCTCCCCCTGAAGAGCGGCTTGAATCCAGCCTTCTGATAGCTTTTGCGAAGCTTTCCGGCAATCGTCTTCTGCTCGGCTTGCGACAATCGCGGCAGCTCCCACACCCCGGCCACGTTCTCGGGATCATCGGCAGTCATCGGCCACGGCTTCAGCGCCACAATATCCCGCTCATCGAATCGCTCGGCAATCGCCAAGGCCAGGATGCCGCCTAACCCCTGCCCGCGATACTCCGGCATCAGGAGAATCGACTTGATCAATACGACATTGGCGTAATCGATGAGTTCGTCTGCTACGGCGGGAATAAGCTCATCATTCTCGAACAACTCTTCGTAGAGGTTGCTCAGGTCGGTGGAGTGCCCATCGAAGATCTCGAACAATGCCCATGCATCATCATTAATGATCTGGTCCATTTTGACTTCGAAAACCTTGGCTTGGCCGATCATTTCCCGGTCATCGCCGTAGAGGATGTCGATGTGGATCGTGGAAACGTAGTGGCCCGGGTCGTCCCTGTGGATGGGGCTCCAGGATTTTGCGGCGAGGGAGATGTGGTGCGGGTCGATGTGCATAAGGCTAGCCTTCTCTTGTCACGGAACAGAGAAATTTCTTCAAAACGGATGAACTCTTTTCCCTCTTCTAACAAATCAACTACGTTCCGCTAGATTCCCCGTCCCGCTAGATTCTAGCTAGATTCTCTGTCGGTCCCGATTTGCCTTCAGAATTTCATCTATGGCGTTCTTTACCACGGTGTTAACATCTTTCTTTATGTCGCATTCCCATACAACAAGAGCCTGCCAACCAAGTTTTGCCAAATCGTTCTGATTGGTTTTGTCACGCGTCACGTTTGCTTGGATTTTGTTCTGCCAGAATTCTACATTTGTCTTGGGCATTTTTGATTTAATGCATCCTTCGTGATGGTGCCAGAAACAACCGTGAACGAAAATGACGCATTTGAACCTTGGAAGGACAATATCTGGTTTGCCGGGGAGGTCTTTGCGGTGAAGCCGAAAGCGGAAACCCGCTGAATGCAGTGCAGATCGAAGGGCCAGTTCGGGAGAAGTCCCTTTTGTCCTGACCTTGCTCATCATTCGGCTTTTCTGCGCAGAAGGTTTTGTTGTTATCATTATAGATTACAGATACCTTAAGACTGATATGTGTGACCTCATTTTCCTCGCCCCATTTATGTTCTTTCCTTTATGACGCTTTCAATCTAAGCCATTCTGATTCAGTAAGTCCAACGCGGCTTAACTCTCTGGCAAATTGTTCTGCAGCTCGCTGGGCATGTTCAGGTTTAAGCTGTGCGATCCATTGATATTCATTTTTCTTGTCATCCGAGAACAGATATCCAGAGTCAGTATTTCCATCTGCAGCGACCCTTTTCTTATGGTTGGCGGAGAACTCAATGACTGCTCTATTTTCTTTAGTTGGATTCAGAAGTAATTCGCAGTGGTTATTCCCGGCGGGAACAATATGAGTGGCTTTTTTAGGAGACTCGTCCAAATAGCAAAAAAGAAATGGATTACTTCCTGTCAGCCGAACGCTATCACAAAGGGGTTGAAGACATAAAAGGTAACGCTTCTTGCCTTTACTCTCCCTTAATATTGCACCCAACTTAAGAAACCGTCTTTGGTTATCGTAATGTGTTCTTTGGCTCATCAATACTGCCAGTTGTTCCATGGTTGACATGTCTGGCTGCGGTGGTGCGCTCTTATCATCCGGGCAAAGTAAAGATTGAAGTTGCTTCTTTGATGGAGTTGGATTCAGTTGGTGTCTGCTAGTAGCTTCGTAGCCAAACCGGCAGAAATCAGCTGCAAAGCTTTTTATTGCAGCTCCATGTATTAAAGCTTCGGCATGTTTTCCCAAGTCTGCCCGGTTGCACCAGTCATCTACGACCGAGTCGGGGAAAAGAGGAGATCCCAGGGTGTCTTCAAGAACGGCCTGAATTTCCGCAACGAGCAAAGGAGTTATGTGATCAAAAGCCTCTTCGTGTGGCAGACTCAGTGCGCGGTGGGTCAGAAACGCTGCATCTAATCCCGAATGAAACTTGGTCAGAATTTTCCGACTTTGCTTTCTGATTGTAGCAAGACCCATCAGGATGCCGCCCTGCAGCAAACCATCAGTCAGCTTGCAGAATTCAGAAACTGCTCTGTCTGCTAATTCAGCTTCATTCACTTCAAATGGTTTGAATTGATCAGGTCTGCTTGCCGGTTTTCCCAGTACAACGACGCGTGCATTTAAAGTGTGAAATGCAAGCCCTTTATCTGCAGCTTTGTGTTCGATTTTATCAGTTAGTTTAGCCGTCAGTTTCTCGGATACCTTATCCGCAATGTCAAAAAGGTTTGGATTGTCGGTGTAGACCAAGACCAGTCTTAACTGGTGTGGGTCTTCTTGCAAGCTTTGTAGAACCAAATTTTCAATAAGAGTTTTCGCTTTTTCGCCGGCATCACCGTGAAGATCCCAATCAACAATTACAATATCTGCAGATGCACATAGCTTGTAAGTGTCTGATTCTATGCCTACGGAATTTTTTTTGATGGGTTGGTGCAATGAGCAGACAATACGTTTTTTGGCAAAGCTGGCTTGAATGTCGTGAGGGGAAAATGGGGGAACTTCTACTGGCGCTTCGGAGGCATCATCTGAAACATTGGGAATTTTTTCCTCTGCACTTTTTGTGGCAGGTTTCCTGACTTTGGGACCAGAGGCTTTCTTCTCCTCTATAACCGTACCTGTGGGCGAGGGCGCGTAGATTTTGTCGTCAACAAAGACTACTGTTTGGACGAAATCCTCGACAGCAGCTCTCGAAAAGCTATCCATCGTCAATGCATTACTCATCTAATCCCCCCGGACACAAAATTTCAAAAGTTGCCCCGCGTTCCTTGCTTCCTGACTGCGCAACATCCAAATCCATGCCTTCTTTTCGTAGAGCTTTTTTGGAGATGAATAAACCAAGCCCTCTTCCTCCAGGCTTACGTGAGAATCCCTGTTCAAAAATAGCTTCAATATCCCTGTTATGAATAGCTGGCCCGTTGTTGCTTATGAGGTAGGCATCCCCCGAAAAGTCTAAGGTTATGATTCGCTGTTCTTGAATATCTTTGAGCCAGAATACAGCGTTATCAATGATGTTGACAAAAACGGGATATATTGTGGATGGGTATCCAGTGACCTCAGAGTCAATAAAGTCCTGAGTGACTATCAATTCGATATCATGTCTTTTAAATCGAACGTTGAATAATGTCCTAACATAGTGGTTAATCTCGCTGCCTTTGATTATTGTTCGTTTACGTTGCAGCCGACGTTGCAAAGGAGTGAATAAATTTAGATGAGCGTCAAGGTGGTCAAAATTGGTTCTTATTTCTTGATAAAGAGGAACTAAGTCGTCATTTGCTCTTGCCCAAGAACCAAGTTCGCGGAGTTTGTGCCGAATCCCTTTTATTGCGGCTACGAACTCATGGTTAATCACTGCAACAGCTAAGCCTAGCTGGACAAGTTCTGCATCGGTATCGGCCTGTTCCTTGAGATTTTGTAACTCCGTATCCATAGCCTCAATCATATCGAGGTGCCCGGTCTCTGCTTTTTGCTCCATGTTTTCAGCAATACTTGTGAGCATTTCACGAACCCGCCCAAGTGATTCCGTGTTCCTTTGTCCAACCTCTTCAATTCGAAGCTCATACATTTGCCGGATTTCTTCAGCATGTTGCGGGGATATATCTACAAAGTCCTGCTCTGCAAAGTCTATCTCCACCTTTTTCACAATGTTTCTGAATTCCTGAATCGCGTTTCTGGCTGTATCAATTGCTACACGGCGAGTATCGGTCGCTGCTTTCTCTAGCAAGCCAGCTTCTGATTTGACTTCTGTCTCTCGATTCTTCGCAACCTGATCAATCAGGCTTTTCAAGCGACGGCGCTGATCAATATAGATACGTGCCTCTTCTGCCATTATGCCTAAGGTTTCTGCGACTTCCTTGGAGAAGGGCGAAAACAGCTCGGTTTCTAAACGTTCTTGCTCACGTTGATATGCTGCCCAGTCTCGCTCAAGCTGTTTTGTGAGCCCTACGCCTCTTGGTTTAGCAATCTGATAACTGCGTCGAATTTCAGCCAAACGTCGATTTGCCTCATTTTCAGCTTCGAGGAGTTCTTCGGCTGCTTCATCCGGATTATCCATTTTTGACGCGGACTTCATGCGCGCATGAACTTGTAGACGCAACGAATCTACTTCTGCTTCGGGAATCTTTTGTGAAGTACTCTGAAAAAAAGAGTCGAGTGCTGCTGTCAGATTTTTTCTTTTTGTGCCGACTTGTTTGTCTCGTTTCCTGCGAGCGTTTTCTAATCGATCCAGCTCGGTTTTTCTTTCGCGAAAGTAGTCGCCAAAGTCAGCATCTTTTCTAAAAAAATCCGCTGCCAGCTGAACAAAGAGGTGTTCCAAAATATCTTTAAGCTGTCTATATACTTTGTCTTTTTGAAATCCCTCGCGTCCCGCTTTTTCCTGCAACCGGCTATTCTCTTCACGCGTCAGACACACCGCACCGTAAATACGTCTGTAAGAGAAAAAATAGTGAGTCATTCCTCTATTCCGTCTGGTTTCAATGTTTAGCCAGTCAAAATCAGTAGTACCGTAAGGGAGTATTCTGATTCCGTCGCGGTAGACGTAGATGCCCCCGATTTGTTCAAGTTTATAGCTGATCCTTGCGTAGTCGTCCGGGTCAGCGTTACTTTCGCTTTTGTTGCCCTGTAGGTATCCAAATTCAATGCTGAATGGACCGCATAACGTTTCCTTCCCTGCACCCCTATTCCATGAAATTACATGATTCTCGTATTCTTTCTCATAAACGCGAACGGTTCCTTTAAACTGGCCGTATTCGTTTATGTCTCCGCGAATATATTGGTCGGCACATTCAAGGTCATGTTTTGTGAAGAACTCACCTGGTCCAATCAGATTCTCATTAGCTTCATCCGAAGGCCAATAGCGAAATGCAGTTTCCATCGGCAGTGACGTAATTGTGGAGAATGTTGAATTGCAGAATCCCAACAGAAGCTTAGAGAATTCTTTTGTACTGGATTGCCGTTCTCGTTCTATTTCAGCCCTTAATTCTTCATTGGCAGGTGTGATCAAAAAATGAGTTCCGGCCCCACTTCCCGCTAATGACAACCCTTCCAGAAAATCAGCCAAATCTTCTGGGTCGATTTGAACGTCTTTCATCTCATCAAGGACAGTCGTGAAATCACATTGCGGGTATTTGTCCTGCAGTAATTCGACATGATTCTGGTTTTGGTTAACTAACGCTCTAATCTCTTCTGCGTTTGGTAAAGACCCACCTGAAATCGTAATAACCGGGAAATCAAGATCATCCAAATTCAGAGAAGGGATTGCAAAAAGTCCCCAGTGAATGAAACAGATGGTCAAATCACTTAAACGACGACCTCTCTTTGCTCTTGTTAAAACTAAAACCTGGGAACCCAGTAGAGCTATGGCCAAGCGACCGATACCTTTTTCACCCATGATTGCTCGTTTGGGCTTTTCCGCGGGTCTAAACATCTCATTATGTGACGCGGAATCAAGCTTGCTTTCTGTCCCAAGGACAAGCCAACGGTTTTCAAACTCCTCTTTAGTCATTCCGATTCCGTCGTCGCGAATGACGAGCAGGTTGTCTGATCGGAAATAGTCGACTTCTACATGATCGGCATAGGCATCGTGGGCATTTTTGAAAAGTTCACTTATGGCAGTTGAAACGTCTGCAATTTGCTGACGTCCGAGCATGTCAACCGCTCTGGCGCGAGTTTTAAATTTAGCCATTTATTGCCTCAACATGCTTTATGAAATATTTTCCCATAGCAAAGGCCAAATCCACCGGCACTGCGTTTCCAATTTGTCTCGCCATTGAGTTCAGATTGCCGGTAAATTCAAATTCATCATCGAACCCTTGAAGTCTCGCCGCTTCTCTGACACTAATGGCGCGATCCTGCTCCGGATGTCCGAATCTGCCGTTGGAATAACTGATACAGCGCGTTGTCAAGCCAGTTGCCGGTTTATTCCACCACAGACGGCCGTAACAATCCGTATGACCTGAATGGGTTGCACCATCTTCGTTTTTTCGGGTATAGCATTCGGGCCAGAGGTCCTTCGGCCAATTATTCCGACCGCCACCATCATGAGCAGATGCCTTAATCCTCTGCATGTTAATTTCCGACAACATGGCAGCACGATGATTCAGAACATCGTGACCGCTATAACTTTCACCGGCAGCAATAGCGGGAAGATCAGCTATGGCATCGTGGACGGTCTTGTATGGAGTATCAGTTTCTTTACCGTGGGTGGGTTCGGGAATATTTATTTCACCATGTTTGCTTGCCAATAGCACAAACCGGCGGCGTAATTGCGGTGATCCATAGTCTTGAGCTGCAACAACGCCAAAGGTGAGTTGATACCCCATTTTTTGTAGAAGCCCTTTAAATGCTGGGAATGGTCCATGCTTATGCTTGGGCACTTTTTGCAGCCCCGGAACATTTTCAACAAACACAAAGTCCGGCTCACAGGCTTCTATAACAGTGCCGAAATGAGTCAATAAATTTCTGCGATCATCGTCTTTCCGGCTTTCCGTGTTTTGCTTCGTAAATGGCTGACAAGGGGCACAACCGCAAAACAACTTGAAGCTTTTCTTATGATTGTCTAGTGACTGCTGCAGATCGGATATCGAAAGTTCTGTGATGCTTCTGTCGCAGAAAACGGTTTCAGGGAAGTTCTTAGTAAAGGTACTCTTGGCATCCCGGTCAATATCCAAAGCAAAGACGATGTCCATGCCGGCTTTCTGAAATCCGCGGCTCGTCCCACCGCAGCCGCAGAAAAAATCATATACAGCTATCTTGGTATTTTGATCGCTTTTCGTCATCTCTTTTCCGTGTAACTTGTGTATATCGAAGGAGAAATCTTTGATAATTTTACATCAGTTTATAGCATTACCGTACTGACGAATCCAGCAATTACACCCATTATCCCCAATATATAACAAATTTCCTGTTCCCAGAAATGGCTGAGGGCAAGCGTAGGTGTCGCGTCTACACATTGACAGAAAGTCTTGCCCCGAAGAAACGGGCAATCCTTTCCCGTCCACTCATCCCGCTCTCGCAACCTTTTGCCTCTTCTCCGTCCTTTTTCCGGTCAATATCCGCAAGACCGTGCCGGGCTCCTTTGAGACTGCGTTGAGAAGGACCAGCGCCGGGCCGTGCGGCCTTCGGTCCCCCCGCTCCCAGTGGCGCAACGTACCAAGACTGATGCCGAAGGTCGCCGCGAACTGCTCTTGGGTAAGGCCAGTCTTCTCCCGCACCTGCTTCACGTTGACCTCCTCCGGCGTGAACAGCCGAATGCCGGTCTTCTCCCCCTTCTGATGCGCGATGGCCTCTTCCAACCCGCGCTTTATGCTTGCAAACATATCTCCCATGGTCTTCTCTCCTGTCCTAACGTTTCCCCGCCGTAATCCATTGGATTACTAATGTCAAGACATCACTCGACGGCAACCGGCAGCACAAGCTGAAAAGCCGCCTTCAGCATCGTGCTGACAAGGGCGGCTTTCGGTACTCATATTTCCCCGACGTTTGCACTCCATCATCAATCACTCCATAACACTTTAATATTACGCGGTTTTATACACTTTACTGCCATTGTTGTCAACGGGAAAGGCCAGGTATCAGGGAGTGGTGAAGAAAAAAGAAAAGCCTCCTTTATGGGGAGGCTTTTGGTGGCATCATGGGTAACCGAGAAGTTGCCGACTTGGTTGTTCTTATCGTAATGCCAGGATTCGCGCCGCTTTAGATTGCCTGACGGTCAGCTATTGCTGCCGTGGCCGATGGTCATTGACCACCGCGAGAAGTCACCTTCCCGATTCGCCCCCTGAATTTACAGCGTGGGACTGTTCGCCGCTGCTACCCTTTGCAACGTGTGCCGGTCTGGATAGGACCGCCAGGTTTTACCGAGGTCGTGGGGGTAGCTGGTTTTGGGGTATGGGGGTATATCCCCAAAACTACCCCCAAAACAACGGGATTTCATCATACTAAAACGGATTTTCTTGGACAATGGAAAAACAAAAAGCCCTGATTTCTCAGGGCCTTTCGTACTTCTTAATACTGCTCTGGATTTTCAAATGGTGCCGAAGACTGGACTCGAACCAGCACACGGTTTCCCGCACAAGAACCTGAATCTTGCGTGTCTACCAATTCCACCACTTCGGCGTGAGGACTTAAATTAGTATCATTGATGCCGGATGATTGCAAGGAATTTTTGTCAGCCATTTCCACCCGGGTTCTCGTATCCGGGCAAGAGCGGCTGCCTCAACGCTCTGTGCCTGGAGGCAGCCGGAGATGCCGGAGACACTTCAGCAGCTTGTCGTAGGTGAACGGTTTGCCGAATACGGCGCTGATACCGGCCGCCGCTGCCAACTGTTGAACCTCGGGGGAGAGCTGGCCGGTCCCCATGATTACCGTCAGTTCCGGCCGGAGCGCCCGTGCCCTGCGCGCCAGCTCGATGCCGTCCATTCCCGGCATGTTCAGGTCGGTGAGCATTAGCTGGTAGTTTCCTTGCGCGAGTATTTCCAGGGCCTGTTCACCGTTTTCTGCACAGGAGACCGCAAACCCTCCTCTGTCGAGGACGGCCTTGACGAAAAAAAGCACGTCGTGGTCGTCGTCGACCACAATAATGCGTCGTCCGCTACCGGAGTCGTCGCCCGGCCCGCCCCCTTCATTCCTGGTCAGATTCATGTCGGTCTCCGTCCCGATTCCTTGCTGTCCGGCCTTTTCTTCCGACCGGTTGTCTGATCCGATACCTGATTTCATTCCGGTTATGGGGAAGCCGGTGTTCGAGCTCGATCAGGCCGAGCTCCTGCAGGCGCAGGCAGGTCAGCAAAACCCTTCCGATGTGATGGGCAATGCCTAATGCTCGCTGGATGGTGCGGTATGGCAGGACTCCCTGTCCGTTTTCCGTGGCTGCTGCCAGCAGGATGAGGTAGAGCCTGATTTCGTCTCCCGTGATGAGGGACCAGATACCGCTGTTGTTCAATGTCTTGAGAATAGAGCGTTTATCCACGGATGGCCTCGATGCGGTTTTGAGAAAAATAGGATACACAGTCTTTTGTGTCAAGAGAAAATATGAACATTTATCCTATTTTGATTCGCGTTGACACATAAGGGGGAATAAGGGTATATCAGTTGACGGCTGGCGGTTTGAAGGCGCTCGGTCGGGAAGAAATCCCGGGGTCGGAGAGCCTGACCGTGAAACGGAATTGGGCTTTGCGTTAAGGCGGGCGGGGGATGGCGTTGCACAACGATATCGGACGTGCACTCAAAAAATTGAGGACCGAAAGGGGGTTTACCCAGAAGGAGTTGGCAGACCGGGTGAACGGCGGCCTTGATTACACGTACATCGGAAAGATCGAACGGGGCGAGCAGCTCCCGTCGTTGCGGATTCTGATCGGGCTCAGCGAGGCGCTGGGAGTTCCGGTCGGCCATTTTTTCCGTGACGAGGTCCCGGTCGGCGAGGCCCGTCTGCTCATGCCCGACACGGAGGGAAAGGAGGCGGAACTCCGGAAGGAACTGCGGCAGCTCCATCCCGACGATCTGCCGCTCGTCATCGAGATCATCCGTGTCCTCAATCGCCACCGGAAGGCCGAGCGGAAGAAGCCGCACTACCCCGCGGAGGCTGGAGAGCTCCCCCTGGCCGCCGAAGACGACCCTTCCTACGACAATTCCTGATATGTTCCCACCTGTCTCGCCAGCGGCAAAGGGGCGGGAGCGCCTCGACAAGCTCCTCGTGGACCGCGGTGTGGTTCAGTCCCGCGACCGTGCCCGTGCACTCATAATGGCCGGCCAGGTGGTGGTGAACGATCACCTTGTCGACAAGGTGGGGGCGCGGATCCCTGTCGACGCCGAAATCCGGCTCAAGGGGGAAGACATCCCCTATGTCAGCCGGGGGGGGCTCAAGCTCGCCAGGGCCCTCGACGAGTTTGCCATCGACGTGACGGGGCTGGTGGCGATCGACGTGGGCGCCTCCACGGGGGGGTTCACCGACTGTCTGCTCCAGCGGGGCGCCCGCAAGGTCTTTGCGGTCGACGTCGGCTACGGACAGCTGGCCTGGAAGCTCCGCCAGGACCCGCGGGTGGTGAACCTGGAGAAGACCAACATCCGCTACCTGGAACCGGCAGTTCTCGGAGAATCGCCCGATCTGGCGGTCATCGACGCCTCCTTCATCTCCCTCGACAAGGTCCTTCCTCCGACGCTGCGGCTCGTGCGCCCCGGCGGCGCCGTTGTCGCCCTGATCAAGCCCCAGTTCGAGGTGGGAAGGGGGGAGGTCGGCAAGGGGGGGGTGGTCCGCGACGAAGGGAAGCACCGGGAAGTGGTGGCAAACGTCGTGGCTCTGGCAGAATCCCTCGGCCTCACGGTACGGGGCGTAACCGAGTCTCCCATCCTCGGGCCGAAGGGGAACCGTGAATTCCTTGTTTATCTGATCAAATCACCATGACCATCAGAATTCTTCATACCGCAGACCTGCATTTGGGGACTCCGCTCAGGAATTTCGGGGAGATTGCCCGGGAACGGCAGCGCGATTTCCTCAAGACCTTCGACCGGATTGTGAACCTCGCCATCAAGCGCGAGGTCGACTGTCTCGTGGTGGCGGGGGACCTTTTCGATGCCACCGAGGTGGACTCCGAGACCGTCGGGCGCGTTCAGGACGGCTTCGGCCGGCTGGAAGGGCGCGGCATCCGGGTGGTGCTGATTCCCGGTACCCACGACAACGTGGTGCCGGCGGAGAGTGTGTACAACCGTCATGCGTTTCCCGGCGCCGCGATCCTCCGGGAGCCGGTGGTGAGCGAGCCGCTCAGGATGGATATCCGGGGGACGGCGGTCTGGTTCTACGGTTTCGCCTACCGCTCCGACCGTTCCGCCGAGGCGCTGGAGTCGATGAGACGTCGCGAAGGGGCCGGAATTCACATAGGGCTCCTCCACGGCTCGCTCAAAGGAAGCCCCGAGTGGGAGATTCGCGGGAAAGACATCCCGTTCACGGCTGCGGATCTGGTGGCGCTGGGGCTCGACTACATCGCGCTGGGCCATTACCATAACAGCGCATGTCTTGAGGATGGCGGGCGTATCGTGGCCTGTTATCCCGGTTCGCCGGAAGGAAAGAAGTTCGGTGAGAACGGTCCCCGTCACGCCCTGGTCGTCGAGGTGGGGGAGGGTGAGGTCAGGGTCGAGAAGGTGCCGGTCCAGACGCGGGTCGTTGACGAGCTGACGGTGGATGCGTCCCTCTTCCCCGAGCCGGGGGCACTGGAGGCCGAGCTTTCACGGCTCGCATCGCCCGATCTCATCGCCCGGGTGCGGCTCTGCGGCACGGTGGAAGAGCCGGTCGACGCGGCCAACCTGGGAGGAAGGCTTCAGGGGAAGTTTGCCTGGCTCGATCTCGTGGACGAGACCGACCTGTATCACAGCGACCACGTGAGGCGTCTGGAGCGCGAGGATTCCATCCGGGGGCTTTTCATCCGCAAGGTCCACGCCCGTTTCGACCGGGCCGAATCCGACGCCGAGCGGGAACTCTGCCGGGAAGCCCTGAAGCTGGTCATGGGGCGCTTCGGCAGGGGAGGTGTGATCTGATGCTCTGGATAACCTCCGTGCAGCTTCCGGCGTTCGGCCGGTTCCGGGGAGCCGAATTCTCATTCCGCCCCGGAATGAACCTGGTATCGGGAAAGAACGAGGCGGGGAAGTCGACGCTGCTCGATGCCGTTTCCGGCACGATCTTCGGATTCCGTCGCGACAAGGAGCGGTTCGTCCCCTGGGATGGCGGCGGGCGGTGCGAGGCCCGGGTGAGTTTTGCCTACGGCGACCGCGAGATGACCGTCGCGCGGGACTTTCTCACCGACAAGGTTCAGGCCGTGGAGCGCCGGGGCGAGACGGTGACGTGGCGGTTCGAGGGAAAGGTGTCGCCGGCGGGGCGCAGCAGCGAGCGGGAGGAATACCTCGGAAAGATCGAGGAAGTATGGGGATTTGCCGAGGCCGATATTTTCCATAATTCCGTTTCCGTCGGACAGCGGGACCTGAAGATCGAGGGGGGCGGGGGGCTTACCACGAGGATCAAGCAACTCCTTTCCGGCTACACCGAAATGGATTACGACGCGGTGGTCGAAAGCCTCGAAAAGGAACTGTACGGGCTGACCAGGCGTCCCGGTGGAAGAGCGAAGGATCGCGAGCTGGAGGAAATCCGGGCCCGGATGGCGGAACTGGCCGAGGCGTGGCGCACGGCGAGCCGCGCCAGGGAGGGGCTTGCCAGGGTCGAGGCGGAATTGGGGGAGTTGCGCCGTTTCATCGATACGGCGAGGGCCGACCTGGATAAAGGGGAGAAGTATCTCCAGCGGGTGAAGAGGCACCACGAGGCCGCGGCACGGGAGACGGCGCTTCGCGGGGAGTTCGACCGGGTCCGGGAGGAACGGGAGAAGGTGGCGGCACTCATGACCAGGCAGGATGAGATCGAGACTCTCCTGGCGCCGTTTGCCGACCTCGTCGAGCTCCCCGACGGTTTCGCCAGGTCTGTCGAAGCGTACTGTGCGGCCAGCGAGCGGTTGGCCCATCTCGAAGACGAGCGTGCGGCGTTCGATGCGGCGCCCCGCGAGACCGCCCGACCGGTGTCGGCCGCGGCCGTTTTCGTGTCGCTTGCGTGCTGGGCAGTGGCGGCAGGCTCGTGGTTTGCGGCGAAGGGTCTCTTTTACGGTGCGGTTGTCGTGGCGGCGGTTGTCACTGTCATCGTGGCGCTGCGTGCCGTCAGGGTGAATCAGGCCCGGAGCACCGAGGCATCCCGCCGGCAGGGTCGCTCTGATGCCCTCGGTAGCGAGATAGCCCGTCTCGGCGCCGAAGTGGCGGAACTTGAAGCGGCACTTGAACGTCATTCCGGGGCGATCGATCCCGCCGGCGCCCGGGGGATCATTGCCGATCTTGCGCGCGTTGCCGAGCTTAAAGCGGAGCGGGACCGCGTTGCCGCCGCGCTGAGAGTCCTGACCCCGTTCGAGAATCTGTCGGCACGGGGAAACGAGCTTGCCCGCGAGCTGGCCGTGGTGCGTGAGATCATGGATGGTGTGGTGGGGGCGGGGTTCCCGGTCATGTCCCACGAGGAGTACGTCGCCGCCGAGGAGAAGATGCGGCGGCTTGAAGGGGAGGTAAGGGAGAAGGAGAAGAGTGCGCTTCTCAAGGAGCAGGAGCTGGTGGGGCTCCGGAGGGGGGGGCTCGATCTCGAGGCGATCGCCGAGGAGGGAGAGGAACTCAAATCCCGCGAGGAGCGCCTCGTGAAGAGGGTCGGTGCCCTGCGGCTTGCGGCGGAGCTTCTGAGGGAAACGCTCGACGATTACCGGGCCACCTATCTGGCGCGGCTTTCCATGGAGATCAACGGGAAGCTCTTCAATCTCACTGCCGGCCGTTACCGGGAAGCCCGGCTCGACGACGGCTTCAACCTCGCCATCGGCGCCGACGGCGTGCTCCGTCCGGTCGAGTTTTACAGCTGCGGCGTTCAGGATCAGGCATACCTCGTCTCCCGCCTCGCCCTCGGGGGGATCCTCTCCCGCGGGAGAAAATTGCCTTTCTTTCTCGACGACCCTCTGGTAAATTTTGACGACGAGCGCAAGGCGGCGGCGCTTGCGGCACTCAACCTCACCGCCGCCGAGCACCAGGTGATCCTCTTCGTCCACGACGAACGGTACGGCAAACTCAAGGGTTCCGATCTCTGGAACCGGATACGAATCGACGCGAAAGGAAGGCCCGATGGACAGCTGCATCTTCTGTAAGATCATCGACGGTACGATCCCTGCGAAAAAGGTCTACGAGGATGACGATCTCGTTGCCGTCGAGGATATCAACCCCGTGGCGCCGCATCACCTGCTCCTCATCCCGAGAAAGCATATCGTGAATGCCCTTGATCTCACGCCTGATGATGACGGGTTGGTGGGGCGCGTTTTTCGCGCGGCCGCGGCCATTGCCCGGGAGCGTGGCGTGGATGAACGCGGCTTCCGCATCGTGCAGAACAGCAATCCCGATGCGGGCCAGTCGGTATTCCATATCCATTTCCACCTGCTGGCGGGACGTCATTTCGGGTGGCCGCCGGGGTAAGAGGCACGCTTGGTGCCAGTCGGAGGTTTGTCATGGCTCGATACCTTTTTACCGCTCTGCTACTTCTGCTCGCCGTTCCTGCCTTTGCCGACATCTACAAGTGGGTTGACGAGCGGGGAACCGTCAACTTTGCCGAAGATCTGGGGAAAGTCCCACGGAAGTACCGCAAGAAAGTCACGGTGATCCGTGAGGGGACGCCGACTTCCCCGGAGGTGACGGAGACCGTCATCGATCAGGGGGGGAAAGAGAGAGCAACCGGCGGGGCCGACGGGGAAAAACCCCAGGCGGTCAAGCCGGAGAAGAAGAAAGCGGTCTACGGCGGCAAGGATGAAGATGCGTGGAAGACGGAATTTGCCAAGCTCCGAAGTCAAATCAAGGCGAACGAAGGCGAGGTCGCCGAGCGGAAGGCAAAAATCGCCAATCCGGTCAACATGAGCCGTGGGGAGTATCTGGGGCTGCAGCTTGATGTGAAGAGGCTTGAAGAGAAATTGACCGATCTCAGGGGGAAGCTTGACGCCCTCACCGAAAGCGCCCGAAAAGCGGGAGTCCCGCCGGAACTGCGATGATCCCGTACCCGGCAGTTGCCGCAGGCCCGCTAAAACGAAAAGCCCGGAGAACCACTCCGGGCTTTTCCTGTTTTAATTGAC
>JAJZUQ010000115.1 GCA_021848385.1 Deltaproteobacteria bacterium
CCATCCAACAATGGAATTGACATGCACTACCCCTCCTTTCAGTAGGAATGTATAAACAGTGAACTGCTCCAAGTATTTCCTTCCTGTCCCGTCCGGGAACATTTGAATCAGTTGCTACTTATTATACAGCAGTTTGAGTGCCAACAACTTTAACCTAATAATTTCAATATGTTGAGCTTATACAGGGTGTGATAGATGTGTCTTGTGGGGACAATGTGTGCCCAGCGGATACAGAAGGAAGTATTCCGGTAGAAAGCGGTGGGATCAGGTACGGTAAAACGCCTTGCGGGCGATCCTGAGCAATTGGGCAGCCTTTGATTTGTTGCCACCGCACCGTTCCAGCGTGATTGCCAGGATCCGGTCGGTTAGGGTTGTTAGCGAGAGCTTGTCGGCGGGTACGGTGAGTGTATAGGTAACGGCATCAGGGATCATGTCCGAATGGGGAGCGGTAGCGGAAGAGGGCGCCGTGCCGATTCCCAGGTGGTGGGGGCGGATCAGTTCGCCATCGGTGAGAATGGCAGCCCGCTCCAGGCAATTGCGCAGTTCCCGGACATTGCCGGGCCAGTGGTAGTCGAGCATGACCTCCATTGCCTGCCGGGAGATTCCTGGGAGTTGCTTTCCCAGATGTTGCCGTAATTGATTGAGTACGTGCTCGCAAAGCAAAGGTATATCGTCCTTGCGTTCCCGGAGGGGGGGAATGGACAGGGGAAAGACATTGACCCGGTGGTAGAGGTCTTCCCGGAAACGGCCTTCGCTGACCATGTTGGTCAGATTGCGGTTGGTGGTCACAATTACTCTGCAATCGGCCGAAAAGTGGGCATTGCTGCCGATCTTTTCGAAGACGCGTTCCTGGAGGACGCGCAGCAGCTTGCCCTGGAGCGGGAGCGGCATGTCGCCGATCTCGTCGAGGAGGATGGTTCCCCCGTGGGCCAGGCTGAATTTCCCCTCCCGATCATGGTCGGCACCGGTAAAGGCGCCCCGGACATGTCCAAACAGTTCGCTCTCCAGGAGGTGGTCGGGAACTGCCGCGCAGTTGACCGCGATGAAACCGGCTGGAAGCCCGTTGCCTGCATAGTGGATGGCCCGGGCCAGTACCTCTTTGCCGGAACCGCTCTCGCCGTAAATGGCTATCGTGGTTTGACGTGCGGAAGCGACCTTGGCGGCACGTTCCAGCAGTTGCCTCATGACCGGGTTCAGGGTGACGATACTCTGGAACGTGAAACGTTCCTTCAGGAGTCCCTTGATCTGTTCATTTTCACGGATGACATGCAGATAGTCGAGGGCTCGCCGGATGGTGATTTGCAGTTGTTCAGGGTTGGAGGGCTTTTTCAGAAAATCGTAAGCCCCCCGACGCATGGCCTCTACGGCGCTCTCGACGCTACCATGGGCAGTGATGACGATAGTCGGAATACCCGCATACCGCTCCCGCACCTGCCTGAGGAGTTCAAAACCGTCCATGCCCGGCATGATCAGGTCTGATATGATCAGGTCAACCTGGTGATGCTCAAGGATGGCAAGCGCTTCCGCACCACTGGAGGCGGTCAGGGGGGTGAAGCCTGCCTCGCGCAGGTGCAACTCCAACAGGCTGAGGGAGAGCGCGTCATCGTCAACAGCAAGGATGGTTGGCATGGTTAAACCCTTGTCGTGCGAAATGAACTGCAAGGAGTGAATAGCACCAATCGGCCATTCACACAACAGGGTTTCGATGGGTTACGGCATGCCCGGCCGCAAATGAGCAAGGGGCGTGGTTCCAAAATACGGCGTACTATAAGATATTATTCCGAAAGGCACCAAATTAACCAGGGATGCCGCGTTATCTGACCCTCTCTTACCGCTTCGTCGTGTTCATGGCCAGACCGGAAATGATCCGATCGAGGAAGACGGTGTACAACAGGGCCACCGGAATACTCGCCACCAGCGCCCCCCCCATCAATGCTCCCCAGTAGAAGACATCCCCCCGTATCAGTTCGGTCGTCAATCCGATGCCGATGGTCTTCTTACCCGATTCCTGGATAAAGGCCAGGGCGTAGATATACTCGTTGACCACCAAGGTGAAGGCAAAGACCACAATCGTGATTATTCCCGGCACGGAGAGGGGGAGAAGTACCCGGAAAAAGGCACCGAGCCGGCTACAGCCATCGATCAGGGCCTGCTCCTCGATGTCCTTGGGGATGGCCTTGAAAAAGCTCATCAACAGCCAGGTGCAGAAGGGGACGGTAAAGGTCGGATAGACCAGGATCAGGGACCAGAGGGAGTCCTGCAGCCCGAGATCGGCGACGATCCGTGACAACGGGATGAAAAGCAGGGTGGGGGGGACGAGATAGGTGAGAAATATGCCGACCCCCAGGCTCTCTCCCCAGTTGCCGGCCACCCTGGCAAGGCTGAAGGCGGCGGGGAGAGCAAGGATGACGGTAATCGCGACCACCGCGAGGCCTACCAGCAGGGTGTTGAGGAGGAATACCGGATACTCGGTCTGGGTGAACAGCAGCCTCAGATGTTCGAGGGTCGGTGATTCGTTGAAGATAAAGGGGTTGTTGTCGGGATTGAGCAGGTCATGGTTCCTTTTGAACATGGTGATCAGCATGATGTAAAAAGGGGTGGCGGAAAACAGGATGAAACAGGTCAACCCGCCGTAGAAAGCGCTTTTCGAAAACAGCCTCTTCCGCATGTGAGGGGCGCTCATGTCACCACCGCCTTCTTCACCAGCCTGAGAACGATGGCGGCAACGCCGGCCAGCACCGGAAAAAAGAACAGCGCCACCGCCGCCCCCTGGGCCAGATCGCCCCCCTGGATGGTTTTCAGGAAGGCCAGGCTTGCCAGGACCTGTGTGGCATTGGGCGGAGGACCCCCCTTGGTGAGTATCCATACCACGGTCATATCGGTGAAGGTGAAGAATACGGCAAAAAGCACCGTCACCCCGATCACCGGGAACAGCAGGGGCAGGGTGATGTGGAAGAGCCGCCGGAAATAGCCTGCGCCATCTATCTGGGCCGCCTCGACCACCTCGCGGGGAATGGAGTTCATCCCCGCGATCAGTATGACCGTCGCAAGGGGAAGCAGGCGCCAGACGTGCACCAGGATGACCGCAGCCATGGCCAGTCCCGGCCTGGCAAGCCAGTAGAGGTTGCTCATGGGACCCAGGAGATCGCCCGGTTTCCCAAGCAGGCCTACCTTCCTCAGAAACCAATCGAACGGGCTGAAGACGGAATCCATGAACCAGAGGAAACCGATGGCCCCCAAGGCAATAGGGGTGGTCCAGGGAAGCATGAGCAGGAACCTGGCGACCCATTTGCCCGGAAACTCGCGTATCAGGAGTTCGGCA
>JAJZUQ010000116.1 GCA_021848385.1 Deltaproteobacteria bacterium
AATCCCTATCCACTCCATTACAGAGTGGCATTCGCTTTTTCCGACTTCTTTTACCCGCACCCCATTCGGCCTTCCTTACGGTCGGCTTACCTTGTTGCCAAGGAGAGATACGGGCTTACCTTGTTCCGCCTAATTGACAAATGAATGGGTTAGGTCCCGCCTGTCCACCGGTAGCTTTTGTGCCCATGTACACCCATGGATGAAGGGTGTAGCCAGCTACGTGCCGTTTTGGCCCAAGCCTGTCAGTGCCTTTGGCTTGTACAAAGATGACGATGTTTATCAGCGGTTCACATGTGTTGACCATACCATTCAACCTAGCCCCCAATCCGCATTGACACTTGCAGAATCAGCTTTGACCTCACGGTCTCAGCCTGCCTTTTCAGGCGGGGTGCATTGTCCCGATAGCTCCATACCCAGCCGTTACCGGCTACGCATGTATCGGTAGGTTACTGTTGATGGGACAACAGGTTTTCTCTTGATTGCTCAATGAAAACAATCAATTAGGCGACATCAAGTCGCAACATCCAGGTTTTACCGGTGCCGGTGTTGGCACGAATGCCAATACCCCGGCGTCCTGAGCGGTAGGCCTTGATGACCGCCTTGACCGCTTCCCGTTGTGGGGGGAGCAGACCGATCCCCAGCAGTTCATCAACCAGGTATGTTTCGTCCTGGCCGATTTCGTGGAGGGGCTGGTAGAGCCGTGAGAGTTTCTGCAGAAGCACCGATGAGAGACGGCTGTTGAGTTCGTAGTAGTCGAACCCGTGTTCCCGGGCCGGTTTCACGTACCCATGGCGGTCCATCAGAAATGCTTCGACGGTGGGCTTGCAGACCATCGTCTCGCAGTTGTTCTCCGGGTCCTTGAAGGTCTCGGTTTTGGTGATGACCATGAATTTGGCCAGGAAGAAGTCGCCGTTGATGGTGACGGATTCTATCTGACTGTTCATGGCTGCCAGTTGGACGGCGTGCGCCGTTCGCAGAGTTGAGATGGGCTGGATGCTGGTGTCGTAGGACGACGGATACTGCCGGTCCAGCACCATGACTGCTGACTTGTCGAGCCGATCCTCGCACTCCCGGTAGAACTCCGAGAGGTCGCGGGCCGTCATGAGCGGGCGGTTACTGCCATTACTGCCGCCAAGGGAAAGAGTCTGGTGTTTGCCCGGTACGGTGTACTTCCCCCGTACCGCTCCATCCCCCAGGTTGGCAACGGGCCAACTCTGATAACGCGCATATTGTTTGTAATATTCGCCGCTGTTGTCCTGGTTCTTGGCAAGGAACACAACCACCTGTTTGAAACGGGCGTATTCCTCGCTCTGGAAGGCGTAGGCAAAGGTAAACGTTCCATGGATGATCTCCAGCAGTCTCCCTTTCAGTTCATATTCGGGAATGATGAGAACCATCACTCCTTCATAGGCCAGCAGAGGGGCTGTCTTTTCCATCCAGGTGACCAGTTCGCTGCCGGCAGCCTTGTTGTAGGGCGGATTCAGCAGGATTAGGTTGAACTTGCCGGAAAGCTCCACGTCGAAGAACGACGAGTTGAGCTTCTGGGTTGTCCCGTGAATCCTGGCGAACCTGCCGGCGTCCAGCTCAACGGCATAGGAGAGGATTTCGTGGGGTGAACCGTTGGAGGCGGTAAAGCGCCGTTTGAGCCAACGTGTTACCGTGGTCAGGAATTCGCCCGAACCCGCACAGGGGTCAAGGACGGATATGGTTTTCAGGGCATTGTAGCGCCTGCTTTTCCAACCGAATGATGGCTCCAGAATGCGGAGAACCGTCTGAACATCAGACGGAAAAGTCGGGTAGTACCCTTTGCTCAGTTCATTCCCCCGGGTGCGGGAAAACGAGCTGTTGATAGTAGTAGTAAGTTCCATGCCTGTCTCCTTGGTAACTGGGGGCAGGCGGAGATAACACCCTCGCCGTTCGGGGAGGAGGTTAAAACCGCCTACCCGCAGAGGGATAGAAATTATTGTTTCTTCGTCTCAGTGATCCCAATAGCGCCGGTCATACCAGCGGCCATTGATCTTGATGCGGTTGTCGGCATCGATGGGAACGAAATGGTCATAACTGCCGCCTTCCATAAGGACTGTGCAGCGTCCCGTTCCGCCTTCCACCGTTGGTCCGAAGCCGGATATGTAAAACTGCCACTCTCCGTGAGTACCGTTACGATAGACTTCACGGTGCTGAACGTAGCCGTTTTTGATGATCCGGCGTTCCCAGTTGTCCGAAACCCGTTCAATTGGATAACGCATGGCGTTCCTCCTTCTCGATGGTGAAGTGCGCTGTTGCGGGAGGCATCTTGAGCCCGCCGTATTTAAGCCGGTTGACTATCTCCGACTTGAGTTCGTGGACCCGGAATTTCCAGCACCGCATGTTTCCCACAAGGGGCTCTATTTCCGTGGATACTTCGTTGAACAGCGCCTCGTACCAATCGCGATGGACAAACTCCCGCTGATCGAGAATCCTGGTAAAGACCTGGTAGCAATCCGCCTTCGAGCTGCCGATTAGAAACGAAGAGTCGGACGACGGCGTGATGTATGCCCCCGAATACCCTTCGCCCATCTTCGGTATGACCCGCAGGGGATGGTTGCTCCAGATGTTGATTGATCTGTCTTCTTTACCGTGGCATTCAAGCGACCCCTTCATGGCAAGAATCTGGGCAAATGCCCGGATCTCCTGAGTGGGGCCGTAAGCGGTGATATAGAAGAGATTGCGGGCACCAGGCACAGAATCGTCCAGGAACAGATCCCGGCAGATGATTGTTGCCGACGCCTTGTCGTTTGAGATGGTTATTTTCATGGGTTCTCCTCGTGTAATACCGACGGAGAACGCACATCTCCCCATGGGGAATGGCATTCCCCGTCGGGGTGTGATCATGAAATGATTACTTTGTGAGTTTATCCTGAAGCATACCGAAAAGCGCAGGTGGCAGTTCTTCGACGCTATATACGACGCCGTAGGTCGGGAAGATCGTACGTACCGACTCCTCGCATATACCAAGCCCCATGGGCTCGATACCTTGCTCCAACAACCACCGGATTGCTCTTTTGGTGGTTCGCAGGTCATCAGGCTCACCATCAGTTACACTGAGCAGAATTTTCCTGGGTTCCTCCCTTTTGAGCAATTCCACCCCAGCCCAGTACAGTGCCTGAGCCAGAGGTGTGCCACCGCCTGCCGACATCCCGAATTTGGTTGAACTTGGGCGTTCACCGAATCGTACCAAGGATGCCACACCATTGCTGTTGCCGACTGGAAACGCGGCAACGGCAGCAAAACATCCAGGTATTGAATCAAGGGCCTCTGCAACAACATATGCAGTTTTAGAGG
>JAJZUQ010000062.1 GCA_021848385.1 Deltaproteobacteria bacterium
CGATCTAAACGCCATCCTCCTTCTTGAAGTAGAAGGCATCGATCCCTTTGGCCTGGAGCTTGGCGGCCAACCGTTCGGCATTCCCCACCTCCTTGAAGGCCCCCACCTGGATCGAATAGCCAAGTCGGCTGATCCCGGTGGAACCGGATGGGACCTTGCCATGGGCAGCACAACCGGTGGTGGCGAACACCAGGGTAAAATATATGATCCCTGCTACGGAAAATAATCGAGTCACCATGCTAAATCCTCAACCTCAAAAGACACAAAAAGCAAAAACTGTATGAACAGGGATATTCAGGATGTACAGGATAAATCCAACAGACTATCGGGTGTAACCCTAAACATCCTGTCCATCCCTGTTAAATAAAAGGTTTTCCACGCAGGAACGACAGATATGTTCACGTCAATCATCGGTGACGTTACGCCGGACCCCCATGAGAAAGGCAACGATGAACTCTTCCAACGCACCGTCCAGCACCGCATCGGGATTGCCGGACTCGACGCCGGTACGGAGATCCTTCACCATCTTGTAGGGGTGGAGCACGTAGGAGCGAATCTGGCTCCCCCAGCCGATCTCCTTCTTGTCGGCCGAAAACTCCGCCGCCTGGGCCTCCCGCTCCTGTAATTCCTTCTCGTAGAGTTTCGCCCGGAGCACCTTGAGGGCCGAAGCCTTGTTCATGTGCTGGCTCCGCTCGCTCTGGCAGGCAACAACGATTCCGGTCGGGATGTGGGTAATCCGGATCGCCGAATCGGTGGTGTTGACGTGCTGGCCCCCCGAGCCGCTCGAACGATACGTGTCGATCCGCAGGTCGGACTCGACAATCTTCACCTCGATGTCGTCCTCGATCTCCGGGAAGGCAAAGACCGAAGCAAAAGAGGTGTGGCGCCGGGCATTGCTGTCAAAGGGGGATATGCGCACCAGGCGGTGGATACCCGCCTCGGCCCTGAGGTAGCCATAGGCATATTCACCCATGACCGTGAAGGTAACCGATTTTACTCCCGCTTCATCTCCCGGCTGATAATCGGTGATCTCCGTCTTCCACCCCTTCCGTTCGCAGTAGCGAAGGTACATGCGAAGGAGCATCTCGGCCCAGTCCTGAGCCTCGGTACCGCCGGCACCGGCGTTTATGGAGAAGTAGCAGTTGCTGGCATCATGGGGGCCGGAGAGCATCCGCTGGAATTCGGCACCTTCAACCTCCGCCTCCAGCGCTCCATTGAGGCCACGGACCTCCGCCAGAACCGCCTCGTCCTCCGCCTCACCACCCAGCTCGATGAGGACTCGGATATCATCCATCTGCCGGTTGAGACGGTCCCACATACCCACGGCCTTTTCCATCACCGTCCGCTGGCGAAGGAGCTGCTGGGCTGCTTCGTTGTTCTCCCAGAAATCGGGGGTGGCAATCCGCGCCTCCAGTTCCTGGATGTCCTCCCGTTTCCGATCTATGTCAAAGAGACCCCCGGAGTTTGGCGATCCGCTCTGCAAGTGCTTCAATTTGTGCTACTTCTTCTCTGAACATTGGGTACTCCTTTTAAAGCAATTTTATAAAGAGACAAAACCATGCGCGAAGGAACACCCCTGGCGGGTACCCAATTGGGCAGGCACAAGACCCGCCCCTACGATTTCTTTCTCCGGAAGGAAAAGAGTGCCATAACAGCAGTCCCCGCCAGGCAGAGCCCGGCAAACAGATCGCCGTAGCGGCTGTAAAAGGTATCACCCGTTCCGAGCCGCACATTACCGGTCAGGGTAGCCTCCTGGAACAGCCGGGTCGCCCCCCGCACCTGGCCACGGGAGTCGATGATGGCAGTGATCCCCGTATTGGTAGCCCGTACCAGGGGGACCCTGTTCTCCACGGCACGGAAGACGGTCATGGAAAGGTGCTGGTAGGGAGCTGACGACTGCTTGTACCATGCATCGTTGGAGATGTTGACCAGCAACCGGGCGCCTGCCTGGACATAGGCACGGGACAAGTCGGGGAATATCCCCTCAAAGCAGATGAGTACCCCGATCACCCCCTTGCCGGTGTTGAGGGGGGTAGCCCGTTTCCCCGGCGAAAAATCGCCGATCCCCTCCACCAGCTTGTGGACAAAGGGGAGAAACCTGGCGAGGGGAACGTACTCGCCAAAAGGCACCAGGTGAATCTTGTCGCTACGCCCCAGTTCTTCACCAGTCGGCGACAGGAGAAAGGCACTGTTGAGATAGTGTCGCCCCTGTTCATCCTTCTCGATGGCGGGGCTGCCGAACACCAGGGGAGTTTTTAACTCCCTGGCCAGGTTCCAGATCCGGGGAGCATAAACGGGGTCACTCTGGAAAAAGAATGGTGCCGCGCTCTCGGGCCAGACAACCAGGTCCGCCCCGCCATCGGCCACCGCCTGGCGGGAAAGCCGCTCATAGGTGGCAACCGTCGACTCCTGGAAAGCAGGGTCCCATTTCACATCCTGGGAGATATTTCCCTGAATGAGTGCCACCCTGAACAGTTCTCCCTGTTCCGTCTGGTTCAACCGGAAAAAACCGTAACCGGCCATGGCAAGGAGCATGACAAGCAGGATCACGACAGCCCTGGTGGGATACCCCGCCTGCTCCCGGCCGAACACCCCCCGCAGGATGCGATAGATGACCACGTTCGTCAGGATTATGGCGAAACTGAGCCCGTATACGCCGGTAATATCTGCTACCTGAATGAGCGGCAGGGTGCGGAACTGGGAATAGCCGAGACTTGCCCAGGGAAAACCGGAAAGGAAAAAGGAGCGAAAATATTCAAGGCCGACCCAGATCACGGGAAGGGAAAGGAGCGGTGAAATTCCCGCAAGCTCCCCCTTCTGCATAAGCCAGACGGGGACGGCAACGTACAGCGCGAGATAGGCCACGAGCAGGAGATAGAGGCAACCGCTCACACTCCAGTGAAGCTTGCCGTAGGTCACCATCACGATATTGAGCCAATAGAGAAGACCCGCAAAGGCCGTCATTCCACTGACAAAGCCCAGTTTGAAGGCACTCGCCGGGCTCTTTTTCCCCAGAGCCATGAGAAGCGGCACGAAGGCGAACCAGGCGAGCAGGGAAAGTGCCGGTTTGGGAAAGGAGAGGGCAACCAGCACGCCGGACAACACGGCAAGGAGGTAATCGCGGCGCGGAATGGCCTTGAAATCAGGCAGATTGAATCTACGATAGTCCATTACGCTTCCGATTCCTCTGTCGCAGGAAAGACACGGGAGATTCTGACCTTGCTGACCCGGCGCTCGTCCGCCTCCAACACCGTAAACCGGATGGTGTCGCTCTCGACCTCTTCACCCACCGCCGGGATCCGGCCGGTGAGATGGAACAGCAGGCCGCCAACCGTATCGAATTTTTCCCGCTCGATCGCGATGTCGAAGTGTCCTTCCAGTTCTTCGATGGGAAGCCGGCCGTCCACGACTACCGACCCGCCCGACTCCTCCGTCAGCCACTCTTCCTCTATGTCATACTCATCCTGGATGTCGCCGACAATCTGCTCCAGAAGGTCTTCGATAGAGACAAGTCCCGAAGTTCCGCCATACTCATCCACCACGATAGCCAGATGGACTCTCTTTTTCTTGAATTCCTGGAGCAGTTCCTCTAGGTTCTTGGTTTCGGGAATGAAGTAGGCGGGGCGAAGAATCCGTTTCAGGTCTACCGCCGATTCGTCCATCCCCCAGTACTTGAGATAGTCCTTGGCGTAGATCAGGCCGATGATGTTATCCGTCGTACCGTCGTAGACCGGGAGACGGGAATGTCCACAGTCGATAATCGCCTGGAGTACCTCCTGCACCGTGGCATCAATAGGCACACATGCCATGTCGGTGCGGGGGACCATGATCTCCCGTGCCGTCGTATCCCGCAGCGCAAAGATAGAACGGATCATCTCGTTTTCTTCTTCGTTGATGAGCCCTTCTTCCTCGCCGGCGTCCATCAGTTCCTGGATCTCTTCCTCGGTGATCTTGCGCCGTCCCGACAAGAACCTGCTCACCGCTTCCAGCAAACCCGGTCGTTTCCTGCCAGACCCTTCTTCCAAAACAAAAGCCTCCTGAAAAAATCAATTATGAATGTTGAATTTAAACCCGTTTACCGTAATGTGCGAAACAGCAGCATAACGGCAAGCGTGATGATCGTGCCGGTAACTGCGCCGGACAGGACCTCACGCATGGTGTGGATCCGGAGGAGCAACCGGGAGTGGCTCACCATAACGGCCATGACGATGACCAGAATGGAGATGACGGGATCCTGGGTAAGGAGCGACACCAGCGTGGCAATAGCAAATGCGACAGCGGCGTGTCCGCTCGGCAGCCCCCCTTCCAGCGACGTCCCCCTGCCAGAGACCGCCTTGAGGATCACCACCACGATCACCACCACGAGGAGCGAAACCACCGCCACCATCTCGGTAGGAGTACCTGCCATGCCGAGCACCTCCTTATAGAGGGGAAAGATGTACCGGGACAGGATCAGGTAGCCCATGACCGCTGCACCGATGGAGGCAATGAGTACCGCTCCGGCAGCCACATCCTTGGCAACCTTGGCCAGGGGATGGTATTCCGGACTGACCAGGTCCACCACCGCCTCGATAGCGGTATTCAGTAGCTCCGCAAACAGGACGAAGCAGATGGAAACCGTGAGGAGGGTAAACTCCAGTGGCGAAACCCGGAGAAAGAGTACCGCTACGAGAAGCACCAGGGCGGACAGGAAATGCCAGCGCATGTGCTTCTGGGTACGGACAGTATGGATAATGCCCTGGATGGCATAGTTGACGGAATCTATGAAGCGCGTCGGTTGCATACGAACTCCGTTCGTTGTGCGGAAGTGCTGAAGGCGGGAAGCTCGGAAGTTACATGCCTTTCCTTCCAGCTTTCAGCACTTCCAAACTTGCGCGCTACACCAATCCTTCTCCCTCAAGCAGCGCGAATATCTCCCGCTCTTTCTTCTCCATCTTCCGGGCTTCCGCATCGCCGCTCCGCTCGTGGTCGTAACCGGCGAGATGGAGAATGCCATGAAGAAGGAGGAAAACGAGCCGGGAGTTGAAGGTAATATCCCCCGCCACAGCCTCCCGCGCGCAGGTGTCGGCCGAGACAGCCACGTCACCGAGCAGATCGGGAGAGACATGCCCGAACTCCCCCTCCTGCATGGAGAAGGAGATGACGTTGGTGGCCTTGTCCCGATCCAGGTACTCCCGGTTCAGGATGCGGATGCTCCGGTCGCCTACGATGACGACCGACAGCTCGCTAGTGGGTAATCCCAAGGCGCTTAAGATCCTCTCCGCCACTTTTCTCAGGTTCCTGATGCTGACCGGATGGCGCCTCTGGCGGTTCTCGATGGTGATCTTCAAGGGGCTTTTTCCCTCCCGCGGTTTTTTCCTTGTACGCCGGCTCCGGATAGTCGATGCGGTGGTGATAGATGGCTCCCAGTATCCGGTTGAAGCTCTTGGCGATTTCGTGAAGATTTTTCAGGGTCAGCTCACACTCGTCGAGCTGGCCGTCGATGAATACCTTGTTGATGATCTTCTGCACGAGCCCCTGGATACGGGCCGGCGTCGGATCGGTGAGAGTGCGTGATGCGGCCTCCACGCAGTCAGCCAGAAGCACAAGCCCCGCCTCGCGAGTCTGGGGCTTGGGGCCGGGATAACGGAACTCCCGCTCGTCCACGTTCTTCCCCTCGCCTGCCAGTTTTTTTGCCTTGTCGTAAAAAAAGGTAATGAGACTGGTACCGTGGGACTGGCGTATGATATCGATAATGGGAATACCGAGCCGGTGCTCCCGGGCCAGTTCCACTCCCTCCTTGACGTGGGCGATGAGGATGAGTGAGCTCATGTTGGGAGAGAGCTTGTCGTGGCGGTTTTCCCCACCCGCTACGTTCTCGATGAAGTAGAGCGGCTTGGATATCTTTCCCACATCGTGGTAGTAGGCAGCCACCCGTGCCAGCAGGGGGTTGGCGTTGATCGCCTCGGCCGCTGACTCCACCATGTTGCCGACCAGCACGCTATGGTGATAGGTACCGGGAGCACGGATCATGAGCTCCCGCAGTACGGGGGAGTTGAGATTGGCAAGCTCCAGGAGCTTGATGTCCGTGGTGTAATGGAAGAACCCCTCCAGGATGGGGATGATGCCGGTGACGAAAGCGGCATTAATGATGCCGCCGGCCAGGGCGAAAATAATGCAGTAGAGGGACTGCATGGAGAAGAGGCTGTCCCCCACCAACTGGAAAGAAAGTGCCAGCGCCAGGTTCGCCACACTCACCTTCATCCCCGCCTTGTAGATGGTCCCCCGGTCCTTGCACTGACGGACCCCATGGGCGCCGACCACCCCCCCGAGAAGCGCATAGATGACCACCGGGAGACTGTTGTTGAACATGATCCCGAAGAGGGGTGCACAGATGGCCGTAAGGACCAGGGCTACCTCGGAGTTGAGGATTATCCGCACGAGGATGGAGCCGACAGCGAAGGGGAACAGGTAATAATAGTTGGCAGTGTCGATGGAAGGGAATATCCCCCCCATCGCCGTAGAGACGACGTATACGGTCTTCAGGAGGAGGAAGGAACAGATGGTGACAAACGCCAGGAGCAGCAGGTCCTTGTTGGTCGGATTGAACTTGCGGATGTTCTTGCGGGCAAAACGATAGGGGAGGTAAAAGAGGATCAGTACGAGGCAGTAGATGCCGAGCCCGCCAACCACCCGGTTCATACCCTTCCGCGCCTCGGCTATCTTCTGCAGCTTGAGCGTCTCCTCTGCGGTAACCCGCTCCCCGACCCGGACAATCATCTCCCCTTGCTTCAGCTGGAACAGTACCGGCCGCACCGCCTCTCGCGCCTGTCGCCTCTTTTCGTCCGTTGCCTCGCGGTTGAAGGTCAGGTTCGGCTTCAGCATCCGTGCAAGGATTCCCTTCACGGTTGTCAGGGTATGCTGCCCCCCTCCTTGCGACATCCTCGCCCGTTCCAGTAAACCACGCGCTTCCGCCAAACCTATGTAAGCGGTTGAATTACCAGAGGCAATGACCTGCCGGGTGTCCGCATCGACGATGAGGATTCCATGCTCCAGGTCCGAGGCAAATACCTTACGACCGGCGACGATCCTCTGACTGTAAAGCTGGCCGGTAACGCGGCTGATTTCCGCCAGAAGTGCGCGGTCCGACCTGACGGCCAGGAGTGCCCCCAGTTCAACAGGAGACAGTTCCACGTCGAGGTATTTGGAAACCGCATCCTGCAGATTCTTGATGTCGGGTCCCTCGTCCTTGCCCATCGCCTCGCGAACCAGGGCGAGCCCTTTTTCGAGCCGCTGGGTGAGATCCGTGGCTGCACCGGCGTTATAGTCGTAGATGTAGGGTACGACGGATTCCGCCTCTGCCCGTTTCTTTTCGGTCAGGGGGTGGTCTTCAAGAAGGTAGTCCTGGGTGGCGCGGATGTCGGAGGTGGCGATGTCGCCCACCTTGTAGCTGACCCCTTGGAACTGTTGCCCCGGAATGATGAGGAAAGCGAGAATAGCGGCTGCAAGGAAGAGCAGGATGAAGCGGTTGCGTTGTTCGTTCCGACTACCGGCAAACCTCTCCACCAGGGAATCCAGAAAGTGTTCGGCAATGAGCGCCAGGGAATTCCGGGCAGGTTTGTTCTTGTCACCAGTGTGGGTGGGCATAGGCGTGTGTTCAAACCCCGTCTGTACTGCTGTGGCGGTGGATTGCGTAAATGCCCACTATAGCCCTATCGCCAATTGCTGTCAACTCAAACCATCCCGCCTAACATGCTACGATTATGGAAAAATTCTTCCCTTTCGGCCCGGTCTGGTATATTGTAGCTCCGTTTATAGGCAGGTCGATGTACCTGCACTCCATATTCACTGCAAGGGGGCATGAAAATGAGTCAGATTACCGATGTGTACGCCAGAGAGATCCTTGATTCCCGGGGCAACCCTACTCTGGAAGTTGAAGTCTTCCTCGAATCCGGCGCCATGGGGCGAGCAGCGGTTCCGTCCGGGGCATCCACCGGTGAGCGTGAGGCGCTTGAACTGCGTGACGGCGACAAGTCCCGCTACCTGGGAAAGGGCGTTCTCACAGCGGTTGACAATGTCAACGACATCATCGCTGACGAGGTCATCGGCATGGAAGCGAGCGACCAGGTCGGCATCGACCGGAAGATGCTGGAAATGGACGGTACCGAATATAAAAGCAAACTGGGCGCAAACGCCATCCTCGGCGTCTCCCTTGCGGTAGCCAAGGCAGCCGCTGACGAAGCGGGACTTCCTCTCTACCAATATATAGGCGGTGCCAACGCCAAGGAACTGCCGCTCCCCATGATGAACATCCTCAACGGCGGTGCCCACGCCGATAACAACGTGGATATCCAGGAGTTCATGATCATGCCGGCCGGCGCGCCGAACTTCAGGGAAGCGCTCCGGATGGGCGCCGAGATATTCCATGCCCTCAAGGGGGTGCTCAAATCCAAAGGGTACAACACCGCCGTCGGCGACGAGGGGGGCTTCGCCCCGAACCTCAAATCCAACGAGGAAGCACTGGAAGTCATCATGGAGGCGATCGAGAAGGCTGGCTACAAGCCGGGCGAGCAGGTACTCCTCGCCCTGGACGTGGCATCATCCGAGCTCTTCAAGGACGGGGTCTATACCTTGGAGAACGAGGCCCAGCCGAAAAAGACTCCCGAGCAGATGGTGGATTTCTACGAGAACCTGGTCAACAAATACCCGATCATCTCCATCGAGGACGGCATGGCCGAAAACGACTGGGATGGGTGGAAGAAGATGACCGACCGTCTCGGCAAGCGCATCCAGATCGTCGGCGACGACCTGTTCGTCACCAACCCGGCCATCCTTAAGGAAGGAATCAAGAAGGGGGTTGCCAACTCGATCCTCATCAAGCTGAACCAGATCGGCACCCTGACCGAGACCCTGGACGCCATCGAGATGGCCAAGCGGGCCGGCTACACCTGTGTCATCTCCCACCGTTCCGGCGAGACCGAGGACACCACCCTGGCCGACCTCGCCGTGGCGGTCAATGCCGGACAGATCAAGACCGGCTCGCTCTGCCGCACCGATAGGGTCGCCAAGTACAATCAGCTTCTCCGGATCGAGGACGAACTGGACACCACCTCCATCTTCCGCGGTAAGGACGTTTTCTACAACGTGAAAAAGTAACTAACTTTCTTTTATCGGGACTCCACAGGGAGGGGACGGGGGCTCTCCCTGAGCAAAGGGTCCCGCAAAAAAGCACCGGCAGAAGTTGAGGAGGAAACCGTTAGGAACGGAGGTTCAGCCTGTAGGAATGCCAACCGGTGACGCTTGACGCTTTGCGGAGGGGGAGCCCCCGTCCCCTTCCTACTCATACCAAGACATATCCCAACGAAGGGGCCGACATCCGTGTCGGCCCCTTTTTCCGTGCGCCCCCATCACACCCGTCGGCTATGGTATACTTGGAGGCACCGCCCCCCCATCAAAGGAGCACTCCATGCGCTATTCGCCACTCATCACCGATCTCTACGAACTGACCATGCTCGCCGGTTACCTGGAAGAAGGGATGTGCGACACCCCCGCCGTCTTCGACCTCTTCTTCCGCCACAACCCGTTCAAGGGGGGATACGCGGTCTTCGCCGGCCTCGACACCGCCCTCGCCTACCTGGAAGAGCTCCGGTTCACCGAGGAAGAACTCGCGTACCTGTCTGGGCTCGGGCTGTTCACAACCCGGTTCATCGACTACCTGCGCGGGTTCCGCTTCCGGGGGACCGTCACCGCCGTGCCGGAAGGGACCGTCGTCTTCGGCCGGGAGTCCCTCGTCACCATCGAGGGAACCCTGGCGGAGGCCCAGTTCGTAGAAACGGCCCTTCTCAACATTCTCAATTTCCAGACCCTCATCGCCACCAAAGCGGCCCGGGTTTGCCACATGGCGGGAAACGCAACCGTCATCGAGTTCGGCCTGCGCCGCGCCCATGGGCCGAACGGTGGACTGTCGGTGGCACGGGCCGCTTATATCGGCGGGGCACGGAGCACAAGCAACGTAGAGGCCGGCTTCCGGTACGGCATCCCGGTCAAGGGAACCCATGCCCACAGCTGGATAATGGCCTTCCCCGACGAACTAACCGCCTTCCGCAAATACGCCGATGTTTTCCCCGATTCGTGCATCCTCCTCATAGATACCTACGACACCCTGAAGAGTGGCATTCCCCACGCCATAACCGTGGCGAAAGAACTGCGGGAGCGGGGACACGAGCTCGCAGGGGTCAGGATCGACTCGGGAGACCTGGCCTATCTCAGTCGGGAGGCCCGTCGGCTGCTTGATGAAGCCGGTTTTCCCCAGGCTAAAATTGTCGCTTCCAATGAAATCGACGAATACGTGATCGAGTCGATCCTCGCGGAAGGGGGAAAGGTAGACGTCTACGGAGTCGGAACGAGGCTCGTCACCGGTATGGGTGAAGGCGGGGGGGCGCTTGGCGGGGTGTACAAACTCGTCCGGATCGGCGACAAGCCAAAACTCAAGGTGACGAGCGACATCGCCAAGGCTACCCTCCCCGACCGGAAGCGCCTGCTCCGGGCCGTAGCCCCCGACGGGGCGTTTCTCATGGACATCATGGCGCTCCAGGATGAAACGATACTGCCGGGAGACCTGGTCTACAACCCCGCCAATCCCCTGGAGCGCAAACAGATTCCTGCCGCCGCCCGACTGGAGGAGTTACGCCAGGTTGTGATGGCAAATGGGGAACGAACCGATGCAGCGCCGACCCTGGACGCCATCGCCGACCGCTGCGCCGACCAGCGCGCACGCCTCCCCCAGGGATGCCTGCGCCACGTCAACCCCCACATCTACAAGGTCTCCATCAGCCGCGGTCTCAACGACCTCCGCAACCGGCTCATGGACGAGGTGGAACAGGGTTACAAACTGTAAACCTCTCCACAGAGACACCGGGGGAAATACATCAAAAGCCTTCACCGCCAAGGCGCAAAGTCCGCAAAGAAAGGCAAAATCCTAAGACCTGTCTTGTGGTTTAGAATCAAATGAAAGATCTATTCGTTTTTCCTTTGCGCTCTTTGTGTCTTTGCGGTTCAATGTCTTAGAGTTCTCAGTGCCTCTGTGTTGAAGTTTTCCCATCAAAGGAGCGATTCATGGAAAAAGATTCCGCCCTGCTCATCGTCGACGTGCAGAACGATTTCTGCCCCGGCGGCGCCCTCGGCATTACGGGGGGGGACCTGATTGTACTGGTGCTGAATCGCTACATCGAGCTGTTCACGGCCCAGGGACTTCCCGTCTTCGCAACCCGTGACTGGCACCCCGTCGAGACCTCCCACTTCCAGTCATTCGGCGGCGTCTGGCCGGTTCACTGCATACAGGGGACCAGGGGGGCGGACTTTCACCCCGGCCTCAAACTCCCCCCCGACGCTGTCATCATCTCCAAGGGAATGGACCCGGCAAAGGACGACTACTCCGCCCTCCACGGTGTCGGGCAGGATGGCACCCCACTTCCCGGCCTCCTGCGGCAGCGCGGGGTCAGGAAGGTCTACGTAGGGGGGCTCGCCACCGACTACTGCGTCAAGGAATCCGTGCTGGAAGGAATAGCACAGGGGTTCACCATGATCTACCTGGCAGACGCCTGCCAGGGGGTGAATCTCCAGCAGGAAGACTCGGAAAAGGCCGTGGCTGAGATGGCCCGAGCGGGAGCAGGCAGGGCTTCCCTGGCGGAGCTGACTGCAAAAGGTTAATTTTATTGCATTTAACCGTTAAAGGGCGTATACAATTGGGCTCTGACACTCCTTCATTCCACCTATGCAAGGAAGCCCCGAACGCCATGGTAAAGACCAACAACCTGAACATCAAGAGCATCACCCCCATCATCGCCCCGGCCGATCTCCGCCAGGTATTTCCCCTTTCCCCCGATGCGAGCGCATTCGTCGCCGACAGCCGCGCCAGCATCAAGAACATTCTGAAGGGGAGAGACCCGCGCCTCATGGTGGTGGTGGGCCCCTGCTCCATCCACGACCCGGTCGGCGCCCACGAATATGCCCACCGCCTCGCCGGATTGGCAAAAGAGCTGTCAGACCAGCTCCTGCTTATCATGCGTGTCTACTTTGAGAAGCCGCGCACCACGGTGGGATGGAAAGGGCTCATCAACGACCCGGACATGGACCACAGTCACCAGATATCAAAGGGGCTCGGCATCGCCCGTGGCCTTCTCAGCAAGATTACGGCCCACAAACTCCCCGTCGCCACCGAGATGCTCGACCCGATCACCCCCGAATACCTGGCCGATCACCTTTCCTGGGGAGCCATCGGCGCCCGGACCACCGAATCCCAGACCCACCGGGAGCTGGCCAGCGGCGTCTCCTTTCCCATTGGATTCAAGAACGGTACCGACGGCAACCTGCAGATCGCCATCGACGCCATGATTGCGGCACTCCACCCCCACCATTTCCTCGGCATTAACCGGGAGGGACTCTCCTCCGTCGTCCAGACCACCGGCAACCCGGACGTCCACATCGTTCTGCGGGGCGGTAAGAAACCGAACTACAGCCCGGAAGACATCAAGAGGTCAGAGGAGATGCTGGAGAAGAACAACCTCTTCCCGACCATCATGGTAGACTGCAGCCATGGCAATTCGGAGAAGAACCACGAGAAGCAGCCCCAGGTGCTGGAAAGCGTCATCGACCAGATCGAGGCGGGGAACCGCTCAATCTCCGGCGTCATGATCGAGAGTTTCCTGGAGGGGGGGAACCAGCCGATCCCCAAAGATCTCTCCCAGCTCAAGTACGGCGTCTCCATCACGGACAAATGCCTCGACTGGGCCACCACGGAACAGATGCTCCGCTCCGCCCACGCACGGCTCAAAGCCTGCGGCGGACGGCGGCTGGCGTAGTCCCCTCCCCTCTCCGGCAACGAAAAGGCCCCTTCACACGATGGGGCCTTTTTTTGTCGGCAGCAGACAGAATCGTACAGGCCAAAAACTTCCTTGACACCCGCCACCGAGAGGATTACAACCGTTTAATCGACAAGACGCTGCATCCACGCGAGACGAGTCGCCATGGAACTGCCCAATCTCCTCAACCAGAACGCCCGTACCGGCTCAGAACCGGCCGGGCGTTTTTTTGTTGATCGTAGAAAACAGGAGGCAGGATTTGAAACGAACAGTTGGAATAAAAGACAAGGAAGCGTTTTTCGGGGAACTTGAGCAGGACTGGTTGGCAATCGACAAGGGGGGAAAAGCCCCGGAGCCGATCCACCGGGTTTACTTTGAATCGGCGGAAGTGCTGTCAAAGGTCATCACGCGACAACGGCACAATCTCCTGAAGGTGCTACACGCCAACGGCCCTCTCACGGTCCGCGCCTTGGCGGCGTTTCTGGAGCGGGACTACAAGAATATGTACGAGGATGTGAAAATTCTCGAAGGGGCAGGATTGATCGAACGGGACAGTAAGAACCATCTGCTTGCTCCCTATGAAAAGCTGACAATTGAGCTGCCGTTGACGGCATGAGCTTTTCGCAAGTTGTTTGAGCAAACAAGGAGAACGTAGTTGATTAGTCGAGTGGAGAAATCGCTATTCATCTTTAAAGGCTATTTCTCTAGCAGCCTGACTATTGCTGCATGATAAGCCGCCAAGTCTTCTCTCCGGTCGATGGCAAGCACAAGAACGACAAGAACATCGTCCTCAACCAGATAGACCAGACGGTATCCTTGTTTTCGCAATTTGATCTTGTAACAACCACGCAGATCGCCGTGCAACTCCGCACCAGGCACGTGGGGTTGGTCCAGACGTTTTTTTAGCGCCTTGCGCAGGGGTTCCTTTATGCTGCCGTCAAGAGTCTGCCATTCCTTGAGAGCATCCGGCACAAATTTGAGGCGGTATACAGTCTTCCCTTTGTCGGCTTCAGACGGTGTCAATGTCTACCTCGACACTCCGATCTTTTTGTGTGAGCCGATGCCGGACAAGCTTTGTCAGTTCCCGGTCAGCAAGGGCTTCAACCAACATCTCGAAGATCTTAGGTGTTACCATGTAAAATGCCGGACGGTTGTGGTTAAGGATCGCCACCGGCTTTTCTCCTGCGACGCGGAGTACCTGCGCTGGATTTTTCTTGAATTCCGACATACTAATTGATAAATCGGCGTAAATAGTGTCCATGTTCATAATTGCCTCCTTTGTTCAGCTCTAAATATAGAGCTAATTACAGCGCTTTTCAAGCCTTTGTTTGTAACAATATTGTCGACGACAACCAATCAGACCAGCTACATCAATAATACGTGTAAAGGAGCCACCCATGCTGTTCACCTGCGATCACTGCGGCTTTTTCCAGGAAGTCCCCGACACGTTTGCAGGCAAGTCCGGCAAGTGCCCCAAGTGTCAAGGGGCCATCACCATCCCCCAACTTCAGCCCTCCAGCGCCGAACCGGCACCAACCTCCCAGGCGGCCGCCTCCCAGTTGCCGAACCGCTACTCCCTGGAGGAATTCGTCAAGAAATCCGCGCAAAAGGACCGCAAGGAAAGGCTCTTTGAACTGGAGAGCCCCCAGATGCTTGAGATAAATCTCGACGGAATGGTCTGGACCAAAATGGGCTCCATGGTCGCCTACACCGGATCGATCAAGTTCACCCGGGAAGGGGTCCTTGACAGCGGGCTCGGCAACCTGCTTAAGAAAACGGTAAGCGGAGAGGGAGCGAAATTGACCAAGGCGGAGGGGAAGGGGGCGCTCTATCTTGCCGACAGCGGCAAGAAGATCTCCATCATCCAGTTGGAGGGAGAATCGCTTTTTGTCAACGGCAATGACCTGCTCGCCTTCGAGAGCAGTATCACCTCGGAAATCACCATGATGAAGTCCCTGGCCGGGGTGCTGGCGGGGGGGCTTTTCAACGTCAGGCTGACCGGTAAAGGCCTGATCGCCATCACCACCCATCACGACCCCCTCACCCTGCAGGTCGGGCCGAACCGGCCGGTCTTCACCGACCCCAATGCGACCGTGGCCTGGTCCGGAAGCCTCAAGCCGGAGTTCAAGACCGACACCTCGCTGAAGACTTTCATCGGCCGGGGAAGCGGTGAGTCGATGCAGATGAAATTCCAGGGGGCCGGCTTTGTCGTCGTGCAACCGTTCGAGGAAGTTTATCTGCAAGCTAACTGAACACCCGTGAATAGAAACGGCAGGCATGTAATCAGCAGCCCAAAGGTCCCCGGACTGGCAGGGCTTTTCCCGTTCAAATCACAGCTTCAACAGTACCATCCCCGAAGCGGGGTCAAGTTCCCGGACGGCCGTGACCCCTGTGATCTCGGTGATGACCGCTTCGAGGACCAGGAACACCTCCGAGGCCTCCCGCAGGCAGCCGACCCGCACCGTATCTCCCTTGCCGAAGGAACCGTGGAAATGGACCTTCGGCCGGTCCCCCTCCCAGAAGATGGTCCCGAAACCTACCGCCTCGTGGCTCTCGGCCAGCTGGCGCCAGACCGGGACCGGCGGCATCTCCTCCGATTCCGGCCCGACCACGAAGCGCCCTCCCTGAAGTGCCCCCACGAGGTTAAAGGCAGCGGCACGGATATTCTCCCGGCGGGCAATCTCTTCAAGCCCGGCCAGGACGTCCTCGCCGTGATTGAACCGAGCCACCACGATGCGGCCCGGAGTTCCTACCTGGTAGTCCATGGAATAACCCCCTATCAACAAAGAAAGCCCCACCAATCCCGGCGGGGCCTTTCCCGTTTCTAAATGTGCCAAGTTTTAGATCCCGCAGCCGCAGCCGCGGTCGCACTTGGCGGTCGGCATGTGAAGCGCCTTGACGTAGGTAGCGTCGGCAGCCTCGCGAAGTTTTTCCACCACCGTCGGCGGAACCGCCGAGTCGAGGGAGAGGATGACCATCGCTTCCCCCTTCTTCTCCCGCCGCCCCAGGTTCATGGAGGCGATGTTGATGTCGTGCTCGCCCATGATGGTGCCGATCCGGCCGATCATGCCGGGACGGTCCTCGTAGTTCAGAAGCAGCATGTACTCCGAGGGGGCGAAGTCCATGGCGTAATCCCGCAGCCTGACGATGCGCGGTGCCCCCTCGAACAGGGTGCCGGAGATAACTTTCCGCTTCCCCCCCTCCCCTTCGATCACCAGGGTAATCAGATTCGAGAAGGCGTCGGTCTGTGTCGACTTGGTCTCTTCGATGGCGATACCCATCTGTTCGGCGATGAGGGTGGCGTTGACCATGTTCACGTCCTGGTCCACCCGCCGGTTGAGGAGCGCCGACAGGCCGCAGACCGAAAGGGGGGTACAGTCGTAGTGGGCGATGTTACCGGCGTAGCCGAAGGTGACCTTGGACAGGTTGCTGTCGACAAGTTGAATGCCCAGATCGCACATGACGCTCATAAGGTTGAGGAACGGCCGCATCTGGTCCATGAGTGCCATGTCGAAGCGGGGTATATTGACCGCGTTCTCCAGCGGCATCTCGTCCAGGTAGTTGAGGATCTCTTTAGAGACATCCACCGCCACGTTGATCTGGGCCTCGACGGTGTTGGCGCCCAGATGCGGGGTGACCACCAGTTTTTCCTGGGAGATCAGCTCTTTGAGGATATCCGTCTTCGGCGGCTCCTCGCTCCAGACGTCCACCGCCGCACCGAAGACCTTGCCGCTCTTCAGTCCCTCCAGCAATGCCGCCTCGTTGATGATGCCGCCGCGGGCCGCGTTGACGAGGATGACGCCATGTTTCATCATGGCCAGCTCCCGCTCGCCAACCATGTTCCGGGTCTCGTCATTCAGGGGTGTGTGGAACGTGATAATGTCGCAGTTCTTGTAGATCTCGTCGTGGGAGACGAGCTTCACTCCCAGATCGTGGGCGCGCTTCACAGCGATGTAGGGGTCGCAGGCGAACACGTCGCACTCGAACGCCTTGAGGCGCGTGGCGACACGGCCTCCCACCTTGCCGAGGCCTATGACGCCGGCAGTCTTCCCCTTCAGTTCGACGCCGGTGAAGGGGGCGCGCTTCCATTCGCCGCTCTTCAGGCTGGCGTTGGCTTTGGTGATATTGCGGCAGAAGGCGAGGAGGAGCGCCATGGCATGCTCGGCAGCACTGTTGGTGTTACCGAAGGGGGCGTTCACGACGATCACCCCGCGGGAGCTGGCATAGTCCACATCCACATTGTCAATGCCGACGCCGGCCCGGGCCACCATCTTCAACTTCTTCCCGGCATCCAGCACATCCTTGTCTACCGTGGTACCGCTCCGGGTGATGATGACTTCGTAGTCACCGATAAGGTTGAGCAGCTCTTCCTTCTTCAGCCCGAGCCGGACATCCATCTCGACCCTGGGATCCTGTTTCAGCAGTTCAAGCCCTTCCTGGGCCACTTCATCGGTAACGATAACCTTCATTGCCGCTCCTTGGAATAATTGGATTTGGAAATGTGCGCCATGGAACAGGCACATTGTCGACGGGAAAGAAAGAAGTATAATAGCCCCGCCGGCAAAAAATTGCAAGACCGGCCGCCCCGATTCGTGGTATACATTTGTCGAATCCGCGAGGGGGGGTATCCCGTGGAGCGAATGTGCCCGAGTGCCAGCCGATGTAGGCAAAATTGAGCAGAGCCGGCCGATCGGCCGGCGCGAAATGAGCCGTACAGCGGCGGTGCGAGGGGACCCTGAGCAGAACGGGAAACCCACCTGAAGCGCAGAAAACCGTAATTATTGATCCGGTGATTAAACAGATGAATGGTAGGGGCTAGGCTTGCCTTGCCCAATCTGGGGCGGGGGCACCCCGCCCCTACAGGCAGGGTTTCAATGTTTAGTCGCCGGAGTAATACCTACTGTGAGCCCCTCCATGAAACCTTACACACCCTTTCACATTGTCCTCGTGGAGCCGGAGATCCCTCCCAACACCGGCAACATCGCCCGGCTCTGCG
>JAJZUQ010000063.1 GCA_021848385.1 Deltaproteobacteria bacterium
GCCGGCCATCAACATTTCCCGGTTTCATCCGGCACACTACCGGTTGTTCTGGATCTTCAACTGCAAACTCTATTGCCCTTTGAGTGTCGCGCTTTTCAGGTATGTTGTATATTTGGTAAAAATAGTGGAAAATTGGTGGTGCCCGTTTGCCCATGACCAAAAACGGGAATACGGAGAAGGCTCTATCGACAAGTCCTTTTGGCATGTTGATCCGGAGGAGCTCGTAAAGCTGAACCCTGACGACAAACTAAACCCGATCTGGAATGAGAAGGGGGAGGGATAAGGACTCACCATGGCATCTCTGGATTTTGAACAGGAAAAAAGAGTCTTCAGTAAGTACTACGATAGCAACCGGAAACAGTTCGCCGAGGCCAGGAACGCCTACATCCGCATCGTCGGTTCACTGCTCAAACAGTCCGATGTGGGCGAAGTGACGAAAATAGAAGGCCGGGTCAAGGAGAAAGAGGAGTGCATCAAGAAATTCCACCGCAAATACCAGAGCAAGCTGGAGACCGATGAACAGCCCTACGAGATCAAGGATTTCATCTCCGACCTGATCGGCATCCGGATCGTCTGCCTCTACGAAGACCAGATCCCCGTGGTATCTGAGGTTCTGCAACGACACTTCAAGACCCTCGACGTCACCGACAAGATATCTGCCGTGGAGAGCACCGAGGATTCCTTTGGTTACAAGGGGCTGCACCTGGACCTGGCCCTGAACGACGAGATGGCGTCCCAGCCGAAGAACCTGTCCTGTGCGGACCAACCATTCGAAGTGCAGATCAGGTCCCTGATCCAGGATGCCTGGAGCGTGCTGGACCACAAGATCAAATACAAAAAGTCGATCCCCATCGATCTCAAGCGCAGGATCAACATTCTCTCTGCCCTGTTTGAGCTGGCCGACCGGGAATTCAAGGAAATCCGCAACGCCACGACGGAACTGATGGAGCAAGCGACGGTGGCGCCGATCAGCGATCCCCTCGATGATGCCCGAGCGGCGGCGGGACAGGCAGCAGCGGCCAGCGCAAAAACGGTAAACGTCTTTAATTTTCTGCGTGTCGCTGGACATTTCTTCAGGGATTTCGAATTCGAGGACCACAAGGTTGACGACTTCGTGCAGGACATCCTGGAACTTGACAGTAGCTTTCAAAAGGCGGATCTGCATACCTGTCTGACCGGGAATCTGAAAACCGTAAAAGATTACCGCGACTATTTGCTTGCGGAAAACCCCGACAGGACCTTCAGTCCCTACACCTCGATACGGCACTGCCTGTACCTCTACGACAAGGAAGTCTTCGGACGGATTTTAGCCAAGAGGGCGAGAGAACGCTTCGCAGGCTGGCTGAAAGCTGCCCGGGGGACCGCTGCCTGATGGTTGTGGACCATTGAATCCATGGACACAATCCAGCCTCCAGACGCAAGAAAGGCCGCACCCCCAGGGATGCGGCCTTTTCTTGAAGAGAGGAAAGCCCGGATTTACATCATCCCCATTGTGCCGCTCCCTGTCGGCTGCATCTTGCTGCCGGAGTAGTTCCAGAAGTAACGGCTGCTGGTCATGTTGGTGTACAGGGGAGTAGTGCTGGTACTACCGTTCATGGCTTGCAGCATGGTCTGCATCTGGGTCTGCATCTGGTTCATGAAAGCGCTGCCGGTACCCATGTTCATCGCGTAAACCATCCCCGGCAGGTTCTTGTCGATCAATCCTGTCATGGTCTGGAAACGTGCCGCGTTTACGTTATTGCCGGGCATTACGAGGCCAGCCTGGCTCCCCATGAGCGTCGCCATCTGTGTTGCCACCTGGTGCATGGTCTGATACTGGCTCTGATACTGGCTCTGGTTCTGGACGGCACTGGAACCGGCGATATAGTCGGCAAGCATATCCAGTCCCGCAGGCATACCCGTCTGGTTTCGCAGCTGGGTCATGGCATCGGCCATGCTCATACCGGGATTGGCGGCAAGTTTCTGCTGGAGAAGAGTCGACATGGGGCTGATGAAGTCTGTTTTCCCTGCGGGTGCGCAGAGGACATAGCTGTTCTGCACCGTCTGGTTGGTGTCCCTGTCCACGGTGCTGCCGGCAATGGCATGGACCACAACGGGATATTTCCCCTTATCGGCAGCCGGCACGGTAAGGGTGTATTTCCCGGCATTGTCGGTCATGGTGTGCGGCTCAGTCCCATCCCACTGGTAGTTATTGTGCATGTCGAGGAACACCTCGGCATTCTGCAGGTAGCCATCAGCCACGGTACCGCTTATCTGTGCAGCCGGGGCTGTACTGCCGCCGCTCCCGCCGCCACAGCCGGCAATGATGGCGGCAGTCACAATAGATGCTACTGCTGCGATTCTTTTTATTATCATGGTATGTTCTCCTTTAATTTGTTGTGCAGGCGACGGTTAGAAGTCATAGGAAAGAGCGAGCCCCATGCCATAGTCGGGGCTGGCCTTTTCGATCCCCTTGGCCAGATACCCGTCGACCCCCGTATGCTTCGTTATCTGGTATTTGACCCGCAACCGCGCCTCAAGGAGGGACGATGCTCCCTCGACGGTCGCGGAGCTTCCCTTGAGGAACAGCATCGGGCGCAATCGCTCCGTAAGTTGGTAACCGCCACCTGCGTAGTAGTACAGATAATCCTTGACCGCCAGGACCGACGATTTCCCCTGCAGGGCGTACCCCATCTCACCGTCGGCAAACCAATCGCCGAACCACTTGGTGAGTTCCACGGCAAATCCCTCGTCAAAGGCCCCGGTCCCGAGAAATTTATCCTTGTCGGCGGTGGGAAACTTCACGTAAAAGTTGGGACGAATGGCCGGCACGTACTGTTCTTCGGTGTACAGGACATACCCCGCCTTTAACTTCACGTCGCCAAGCCCGTTCTGGGAGCTGTCCACGCTCCCCGACGTTGCGGTCGTCATCTGCCCGGAGCCGGTGCCACCCCCCGTGCCAGGACTCCCCATGGCCAGCATCGCCGATCGCGTCCCCGTGGATTGCCCCTGCATCCCCATGAACTGGCCTGCCACCACCGCGCTGCTGCTCTGGTAGACGAAGGGGATCTCCAGGGAGAAATCAAGCCGTTCGGTGGGGTAGACCGCCGCCGTGAACGGCATGTAGATGGAGTCTGTCGTGACGCCCGTCCCGTATTTCCCCGAGGCAAATTCAAAGCCGAGGCCTACGGCGTAATCGGGCCCGGCGGCATAACCCCCTGCCGGGAGAAGAACCGTGGTCAGAACTGCAAGAACGATGGAATATTTGCCCAATCCCCAAAATTGTCTCACCATATACTCCTTGTTAAAGAAAAATCGACTCCTGTTCATTTCGCAGCGGCTGACGTCAGCGCCTCATCATGCCGCCGCCTCCCCCGCGCATCATCCCGCCACCCGGGCCATTAGACATCATGCCGCCCATATTCCCCCCTGACCAGCCCGCCCCTCCCCGCTCATTCCTCACCACCGCATTGGCACCGGTTGTCCGGTTAGCAAGTTTCTGCACCAGCAGATAGGTTTTCCCGTCCTGTCCCTGTGCCTTTGAACCCTTGGCAGCAATGACGTCGTTGGGACGGAGCGGGATTTCCTGTTTCTCCCAGAAACGTTTCGGGCCAAGGTTGAGGCTGATGGTTTCGCCGGCTGTCCTGACGTCAACGAAAACGTGCCCATTTTCACCGGTCCGCGGGGAAGATGCCACACGGCCGGAAACGGTCGTGACCGTGTTGACATCGTACCCCTTGTTGAAGTCAAGACCGCTCTTCCCCAAGTCATCACCGCCGAAGCCGAAGCCGGCGAACGAGGTGCCGATGAACAGGCAATTCAGGACGACTGCCAGCGTTATGACAAGGGAAAAGCGCTCTTTCCTCATGTTAAGCTACTCCTGACACCTGTTAGTTGATGGTCGTGGATGATTTCCCGCCGGTCATGCCGCTGCCGCTCCTGGCTCCCTGGTGTGTGCCGGTCCCCTGCCCCATGCCCGCCTGCACCATCTGCTGCGCGCCCGCCCCATTCATGGCCGCGTGGTTCGGTCCGGCGCTGTTCATCGCAGTATGCTGCATGCCGGTGCCATCGGCAGGACCGCTTTGCAGCATGCTTCCCTGCCCGGCCCCCAGGTGCGTGCCGGAAGAGAGCTGATGGCCGCCGGACATGCTCCCTCCGCTCCGCCCTCCCCCGGCACCGCCGCCAAAAGCGAATGACTGGGCGGCAAAGGAGAGGGCAGCAATGGTCACTGCCAGGGAAATCGCTCTGTCTGTTTTCATCGGTAATCACCTCCTGCGTAGAAATGTTGCTTCTGCAGGAAGGTATTCCACACTCCGTGCCAATGTCACCATATCGCATAACATGCTGATTTTGCTACGACAAGGTAGCCCTTGCACCTACGTTACCGGGTAACTACGTGCAAACCGTTGCACTTGCTGGGCAGAGTTTTGCACCTCGCTACACTTCTTCAAGGAGCCCGTACTCCTTGAGCCGGTACTGGAGCGTTCGCCGGGAAATCCCCAGTTCCTCAGCCGCCAGCCGGCGGTTCCCGCCGTGGTTGCGAAGCGCCTTGACGATAATCTCGCGCTCCGTGGATTTAAGCAGGTCCCTGCTCTGCTGAGGAACCGCCCCCTCCTTGCGGAACAGTTCACCGGGGAGAATGTCTCGTGTTATCCGATCGGTCGCCAGTATGACCGCCCGTTCCATCACGTTCTGCAGTTCCCGGACATTTCCCGGCCAGGAATAGGCCAGCATCGCCTCACGTGCTCCCTCCTCTATCCCCGAGAGCTTTTTGCCGGCCTGATGACTGAAACGGTTGAGGAAATAATCCGCCAAGCGGGGAATGGCGTCTTTCCGTTCCCGCAGGGGAGGGAGCTGGAGGGGGAAAACGTTCAGACGATAGAACAGGTCCTCCCGGAAGTGCCTCTCCGCCACCTCGTGCTTCAGATCGCGGTTGGTGGCAGCAATCACCCGCACGTCCGCCTTGATTTCCCGGGTGCCGCCAACCCGCTCGAAGACCCGTTCCTGAAGGACACGCAGCAGTTTTGCCTGTAATGCCAGCGGCATCTCGCCGATTTCGTCGAGGAAGATCGTGCCGCCGCGCGCCAGCTCGAATTTACCCTGGCGGGCCTGCACCGCCCCGGTAAAAGCCCCTTTTTCATGGCCGAACAGTTCACTCTCCAGGAGATTCTCCGGGATGGCGGCACAATTCAGAGGGACAAAAGCAGCCCTGTTCCTGGGGCTGAGCAGGTGGACGGTTCTTGCCACAAGTTCCTTGCCGGTCCCGCTTTCTCCGTAGATAAGTACGTTTGCGGTAGTTGCCGCCACATTGTGCACAAGCTTCTGCACCTCTTCCATGGCGCGCCCTGCAAAGACAAGAAGTTCCGGGGGAAGTCCGGCGGTTTCGGACTCCTTGAGAGACAGGTAGTCCCTCGTCCTGCTTTGATTTTCCATAGTCCGCTTCACCAGGACAAGGAGCGTGTCGGGATCGGCAAGGGGCTTGGTGAGGAAATCCACTGCTCCTTCCTTCATGGCTGCCACCGCTTCATCCACCCTGCCGAAAGCGGTCAGGAAGATGAACTGGGGGGGCGCGGGGTCAGCCCTGGTTTCCCGGAAGAGCTCAAGGCCCCCTTTGCCCGGCATTTTCAGGTCCGAGATGACCAGATCGAAATTTTCCTGGCGGAGAATACGCAGTCCTTTCACCCCATCCTCAGCGGTTTTCACCTCGTGCCCCTCATCTTCAAGGACCGTCCGGAGGAAACTCCTGAATGTTTCATCGTCCTCCACAAGGAGAATGCGTCCCTTCATGACTGACTCCCTCCCTTGCCCTGCCCCTTCACACCGGGAAGGACAAGAGTGACCGTCGTTCCTTTTCCCGGTGTACTTTCAATATGTATCTTCCCCTTGTGTTCCTCGACGATTTTCTTGCAGAGGGCAAGCCCCAGGCCGGTACCCCGCGCCTTGGTCGTAAAAAACGGCTCGAATATCCTGTTCATATCTTCGGCAGCGATACCGTGACCGGAATCGCTCACGGTAATCGTCACGCTCTTGCCGGATTTCTCCCCATGGAGACGGAGAGTTCCCCCGTCAGGCATTGACTGCACGGCGTTTTTCATCAGGTTGAGCAGCACCTGCCCCAGTTTGTCCCGGTTACCGGACACCTGCACCCCCTCACTGCATTCGCACATAACCGTCACGTGCTGCGCCTCCGCTTCGTGGCGGATAAACGAAACCGCCCCGTCAACCAGATCGTGAAGCTCGATGGGCACCATGAGGGAAGAATCATTCCCGGCATACGCCAGGAGGTCACTCACCAGGCTTTCCAGCCGGAGAGTTTCCTTAACGATACTCTGGGCAAACCCCGCATTCCGGGGGTCCAGTGGCTTCTTTCCGATGATTTGCGCGTACCCCTTGATTCCTGCCAGGGGATTGCGTATTTCGTGGGCAAGCATGGCACCCATCTCTCCCAGTTGCGCCAACCTTTCCCGCCGCTCCATTTCCATCTTGTGATGTTCCTCCCGCAGGGAAAACCGATACAGAATCGCCAGGAGTACCCATCCTGCAACAAGGAGGGCGAATATGACCGCAGTATTAAACTCTGCGCGTCTGACGACCGCATCGGAGCGGTAGGTATGGAGGGTAAGACAGAGGGCGAGGGTTTCTCCAGGGACGTACAGCGGCGAGCAGAACTCATACGCCTTTTCTCCGGTGCCCAGGGTAACGCGTGACGCTGTGGCCGTTTTATTGCGCAGAACGGCAATGAACCTGTCAACATCAGTGGAAGTGCCAACAAGATCGGCGTTGGTGTGGAAGCGGTACCTGCCTGCTCCGTCGATCAGTGCGAAAAAAGCGATATCGGTAGTGTGAAATTCGGCGAGGGAGCGAAGAGAGGGATCGCGAACCGCGATCCCTTCAATGACTGCAGCGAGGGAATGGGCAAGGCCAAGGAGATTTTCCTCGGCAATAGCGCGGGAAGCCCGATAATTACTCACGGCGAACCAGACGAGAATCAGGGAAATTCCCATCCCGCTTAAAAGGAAAAATCTTTTGAGCATAGTCCCCTTTGATAGGGATGAAAATCGTGACCAGACGATCAATCGCCTTCGGCCACGCCATCCCGTCTGTGTCAATCCATCAGTATGGTTCTATGCTGACGATCCTGACATGTTCCCGCACCATCCGGCCGTCTTCATACACTCTTTCCCTGATCTTTCGGCAATGGCTATCTTCATCGTACCCGACTGGCTCCGCATAATAGTAGCCACGCCTGTCGCCGGTGCGGTACTCCACCGGTCTGTCGGCATAGGCTGCTTCCCTGGCCCCCTGTGCCGAGATATCGGCAATCGTCGCCCCTGCAACAGCCCCCAGAGTCGCGCCGATAACCCCTCCCCGCCAGGGGTTTCTCACGTCAAGCAACGCGCCGGCAATCCCCCCCATCGCTCCCCCCGTCACACCCCCTTGATACTGATAAGGGGCGCAGGCGGTAACAAGCAGGCCACCGGCTACAACCAACGCCATCGTTTTACCATAACCTTTCATTATTCTATCCTCCATGACAGATATTTTCCATAAAGAATGTATTCCACAAAATATGCCAATATCTGAATTCATGACAAACCGCTCTGTTTTCGGCAGGTACAGGCAGAACAGGAAAAAACGAACCATCAAATTGGTGCAAAACCTTGCACGTAGCAGGAACGATCTTGCACCACTCCCCTTGGAGAATCGGCCAAGGATACCGGGAGTAAGCCTATATCGCGATTTGACAATTATCCTGAAAATGGCAGTTGAATACTGCCGGAAGGAGTACATGAGGTCTATTTCGTCGTAATTCCTGGCGAAATGAAACGTCCGCAGCCGATCCTGTCCGAACCCGCAGGTTGATCGGATGCAGCTCAATGAGCCTGGAATTGCAGAAATAGCCCTTTAGTACGCGTGAAGGCAGTGTTCAACTGCCGAATAGAGGATTATCGAAGGATGAAATATGGAGGAATGACGTGTGGGGGAATGGTTGAAAATTCTACCGACGGGCAGTTGGCAGTGAAATGAAAAAGGTGCTTCCTTTACCGAGGGCACTTTCCACCCGCACCTTCCCCCCGCACGCAGTCACCATCTCCCGTACCAGCGCCAGGCCCAGACCCGCACCGGTAAATGTGCGGCGGTCGCCACTCTCAACCTGATAAAACCTGTCGAAAATCTTTCCCAGCACTTCCGGGGGCATCCCGATTCCCTCGTCCCTTACCCAGACGGTAACAGATTCATCGTCACCTTTCACCGCCCCGATTATGATATCTCCCCCTTTGGGAGAATACTTGATGGCGTTGGAGAGGAGATTGCTCAGTATGCGGTGTAGTTGTCCTTCCTCTATGAAAACAAGGGGCAAATCCGGGGAGAGTTCCAGGAGTATCCTGTGGCTGACTGCACGCGCCTTGAAGAGCGTCACGGCTTCCTCGATCAAGGGCTGCAATGCCACTGGCCTGCCCGTTTCAATTGACGGTCTTGCTTTTTTTGCTTTCAGCTGTTGCAGGGAAAGAAAATTGGAGAGGAGGTCGTTGAGTCTCTGGTTCTCCTTCTGGATGATATGCAGGTATTCATGGGTTTTCACCTCATCAACTTCATTATCCAGGAGAAAATCTATGTAGCCGCACATGGCCGTCAGCGGCGTTCGCATCTCGTGACTTACGGCAGAGAGCAAGTCATCCTTCATCTGCATCATGTCCTGCAGATCGGTTATATCCACAGCGACCGTAACGTGGACAGTTCTGCCGTCAATCCACGATATCCTCTTTTCCACGCAATGGTACCACCGCCCGGTCAGGGAGTTCTTATACTCGAAAATATGCTGCGGATTTGGATCGCCCCCCTGACCATAACCATCTCCATCAATGAGGGGGCAGGGATGGGGGTGGTTGCACCCTGTCACTTCATCACACCCTCTGCCCTGCCAATCGTCGCCGAAGAGGGATGTTCCATATTTATTAAGGTACACGAGGCTCCAGGTCTTCGCATCGGCAACATGGACTATGACATTAAGCTCATCGAATATAGTGGAAATCTGCCTGAACTGGGCATGAAAAGCTTCCTCTGCCCGCTTCCGCTCGGTGATGTCCTCCACAAAACCTTCAAGAAACTGGACCTGGCCCATGTCGTCCCGCACTGCCCGCATATACAGGTTGGCGATGAAGAGCGTCCCATCCGTGCGGCGGTACGCCACCTCACGCCGGGCGAAACCGCTCGACTCCAGCGCGGTGCGAATCAACTCGCCGCGCTGATCAGGTTTGACAAATATCTGCATCGGTATATCCCTGATGCTCTCTACCATCTGCTCTGGCGAATCGTAACCAAACAGACTTGTCAAAGACTGGTTTACGCTCAGGAACCTTCCGTCGAGAGTAGATTGGAATATTCCTATCGGCGCACCTTCAAAGATCGCCCTGTATTTTTCTTCAGACCTGAAAAGCTCCTTCTTCGCCATCCGCCGCGCTTCAGTCTCAAGCAGCTCCCGTTCAATTGCAGGGAGCAACCGGGCAAGCCGCCCTTTGAGGATGTAGTCATGGGCACCGGCCTGCATGACTTCCACGGCGGTTTCTTCTCCCATCTTCCCCGACACCACGATGAACGGCATATCACTACCACTCTCCCTGAGCAACCGCAGGGCATCAAGCCCGCTGAACCCCGGCAAGACATAATCTGAAAGAACAAGGTCCCACTTCCTCGCTGCCAGCGCCGTCTTGAGAGTATCCTCCGACTCGACCCGCTCGTAGACCGGATCGTATCCTCCCTTCCGAAGTTCGCGGAGCAGAAGCATTGCATCGTCTTCAGAATCCTCAACAAGGAGGACAGATAGGGACTTTTGCACGGATACAGCTCCTGTGTGACCGGTTTAGATGCGATTCGATGGCGGGGCCAGATTCAATACCAGCCAATACATGCCCAACGTCTTCACTGCCTTCCTGAAGTCATCGAAATCGACCGGTTTGCGGACATAGCTGTTGGCTCCCAGCTTGTAGCTTTCAACCAGGTCCCGGTCTTCATCCGAAGTGGTCAGAATGACCACCGGCAGGGTATGTGTCCTGGAATCAGCGCGGATGCGCTTCAACACCTCAAAACCGTTAACCTTCGGCAGATTGAGATCGAGCAGCACCAACTCGGGAAGGCGGCAAGAGTCACCCCGCGTCGTGCCCAAAAGGAACTCGATCGCCTCGGCACCATCACGGGCCACGACAACCTCGTTGGCAATATTGCTGTTCTTAAAGGCACGCAGGGTCAGCGCCTCGTCATCAGGATTATCCTCTACCAGCAGAATCAGTTTCCTATCCATTGCGCTCCTCCCCCAGGGTGAAATAGAAGGTCGCCCCCGCTCTCTCCGCGCCTTCCGCCCAGATGCGACCTCCATGACGATGTATGATACGTTGCACCGACGCAAGACCGATCCCGGTCCCCTCGAATTCGTCACTCTTGTGAAGCCGCTGAAATGCACTGAACAGCCTGCCCACATACGCCATGTTAAACCCTGCACCGTTATCCCTGACAAAATACACCTTGCTCCCGGCGTCTCCCGTGACGCCGAATTCGATCCGGGGCCGGCCGGTATTACGGGTAAACTTCCATGCATTGCCGACGAGATTTTCCAGTACCGTGCGAATCAGCACCGGATCTGCATCGGCGATAACTGACGGGGATATCTGGACATCTACCCCCCTGCTCTGGTCAGATCGTTGCAGCTCTTCGGCAATATTCCGAACCATGTCGCTCAGATTAACGGTTTCCAGATGTATCTCACCACGGGTTATGCGGGAGAGCTGGAGGAGATCATCGATCAGTCTGCCCATCCTGACGCAGGCATTGCGGATGCGATGAAGGTAATCCTTCCCCTGCGTGTCCAGATTGTCCGCATAATCCTCGAGCAGTGCAAGGCTGAACCCGTCGATGCCGCGCAGCGGCGCCCGCAGGTCGTGGGATACGGAATAGGCGAAGGCATCGAGTTCCTTGTTGGCGGCCTCAAGTTGGGACGTGCGGTCCTTAACCCGTTGTTCGAGCTCCATGTTCAGATTGTGTATTTCTTCTGCCGCCAGCCTGCGTTGCTCGGTCAGGCTCTTGAACGACTGGACCAGTTCCGCCACGTCCGAGCTGGTTGCAAAAATCGCCGGGTCCTCATTGCTGTTCAGGTCCTGGTAGCTTCTGAGAGCATCAGCGAGCACACCAATTTCCCGGGTCGCGCGGCGCGCCAGGACAACGGCAAGAAGGATGCCCGCTGCCGTCGTTACGAGACTGATCACGGCTATGGCAACAAAAAGATTATGGTTCTGCCGGTCAATTGCCCGGCGCTTCAGGCCGAGATGGACTACCGTCCCCCCCGGCGACTTTCCGGAACGTATGTCATAGAACACTCTCCCGGCGGTGTCCTGGAATTCCCATACAGATGGCTGTTCAGATACTGCGGGCTGCTGCAGCAGTGCCACGGGGATACCTTTTGAAAACGTGGACACATACGGCATGCCGTCTACGGTAACAAAGGCGAAGTTGACAAGATCACTCCCCTTGACTTCGTTCACAAGAAACTGTTTCATCGCCAACCGGTCATCCCACAGGACTTGCCGTTCCGCCGCATCAAGGAGAATCATTGCCCGGGTCTTGAAGAGGTCCTTCTGTTGTTCACGATTATTATTGATGGTGAAGAGCACATAAGAACCACCGATGGCCACGGTCATCAGGGTCAGGAGCAGGACCATGCTCAAAAAGACTATTTTCTGCAGCCTCATGGCTACTTGCTCCCGTGCGCTTTAAGCCAGCGGTTCATCTCGCGGACCATTTTATACATTCCGTCGTTTCCTTCGGCAAACCGGTCAATCTGGATTTTCGCCATAAGCGCAGCAGCTTCTTTGTCTTCATGGAGAGAGAGGAAATCATGTTTCAGCTGCTTTTTCAGCTCACTATCGAGCCCAGGGTGGACAACAACCGGCGGGATGCCGTACGGGGGCGATTTTTCGATTATTTTCGTGCGGCCGGTAAGTTCAGGATTGATGGTATTGAAAAACTCCCAGATCAGGGAGTCTACAGCCGCGCCATCCGCCAGCCCGTCCGCCACCGCCCTGATCGAATTGTCATGGCTGTGGGTGAAAAAGAACTCGCTGAAGTAGGTTTGCGCTTTCTCTCTCCGCTTGGCGAGCATGTAGGCAGGCACAAGGTAACCAGTGTTGGACCCCTTGTCGACGAAGGCGAATTTATGCCCCTTCAGGTCGGCAATGGATTTATAAGTACTGTCATGGTGAACGATGATGTAGGAATGGTAGACCTTTTCTCCATGGACTACCGGCACGGCAATAATTTCCATGCCGAAATCGTCATGCCCTTCGGTATAGGGTCCTGAGCAGACAAAGGCAACATCGACCTCCCGGTTTTTTACCAACGAGTTTACTTCCCCATAGGTGCGGCGTTGCACGAAGACCGCTTCACGCCCCATCCGGCGGGAAATCAGACGCAACAACTCCTCATAGTACGTCCGCGTTGTCTCGGGGGAAATCATTGCGGCGACTGCAATACGGAGAACTTTTTTCGAATTGTCTGCCGGGGCATTCGACGCGACAGGAGTGACCTTCTCCATATCTACCTGGGGCTTCCGGCTATCACAGGAAACGGTGAAAAATGCCAGAACGATGAACAGGAGGAGTGCCAATGAATATGGCAGGTTTCTTTTCAGCGGTGAATGTTCATTCACGGCATCACCCCATATCGCGGCAGATTCAGAACTTATCCGCAAATAAAGCTTTGCGGTCTCGCATTCCGTATTCGTGGCATCTTCCTCAGCCCTTCCCTCAACATAGCCATGCTACGCCTGTGGTTTTACTCAATCAGGTCAGGAAAATCCGCCCCAAACCCGGACGTGATACCAGACAAAGTTATTTACAAACAAGTTCTTACAACATAGTTCGATTAATTCTACAGCATTTACGGCTTTTTTCACTACACCCCTCGAAAAGAAACAGCACCCGCTCGGAGAGGTTAACGTACGCACTTTCGGGAATCCTTCTTCCTGCGCCAAACGCTCCCGTTAAATAGGGGTATACTTGGGACAGTACATCGTGCCACGGAGTATTCCATGTCCTCTCCAACCTACGACATCATCATCGTCGGCACCGGCCCGGCAGGCCTTGGTGCGGCGTTCCATCTCGCCGAGCGCGCCCCCTCCCTTTCCATCCTCATGGTCGACCGGGAAAAGATCTGCTCCGGCGGCCTGCTTAACGACTGCAAACAGAACTACACCTACCCCATCGGCTTTGCCGCCGAGAACTGGACCAAAGAAGAGGCCGAGCGGCTCCTCCCCCAGGTGGAAAAGTGGCTGCAGCCTTCCATCAAGGAGAAGCAGAACCTTGAGGTCTACCGGCGGCGGGCGGAACGGCTCGGCGTTACCCTGCTGGACGTTCGCCAGGCCCATGTGGGGACCGACCGGAGCCGGATCCTGATCCAGCGGCTCCTGGACGAACTCGCGCGCCGCGGAGTACAGTTCATGCTGCAACAGGAGGTGACCGACGTCTTCGACGATGCCGACGGGGCGGGGGTCGTCATCGCCGGCACGGAAAGGGTGCACGCCCGGAAGGTGATCGTCGCCCCCGGACGGAAGGGGTTCAGCTTTCTCCAGCAGGTGATGGAGCGGATGGGAATTCCCTACATCGACAACGTGGTGGATGTGGGGATTCGCGTCGAGACACGGGTGGACAACTACCCCATCGTCAACGACTACTACGACCCCAAGTTCCTCTTCCCCGACGCCGTACGCACCTTCTGCACCAACTCGGGCCATGCGCGGGTAGTGCTCGAACGGTACCAGGAGTTCAGCCTGGTCAACGGTCACGCCCTCTCCGAGGAGCAGGCAGGGAACAGCCTGGCGAATTTCGCCCTGCTCAAGACCATCGGTCTGAAAAATCCGGTTAGAAGCGGTCAGCAGATGGCGGTTTTTCTCGCCCGGCTGGCCAACGAGATCGGCGGCGGCAAGCCGCTCATGCAACGGGTAGGAGATTTTCGCATGGGGAAACGCTCTACCGCGGAGACCTTTAACGAGGATCTCTACGCCTTCCCCCCCAGCTGCCCGGTTACGGCCGGTGACCTGGGGCTGGCCGTACCGGCCAAGATCATGCGCCATATCTGGGCGGCCATGAAGAAGCTCGACACCATCGTACCCGGCGTCCTCCACCCGAGCACCATCATGTACTACCCGGAGATCAAGATGTACGCCAACAAGCCCGCCTTTCTCGACCCGCATTTCCGGGTGAGCGAAGACGTCTACATGGTGGGGGACGGTGCCGGCACATCCCGTGGCATAACCGGCGCCTGGGCCAGCGGGATCAGGGCTGCGGAGGGAATTCTGCTGGGGAGTTGCCTTACCGCAGAGTCCGAATGAGAATTTCCGCTGCAAGGTCAAGATTTGCCATGTTCTGGGCAGGGCCGAGGATACGGACCTGCCCGGCACGGTTAAGCAGACGGTCGTCGTAGACGGCATGGGGACAGAGCCGGCGCAGTTCGCTGAGCAGATAGGCAAAGTTCAGTTCCCGTGACATCTTCATGGCCGACCCGAATCCGTCGTAGGTCAGGTTGTCCTGACTGAAGAGCATGAGCGGCCGGGTGCCTGCATGGAGGTAGAGGAACTTCCGTGTCTCTTCGCTGCTTACTTCTTCCTTGCGTTCAACTTTTGACTTCATGGGAATCCCGCCGGAGAGAATGGTTTTCCCGAGGCTGAACTTGCGTTCGGTAACCGTTTTTGTCTCCGTATGGCCCGTGACGCTCGTGCACGGCAGGAGCAGATCGATCTCTTCATAGGGGATGTCGGCGGAGTTCCCGTCGTTCTCTTCGATGTGCAGCGCGCTCGTACCCGGCACAAACCGGCGCACGATGAAAAAACCGGTCCGGTTGCGCACTGCCGTGGCATCAACGACCAGCGCAGAGATTCCCCCCTGGCGCAGTTTGTCCGCCAATGCCATGGCATGCTGCGGGTCGGCAAAGCTTGCCACCACCGAGGGTCCACCCCCGATCATCCGCTGCCGTGCCTCGAAGACCATGACGCCGAGCGCAGCGGCAAGCGTCTGGACAAGTTCCGGCGTTTCTTCCTTCCAGCCATGGATAACGACAACATGCATAAAAACCTCCCGTAGCGGTTGCGCTACAATTTCCTGAAGGGTCAAAAACAGCACAACTTTCCCTACTCTACCCGTATGTGCGGTAAAATCCAGAACAAAATAGATCTGTCCGCAGTTGGGACGGGACGACTCGGGGCAACTCCATGAACCTAAAAACGGCAGTTGAATACTGCCGGAAGGAGTACATAAGGGGTATTTCGTCGTAATTTTTGGTGAAATGAAGCGTCCGCAGCCGATCCTGTCCGAACCCGCAGGGTGAGTTGATCGGATGCAGCTCAATGAGCCTAGAACTACAGAAATAGCCCTTTAGTACGAGTGCAGGCAGTGTTCAACTGCCGAATATAGGATGAAAAAGAAAAGGGCCATTCCCCCTGGGAGCGACCCTTTTCTCTTTCTTCTCCGTCCCCTTCCGTCAGGTGGCGTCTATCAGAAATCCGAGCTCCCGGCGAATCTCGTCGGGATCGGAGGTATTGAACTCCATGAGTCTGCGCAGGTGGATCATCGTATCCAGGTCCTCCCGCACGAATTTCAACCCGATGGCGTCGTCTTCCATGTGCACCACCTGGGCCTCGAACCTGAGCACCACATCGCAGCCATCCAGATGAATGTCAAGCTTGCAGGGATCGCCAAGCTTGACCGAAGGGTAGTCTCCGGCGGCAATCAGCGCCCCCCTGAGGGAAATATCCATGAGGTGGGCCTTCTCGTGAACCCCGGCAAGCTCCACGAAGCTCTCCGCATCGAAGTTTACGCGGCTGAAGCGTCTCATCTCCGTCATATCCACCTCCCTGTCTTTTATTGAAAACACTATACCTTACCAGGCGCTATTCGCAAGCGCTCCATGCCGCGAGTTTGCCGCTCCTGGTCAATCCGCGGCTTGACCTGATACCGGCTTTGCGGTTATCCTGCTTCCATGAACAGAAACAGATCTCTGAACGAACTGCTGAAAAACTACCGGGAACTGATCAGCCGGGCAGACGAGCTGAGTGCCGGGATCTGCAAAACATTCCCGGAGGAGATCGCCTGCCGGGCCGGATGCGCCGGATGCTGCCGCCACCTGACCCTGTTGCCGGTGGAAACCATAACCCTCGCCGTAGCACTGCATGAGCTTCCTCCCGGCCAGCGAGCCCGAATACAGGACCGGGCACGACTGGCTTCACCGGACGGCCCCTGCCCCCTTCTGGCAGATGACCGGTGCCTCCTCTACCCGGCCCGCCCCCTCATCTGCCGCACCCACGGCCTTCCCCTTCTCACCCGGCTGGACGACGTAACCCGGGTTGATTTCTGCCCGGAGAATTTCAAGGGGGTAAAAAACCTCCCCGGCAGCGCCGTTATTGACCTGGAACGACTCAACACTGCTCTCGTGGCTGTGGATGCCCTGTTTTGCCGGGAATATTTTCCAGAAGGGCGCGCTGACAAGGAGCGGTACACCATCGCCGAAGCGTTGCTTCTGGAACTGTAAGGAGCCCATCATGAACGCACTCATCAACGGTATCAACCTGGTCTACGAAGACGCCGGCAGCGGCCCGGCGGTTATACTCATCCACGGCTTTCCCCTCTGCCGCAAGATGTGGCGCCCCCAGTGGAACAAGCTCCCCCTGTCCGGCTACCGGGTCATCGCACCCGACCTGCGCGGCTTCGGCGAAAGCGACGCGCCGGACGGCCCCTACGGTATGGGACTCTACGCCGATGACCTGGTCGGGCTCATGGACCATCTGGAGATCGAAAAGGCGGTCATAGGTGGGATGTCCATGGGGGGATACGTTCTCTTCAACCTGCTGGAGCGCTATCCCGAGCGGGTCAGGGGGGCGATGTTCATCACCACCCGCGCCAACGCCGACGACGAGTCCGGCAAGGCCATGCGTCTCCAGCTCGCCAACGACGTCCGGAAGTTCGGACCCCAGGTGGTCGCCGATTCCTTCGAAAAGCTCCTATTCGCCCCCGGCACTCCGGATGAGCGCCCCAAGCTCATGGAGGAAGTGTACGGCTGGATGGTCAACACCTCCAGCGCCGGTCTGGCGGGGGGGCTTCTCGCCATGCGCGAACGTAAGGACTACTCGTCCCTGCTGGGGAGCTTCAAGGTACCGGCCCTGGCCATTGGCGCCGAACTGGACCAGGCGGCACCACCCGCCACCAGCAGAGCTATCGCCGCCGGTATTCCAGGCTGCCGGCTCGCAATCATTCCAGCCACCGGCCACCTGGCAAACCTGGAGGACGTTAAGGCGTTCAATGCCCCTGTGCTGGACTTTATGGCCTCTCTGCCGGGGTGAGAACGTATCCACATCATCCATGACGTAGTCCCCCTTCCGTCACCACCCCTTCCGTTTGAGCTGGTCTCGCTCGCCACGATCACAGAACCTTTTTTTGCGCGAATAAAACTAACATTCCTGTTCGTTATAGTATTGGTAAATTTTTAAAGTTATCAACATAACATTCCGACCGGCCCACCACCGCAACACAACTGTAACATTTCGTTTTATATGAATTTTTGTAATTTACTTGTTGCGTTTTAAAACAAAGGAGTTTATAGTTTTACTAAAATTACGATATGAGAAGAAGGAGAGAAGTAATGAAGTGTCCCGTTTGCAAGACCCGTGGAGAGTATCTTGGAATCAACCTCCAGGCCGATGGTTTCGCCTAAAACATCAATACTTTC
>JAJZUQ010000117.1 GCA_021848385.1 Deltaproteobacteria bacterium
ATAGATGGCCATGCGCCAGGGGATCTTGATTTCGAAGGCTATCACGAAGAAGCCCGACAGGATCGTGGCGATGGAGAGGAACACCGAACGCTTGGCGATCGGCATGAAGTCCTGGTTACCAAAGACGTGCCCGATGGATGAGATCAGGCAGAGTCCCGTTGAGGTCACCACGAAGAAGACATAGGTGCAGATCAATATCCCCCACGGTATCTCGCGTGTAACGTTGTAAAACTTTTCATGCCCCGCCACCATGGCGTGAATGCCGGCCGCTGCGGCCGCAAGGACCAGGAGGCCGCACAAAAGAAGCAGGGCATAGTATCCCATGCTTCCCGACTTCAGCCGCGTGGTAACCAAGCTTTCCAGGTGGTTAAGGGTAAGTTCCGCTGTTTCTGCTCCGTTTGCCATTGATCGATCCTCCGGTGTAATGTTCAAGCTGTGTTATACCGCTTCTGCATCTCTGTTCCGTTTATCCTGCGGCAGAGAAATCCAACTCCACCGCCATGCCGTACTGCCCCGTGCACCAGGGATTGACTGGTTCGCCGTAGGCTTCCATATTGTTGAACTCTCCCGCGGCCCAGCGCTCCACGAGTTCGGTTGCCTCCCCCTCCTGCTTCCAGAGCACCCAGATGTTTTCGGCATTGAGCGCCACCTGGTACGGTGACCCGCTGTCGCTGCACATGACTCCTGAAACCCCCAGTTCGCGCATCCAGACAGACAGGTTCGGTTCATTTTTAGGGTCCCACACCTGAAGCTCGATGTTCGTCACCTTTCTGCTCGCGGTATCGACTGATGCGATGAAGAAGACCCGCGAGAGCCCGAGGGGGGGAAGGGTAAGGGTGCCGTAGTAGGGGACGGCAATGGATATTGTTTTATTTGACCGTTGTGCACTCATGCCCATCCTTATTCCAAGGGCCGTGCCGGATTGCAAAAAAGGTCAAATTATTTTTAAAAGTTACGGCATTACAGCCTGTTACACCGGCGTTGCAACAGTGGGACGAGGGTGTTGCAAGCACCCCCTGGCGTTGCATCTGCAACGCTCCGGGAAAGCCATTTACGCAAATATATGGTATTTTGAATATGCCTTAGTTTGAATAAACGACAAAGTCCGGTGGGTTATGCGATTGTTGCAGGGAGGTGTTGCGGAAAGTGTTGCGGCGGGCAGAGGGTGTTGCACCGCGCAACACCCTCGCTGTTTCAGACGGCAATGCCGTTCTTTTTCATCCAACGCCAGAGAGTGGTGCGGTCAACCCCCAATTCCCGGGCCATCTGGGTGCGATTTCCATTATGGTGGGCGAGAAGGTCCGCCAGCGTCTCGCGGCTCATCTGGGGGGGCTGTGCCGCGTTGTCCGGCTTCTCAGCTTCCTGTCCGGGATTATGGAGAAAGACGGCGGGAGGGAGTTGGTCGATACCGATCTCGCCGTTGCGGCAGAGGATCACAGTTTGCTCCACGATGTTGAGTAGCTCGCGCACGTTGCCGGGATACTGGTAACGCAGGAGCACTTTGAGCGCCTCCGATGAAAAGCCGCGGATCTTCTTGGCGTAGCGTCCGTTGAAACGGTCCAGTGCCATGTCGATCAGGAGCGGGATGTCTTCGGGACGCTCCCGGAGGGGGGGAATCTTGAGTTGCACCACGTTGATGCGGAAGTACAGGTCGCGGCGGAAGCTTCCCTCGGCTACCATTTCCTCCAGGTCCCGATGTGTGGCGGCTACGAAGCGGACGTCGGCCTTGAGGGGGCTTTTTGCTCCCAGAGGCTGGTACTCCTTGTTTTCCAGTACCCGCAGGAGCTTCACCTGGAGCGGCAGCGGCAGATCGCCGATCTCATCCAAAAAGAGCGTTCCTCCCCGGGCCATCTCCAGGCGGCCGGGCCGGTTTTCCACGGACCCTGTGTAGGCGCCCTTACGGGCGCCGAAGATCTCCGCCTCCAGCAGCGGCTCGGGGAGGGCTCCGCAATTCACCACCACCAGTGGTCCCTCGCGGCGCGGCGAGAGGTCGTGGACGGCACGGGTGAACAACTCTTTGCCGGTGCCGCTGTCGCCGTTCAAAAGCACGGTAGCCTCGGTGGCGGCGACATCGGGAAGCACGTCGAAGAGGCGTCGCATTACCGGGTTGCGGCTGACGAGATCGCGAAAGGAATACTTCTCCTTGATCTCCCGCTTGAGCACATTGATCAGGGACAGGTCACGAAAGGTCTCCACCCCTCCCACCGCCTGGCCCTGGGCATTGCGTAGCACCGAAGCGCTGATGGAGATGGGAACCCTCCGGTTATCCTTATCGGTGATGTCCAGTTCCCGGTTTACTACCGCTTCTCCGGTCTCTTGGGCCTCGCGCAACGGGCAGCCGGAACTGCAGACGCCGGCGCGGAAGATGTCTGAGCAGCGGCGGCCCACTGCTTCACTGGCAGCATAACCGGTGATTTCCTCGGCTGCCCTGTTGAATGTGGTGATGCGCATCTCAGCATCGACCGTAAACACCCCATCCGCAACGCTGTCGAGGATGGTCTTCAGGTATTCGAGATGCTCGCAATTTCCTCTCTTCTCCATCTGTCGCCCTTCATCATAGTTTCGCCTGTTTTTCGGAATCAGCAGAAAAACATATTACCACGGGGAGGCATTTCAGGAATAGGGGCTTTTGTCGGGATGCACCCGTTATTCCCGCCTTAGACGCTTCAGTATCCTGGCGCCCCTTTCGGAATCAAAGGGGAAGAGCCTGACGGGTATTGCTTCTCCGTTGAACTCCTTATAAATCCTGTACCTCGCGCAGACCTCAAAGCAGGCTAGGCAATATTTCTTCTTGATGTAGTCGGCCGTTTTGGGCATGCCAGCCATTATGTCGATGAAAAACTGGCAACTGTTCGTTCTTTCACAGCCCATAGCGATTTTCCCCCGTAGGAGCCAGGATAACTATTTTATTCATTAGATATATATTTAAAGCCATTGTCAACACCCTGAATATATAAATAAACGTATGCAATGGATCGCATTCTGAACGCAATTGCAAAAAACCGATGAATTACAACATACTATAAAAAAAACAGGGGCATGCCTCGGTGGCAGCCCCCTTGTTGGTAGTCCTTCTCATCGCTGGTGGAAAATCGTTGTTATGGATTCACACGATCTGAAATTTGCCCCCTATTCTGTTCCCCTCCTTCGACATCCACCTGTTTCAGCCATTTGCCCAGGACAACCGACTCGATTGCCGCTGCCAGGCCGAACGAAAATACACTGAAGACCAGCGGCATGCCGTGGGCGCCAAGAAGG
>JAJZUQ010000064.1 GCA_021848385.1 Deltaproteobacteria bacterium
GTGCGCGGTTGGCTTGTCCCTGTGCGATGTAGGAGGCCTCCAGCGCTGTAGTGTCGTACTTGTTGTCGGGGAGACACTCCACGTGGGTGGCCGCCGCGTGAGCCGCCCGGGCAGCGGCGGAGAGGACCGTCAAATCGGCGGTAAGGGTCGCGACAATCGCCTGAATCAGTTGTGCTTTGGTCATTTCAGTGAAAATCGCTTTCGGATGGAGCGGATTCTATTCGGCAGGGGACCGGAACGGACGGGCAATCTAGCAGAATTGGATCGGAACGTCAATCGCGCATACAGAGGAGGGACGGCACTGACAGCTTACGGCCGGTGCAACATGATCGGCATCTGTTTTCCCGTTCTCTGTGAGGACTTCTACTCTGGAAAAATTGTTATGGATCAGGGAACACCGTACTTGATTAAAAAAGCCCCTGCATTTCTGCAGGGGCTTTCTGGAATCGCCCGCCAATCAGCTTGACGGGCTAAATACTGCAACCTTCCTTGCAACGGGATACCGGGCGAATACGAAATCTTTCAGTCCACATCGGCGTATCTCCTTTCGATCCAAGGTTACTTTGAAGCTTGGTTCACTATACCCGCAAAAGGGATGCCTCGTCAACCATAATCAGACATAAGGGGTCTTTTTTATTTTTTTGACCCATGGGCGGACACCACTTTCCCCATGACGGTGTATAATGGACGCAAGAAAGAGCAATTTAACGGGAGGTATAACCATGAAATCATTCATGTCGAACTACAGTTCCTACTGTTACGCACTGATGCGGATCGTCGTCGGTTTTCTGTTTCTGTGGCACGGCGCACAGAAGCTGTTCGGATTCCCGATGGGCATGCCACCGGGAGCCCCCCTCTTCATCACCTATGGCGGCGGCTCCATCGAACTGGTTGGGGGCATCTTGGTAATGGTCGGCCTGTTCACCCCCTTGGCCGCCTTCATAACGAGCGGTGAGATGGCCGTTGCCTACTGGATGGCGCACGGGACCAAGGCGCTGTTGCCGATCGTGAACAATGGCGAACTCGCCGTAATTTACTGCTTTGTGTTCCTGTTCATCGCTTCGCAGGGGGGTGGAATCTGGAGCATTGATTCCCTGATGGATAGCAGCGGCAAAGCTCCTGACCGATAGGTGACGGGCAGCCCAGTCGTGGGAAAGCCAACATGGTCTTCCGGAGACAGTCGGGACCGACGGGGCTATCCGAAACCGGCCCGGCTGCTCTGGAGGATGCATGGCCACTTCGAGCTTTACTCTGACTTGATCCTGTACCGGGCTGCCTGTTTTTCAAAGCAGCCCGGCCCCTTTTCCCATGGACCAGTAAACGTTATGGCTTATTCGTTTCCCCGCAGGTGATACCTGAAAACGTAGTGCTCTGCTACGCAAGCAGCAGCGAGATCGCATGCAGCAGCAGGCCGATAACGCCACCCACCAGGGTGCCGTTCATCCTGATAAACTGCAGGTCGGAGCCGATGCTCAGCTCGATCTCGCTGGCATAGTCATCGATGTCCCACTGTTGCACCGTGCCGGTAATATGCCCGGCAATCGCCGTTCGCAGCGTATCCCCGTAGTGCAGTATCAGCATCTCAAGGTGCTCATTCAAAGACTCTTTCAACCCCCGGTTGTGCGAGAGGGTCGTGCCAAGCCCTGCAACCGCCGCCGCAATTTTCTCCTGTACCTTTGACTCGGGCTGGTGCAGGTCGCCGCTCAGCCAGCTCTTGAGATCGTTGCCGATGTTCTGCGCATAATCGGCTATTGATTGGGTATGCACCACTTCACGCTTGATCGCCTCGACCTTGGCGCGCAACTCCGGGTCGGAGTTCAGCCTGGCGATGAAATTCGTCACGGCAGTGTCAAACCTGGCCCTGACCTCATGGGCAGGATCGGCATTAACTTCCTGAATAAATGCGTTTACCTGGCTTGCGACCTTTTCACCCGCCCCTTTGGAAAACTGCTCCCGGTTGGGGATGAAGACACTCAGGATCGGGTATTCCTTCGTACACATGTTGCCGATGGCGGCGGCCAGTCTGGCCTGGGCTTCCGGGGTTGCGAGCCATGCGGCAAAGCGATTCAACAGGTCATCGAGCACAACCTGATGGCGATTGTCTTTTCTGAGGGTATCGAGCATCGCCCCGGCGGAAGAAGAGAGGTCGAAGTTTTCAAGCCGGTTGCTCAGAGCGGCACGCAATAGCCGCTGCACCCGCTCGTCATCGATAAAATCCAGGGAGTCGGCAAGCAGACGGCTCATCCCCCTGGCCAGGCCTGCGGCGTTGTCCTTCGACATCAGGTAGACGGCAAGATGCCCGGCCGGATTGTACTCTCTCAGCCTGGCAATCAGGGTATCGCTGGCGAGAAACTTGTCACGGATAAATTCCGCCAGATTTCCGGCAATTACGTCCTTCTTGCTTTTGATGATGGCCGTATGGGGTATGGGCACCCCCAAAGGGTGGCGGAACAGCGCCACGACCGCAAACCAGTCCGCCAGTGCGCCGACCATGGCCGCCTCGGCAAAAGCGGCCAGCCACTCCCAGGCGCCATGCCCCTTATGGGAGCGGGCGACCACAAACAGTATGGCTGCGCCAATCATCAATCCCGTGGCTATTGTCTTGTTTCTGATCAGTATCCGTTTTCTGATGTCCACACACTGTCTCCGAATTCGTTTTTGTGGTGCACTCCGTTAAAAACAAAAACCGCTTCATCAGGCAGAAGCGGTTTCCCTACGCACTCTATTTTATGGCACGGCTTCTGTGCTTTTGTCAACGCCTGATAACGGCAGTCGAATGGCCTTTTGAAATACGTAGGGATATCCCCGGAATTCTACGCCGTCAACCCCTCGGCCAGTTCCTCAAGATTGGCCACCGCCAGATCGGCCAGCTCCGGCCAGCGGAAGGCGCCGCTGCGGTCCACATGGATGGTGGCCGTGCCGGCGGCGCGCCCCACCTGAAGATCGAACAGGTAGTCCCCGACCATCACCGCATCGTCCGGTGCGCCCCCCCAGGCACCGAGCAGCTTTTCGATCCCCGCCGGGTGGGGTTTCGGCGCGGCCTCGTCCCGGCCGAGGATCGCCTCCGGGCTGAAGTACTGTTTGAGGCCGATCTTGCCTAAGGTATGGAGGGCAATCTCCCGCGTGTTACGTGTGAGGATGCCGACCTGTGAGCCTCGGCGGAGCAACCGGTCGAGCAGCCGTCCGGCGCCGGGCGCGGCGGCGGTCCTGTCGGCCAGCTCATACTCGATCTCGATCAGGCGGGCATGCTTTGCAGCGGCCTCGGCCGTCGGCAGAGAGTCAAGAAACCGGATAATATCAGGGTCCGATTCGGCCATGCCGAGCGCCGTGCGGATGGCGGCAAAATCGTGCACCGGCAGGGTCAATGTGCCGTCCAGGTCGAAGATCCAGCAGCGACGGTCGAGTATGTGATGTTGATGTGCCATATGAGCAGGATAATCTTTTTTGTCCCGTGGGGCAACCGGGATATGCTCCCGCAGCAATCCACAACCGTTGACGGCAACGGATTTTCAATGCTAGGATAGCGGCCGTTGCATCCAAATTCCATCATAGTAAGGAGCAGAGATGAAGAGACTGATCATTGCAACCGTTGCCACGATTCTCGCAATTCCGGCCTTTGCCGTGGCTAATGACGCCATCGACAAGGCCGCCAAGGAAAAAGGCGCCGTGAAGACCCCCTCCGGAATGGTTTACCTATCCATCAAGGATGGCAAGGGGAAGTCGCCGAAAGCCACCGACACCGTTGAAGTCAACTATCGCGGCACCCTGACGAACGGCAGGGAGTTTGACAGCTCCTACAAACGCAAGCAGTCCATCAGTTTCCCCCTCTCCAGGGTAATCCCCTGCTGGACCGAAGGGGTTCAGAAGATGAAAGTCGGCGGCAAGGCCAAACTGGTCTGCCCGCCCGAACTTGCCTACGGTGCCCGGGGTGCAGGAAGTGCTGTTCCCCCCAACGCGACCCTCATTTTCGAAGTTGAACTGCTCAATATAAAATAGGTGCCCCGTGCAGCAGTTCCAGAATCCCTGAAACGTAAAGCGCCGCGAAACCCTCCAGGAGAAGGTTTCGCGGCGTTTACTTTTAATGGATACAGCATACGGCAGTTGCAAACTGCCGCCTCCAGATTGATTCAACAGAGCAGCAGCTGTCCGTCGGCATCAGCCTCGTATGCGGTCTCGTCCATGACCCGAACCTGTGGCGGCCCGGCAGGGGCGGCCGCCTTCGGGATAACGTTCCTTTGCTTTTCCCGTTCCTCCGCCTGTCGTGCCGCCCGTACGTTTTCCTCTTCCGCCCGTATCCCCGCTTCTGCTGCCCGTTTTGCCAGCCTGTCACAGCGCTCGTTAAAAGGATGCCCGTCGTGGCCGCGCACCCATTCCCAGGCGACCTCATGGTTGGAGGAGAGGGCTGCCAGCTGCTGCCAGAGGTCCTGGTTCTTGAGGGCGTCCGGCTCCTCAAGCCGACCGGTGCGCTTCCAGCCCGCCAGCCATTCGCCCATCCCCCGGACCAGGTACTGCGAATCGCTGAAGACGCGCACCCTCGTCCTTTTCTGCAGCGCTTCCAGCCCCCTGATCGCCGCCGTCAGCTCCATCCGCTGCGAGGTGGCGGCGGGCTCAAACCCGCTCAGTTCCTTCTCGGACTCCCCATAGCGCAGGATCACCCCATACCCGCCGGGACCGGCGTCCCTCCCCGAGCCGTCGCAGTAGATCTCCACCACGCCAGGGGGTGGCGGGGTGAAGGCGAGCTCCAGGGCCGCAAACTCCAGCTCCCGTAACAGGGGGATCAGCTCCGGGAGGTTCGGCATCCTGCGCTGCAGCGAGTCCAGGCCCAGATCCAGGGGGACGTCATAGCGAACGGTGGCCAGGACTTTCGAGAGCCGGGCCTGATCGGCATGGGCGTGCAGATTTTCCCGGCGCTTCTTGCCATTCACCAGGCTTTTCCACTCGAGAACCCCTTCCAGGGAACCGAACCGCCGGACCAGTTCGGCAGCGGTCTTCTCGCCGATACCGGGAACCCCCGGGATATTGTCCGAGACATCGCCGGCCAGCCCCAGCACATCCGGCACCAGCTCCGGCGGGACACCGAAGCGGTCCAGGACCTCCCGGGGGCCGGATCGCAGCTCCTTCATGGTGTCCAGCAGACTGATCCCGTCGCCGACAACCTGCAGCAGATCCTTGTCGCCGGTAACGACCGTGACCTCGATACCTTCTGCGGCAAAACGGCGAGCCAGGGTGGCGAGGAGATCGTCGGCCTCGAAACCGGTCGCTTCCAGGGCCGGGATATTGAGAGCCTGCAAGACCTTCCTGATGTAGGGCAGCTGGGGGACGAGATCATCGGGCATGGCCTCCCGATGCGCCTTGTAGGCGGGATAGAGCTCCCGGCGAAAGGTCTCTTCCCGGGGAGGGTCGAAGACGACGGCGAGGTAATCGGGGCGGTTCTCCTGCAGGAGGGTGAGGAGCATCCGGGTGAACCCGAATACGGCATTGGTCGGCATACCGCCGGAGGTGGCAACATCCCGGACGCCATAATAGGCGCGGTAGATATAACTGGATCCGTCCAGTACGTAAAGCTGGGGCGCTGATTTCACATTCTCTCCCGACATGGGTACTCCCCGGTGAATTCCACTCGTCACCGGCCGGGGTAAGAATCGCACATCCTGGAGATCAAGCCAACCTTTTTACGCGGAGCACCGGAAACAGCAAAGGCGGCCGAGTGGCCGCCTCATGATATATGATGTAGTTTTGGGGTGCGTTACTTGTGGAACACGATCCGGCTTACGTCTCCCGCCGCGATGCGATAAGACCCTGAACCCGTGTCGCCGTAAAAGATGGCGCTTTTGCTCACCTTCAGCTGGATCTGCTTCCCCGACTTGAGGAGCAGATCGGCGGGTACGTCGCTGCCGCTCACCGGGCCGAAACTCACCTCTTTCAGGTCGCGGAAGAAGAGACTCATCGTCCCCTCTCCCCGGCGTCCTTCGAAAACGACGTTGCCACCCATGGAGAACCGGCTGAGTTCGGTGGATACCCCCGCCCGGTCGACGAGCTGCGCCCGTATGTTTTCATCCGTCTTGGGAACCGTTCCCTCCGGGGTGCCCCCGAGGTTTCCCATCCCCGTCAGCAGGACGGCGGTCAGCAGGATCAGTGCCACTGTCAGTAGGTTGCGCATGTTTTCCCCCTCCCCATCGGTATGTACCTGATAGCATAGCACCGGAAGGGATGATGTAAACCGGTGGCCGAAGCAAGTAATTTATATATTTTTCATCACGACATCCCTACATATGCCTGGATAAGGGGTTAGACTTGCCTTGTCCTCTGGCATCATCAACCTCTTCGGTATTCTTTGGCCACCCTCTCACGACAACCGCAAGATAGCGCAAAGCATCCACAGCCAGCTTAGCAAGAACATTGACCACGTGCTTGGCTAGTTCACAAATCATCCAGAATACTGCTACAAGAAACAGCAGGTAAAGAGCTTTCAGTATCACGGTGCCTGGGCCAAGGCCACTTATCCCATTCCAGATCATCTGTAAAAACTGCATGTTTATCCCTCTTTTCGCCTCATATTTGAGTTCCTACCATGGCCGATTTGATCTTTCCCTTGTGAGGCCTTCAAACATTCCCCTACGCGTACAACTTCAAGAATCCCGGGAGCGCCTTTTTCAATTACCCCGTGTTTCCAGCAAAGCACAGATCTCCTCCACTTGCCGCAGCAAGGCCTGAATCTCCGGCTGCTGCACGATCTCGCACTGCTCCGCCAGAACCGCCGCCAGAATGCCATCGGTCGTCAGCGGGTTGGCCAGGACGACGCGCAGGACGGTGAGTTCCTCACCATAGCGGGCAAAGCGCAGCCGGGTCCGTGAGACAAAGGTCTTCCCCGCTTCCCGCTGATGTTTCTGCAAAAGCTGGCAGACCTGGTCGAGAAGATCGTTGATGTCATGGCGCTGTCGGTCGGCTGCTGCGGCCAGGACCCGCTGCACGGCGCGTGGACAGTAGCGGTAGGTGAGGATATTCAGCTCCGGTTCGCTGGTCAGCTCGAAATCGGGGTGCTGCCGGATCATGTCGGCAAAGGTGCGCGCCCGCTCGATCCCCATGTTGATGAGCAGCTCGTACCCCTTGCGGCCGATGATGGAAAAGCCGGCATGCACCAGCATCGCCATACCCGGCCTTGACCCTTCGAGGGTATGGCTCCCCAGGTCCTTGGATCCGTGGCGCAGGATATAGTTGGCGTGATGTTCGATCGCCGACAGGGCGGTCGGATCCTTGAAGACGACCATCCCCGCCCCCATGGGGACATAGAGCTGCTTGTGGGCATCGATGGTGACCGAGTCGGCCCGTTCGATGCCGGTGAGGAGATGGCGGTACCGGTCGGAAAAGAGGGTCGGCCCGCCCCAGGCGGCGTCCACGTGGAAATGGCAGCCGAGCTCCAGGGCGAAATCGGCCAGCTCTTCCAGTGGGTCGACGTTGCCGGTTTCGGTGGTACCGGCAATCCCCACCACCGCTAGCGGGAGAACGTTCCGGTCCTGCAGGCGCCGGCAATCTTCACGCAGCACCTTCAGGTCGATGCGGTTATGGTCATCGGTCTTCACCTTGATCAGGTTGTCCCGGCCCAAGCCCAGGAGGTCGGCAGCCTTGCCGAAGGAATAGTGGCCACGCTCGGAGACGAGGACCGCAACCCCATCACAGCCGCGATGCTTGAGCGCCCGCCCGAGCCCTTCCTGTGCTATGCCGCCAAATGCCCCGTCCGGCGCGAAGAGGCGGTTACGTGCCACCCAGAGCGCCGTGGTGTTGGCGATGGTGCCGCCGGAACAGAAGGCCCCCAGGGCATGCTGGCTGTTGTGGATCCAGGGGGGATAGAAGTCGTCATCACGACGGTAGACCAGGTGATGGAGCATGGCGAGGACCTGCCGCTCCATGGGGGTGAAGGCCTTGGAGGTCTCCACCTTGACCAGGTTCTGGTTGAGGGCGGTCATGAGGCGTGCCAGGGGGAGCATGAAGTAGGGGAGCGCCGAGGTCATGTGACCGACAAAACCGGGGGCGGCGGTATGGACCGAATGGGCGACCAGGTGATCCTTCACGAATTCGGTATATTCGGAGACGTAGGTCGGTTCTTCGGGGATGGTGGCGGAGGAGAAATGGGTCTCGATCTCTTCCAGGTTCCGTTCGATGGCGACGATATGGGTCTGCAGAAAGCCGGCTACATCGTCGGCAATCGCCTGATCGATGGCGCCGAGGGTCGATTCGGGCGATTCCGGCACGGTGAAGATCCGGTACAGGTTTTCCAGATTGGCACGGGCTGCATCACGATTTTTCGGCATTATCGTTTCCTCTTCCCCCCGGCACTCACCGTCCCCGGCGCTTCTTCCCCTGCGGGGTTGACGGTGTGGCAGCAGGTTTGAACTCAGGTTCATACCCCACAATAAAGCTTGCGGCAATGGTGTTTCTCATGCTCAGGAAATGCGCATTGTTCTTGTCAAACGGACAGATGGGTGCACTGCAGGGTTCGAAGCCGAACCTCTTGTAATAGGCGGGTTCCCCCAGGACGAACAGGGGCTGGCTTTTGATCGCCTCCTGCCGCAGGGCAAACCTGAGCAGTTCCGCGCCCACCCCTTGTCGCTGGAAGTCCGGGGCCACGGCCATGGGGGCCAGGTGCAAACCGCAGATGTCGCTGCCGTAATAGGCATTGGTAAAGGCGATGTAGGCAATGACCTTGTTGACATGAATGCAGACCCATTCGTGGACGGGCTTGCCATTCTCGTGGAGCTTCTGCACCAGCCCGGCTTCGTAGTCACTTCCCGGAAAGGCGCGATTCAGGAGCGCGTAGACCTTGGGGCGGTTCTCTATGGTCAGTTTCTGTATCTTCATGGAGGCTCCAGGGACTTCGGCGTGATCAGGTTTGCAGATACGGTGATCCCGCCATTTCCACGTGGGTCAGGAACAGCCGTGTATCGAATTCCAGCTGGTGGTAGTCCGGTTCCATGTAGTCGCACAGCTGGTAGAAAGCCTTGTTATGCTCCTTTTCCTTCAAATGCGCAAGCTCATGCACGACAATCATCTTCAGGAATTCCACGGGAGCATCGCGGAAGACCGATGCAATGCGGATTTCGCTCTTTGCCTTCAGCTTCCCCCCCTGGACCCGTGAGACAAAGGTGTGGGTACCCAGGGCGTTGTTGATCACATGGATTTTCCCGTCGTAGACCACCCTGCTCAGCGGCTGGGCGGTGCGCATGAATTCATTCTTTATGTCGACGGTAAACGCGTAGAGAGCCTTGTCGGTTCTCACGTCGTGCGCCTTCGGATAGCGCTGCACAAGGACGCTGCCCAGTCTGTTTTCCGCTATAAGTTGCGCCACCTGCCCCGTGATCCTGGGTGAGTAGCCTGCCAGGAATTTCAATCGGTGCATCTGCAGTTTCTTCCCCTTCTCGTTCGTTTCCGCATCATACCTGTTGTCGCCGTTCAGGTCAAATGGGCAGCGCGGGATGAAACGTCGACAGGCGGCCAATTAGCCGCCTGTCGACGTAAGCAATCATGTCGCAATCTTCCGAACGGGGGAGTAAAACGGCTCCCCGTTGGTCATCAATAAATTTCCTTTATGAATTCGGCCAGTTCTTCACCCTCGTCCTGGGCCTGCACCATAAAGGCCTTGGTCATGTTGCTGCTCCCCAGGGTATTGCCTTCCCCGCCGGAGCGGACATCCTTGATCTTCACCAGCACGGTGCCCGTTGTGGCGTCGACCAATTCGGCATCGATGGAAATGTTGGTCTTGGTGCTCTTGGGGGCCGCGAAGCCCAGGAACCATTTGGCCGCGCCGACCCCGCCGTTAAACCTGGTGATTTTACCACGCAGGATGACCGCTTTGGTCTTGGTTGAGCTGTTGGCTTCAACCTTCTTGAAGATGTTATGTTTTTTCAGGTTCTTCACCGTGCTGTCGGTAAGCGCCTTGACGATCTCTTTTTTATCGCCGTCCAGCATCTTCTTTTCTTCATCGTCGATGTTGGCAATTTCCGCGTCCTTGGTTGAGTAATCCTTGACGACGATCGTATCGTATTTAGTTCCGAGCCGCTCGCTGATGAGGATCTCCTCTTCATCAAATTTATCGGGCTTGGGAAGGGTGTTCGCTGCCAGCAGGCAGGTTGAGGATATGGCGAGGGTAAGGGTCAGAACCAGCAGGATGAACATTCGTTGCATGTGTACCTCCAATGGTAAGTTATTAATTACTATTCGGCGACGTTCAAACTATCATGGGATCAGATTTTGAAAAATCTTTTTTTTGTGTGGAACCATTTTCTGCAACAAACTTTCAGAACGGTGTTGCACTGCGCCGGTCGAAAATGGTACATAGAAGGGTAACCGTCTTCGCGTTGCCTGGGAATGCGGTCTCCTATACCATATTGTGAGGTTGAAAGCATGACAATGACACACTTCGGTCCGACCAGACTGGACGCAACGCTCATCCCGAAAATAGCCGGGCAGTGGGGAACACCGATCTATCTGCACGACCAGGACTACATAGAAAACAGCTGTGAACAGCTGCTGAACATGCCCAATGCCTACGGCCTGCACGTCCGCTACGCCATGAAGGCAAACTCGGATCGTACCGTCCTGCGGGTCGTCACCAACAAGGGACTGGATCTGGACTGCTCGTCACTCGACGAAGCGGCCCGTGCCTTTTCTGCCGGTGTTCCCTACAGCCGGATGATGCTGACCACCCAGGAGGTTCCCTCCGGTGAGGAGCGCACAGAGCTGGAGGAGATGATCCGAGCCGGCCTGAAGTACAACGTCTGCTCCATGACGCAGTACAAACTGATCGCCGACTTCGCCAGGAAGCACAACATCGATCTCTCCATGAGGGTCCATCCGGGTGCCGCCGGCGGTGGTGAGAGCCAGACCCGCGACACCGGCAGTGAATACTCCTGCTTCGGCGTGCACCTGAACGACGTCCCCACGGTAAAGGCCCTGGCCGACGAAAAGGGGCTGCGCTTTACCCAGGTGCATGTCCATATCGGTTCCGGGGGGGACCCGGAAAAATGGCGGGAGAACATCGACCGCGAACTGGGCTTCGTCAAGACCTATTTCCCCGATGCCACCACGGTCAGCTTCGGCGGGGGGCTCAAGGTCGCCCGGATGCCGGGGGAAAAACAGGCCGACATCGCGTCACTGGGCGCCTATGCGAAGCAGCGGATAGAGGAGTTCAAGGCTGCGACCGGCCGCGAACTGCAGATGGAGATCGAGCCGGGAACCTTTGTGGTCGCCAACTCGGGCCATATCATCACCCGGATTATCGACAAGAAGCTGACCAACGAACTGAACTTCCTGATCGTCGACGGCGGCATGGAACTGCTGACCCGCCCGCTCTTGTACGGCTCCGAGCATCCCATCGCCATCGTGCGCCAGGACGGCACGCTCCTCTCCAGCGAGTATGACGGCAAGCCGGCGGCCGGGCTGAAATCGTTCGGGATCGTGGGGCGCTGCTGCGAAAGCGGCGATTCGGTCCGCCTTGACGGCGACGGCAACATCGTGCCGGTGCTGATTGCCGAGCCGGAAATCGGTGACTATGTCGTCATCGGCGGCACGGGTGCCTATTCCGAGAGCATGTCGCCGGAAAACTACAACTCGCACCGCAAGCCGCCGGCAGTCATGAGGACACGCAGTGGCGAACTGGTGCTGATCAGGAAGAAGCAGGTTCTTGAGCAGATCTACCAGAACGAGCTGGATGTGAAACTGTAACTGACCAATTCTGTTATAAACAGCTGAGAGGCCAAGGGGTATGTGTCCCTTGGCCTCTTTTCATATGGGCTGATTATTCTCAATGCACCATAATCTCCTAAGTTGTGATTATTATGACTACGAGCAACTTACTCACCTGTTTTTGGGTATACTCTGACTAATCAGATAATCCCTGACTAACTCTACATATCCAAAGCAAAAGCGAAAGGAGATCAGAGATGAGTAAAGACAGCAAGTGTCCGGTAACGGGCAGAACTGACAAACCCACTGCCAGCAGCGGCACGTCGAACCGGGACTGGTGGCCTAACCAGTTGAACCTCAAGATCCTTCATCAGCATTCTCCCTTGGGCAACCCGATGGGCGAGGAGTTCAACTATGCTGAGGAATTCAATAAACTCGACCTGGAGGCCCTGAAAAATGACCTCTACGCGCTGATGACTGACTCGCAGGAATGGTGGCCGGCTGACTACGGTCACTACGGGGGGCTCTTGATCCGTATGGCGTGGCACAGCGCAGGCACCTACCGCACCGGCGACGGTCGCGGCGGCGCCTCCTCGGGTGCGCAACGTTTCGCGCCGCTCAACAGCTGGCCGGACAACATCAACCTCGACAAAGCGCGCCGTTTGCTTTGGCCGATCAAGCAGAAATACGGCAGGAAAATCTCCTGGGCCGACCTGATGATCCTCGCCGGCAACTGCGCTCTGGAGTCGATGGGGTTCAAGACGTTCGGCTTCGGCGGCGGTCGCGAAGATGTCTGGGAGCCCGAAGAAGACATTTACTGGGGGGCTGAGGAGACGTGGCTCGGAGACAAGCGCTACAGCGGTGACCGGGAACTTGAAAATCCTCTCGCCGCCGTGCAGATGGGGCTGATCTACGTTAACCCGGAAGGGCCGAACGGCGACCCGGATCCGGTAGCCTCGGGCCGTGACGTTCGCGAGACCTTCGCACGCATGGCAATGAACGACGAAGAGACCGTCGCGCTCATCGCCGGCGGGCACACCTTCGGCAAGTGTCATGGCGCCGGCCCCGCGTCACATGTGGGGCCGGAGCCCGAAGCGGCCGGCATCGAGGAGCAGGGACTCGGCTGGAAGAACAGCTTCGGCAGCGGCAAAGGGGGCGACACGATCGGCAGCGGCATCGAGGGTGCCTGGAAACCGCATCCAAACAGATGGGATATGGGCTATCTGAACACGCTGTTCAAATACGAGTGGGAGCTTGTCAAGAGCCCGGCCGGCGCAAATCAGTGGCTGGCCAAGGACGTGGCAGACGAGGATATGGTAGTTGACGCCCACGACCCGTCGAAGAAGCACCGGCCGATGATGACCACGGCGGACCTCTCCCTTCGCTTCGACCCGATCTACGAGCCGATTGCGCGGCACTACCAGCAAAACCCGGAAAAATTTGCAGACGCCTTCGCCCGCGCGTGGTTCAAGCTGACCCACCGCGACATGGGTCCACGTTCGCGCTATCTCGGCCCTGAGGTCCCTGCGGAAGATCTCCTGTGGCAAGACCCCGTTCCGGCAATCACGCATGAATTGATTGACGAGCAGGACATCGCCGCCCTCAAGGGGAAGATCCTCGCTTCGGGACTGTCTGTCTCCCAGCTGGTATCCACTGCCTGGGCATCGGCGTCCACGTTCCGCGGCTCCGATAAACGTGGCGGGGCGAACGGTGCGCGCATCCGTCTCGCGCCGCAGAAGGATTGGGAAGTCAACCAGCCTGCCCAACTGCAGGCTGTGCTGCAGGCCCTTGAGAAAATCCAGAAGGAGTTCAACGGCGCGCAGTCGGGCGGGAAGATGGCTTCGCTCGCCGACGTGATTGTTCTTGGCGGATGCGCAGGTGTCGAGCAGGCTGCGAAGAATGCCGGCCATGCAGTGACCGTTCCCTTCGCGCCGGGTCGCACGGATGCGTCGCAGGAGCAAACCGACGTGGCAACGTTCGCCGTACTCGAGCCGGTTGCAGACGGGTTCCGTAACTACCTCAAAACTAAATACACCGTATCGGCAGAGGAGCTGCTGGTTGATCGGGGCCAATTACTGACACTGACCGCCCCTGAGATGACGGTTCTCTTTGGCGGTATGCGCGTCTTGAATGCCAACTTCGGACAGTCCCGACACGGCGTCTTCACCAAGCGGCCAGAAATGCTCACCAATGACTTCTTCGTCAATCTGCTCAACATGGGCACCACCTGGAAAGCGGCCTCGGAAGCCGGCGACGTGTTCGAGGGGCGTGATCGTGCGACGGGCGAACTCAAGTGGACCGGCACCCGTGTCGATCTGATCTTCGGTTCGAACTCCCAACTTCGGGCCTTGGCGGAAGTCTATGGATGTGAGGACTCCCGGGAGAAGTTCCTGCACGACTTTGTATCGGCGTGGAACAAGGTAATGAACCTTGACCGTTTCGATCTCGCCTGATCCCACACCTGCACACCCTGTAACAGAATCAGCAAAGGCGGCCACTTCGGCCGCCTTTTGAATTAAGTATGGTGTCATCGGAATTTTAGCGAGGGATTCTAATTCCAGTTATCGATTTTCAGATCATGGGGCGATGGCTTCCCTTTCCCTGTTTCCACATACTCACGCAGGCTTAACAGGAACGTGGCCCACTTCATACTGCAGTGATAGGTTGCCTCAACGGCCTCGCGCCAGTTTCTGTGGCCAAAGAGGACAATCGTCTGGTTGTCCTGCTCTGACAGTTGGAACGTGATGTCAGTGCCAACCCATTCCTCCGGCCCCTCTACGCAGCGCCATCGCACATCTTTATTTTCGTTGAGCTCCTGCACTTCCATAACCATTCCGCCCAGAAGTTCGCCTGACTGCGTGCAAAAACGGAATTCGATCTTTCCTCCGCCCCGGGTATCGCCCAGAACTTCCTCGGTCCACCAGTGGGCCAGACCTTCCAAAGTCGTCAACGCGCTATAGACCTGAGCCGCAGGGGCCTTGATTCCGATTCGATGAAGAATGTCTACCATGTCAGCCACCTCCCGTACTATGTAGTCATGATATTAATTGTAGTCCTGTCCCTTGCAAAACGCGAGAGGTATGAAATGAGGCCTTCGCTCGCGGTACGTAGAAAAATCCTTGACCTTACTAGACCGATCTGTCTAGTATATATACATGACCAGACGCGATACACGAGCGGAGCTGATAAAGGCAGGGATGCAGCTGTTTGCAACCTGTGGGTACAACGCCACCGGCATCGACACCGTGCTGAAGCAGGCAGGGGTACCGAAAGGCTGCTTCTACCACCACTTCGGCAGCAAGGAAGAATTCGGTCTGTCAGTCATCGAGGCCTTTGCCTGCCGTTTCCTGGCACGGCTGGACGTCTTCCTGGCGGATGAATCGGCAACTCCGCTGGAGCGGCTGAGGATTTTTCTCGAACGGGGTCTGACCCAGCTGGCGGATCACCACTGCACGGTCGGTTGCCTGATCGGCGATCTGGGGCAGGAGTTGGCCGCCAGCAACGATCGGCTGCGCGGCCGCCTCGACGAAATCATCCTCTCCTGGCGGGAGCGTTTTGCCGCCTGCATCAGTGAAGCTCAGGAGGCGGGAGAGCTCCCCCGATCCTATGACCCCCACGTCATTGCCGGATTTATCTTTTCCGGCTGGGAGGGGGCCATTCTCAGCGCCAAAGTAATGAGATCGCCCCAACCGGTGCGGGACTTTATCGACACCCTCTTCAGCACCGTCCTCACAAAACCGTAATCTCCCAACGATACCAACACCATGTCCGGCATCGCCGGATGAACAAGCAACCTACAAGGAGTACCACACATGGCAGCACACGAAATCAGCGCTGAAACCCGCAGTAACTTCCATCTCTTCTGCGACAACTTCCCCTTTCCTGTCATGCTGGTCCACAAGGACCGGACGATCCTCGCCGTAAACAAGGCGGGGGAGGCGGTCGGCTATCCTACCGGCATCCGCTGCGTCGACATGGGAGAGAAAGAGCACCACAAAGGGTGCCAGGCCAACCAGGCGCTGGCCGAGCAGACCGCCAAGCGGGTCGTCGGCTGGTTCGACTTCGCCGGCGCCGTTCTGGACTCGTACTGGATCCCCCTGGCCGGCAGAAACGATCTGTACCTGCATTTTGCCGCTGATATCACCGAATGGGCGAAGGCGGAAATGGTTCCGAAGACGTGTGCCGCCGCCGGCTGCTCCACCTGCAACTGCGGGTGAGACGGGCATTTCAATTTATCTCATGACAAAGGAGAACCTATGAACGTCGTAGCATTCAACGGCAGCCCCAACAAGGAGGGGAACACCTGGCATGCGCTGAAGATGGCGACTGCGGAGCTGGAACGGGAGGGGATCGAGACCGAGATCGTCCAGGTGGGGAACAAGGCGGTCAGGGGGTGCATTGCCTGCTATCAGTGCGTCAAGAACCGGAACGAGCAGTGCGTGCTCCCCAACGACGAGGTCAACGAGTGGATCCAGAAGATGAAACGGGCGGACGGAATCATCCTCGGCTCCCCGGTGCACTATTCCGCCATCGGCGGGACTATGAAATCGTTCCTGGACCGCGCCTTCTTCGTCACCGGCGTCAATGACGGCATGCTCCGCCACAAGGTGGGGGCCTCGGTGGTGGCGGTGCGGCGCTCCGGCGGCCTGCCGACCTTCGACCAGCTGAACAACTTCCTCAACTATGCCGAGATGCTACTGCCGACCTCCAACTACTGGAACGTGATCCATGGCCGGACGCCGGGAGAAGTGGTCCAGGACCTGGAGGGGGTGCAGATCATGCGGGTGCTGGGGAAGAACATGGCCTGGCTGATGAAGCTGGTGGCGCACGGCAAGGGGGCCATCACCCCGCCGGAACGGGAAGACAAAACGTTCTTCAACTTCATTCACTGAGACCTGGGAATGATTCTCTCTCAAGAGCCTCAGATCGGCAAGCCGGCCCAGAATCTGGCTCAACCCCATTCTCAATACCCACCAGGAATGGCTCGACGGACTAGCCCGCGCCGCAGTGGTGCGGGAAAGGTCCTGAACCACTCATACACCGGCTGCTTATAGCTGACATTTCGCACAACATAGAAAAGGCGGCCGATTGGCCGCCTTTTGAATTGAGTATGCTGTCCCCAGAATACCCAGCATGGTATCCCCGAAATTCTCTTGCCAAAAAAAACAATAAAGGGAGTACAGTATTGTTTGCACCTACAAACTATCCCGGTGACGAGGTTAAGTATGGCGGACGTAACACAGGGCATATCGGCGATAAACGACATTGCTGCTAAAGTCCAGTCCGGTTCAGCCGATTCCGGCTTAACAGGGCTTGATGTCGGTTCGTTGCTCGGTAGCATGAGCATGACCAACTTAGTCATTAATGTTGTGGCAGGACTGATCGGATCGGGTTTTTTCATGTACGGCAAGAAACGTCAGGACTTCCGGGTATTGGGCTTTGGGGTCGCCCTCTGTGTGGTGCCGTACTTTATCAGCAACACCTTGCTCCTGCTTGTCGCCTGTATAGCAATGACCGCAGCACCCTTTATCCTGTAGAGTAGGGAACGGGTTTCACCCTGCCCCCCCTCATCAAACCGTGCGTGCGGTTTTCCCGCACACGGCTTTCCGATGTTCTTCACTACAAAGCATGCGCTTTCTTCCAACCCGCTGTTGTCGGCACTTTGTACAAGTTGTACTTCTCATACAATGACTTGTTGGGAAACCTGACGTATCCTGCTCTTCGGTCTCTGACCTTGTGCCTCTTCCGCAGATGGGTTATCAGACGCTGTTCAAGGTGATTTCTTACCTTTTTTAACGTCCTACTGCTGTTTCAGTAGTGGAAGTAACCAACCCAACCTCTCATGGTAGCGTTGACTTCATTCACTATCCATTCAAGCGGCATTATGGTCCGGTCTCTTGTTGTAAGGCCGGTTATCCGGTCTTTGATAGTTTGCAGGGCT
>JAJZUQ010000065.1 GCA_021848385.1 Deltaproteobacteria bacterium
TCTTATCGGTCCGGTGGCGGCGATTCCGGCGGCGCTAAAACTGGCCGGGCTCAAGCTGGACGATATCGGCCTGATCGAACTGAATGAGGCGTTCGCCGCCCAGTCCCTGGCCTGTGTCCGTGAACTGGGGATCGACCCGGCCCGGGTCAATGTGAACGGCGGCGCCATCGCCCTCGGGCACCCCCTCGGCTGCACCGGTTCCAAGCTGACGGCAAGCCTTCTTCACGAGATGCAGCGCTCGGACACTCGCTACGGCATGATCTCCATGTGCATCGGCGGCGGCATGGGAGCGGCAGGGATATTCGAGAAAGTATAGAACAGGTGGATAGTAACCCCTCCTGTCCTTCCCTTTGTCAAAGTGGAGGGACGTGGGTGCCCCCTCTTGCGACGAGAGGGGGGAAGGGGGAGTTATGAAAACGAGCAACGATACAGAAAATCCCAACACAAGGAGAGTCCCATGGCTAAGCTTTTTAAGGGTTCGGAGTACCTGATTACCGAAGTGAGCAAAAATGATATCTTCACCCCGGAGGATTTCTCCGACGAGCAGAAGCAGATCGGCGAGACGACCGAGCAGTTTGTCAATAATGAAGTCATTCCCCAGAAGGAAGAGATCGAACATCAGAATTTCCCGCTGACCCTCGACCTGATGAAGAAGTGCGGCGACCTCGGCCTGCTTATGATCGACGCCCCCGAGGAGTACGGCGGGCTTGAACTGGACAAGGCCACCAGCATGCTGGCTGCGGAGAAGCTTTCTATGGGCGGCTCCTTCTCGGTCACTTATTCGGCCCATACCGGCATAGGCACGCTGCCGCTGGTCTACTACGGGACAAAAGAGCAGAAAGAAAAATATCTGGGTAAAATCATCAGCGGCGAATGGATCGCCGCCTACTGCCTCACCGAGCCCGGTTCGGGGAGCGATGCCCTGGGAGCCGCGGCCACGGCCACGCTGTCGGCGGATGGCAAGCACTACCTTCTCAACGGCACCAAGCAGTTCATCACCAATGGCGGTTTCGCCAACCTCTACACCATATTCGCCAAGATCGACAAGCAGCATTTCACCGGTTTCCTGGTGGAGCGTACCACTGAAGGGCTTTCCATCGGCGCGGAAGAGAAAAAGCTGGGGGTCAAGGGGTCATCCACGACCCAGGTCATCATGGAGGATGCCAAGGTGCCGGTGGAGAATCTGCTCGGCGAGATAGGCAAGGGTCACAAAATCGCCTTCAACGTCCTCAACGTGGGTCGCTTCAAGCTTGGCGCCGCTACGACCGGTGCGGCAAAGAAGGCCCTTGCCCAAGGGATCAAGTATGCAAACGAACGCAAGGCATTCGGGGTCACCATCGGCACCTTCGGTGCCATCCAGGAAAAGATTGCCGATATGACAGCCGCCATCTTCGCGTCGGAATCGATGGTCTACCGACTGGCGGGAATGGTTGACGACCGCCTGGCAACCATTCCCAAGGATACTCCTGACTACTATGATGCCTATCAAAAGGGTATTGAGGAGTACTCCATCGAGATGGCCATTGCCAAGGTCTTCTGCAGCGAAGTCCTGGCGGATGTGGTGGACGAGGTGCTGCAGATCCATGGTGGTTACGGTTTCACCCAGGAGTACCCGGCCGAGGGGTTCTACCGCGACGAGCGAATCAATCGGATCTGGGAAGGGACCAACGAAATCAACCGTCTGCTCATCCCTGGCACGATCCTCCGCCGGGCCATGAATGGTGAGATTCCGCTGCATAAGGAGGCGATGAAGGCGTTCGAGTCCCTTATGAGCCCCTCCTTCGACGAACTGGACGACTCTGTGTCATTCGCCGCCGAGAAGGCGCTGGTGGCAAACCTGAAGAAGGCATTCCTGGTCATCGCCGGAAGCGCCGTGCAGAAGTACATGGACCGGATCAAGGACGAGCAGGAGATCCTTATGGCGGCGGCCGACATCGCCATCAATATCTTTGCCCTGGAAAGCGCCCTGCTGCGGGCAGAAAAGATCCTTCCCTCCCTGAGCGAGGCACGGAAGGCGTCGGTGACGGCGGCAGTCAAGACAACCGCCTTCGCGGCCTCCGAGAAGATCGGCACCGCTGCACGCCGGGCCGCGTTCTACGTTGAAGAGGGTGATACCCTGGCTATGCTCCTGGCCGGCATCCGCCGCTTCAGCAAGTACGATGCCACCGGTCTGCTGCAGGCCAAGCGGAACCTGGCCGCCGCCGCCATCGAAAGCGAAAAGTATATCTTCTAGGTTCATCGCGTAGGGGCGATCATTGTGATCGCCCCTTTTTCATCAACCACAGAGCTTCTGGCCAGGTACAACAGCCGCCTGCGAGAGTCACCCATGCGCCAGTACACGATTCATACCCCTTACATGGTCGGCGAGGCACATTTCTACTCGACGGAGATCGACGGGGAACTGGTGCTGTTCGACACCGGCCCGGCCACGCCAGATGCCCTTGTCTTTCTCCGGAAACAGATCGATATCTCCCGCCTGAAGTACGTATTCATTACCCATTGCCATGTGGACCACTATGGCCTTGCCGCTGACCTTGCCGAGCAGACGAAGGCCGAAATCCTCCTCCCCCGGAAGGACGCCGTAAAGTTTCGCCGGCATGGCGATCGCTTGGCCCATATCGAGAGACTCCTTGCCGAATATGGTTTTGAAGCAGAACTGACGCGGGAGTTCCGGAAGATAGTAGAGAATATCAAGATATTCCCTCTCCCCCCGGAACGGTATGCGATCGTGGAGGAGTCGGAGATACCTGCTAAGCTCGGCATAAGCTGGCTCAGTTGCCCGGGGCACTCCCAGAGCGACCTGGTCTACCAGGTCGGCGACCGGGCGGTTACCGGTGACGTTCTGCTCCGGAACATCTTCCAGGCGCCCCTTCTCGATGTTGATTTTGAAACTTTCAGCGGTAGGTTCCGCAACTACAATGCCTACTGCACGACTTTGCTGGAACTGGCAAAGCTCCGCGGCTGCACGATTCTCCCCGGTCATCGGACCTCGGTGGAAAGCGTGGACGACACCATTCTTTTCTACGTGAACAAAATGCTGGAGCGGGCAGGTGAGTTGAAGAAATATTCCGGCGCGAAATCGATTCGGGATGTTGTCGGACAGCTATTCAAAGGTTCCCTGACCGATCCCTTTATCATCTACCTGAAAGTCTCCGAAATCGTGTTTATGCAGGATTTCCTCGCCGAACCGGGAAGATTGAAAGACTCACTGGGGAAGATCGGGCTGTTTGACGCTGTCAGCTGTCGCTTTGAAGCCGTTGCGGCATAGTTTTCCGGGGACGGAGCCCAATCCAGTTCCCTTCGGGCGATCACGAGGATCGTACCGGTAAATGAAAGTACCCTCGGAGAAGACCATGACAGATCCCCTGTTCCAACCGATAAGCATCAATGGACTGGAAGTTAAAAACCGCATCTTCATGCCGGCCATGCATATGAATATGGCGGGCAACTATACCGTAACTGACCGATTGGTTGAATTCTATGCCGAACGGGCCCGGGGCGGGGCCGGGATGATCAGCGTCGGCTATGCCACCATTGATGATCGCTCCGGCAATCCGGGCAACATCGGTGCCCACCGGGATGAATTCATCCCCGGTCTGGCCCGGCTTGCCATGGCAATACGGGAGAACGGCGCCCGTTCGTCGGTACAGCTCAACCACGCCGGCCGCTACAACCATTCCATGCTCATGGGGGGGAAGCAACCGGTGGCGCCCTCCGCAATTCCCTCCCGCCTGACCAGGGAAACGCCGAAGGAACTTGAGCTAGGCGAAATCAACGAGATCGTGGCGAGTTTTGCCCAAGGGGCGCGGCGAGTTAAGGAGGCTGGTTTCGATGCGGTGGAGATCTTGTCCGGCACCGGCTATCTTATCAGCGAATTCCTCTCCCCCCTAACCAACCGTCGAAGTGATGAGTACGGCGGCTCTTTCGACAACCGGGTCCGCTTCGGCCTCGAAGTGATCGCGGCGGTGCGGGCTGCGGTGGGAAAGGAGTTTCCCCTTCTGGTGCGGATGAACGGCAACGAATTCATGGCGGGGGGGAGCAGCCGGCAGGAACTTGTCGAGTATGCCGTCAGGCTTGCCACCGCGGGGGTGGACGCCCTCTGTATCAATGTCGGGTGGCACGAAGGGCAGGTACCCCAAATAGTCACCGAAGTGCCGCGAGGGGTGTACGCATACCTGGCCCGAGGGGTGAAGGAGCGGGTCTCCATCCCGGTCATTGCCAGCCACCGGATCAACGATCCCGGCGTGGCGAGAAAACTCCTGGACGACGGTTACTGCGACATGGTGGCCATCGGCCGGGCGCTCATCGCCGACCCCTTCTTTCCCGAAAAAGCCCGTAACGGTCACGAGGCGGATATCGTCCATTGTGTCGCCTGCGCCCAGGGGTGCTTCGACAATCTGTTTAAGATGAAGGCGGTGGAGTGTCTTAGCAATCCGCGGGCGGGCTATGAAAAGTTGCGGGAGATTGTCCGGTGTGAGCATCCCCGCAAGGTACTGGTGGTCGGGGGTGGGGCGGCCGGCATGAGCGCTGCCGTTGCTGCTGCGGAGCGAGGACACCGGGTACTGCTCCACGAAAAGAGTAACCGGCTGGGGGGGCAGCTCCTCCTTGCCGGTGCGCCACCAGGGAGGGAAGAGTTTCTTGAACTTGCGGAGGACCTGGCGAGACAGGTGGAGCGCTCCGGCATCAGGGTCGTACTCAATTCCACCGTTGACGGTACCGTGCTGGAGATCAACTCACCAGATGTGGTCATTCTGGCCACCGGCGGTGAACCGATTAAACCGGCCATCCCCGGCGTGGAGCTTCCCCATGTGGTCCAGGCCTGGGACGTGCTGACAGGAAAAGCCAGAACAGGCCGGCGGGTGGTGGTGATCGGCGGCGGCGCCGTCGGTATCGAGACCGCCCTGCTCCTGGCGGAAAAGGGGACCCTCTCCGGCGAGGCCCTGAAATTCCTTCTGGTCCACGGGGCGGAGAAGATCGAAGACCTTTATGGTCTGGCAACCCGTGGCAGCAAGGAGGTTACGGTAGTCGAGATGATCGACCAGTTGGGGAAGAACTTCGGCAGAAGCACCCGCTGGGGGATGATGCAGGATGTTGAGCGCTACGGCGTCAGGACTCTGGCGCAGGCCCGGGTGGTCGAGATTACTGCCGATGCGGTCAGGATTGAGGCCGATGGCACGATTGTGGAACTGCTGGCGGACAGTGTGGTGCTTGCGGTCGGCACCCGCAGTTACAATCCGCTCCAGCAGGCAGCAGTCTCGCTGGGGGTCCCGGTGCGCGTGGTAGGTGACGCGGTCCGCCCCGCCATGGTGTTCGATGCCATCCACGAAGGATTTATAGCCGGTCGCGAGATCGGCTGAATGATGCCAAAGGAGAAAAGACGATGAGGATACTGAGCGCAGTAGTGATCATTTTTATGCTGGTTTGCCCGGTTTTTGCCCAGGAAGTGGCCGGTGTGAAGCTGGAACCGGCAGTGACGGTCAAGAACCACACCCTGAAACTGAATGGCTACGGCCTGCGGAAGAAGTTTTTCGTCAAGGTGTATGTGGGCTCCCTTTACAGCGGCAAGCGCCTGACCACTGCCAGCGAGGCGCTGCGCGACAGCGGCGACAAGCTGATCAGGATGAATTTCCTTCACTCCAAAGTGGAGAAGGAGAAGATCGTCGAGGCGTTCAACGAGGGGATCACCAACAACTCCCCCGAACTGGCCGGGTCCGCCGATGCGAAGAAGTTTCTGGCGCTCTTCACCGCCGACTTTCACCGTGGTGATGTGGTCGACCTGACCCTGGGTGCTGACGGGTCGGTCAGCGTCAGCCATAACAACAGACATCTCGGCACCGTGGCGTCAACAAAGCTGGCCAAAGGGGTACTAGCCATCTATCTGGGGGAGAAGCCGGCCGACGATGATTTGAAGGCGGGGATGCTCGGCAAGTGATTAGTATGGTAGGAAATGGGGGGACGGATGTCTGCGGTTAATGATCTGCACTTGCTACAAAACGACCTGAGCGACGGGGTTTTCACCATCCGCTTCAACCGGCCGGAGAAGAAAAATGCCCTGAACCTGGCCATGTACCGGGCTCTTACCGAATGTCTGTGCAAGGCCGACGAGGACGCTGCGGTGCGGGTGGTGGTGATCGCCGGCAGCGACGGTTGCTTCACCAGCGGCAACGATCTGACCGATTTCATGACTGCTCCCCCAACCGGCAGTGACAGCCCGGTTATGGCGTTCCTCCATGCCATCTCCACCTTCAGGAAGCCGATTGTCGCGGCGGTGACCGGCAGTGCGGTTGGAGTGGGCGTCACCATGCTGCTTCACTGCGACCTGGTCTATGCCGCTGCCGGCGCCCTGTTCCATCTGCCGTTCGTTAACCTTGGGCTCTGCCCCGAGGCGGGCTCGACTTTACTCTTTCCCCGCTTGATGGGGCACCAGCGGGCAGCCGAACTGCTGCTATTGGGTGAGTCGTTCAGTGCGGAAAAGGCGCACAGCGTCGGCATCGTCAATGCTGTGGTTGCGGACGGTGAACTTCTTGTCACGGCCCGGGAAAAGGCGCTGCAGTTGGCGGCCCAGCCCGCTGCAGCCGTGCGGCTGAGCAAGGCCCTGCTGAAGCGGGACTACGAGTCGCCTTTGCAGGGAACTATTATGGAAGAAGGTAAAGAATTCATGGCGCGCCTGAAATCGCCGGAAGCGGCCGAGGCGCTGCAGGCGTTCATGGAGCGGCGCAAGCCTGATTTCTCCCGTTTTTCATGACGGTCTGCCGGGTTTGACGGAAATTGTTCCGGCAGTTAGCCGTTTTTTTCTATACAGCAGCTTGCAAAATGCAGGTCGATTCGATCAAAATAAAAGGAAGAGAACGCAATGAAGACCCTGTTCGACGAAATCGAAATTGCCGGGATGAAACTGAAAAACCGCTTTATCCGTTCCGCTACCTTCGACGGGTTTTCCGACGAACATGGGTGCCCGACGCCGAGTCTCTACGCGATCTATGAAGACCTTGCCAGGGGGGGAGTCGGCACGATCATCACCGGGCTCACCTCGGTCAGCAACACGGAGCAGCTCATGGGCCGTCAGATGGCCATTCACGATGATTCCTTCATCCCAGGGTACCGGATCATGACCGACGCGGCACACCGCTGCGGGGCCGCCATCATCATGCAGCTCGCTTGCCATGGTTCGCAGTACCGTGAAGATGCCGGGGTAAAACCGATCTGGGGCCCCAGTACTGTGGAAGACATCGCCTACAAGAAGACGGCGCAGGAGATGAGCAGGGAGGAGATCGCCCGGATGCGGGAGGACTTCGCCAACGGGGCGTTCAGGGCGAAGCAGGCCGGCTTCGACAGCGTGCAGCTTCACGCGGCGCACGGCTACCTGCTGAGCAAATTCCTCACCCCCTACTACAACCAGCGCAGCGACGAGTACGGCGGCTCCATCGAGAACCGGGGACGGGCTCTCTTCGAGACATACCAGGCGGTCCGGGAAAAGGTGGGGCCGGACTATCCGGTCCTAATCAAGATCAATTGCGAAGACTTCATGGAGCAGGGGATGACCTTCGAGGAGTGCCGATGCGTCTGCGCAAGGCTGGCCGAGCTGGGGATCGACGCCATCGAGGTCAGCGGAGGTAGCTTCTCGTCGCGGCCGAACGAGAGCCCTGCCCGCAAGGAAGAGGGGTATTTCCGGTGGCATGCGGACCAGCTTGCCCGGGAATTGCCGGTTCCGGTTATCGTCGTGGGGGGAAACCGCGATTACGAAACCATGACCAATCTTATCCGGGAGAGTGCGATCATAGCGGTGTCGCTCAGCAGACCTCTGATCCGCGAATGCGCCCTGATAGAGCGCTGGAAGGGAGAAGACCGAAGCCGTGCGCTGTGTGTTTCCTGCAATAAATGCTTCAATCCGAAGGGGACCTCGTGCGTGTTCAACCGGGAGTAGTCTCTTTCAGTCTGCGACACTGACCGTATCGGGGAGATGTTCTGATGACCGAAATCTCTTAGGCAACCGCACGTTGGGAACGTGCGGTTGCGCCCATTTCAGTATGGACCTGAGCACCAGTTTCAAGTCGGCACCCGTGGGTGTAAGGTGGCCCGACTGACGATCAATCGGGCCTTTTCTTTCTGATGTAGAGCACCTTCTCCACCTTCGCCACCAACTCATCCTGTTCGTCCACAATCATGACGCTGAACTCCGGCAGATACTTGCTACCGTCGGCAGTACGTTCCCGGATGACCGCCACCTCTTCTTCGTTGATGGTGAACACCGCCCTGACCGTCCCCCTGCCGGGTTTGACGAACTCGATGCTGGACGCCTTGTCCCAGATGACATACTCCCTGCCGAGGATCTGCATCAGCATGAGCATCAGGATCGGGTCGGTCATGGCAAAGAGACTGCCGCCGAAATGGGTACCGGCAGCATTCTTGTTGTACCAGCGCAGGGGCATGGCAACCTGCACTTCCCGCCAGTCATCGCTGATGGACGTGATTCGTATGCCCGCACCGATAAAAGGGGGATACAGGTTCATGGCGAGCCTGGCGAGCCGTGGCGTCGCCTTTATTGCCCGGGTCTCCCGCAGTCGCTGCAGGGGCCCTGTCGATGTTTTCTGGTTGGGCGTCGCGCTCATTGGTTCCGTCATCTCCCCTCAAATTTTGCGGGGCGCCGCTCCCGGAAGGCGGCTATCCCCTCCCGCACATCCGCACTCCCCATGAGCGGCATGAGGTCCGGGAAGAGCCGGGCGATCGCCACCTCGTCCCCCTGGTAACGAGCTATCCGGGCTGAAGCCAGGGTCGCCTGGACGCCCAGGGGGGCTTGGGCTGCTTGGGGGAACCTTGCCAGTTGCCCGGCATCAAGAAGCTCGTAGAGCATGAAGCTGATATCGCGTCGGTTCATAAAAGTCATGTAAGTAAAACCTCCTCAACCCATGAACGGATTTAGTCCCCGCCTTTGATTCTCGATTCTCCCTTGCCCGTCAGATGGGGAGCAGGGTCGGCTGCCGGTTTCCCAGGATGTCATCCATCCTGATGCGAATGCCGGTCATGGTCTGGGGATGGGTGATGATGTAGAAGCGGCCGTCCCGGATCGCTGCAAAGGTGGCTTCGGCGATTTCCTCCGGCTCAATGCCGGCCTGTACTGCCTTGAACATGGATGTGCCGGTGGCGGCAGTCACCTTGTCCAGCTTTGTCAGGTCAATCCGCTCATCGGCCGGCCGGTGGCGGTCCGCCTCGGCGATACGCGTTTTTACCCAGGCGGGGCAAAGCACTGAGACCTTTATTTGGGCCTGTCGCAGAGTCAGGTCGTGATGGAGTCCTTCCGAGAGGGTCACCACCCCGAATTTGCTGACGTTGTAGGCCGCCATGGAGGGTTCGGAGAGAAGACCGGCAATGGAGGCGGTGTTGATCACATGCCCCTCCTGCCCTGCCGTGAGCATGCGGGGGAGGAAGGCGCGCAGCCCGTTCGTAACCCCGTACAGGTTGACACCCATGACCCAGTCCCAATCCTTTTGAGTTGTTTCCCAGGCATTCTTCGCCAGAGCGACTCCGGCGTTATTGATGAGCAGGTGGACCTCGCCGAAGGTTGTGTAGGCGAGGTTGGCCAGAGCTGTCACGTCTTCAGCCATAGAGACGTCAACTTTCAGCCCGACGGCCTCAGTACCGCTTGCAGCCAGTTCAGTCACGAGTTGGTCAAGCTTCTTCGTGTCGATGTCCGCCAGGACAAGTTTCATCCCCTCTGCCGCCGCTTTGATGGCGAGTGACTTGCCGATGCCATCGGCTGCGCCGGTGATGACTGCGACTTTATTTTTCAAATCGTGCATGGTTACCTCTCCTTTATGCCAGTAGATAGCCACCGTCGACAGTGATGCAACTGCCGGTGGTGTAGCTTGCCGCCGTCGAGGCCAGATAGAGGACTGCTCCCGCCATCTCCTCCGGCTGGGCGATCCGGTTCATGGGGATGTGCTGCAGCGCCTGCTTGAGAATTTCCGGGTTTTTTACCAGGGTAGCGGCAAATTTGGTGTCCGTGGCCCCAGGCAGGAGCGCGTTGACCCGTACCCCAGCCGATGCGCACTCTTTGGCAAAGGCCTTGGTCATGGCGATGACCGCTGCCTTGGTGATGGAGTAGATCCCCTGGAAATCGCCGGGGATGACACCGTTAACCGAGGCGACGTTGATAATGGAGCCGCCGCCGTTTTCGGCCATCAGCCGGGCACCGTTCGAGCACATGAAGAAGTAGCCGCGGATATTGACGTCCACGGTCTTCTGGAACGCGCCGAGGTCGGTGTCGACAATCGGGCCGAAGTAGGGGTTTGCCGCGGCGTTGTTTACCAAGATATCGAGCCGGCCGAACTCTTCCCTTACTTGGCGGAAAAGGGCATCGATCTGCTCCGGTTCGCCTATATGGCAGGGAATGACCGACGCTGAGCCCTCCGCGGCGATGATTGCCTCCGCTACGGTGCGGCAGTCCTCCTCTTTGCGGCTGGAGACGATGACGTGGGCGCCGCTGGCGGCGAGCAGCCGGGCGATGGCTTCGCCGATGCCGCGGCTGGCGCCGGTGACGACGGCGATTTTGCCGCTTAGGTCGAATGGGTTGTTCATGGTGCCTCCTTCTTGCGTTTTGGTAGTTAACGATAGGTGATAAGGTCTGGCCGCTGCAGCCGTTCCAGGTGGGCCTGGCTGTTGACGTAACTCAGGTTGAGCTTTCCCGGCCGGTGCAGGAGCTTGGTGACGCCGGTATTCACCAGGGTCCAGTTCAGCTCGAAAATCCGCTCATCCGGGATGGCCAGTAGTTCCTGGACGATGGCCGAGATGGTACCGCCGGACGTGAACACCCAGACTTCCGGTGCCGTTCCAGGCGCATCGACCAGTTGCCGGAGTGCTGTCCAAACCCGTTTGCGGAAGGCGGCAAAGGATTCGGCGTACTCTCCGTCGTGCTTGCCGCCGGTCCAGCGTGCGACGGCCTGGGAGAATATTTGCTGAAACGCCCGGCGTGGGTTGCTATCCCGGGCGAGGAATTCGGTGAGTCTCCCCGCCTCGGCAAATTCCGGACTGTGGCGGACGAGTACCTCGTGATGGTCGAATTCGTTGAATCCAGCGTCCTCCTGCCACCGCAACGGTTCTTGGATGGGGCAGGCAGCGCTGCAGGCTGCGGCACTCTGCCGGTGACGCTTCTGGGTTCCGGTGGCAATGGTGGAGACAGTCAGGCCGCAGTCGTTGATCCACTCTCCGAGGCGTTTTGCCTGTTCCTGACCCAGGGGCGAAAGCTGGTCGTAATCGTCGGCGCCGAAGCTCGCCTGGCCGTGTCTGACGAGATAGATTACCCCCATGTGAGCCTCTTGGTTGTCTTATTCATGATCAAACCTTTCGCGGTATTTATGGGCCAGCAGCGGCAGGAAGGCATTCAGGTCGTCAATGACGATGTAGTCGGCTACGGAAAAGATGACTGCATGGGGATCGGTGTTGATGGCGACGATGCAGTGCGCACCTTTTATCCCTGCCAGATGTTGCGGGGAGCCTGAGATGCCGCATGCCATGTAGAGCCGCGGCGCAATGGTCTTGCCGGTAACGCCAACCTGGTGCGAAAAGGGGAGCCATTTCCGGTCGCAGACGGGACGGGAGGCCCCGACGGCGGCATTGGGAAACAGGCTGGCAAGGTCTTTGAGCAGTGGAAGCTTCTCCTGTCTGCCGATCCCCCTCCCTGCAGCAATGACCACGTCCGCATCTTCCAGCCGGGCACCGCTCTCTGTCTCCCTGCAGACCTCCAGAGGCATACAGGAGGATGCGATGTGTGGATAGTTTCTCCGGTAGAGCTGGCCGGTGAGTCCTCTGCCGCTGGGTGCTTTGTCAGGCAGGCTGAATGCTCCGACAAGAACGGTGACGATGGTGGTTGTTGTGGTTGGCCGGACATTCTGGCGCAGCTTGCCGTTGGCAATGGATCTCTGAAAGGTCATGCCATGTTCATCGGCTATGAATGATTCGACGGCGGTGATGCTTGACGCACCGATTGCAACCGCGAGTGCCGATGCGGTCTGGCAGTTGCGCATGGTATGGAGAAAGCAGACGAGCTTCGGCGCGAATTCGGCCATCGTTTCCTGGATCAGCAGTCGGAGCAGGTCGGGATTAGGGTAAACGAGCTGCTCATGCCTGCAGATGACGATTGCCAAACCGGTCTCCTCCGCCAGCGCCCTACCGACTGCTTCAACGTTATTGCCTGGAAGGAAAAGCAGCGTCCGGGAATTGTCGCCACAGCCGATTGCGGCGGCAAAGGTGATCAGTTCGCGGCTTTGTGTACTCAGCCTGTCCTCGATAGTATCCAGTACCAGCAGCGTATCGTACGTCATGGTTTCATGATCCTTCCGGGGAGGGTGATGGCTCACAGCAGTGACCGCCCGTGGAGAATGTCCAGTAACTGTTCTGCCTTTTCGTCCCTTGTCCCCGTAAGGATCGTCCCTTTTATCGCTGCTGTCGGATAGGCGAGGGGCAGGAACTCTTCCGACGGTGCCGCTGCCGCCATGTCTCCCGCATCAATGGTACGGATTGTCTTTTCCTTTGCACGCATGATGTTGGAGAGTGAGGGGTAGCGGGGGATATTCCCACCGCTTTGTACCGTCACAACCGCTGGGAGCGGCAGCACAATCTTTTCCGTCAGCATCCCTTCCAGCTCGGAGCACACCGTGATGCGACCCCCATCCGCAAGCACGACCGCGGTGACCGAGACCGCGCAGGGGAGGGAGAGAAGTGCCGCCAGAAGTGGTCCCACCTGGCACTGCATTGCATCCTCGGACATGACCCCGGCCAGAACCAGGTCAAAGTCTTGGCTTCTGGCGTAGTGGGTAATGTAGTATGCGGTTTCGAGAGCCGACAACGGCGCCTTGTCGCAGCGCAGGTGTATACCCTGGTCGGCACCTTTTGACAGGGCTTGCCTGACCACTCTTGTTGCTCGCTCCGGACCGACCGACAGGGCATGGATCTCGACGCCGGGAATGCAGTCCTTAAGCAGCAAGGCTTCTTCGAGGGCATACTCGTCATAGCTGTTCATGCGGTAACACGCGTCGCCGGATTCCGGCAACCAGCGCTCTCCCGGTGACAAGGCAAGCGGCCTGTCCGTATCGATGACCTGTTTGATGCATACGAGAATTTTCATAAAATGCCTGCCCTGAGTTGAAGGTGTAGACATGATCTCAAAAGGGATCGAGATAGTCAATTAAAAACGAGCGCTCGCTCTTTTTTAATTGACATGAGCAGATGCCATGCGTACCCTAGAGTCAAGGATGGGCGAAATTATTCATCGGGAGGGGTTGGAATGGACTTTGAAATATCGGGGAAAATGAAAATAATTCTGGGGATGATCACCGAGTTTGTCGAGAGGGAGCTAATGCCGCTGGAGCGGGAATTCATTTCGTCCGACTTCAGGGAAATGCTGCCGGTGCTGCGGGAAAAACGTCGGATGGTAAAACAGATGGAATTATGGGGACCGAACATTCCGGTCGAACTGGGGGGGATGGGGCTCTCCATGGTCGAGCATGGCCTCGTTTCCGAGGCATTGGGAAGAACACCCCTCGGACATTACGTTTTTGGCTGCCAGGCACCGGATGCGGGCAATATCGAGATACTTCACCTGCATGGAAGCGAGGAGCAGCAGGCGCGCTACCTTGAGCCTCTTGCCCATGGTGATATCCGCAGCTGTTTCGGCATGACCGAAGTGGAGACACCAGGCTCGAATCCGATTATGCTGGCGACCACGGCCACCAAAGACGGCGATGACTATGTCATTAACGGCCACAAATGGTATACGACCGGCGCCGACGGCTCGCAATTCTGCATCGTCATGGCGGTGACCGACCCGGCGGCGCCGGCGCATCTGCGGGCCAGCATGATTATCGTGCCGACAGACACTCCTGGCTTCAATCTGGTACGCAACATTCCGGTTATGGGGCATGAGGGGAGCGATTATGCCAGTCACGGCGAGGTGCTGCTCCAGTCGTGCCGCGTTCCCCGTACCAATCTGCTGGGAAAGGAAGGGATGGGTTTCGTTATGGCCCAGGACCGGCTTGGCCCAGGGAGAATCCACCACTGCATGCGGTGGCTGGGCATATGCAGTCGGGCATTCGACCTCATGTGCAGTCGTGCCAACAGCCGGGCCATCACACCCGACGGCGAGACGCTGGCGTCGCAACAGATTGTTCAGGCCTGGGTTGCGGAATCGGCTGCCGAGATCCAGGCGGCACGGCTCATGACCCTTTATGCCGCCTGGAGAATCGATACCGTTGGCGCAAGAGAGGCCAGGGACGACGTCAGTATGATCAAGTACGTCGTTGCCAATACCATGCAGCATGTTATCGACCGGGCGCTGCAAGTCCATGGCGGGCTGGGCATGACGGACGACACCGTACTGGCCTATTTCTACCGTCATGAGCGGGCGGCGCGGATTTATGACGGTGCCGATGAAGTGCACAAAACTTCGTTGGCAAAACGGTATCTCAGGCGCTATGCTTGACGCGGATCGTCTTTCGTCACGAACAATGGGGCAAGCTCTCTGCTCCTGCGAAACCGGTACTACTGGAAAGGGAGATGCACAAATGGCCACGGATTTTGATCGCTTCAAGAAGGAGAATCAGCTGCTGGTGGAAACGGTCTGCCGGGATTTTTTCAACAACAGTCAGGGGTCCCTCAAGATCAAGAAGGAAGCTGTTGTTATGAAGAACCTGGAAAACATACTCAATACGACGCTTGTATTGAGCAGCAAGATTGGATTCCAGACCATGAGCCTGAGGGATCTCAGCCGGGAGTCGGGGCTGAGCATGGGGGCGCTTTACACCTATTTCAGCAGCAAGGATGATCTGTTGCGGATCATACATCGCTATGGCGTGCAGACGGTCACCGCCATTCTTGCGAAAGCGGTGGAGGGAGAGTCTGATACCCATGAAAAGTTGCGCAAGATTGTGCGTGCCCATCTCTACCTGAGCGAAATGATGCAACTCTGGTTCAATTTCTTTTTCATGGAAACGAAGAATCTGAAGCATGAAGAACGGAAAATTCCGACCGAAAGCGAACTCTTCACCGAGCAGGTGATTGTTGATATCCTGGAGGAAGGCCGACAGGCAGGGCTCTACACCGTGAAAGACACGATGCTGGCTGCATCGCTCATTAAGGCCCTTCTGCAGGACTGGTATCTGAAACGGTGGAAATATTCGAAACGGAAGATAACCATCGAACAGTACCTATCATTTGTCCTCGAAAGCATTGAAGCAATCATTTTATCGAAAAGGGGAACAGGCGCATGACGGATGGCATGGCGGGAGTCATGGACGAGCCGGCAGAGGTCCGCAATGGCGAAGAACTCGATGCGGCACGGATCCAGGAGTTCGTAAACGCATTATGCCCGGAGATAGCGGGTGATATTACGGTACGTCAGTTTCCGGGCGGTTATTCCAACCTGACCTATCTGGTGAAAATTGGGGAACGGGAGCTGATTCTCCGCCGTCCCCCCTTCGGCAAAAAAGCCAAATCCGCCCATGACATGGCGCGGGAATACCGGGTGTTGGCATCGCTGAAACCGGTTTTTCCCTACTGCCCGGAACCTCTAGTCTATTCTGAAGACGAGAGTATCATCGGTGCTCCCTTCTACCTGATGGAACGTATCAAGGGGATTATCCTGCGAAAGAATCTCCCCGCCGACATGGCGTTTACACCAGGACAAGCGCGGTCGCTGAGCGAGAACCTCGTGTCGGTGTTATGCCGGCTGCACTCGATAGATTACCGTCGGGCCGGCCTTGACGATCTCGGTAACGCAGATGGTTACATTACGAGACAGGTCGAAGGGTGGAGCAAGCGGTATGCCGATGCGAAGACTGACGACGCGCCTTCCTTCGAACGGGTCATCCGCTGGCTCCTCGATAAAATGCCGGAAAGCTCGCCGTCGGCGGCTATCATTCACAATGATTACAAGTTCGACAATACGGTTCTCAACTCCTCGAAACCTACCGAGATTGTCGGTCTCCTGGATTGGGAAATGGCGACGATTGGCGATCCGCTCATGGACCTCGGTTCCTCCCTTGCCTACTGGGTAGAAAGGGACGATCCACCGGCATTGAAGGCGATCCGCACGATGCCGACCAATCTGGATGGCATGCTGACCAGGAAAGAGCAGGTTGCTCTGTATGCAGACATCAGGGGGATGAAGGTCGACAACTTTGATTTTTATTACTGCTTCGGGCTGTTTCGTCTCGCAGGGATCGCCCAGCAGATCTACTACCGTTACTACCACGGCCAGACCCGTGATCCTCGCTTCAAAAATCTCATAGCTGCGGTCAACGTGCTCGAACAGGCGTCCCTGCTGGTTATGGGCAAATCGGAACTGTAGTATTGTCGAGACAGCCCTGAGATTTCGATCGACGATTTAGCTTGACCTTATCCGTAACGTAAAGTATAACGCATTTATATTTTAAGCTGTCCTGCAGCTACGGCAGAGATGCGTATGGGGCCGTAGGTGTAACCGTTTTCAAGGAGCTGTTCGTGGGACATCATCTCGGTTCAAAAAGCAGCGTCGTGCCGCTCATCGACCGGCTGAACAAGTACCCGGTCGGACTGGTGGACAGTGATAAGCTGCGCGAGATTCTTGCGCTGCTGTTTGACGAGCATGAGGCCTTCGTCGCTTCCCGTTTCCCGCTGGAAGAAGCAACCCTGTCGGAACTATCGCGGTGTACAGCAATTCCTGAAAAGGAATTGTTGCCATTACTCGACCGGATGGCTGATAAAGGGCTGGTGATGGACATGCCCCACAACGGGGTGGTCTATTACCTCCTCCTCCCCGGTCTGATCGGTTTTTTTGAATTCACTTTTATGAAGAACCGCACCGACCTGCCGTTGCCGCGGTTAGCGCAGCTAATGCGGGATTATCTGGTGGAAAGCCAGGCGTCGGAGATGTTCGGGAGCAAAACCCAGTTGACCCGCTCTCTGGTTTACGAGGAGCACATTCCGGTAACTTCCGAGATCACAAGCTATGACCGGGCACGGGAGATTATCAGGGATGCCGGTTTTGGCGCGGTTGGCGTCTGTTACTGTCGTCACAAGAAGGAACATCTGAACGAGACATGCTTCAAGGGGGCTCCGGTGGATGGGATATGCATTTCCCTCGGGAATGCTGCACGTTTCATGGTGCGACGGGGTTTTGCCCGTGAGCAGAGCGTTGATGAGCTGCTGGCAGTCCTCGACAGAGCCAAAAGTTTCAATCTTACCCACATTACCGACAATATACGCCATAAGCCTTCTTTTATCTGCAACTGCTGCGTCTGTTGCTGTGAATTATTGGCTGGTGTACAGATGGGGTATCATAATGGCATCGCCAAAACCGGTTTTAAGGCGGTTATCGATAAGCATCGTTGTACCTACTGTGGCGAATGCTTTACTGCGTGCAATGTCAAAGCCATTGCTCCGCCCAAAGGGGTGAGTTTTGCCAATAGGGATGAACGGTACGCGGTGGTCTCGGAAGATATCTGTCTCGGCTGTGGTGCCTGTACAGCGGCGTGCAAGCAGGGAGCGCTCACCATTGTCCCTGCCGCAAACCGGGATATACCAC
>JAJZUQ010000118.1 GCA_021848385.1 Deltaproteobacteria bacterium
AACATGCGCAGCCGCTGGGGCGGGATGCTCTCGTGGGTCGGGTCCTGGAACAGCGCCCAGATCCCCAGGCAGAACACCACGCTCCCCAGCGCCAGGAACATCCCCCGGTATCCCATGAAGGCCTCCAGGCACCAGATGATTCCCGCGGCGATAATGCTGGAAACGGCAGCCAGGCTGCGCAGCTTGCCCATCACCAGGGGGGAGAGGTGGGTGGAGAAGTACTGCAGGGTCAGGGACTGGTTGACGGTTTCGTAGTAGTGGAACCCGAAGCTCATGACCAGGGTGGTCAGGGCCACGCCGATAAAGCTGGGGAACATGCCGGTCAGGCCGATGCCGACGCTGAGCAGCACGATGGAGAGGGCGGCCAGGCGGTGCTCGGCCAGCACCATCATCACGTAGACCGCGGTCAGGGCCAGGAATCCGGGGATCTCGCGCACCGACTGGATCAGGCCGATGTGCTTTCCTTCCAAATGCACCGTTTCCACGGCGAAGTTGTTGAACAGGATGGTGTACCCCTGCAGGCCGACCATGGAGGCGGCGGTGAGTACAGCCAGGAAGCGGAACATCGGTTTCTGGTGTTGTTTGAACATGGCGGGAGGGCGCTTTCTCGGGAAATGTGGGGCAGAGGCATCCTACAATCGAATTTGACGGCGGGCAAGGGAAAAGGGAAGGAATCAGACGGCCCATTGTATAACAACTCCGGGCATCACCGGAGCCGCCCGTTGCGGCAACTGATGGCCGCTAGTCCTCATTGTGGGTTCTCCTTGGTATCGACTAACGGTGGCGAGGCTGACCCGCCCTCGGCGAGCCTTGCCGAGTGGTTGGGTACATTCCCTCTCTGTCTTAAAAATGAGAAAGGCTATTTTCCAAATTCGTTACTGAAAATAGCCTCTCCTTTTGGTGTCTTTATTCATCATTTCCTAATCACCTGATTCGTTCAGTCGCAATAGTCGATGCCCTTCAAAAACGGTAAGTATTTCGATTCGATCGCCATTCAAGCGGTAGACAATGCGATATCCTCGGTAAATAAGCTCCCGAATATCAGGATTACCTATTTCCGGCACAGTCCTACCGCTTCTCGGATTGTCAGCCAAAATTGCCTCTGCATGATCAATCAGGGCATCTACAAACCGGACAGCGCGCTCTACGCTGTCACGTGCAATGAATTCCTCAATCTCAACCAGATTTTCACCGGCTTCCTGTGACCATGTAACGCTCATGGATTACCCGTGCTTCTTCGGGCTCGCAGAGCTTTTCGTAGTTCGTCAGTCGTTTGTGTGCGCCCGCTTTCAACGTCCGCAATCCCCTTCTCAACAGAATCAAGAAAAGATTTTCGGTACACCAATTCATCGTAATCCGAAGCGGACAACAATACGCCGGCCGGTTTGCTGTTTTGGGTAATGATAAGCGGGTGTCTGGATGTTTGAAGAGTCTTGAACCACTTGGAAATATTAGTTTTAAATTCCGCTATGGGGATAATATCATTACTGATTGAAATAGCTCTCATTGCTTTACCTCCTTGGTGCGAATCTCTTTATGGTCAAAATATAGACCAATAGAGCGATCAATACAAGTGTTCGGTTTCATGCTTCACCCAACGGGGGAGAGCTGACCGGCCGGGCGTTTTTTGCCAGATCATGGTCTGAGCGCGTGGTTACAGGAGTTCACTCACACAACCATGCCGTTTCGACTACCAGAATCATCGGGAAAAATCAAGAAAACTCTAATGATTTAGCAAATTTATTTTATTCATTAGATTGTGTGAATCAGTCGGTCGCCGGACTTTCACGCCTTACCGCCCTACATCCACCGGGAGAGGAGGATGAAGGCTATCTTATGGCGGCCTGAAAGGCGTAAAACAGTATGGTCGAAAAACACCGGTGGGTTTCGTCGCCGATGATCTTAAATGCTTCTTCCGGAGTCGAGGCCTTGCGGGTGGGCCTGTCGGTGACCAGGGTGCAGTACATGTCTGCCAGGCCGATGACCTGGGTGGAAATCTTGATCTCATCCCCCTGGAGACCGCCGGGGTACCCGCCGCCGAAATACCGCTCGTGGTGATGACGCACCGCATCGAGCACCAGATCGCCATAGCGGCCGTTTTTCCTCAAAAAGACATACCCTTCGAGAGGATGGCGTTTGATCTCCTCCAGGGTGGGCGATGTCCAGTAGTCCTGCTCTTTTGTTATGTCTTTCAGGATGAGGGACATGCCGATATCGTGCAGCATGCCGGCGATGCCGACATCGACGAGCTCGTCCCCCTTCTCCGGGAAGAGCTTCGACCATACCAGCATGGACATGACGGCAACCTGCAGGGAGTGCCTGATGGCGAATGCCGACCCCCCCTCCAGGGTCTTGATCAGATCGGCTATGCTCTGCGACTCCGAAATATACCGGGCGAGATGGCCGCTCAAGTTCCGGCATCGCTCGGCGTCCTGGGCCTTCTCGGGATCGGCGAAGATGCTTTTCAGGTACGTGGTCGTGGCCTGGGTCAGTGCGGCGCATTTCGCCGAACGGTCCATGTCGGACCGCTCCAGAATGTGGGACAGGTTCTCTTCGGTAAAACGGGCGACCTCTTCAGCGTCGCCCGTTCTGATGAACAGCGTGAGGGTATTGCTGTCCAGCAGCCTGTCGCGGTCTGCCTCGGTGAAGGGAAGGGATGCCTCCTTGTAAAGGACGTATTTCCCATGGGTCTCGGTATAGAGCGCCACGCGGGGAAACAGGTTGGGCAGCACGCATGCCAAACTGACAGGCTCGTAGATTTCATGGGTTCCCATCGGTACACCTCTGCAAATGCGGGGAGTGGAAGCACGGTTTCGTCCTGATTACGCCGCCGCGACAGCAAATGCAAGGATAAACCTTTTTTTCCGGTCACACAAGAATGCCCCGCATTCCGTTGCCGGAATGCGGGGCATTCGGGTCCGTCATCCGCCGCTGCACATCAACGCCTACTTCACCACCTCAAGCAGTTCGATCTCGTACACCAGGGTGGCGTCGGCCGGGATGATGCCTGAGCCGGCCTTGCCAAAGGCGGTTTCCGGGGGGCAGACCAGCCGGGCCTTGCCGCCCGGCTTCATCATCTGAATCCCCTCTGTCCAGCATTTGACGGCCCCGGCCAGTTGGAACTCGGCAGGCTGGCCCCGCTTGTAGGAACTGTCGA
>JAJZUQ010000008.1 GCA_021848385.1 Deltaproteobacteria bacterium
GTTTCCCCTGCACTTGCAGCCCATCAGCATCCCGAAAAGTGGTATCAAGACAAATGGTGCCATGAGAAAGGTGGCCAGCAAGAAGTTATCCTTCCAGACAAGACCCGCGCCGACTGTATCACTACTACAAACGCAGTCGAAGTGGAATTCGGAAGGAATTGGGCTGAATCCATAGGACAGAGCCTTTTCTACAGCCTCCAAACCGGGAAACGTGCCGGAATAGTGCTTGTGCTCGAATCCGTGGATGACCGTAGATACTGGTACAGGCTCAACAGCGTTATTCAAGAGTTTAAATTGCCCATTGACGCATGGGCAACGGGAGAAGGAGCACCATAAATGACTCCAAAATGCTACAGCTATATTCGTTTCAGCACCCCGGAACAATTAAAGGGGGACAGCTTACGGCGTCAGCTCAAGATGAGCGAAGATTACGCCCGGGAACATGGCCTTGAACTCGACCCCATGCGTGACCTTGGCCTATCTGCTTTCAAGGGTGTGCATCGAAGCCGGGGAGCGTTGGGAGGATTTCTGACTCTTGTGGAAGCTGGGAAAATTCCCAAGGGAAGCACGCTACTCGTCGAGAGTCTAGACCGCCTCAGTCGAGAACAAGTGCTTGATGCACTGGAACAGTTCTTGTCCATCGTCAGAGCGGGGGTGAAAGTTGTCACGTTAGGCGACAGGATGGAGTACACCCGCGAGAGTATCAACGCCAACATCGGACAACTCATGTTCAGTCTCACCATCATGAGCCGCGCCCACGAGGAAAGTCTAACCAAGGCCAAGCGAATAAAGGCTGCATGGGAACAGAAACGCAACATGATAGGGGAACAGAAGCTAACAAGCCGCGCCCCGGAATGGCTGGAACTTACCCCTGACCGTACCGCCTTTCGCCCCATTCCAGAACGGGCAGAAATCATCGTTCGCATCTATCGGGAAAAGTTGGCTGGCCGTGGGGCTGGCTTAATAGCCCGCGACTTAAACCAACAAACTGCGTGGACTCCGAAAAATGGCTGGCGGAAGAGTTACGTTGAGAAGATTCTTCGCACATCAGCCGTAATTGGAGAGTATCAGCCACATAAGATGACAGTTGATGCAGATGGAAACTACAAACGTGTGCCCATCGGAGAGCCTATCCCGGACTACTTCCCGAAAGTCGTCCCAGAAGAATCATTTTATGCAGTTCGGCAACAGATGGAGCAAAGAGCCAGTTTGAATGCAGGAAATGGTGGGGGCCGAAATGGGAAAATCAGTAATCTCTTCGGCCATATCGCAAAGTGCGGTTATTGTGGCGGCTCTATGTCCTTTGTGGACAAGGGAAAGCCACCCAAAGGGGGGAGTTACCTGATATGTGACAATGCTCGTCGGGGCCTTCCGAACTGCAAACGTCGTCCCATACGCTATGACGAGTTTGAGAATTTGGTACTAACCTTCTGCCGAGGATTGAATCCGGCTGATTTGTTGCCGGGACGTGATGAGCGTGAATCCAAACTGCAAGTACTGAAAGGGCGATTGGCTACTGTGAATGGAAAGGCGAAAGAAGCGACTGCGAAAGTCAACAATCTGACTGATTCTATCGCCACCACGGGGAATGTAGCAGTTCGCCGTACTCTGGAGGGGAGGCTTGCCGAAGCACTGAAAGAGCAGGAAATCCACGAGACTGAGGCAAGGCAGTTGAATCAAGAAATCAAGCGACATTCCCGCTCAAAGGATGAGGTAAGGGCTAGGCTGGAATCCATGCAGGAATTGCTGTCATTTCTGCAAGAACGTGATGGAGATGAGTTGATAGACGTACGGTGTAGGTTACGGGAGGAGTTGAGGAGCCTTATCGAGTGGATTGACGTACGCCCTGTGGGGCAGTTGCCGATGACAGAGGAATTGGCTGAACGGATGTTAAAAGCAGCGCTGGATGTTCACTCGGATATGAGCAAGAAGGAACAGAAAGAATTGGAAGCGGATTTAGCCGCAAGGATTGAGAACCGAGATTTCCGCGATTACGTCATTCATTTCAAGGGCGGTAGCATCTGTACAATTGTCCCCACTACACCGCATAAACTGGCACTGGACTTTGACAAAGAAGGGGGCCGAGTGCGGAGTCAATATCAGGGGATTGACGGAAAGACTGTGACTATTGAAGTTGCGTCTTGAAAGATTAAACCTAATATAACGATAGGATGTTGTGGGCTCCGGCGGCCGCCACCTCCAGTGCCCGCTTGGCGTGCTCCTGCCCCTTTACCTCGGCAAAGTCCTCGCTGTAGTCCGAGTTCTGCCGGAACAGCTCCTCCACATTCACGATAAAAGGGGGGATCGCCCGGGAGCCGTTGAGGAACTCCACTACTTCTGCCAGTTCCCCCACGCCGATGACCTCGACACCTTCCACGACCGCACCTTCGGGGGCGTTGTCCTTGGGGACGATGATGCCGGTGAAACCCGCCTTGCGGGCGGCAACGGCCACCGGGAGGCAGCCCCGGACCGGTTTGACGCTTCCGTCCAGGGAGAGTTCCCCCAGGATGAGGTAGTCGTTCAGGTGAGGGCTTCTGATGACGCCGGTGGCGGCGAGAATGCCGATGGCGATGGGGAGGTCGAAGGCGGTTCCTTCCTTTTTCAGGTCGGCGGGGGCGAGGTTGACGGTGATTTTTCGCTGGGGGAAGTCGTAGCCGGCGTTCTTGAGGGCCGACTTGACGCGGTCCTTGCTTTCCTTGACCGCGCCGTCCGGAAGGCCGACCGTTGCGAACTGGGGGAGCCCCTGGGCGATATCCACTTCCACGTCGACCGGAATGGCGTCGATGCCGAGCAGGGCGCTGCTTAAGACCTTGGCGAGCATGCCACCTCCCTGGAATACAGTTAGAGACAGCTAATGTATACCAGCAGGGTTTGTTTGCCAAGGAATTTTGTGATGAAGAGGGATGGTGGCTGCGCCGGCCCGGAAGATACCGTGCTGGCGCAGGTTGGATTCAGGATTTAAGCATCTCCAGATAGCGGTCGGCGTCGAGGGCCGCCATGCAGCCGGTGCCGGCGGAGGTGATGGCCTGTTTGTAGAACTGGTCCTGCACGTCACCGGCGGCGAAAACGCCGGGGATGCTGGTGGCGGTGGCGTTCCCTTCGCCCCCGCAGAGGGTACGGATATAGCCGTTGTCCATGTCGATCTGGCCTTCGAAGATCTGGGTGTTGGGCTGGTGGCCGATGGCGATGAAACAGCCATGGACCGGTATATCCTTGGTGGAGCCGCTGGTGTGACGTATCCGGATGCCGGTCACGCCGGTTTCGTTGCCGAGCACCTCGTCCAGGGTGTGGTGCCATTCGATGGTGACGTTCCCCCCCTTGGTCTTTGCGATCAATTTGTCGGCAAGGATTTTTTCCGCCCGGAACTTGTCGCGGCGGTGTATAACGGTGACGTGGCTGGCGATGTTGGAGAGGTAGAGGGCCTCCTCCACCGCCGTGCTCCCGCCGCCGATGACTGCCACCGGTTTTCCCCGGTAGAAGAAGCCGTCGCAGGTTGCACAGGCGGACACCCCTTTCCCCATGAATGCCTTTTCCGACGGGAGCCCCAGGTAGCGGGCGGAGGCGCCGGTGGCGATGATGAGGGCGTCGCAGGTGTAGATGCCGGAATCGCCGGTCAGGACGAATGGCCGACTGGAAAGGTCGGCCTTGCCGATTAGGTCGAAGATGAAGGAGGTGTTGAAACGCTCGGCATGGAGCCGCATCCGCTCCATGAGATCGGGTCCCTGAATGCCATCCGGGTCGCCAGGCCAGTTGTCCACCTCGGTGGTGGTCATGAGCTGTCCCCCCTGCTGCAGGCCGGTGATAAGAGCCGGTTCCAGATTGGCGCGTGCTGCATAAACGGCAGCGGTATAGCCGGCGGGGCCGGAGCCGAGAATGATCAGGCGATGATGTGTCGTTTCCATGGGGGTCTCCTCCGTGATGTGTCGTGTAAAGATAGCAGCAGGGGGGGCAAATTGCAAGACCGCTCAGCCTGGAAAGGATTGACCCGCAGGGAGCGGTTTGGTACACTCCAGTCAGTATTTGCAATCAACAATCCTGGAGGGAATGCATGACGAAACGAATTCTTGCTGCCATTGGCCTTACCCTGCTGGTGGCGGGCCAATCCCCGGCCGCCGACATCAACTTCACGTCCGCCATCGGGCAGAGCACGTTCAACAGTCTCAGCAAAGAGGCAGGTGTTGCCCTTGCCTACAAGAACGTGGCTCCTCCCCATCCCCTGGGGATCACCGGCTTCGATGTCGGGGTGGAAATGGAGGCGGTGGATATCAACAAGGAGAGCGCCTACTGGAAAGCGGCATTCAATCAGGATGCCCCTTCCTATCTTGTCTTCCCCAAACTGCGGGTGCGCAAAGGGCTTCCCTTCGGGATTGATATCGGCGGGATGTACTCAAACGTTTCCAACACCAACGTCCAGCTCTACGGAGCCGAGGTGAGCAAGGCGATCCTTGAAGGCGGCGCAGTTACCCCCGCCCTGAGTGTGCGGGGGACCTATACCCGCCTCACCGGCGTGAAAGACCTGGATATCCAGACCTACGGGGTGGACGCCTCCATAGGCAAGGGGTTCCTGTTCCTGACTCCCTATGCGGGGGCAGGCTATCTCTGGATCGACAGCAAGGCTACGGGGGATCTGCAGCGGCTGGCAACTGCCGCCGGCGCGCCTCTCAGGGCAGAGAAGTTGTCCCAGGGGCGTGTCTTTGCCGGTCTGGAGATCAAGCCGCTGCCGCTGGTACGGATCACCGGTGAATTCGAGTATGCCCTCCGTCCCATCTACTCCCTGAAGGCGGCAATAGGGTTCTGATGGAATCAGGAGTTTGATGCCATTCGTAGGGGCGCCCTCCTGTGGGCGCCCGGAGTCATTGCATGCACGCTGAAGGACACCTGGACAAAAGCATTGCCGGCCGTTTCAAATACGCCATCGTCCTGACGGCGCTCACCCTGGTGGCCGAGGTGGTCGGCGGGTTCTGGACCAACTCCCTGGCCCTCCTGTCTGACGCTGCCCATGTCTTTCTCGACCTGTTTGCGCTCCTGCTGTCGCTGGCGGCCATCAGGCTGGCCTCATACCCGGTATCCGACACCCGCACCTTCGGCTGGCACCGGACGGAGGTATTCGCCTCCTTCATCAACGGCGCGTCGGTCTTTCTCATTGCCGTCGGGATTTGCTACGAGGCATGGGGGAGGTTGTTCCAACCGGAAGAGGTGAAGAGCCTCCCCATGTTCATCATCGCCGCCATCGGCCTGGTCATGAACCTGGTGGCGGCATCGGCGCTCCACAGTCATTCCCACGAAGACCTCAATGTCCGGAGTGCCTTCCTGCACGTTATCGGCGATGCGGCCGCTTCGGTGGGGGTTATCGCCGGCGGCATCGTCATGTACTTCACCGGCTGGTTCGTCCTGGATGCCATCATCTCGGTGGGAATCGGCGTGGTCATCTTCTGGGGGGCCTGGCGTGTTCTTCGGGAATCGACCCATATCCTGCTGGAGGGGGTGCCGCGCGGGATGAGCACTGCCGATGTGGCCGAATCTATTCGCTCCATTGAGGGAGTCAATGACGTTCACCACCTCAATATCTGGACCATCTGCTCCCATATTCTGGCGCTTTCCGCCCATATCGACGTAGAGCCGGCTTACAAGGTAAAGCAGGCAGAGGTGCTGCGGGAGATCGAAGAACTCCTGCTTGACGAGTATCATATTTCCCACACCACTCTGCAGGCTGAGTGTACCATGTGCATTGAGTCACCCGTTTTGAAGGAGTTCCGCCACCGGCCGCGCAAGGGGCTTCATGGACATGCCCATGGTCATGAACACGGCCATGTCCATGGGCACGCGCACGATCATGACCATGACCATGAAAAGTGAAAAGTGGGCCGTTGTGTGCAACATTTCTACGAATCTGAATCCGTGACCAGGGGATCTTCCCCGGAGAATTCATGCTCGATTATTCCCTCATCCAGGAAGCTGCCGACCGTCTGAAGAAGCGGGTGCGCTGCACCGAACTGATCCCTTCCCATCACTTCAGCGAAATGCTCGACTACCCCGTCCATTTCAAGTGCGAGAACCTCCAGCGTACCGGTTCGTTCAAGATCCGCGGGGCCCTGAATTTCATGACTGCCCAGCCGCGGGAAGCCTTGCGCAACGGGGTGATTACCGCTTCCGCCGGTAACCATGCCCAGGGGGTCGCCTTTTCCGCCGACCTGCTGGGGGTGAAGGCGACGGTCTACATGCCCGAATCGACTCCCCTGCAGAAGGTGCTCGCCACCCGTGACTACGGCGCGGAGGTGGTTCTCACCGGGAAAAATTTCGACGAGGCATATGCTGCGGCGGTGCAGGCAGGGAAAGCGAGCGGCGCTCTGTTCGTCCACCCCTTTGATGACCCGCTGGTCATGGCGGGGCAGGGGACCATCGGCCTGGAAGTGCTGGAAGAGATGCCCGATCTGGCCAACATCCTGGTCCCCATCGGTGGCGGCGGGCTGATATCCGGGATCGTATCCGCCATCAAGGAGACCCATCCCCACGTCCGGGTGATCGGTGTGGAGTCGGCGGCGGCCCCGTCCATGCACTACTCCCTCAAGAAGGGGAGCATCACGACGGCCCCCCTGACGGTGTCCCTTGCTGACGGCATTGCGGTGAAACGGGTCGGGAAGAAGACCTATCCCATCGTGCGGGATCTGGTGGACGAGGTGGTGCTCGTGGAGGAGGAGGAGATCGCCCAGGCGATCGTGGCCCTCCTGGAGCGGACCAAGCTGCTGGTGGAGGGGGCCGGTGCGGTCACCTTGGCGGCGCTTCTCAACCGACGGGTGAAGAACATCGCCGGCAAGACCGTCTGCGTCCTTTCGGGTGGGAATATCGATGTCAAGACCATTGCCCTGGTGGTGGAGCGGGGACTGCTTGCTGCGGGGCGCTATCTGAAGCTGAGGGTGGAACTGGACGACGTACCCGGCTCCCTGGCGCGCCTCGCGACGGACATTGCCGAAACCCGAGCCAATATCTCCCTCATTACCCATGACCGGCGTTCCAAGTCTCTCGCCATCGGCAGGGCCGAAGTTCATCTGGAACTGGAAACCCGTGGTTTCGACCACATCCAGCAGGTGGTGAGCTACCTCAACAGCCAGGGGTACGAGGTTGAGGTGATGAAGTGAGGTAAAGGTAAAGGTTGCGTCAACACCTTCCTTTGTCTGTCTCTCCACCGAGAGTCTCTATGAATTCACGCGTCAGGGGGGCTCCGTTTGTCCTGTCCCGTAATTCAAGTCTCTGCAGGTCTTCAATTCTGTCCACGTCGTACCATCCAGGGAGGAGCTCCGCCCGGATACCCGCTTCCGCAGCCTTGCCCAGACTTGTTGCCAGCACATCATTCCTCGACCATTCAATCCCACCGAACAGTTCTGCGTGCATCTTCTTCAGGGCGACAAGATAGTATCCCCCGTCATCGCTCGGGCCAAACACCGCTTCGGCTTCGCCGGTGACCAGTCGGGCAAAGGCGCTTTCCATGCAGGGGAGGGGAAGGTCCGGGGAATCACTGCCGATAATGGACACCTCCCGGTAGCCAAGGTCAAAAGCGGTGCGGAAGGCGTTCGCCATCCGTTCACCCAGGTCCTCCCCCTGTTGGGGGAAAAGCGGTATCCCTGGGAAAAGCCGGTGGAAATAGCCGGCCGCTTCCTGTCCCTCCATGAAAAAGATGAGCCGGTCTATGCCGGCCAGTCGCGAGGTCCGGTTGACAGTGTCCCGCAACATGCACTCGTAGAGCCGGGTGGCTTCAGCGGCGGTCAGGTGGGGAATAAGGCGGGTCTTGACCTGTCCGGGAACAGGGCGTTTGGCAAAAATGATGAGGGCCTGCTTGCGGGGTGTGTGCATAAATGGCTGTTTTTTAAGGAAACGGCAAAATGGCGGTGAAAGTCCGTGAAACCGCAGCTGTCAAGGGTTTGGCAGAGGCGGAAATGGCAAAAAGTCTAGCGTTTTCCACAATTTCAAGGCTTTTCCACAGAGTTTTCAACAGGTGCTGTTGGTCCCCTGTTGATGACGTTTTACGGTTGGCAACAGCCGTTTTCCCCTGTCGTGCCGGTAACTCCGGGGATTCATTGTTGTTATGTCTCTGTTACCGCTTGTCCCGCTCGACTGAAGCATAGGCCGAATGGTTGTGGATCGACTCGAAGTTTTCCGCTGCTACGGCGAACCAGGTGATGGTGTCGAGGGCCGAAAGTTTGAGGGTCGCTTCCCGGACCATGTCCTCTACGAACCGGGGATTCTCGAATGCCTGCTCGGTGACGAACTTTTCGTCCTGTCGCTTCAACAGCGAGTAGACCGGCGAACTGCCACAACTTTCGATGAGGGTGATCAGGTCTTCAATCCAGATGAATTCCCGGTAGCGGACCTGGACGGTCATGACGGAGCGCTGGTTGTGGGCGCCGTAACGGGAAAGCTCCTTGCTGCAGGGGCACAGGGAGGTCAGCGGCACCCGCACCTCCAGGACGAAATCGAAGACATCGTTCAGGCTTGCCCGGAAAGCACAGGTGTATTCCATGAGGCTTCTGGCGCCGGAGACCGGGGCACGTTTCTCGATGAAGTAGGGAAACTCGATCTCCAGGTGGGCGCTGGATGCCCCCAGTTTCTGCTTCATCTCCTCCAGCATGGTTTCCATCTTGTCCAGGGCGATCTGCTCCCGGTAGCTGTTCAGGATCTCCACGAAGCGGCTCATGTGGGTCCCCTTGAACTGGTGGGGGAGGTCCACGTACATGTTGATCCGGGCCACGGTGTGCTGGACCTTCTTCTGCTTGTCCATCACCACGATGGGGTAGGAGATATCCTTCACCCCCACCTTGTTGATGGGAACCCGGCGGGTGTCGGGCGACGTCTGGACGTCACTCAGCGGCCGGGACTGCGGGTTTGTGACGTTACTTTTCACTGTTCACCTTTCACGTACTTCACCGGATCTGTCCTCCCCGCCTCGGCGAACCCCTTGAGCCGCAGACGGCAGGAATCGCAACGGCCGCAGGCAACCCCTTCCGGGGTCGGGTCGTAGCAGGAGTGGGTCCGTCCATAGTCCACGCCGAGGGCGAGCCCTCTCCCGATGATCTCGGCCTTGGTGAGATTGATGAGCGGGGCGTGGATGGTGAAGTGGCCGGCACCCTCTACCCCTGCCTTGGTGGCCAGGTTCGCCATGCGCTCGAAAGCGGCGATGTATTCCGGCCGGCAGTCGGGATAGCCGGAGTAGTCCAAGGCGTTGACGCCGATGAAGATGTCGAAGGCGCCGAGCGCTTCTGCCCATCCCAGGGCGAAGGAGAGAAAGATGGTGTTGCGGGCCGGTACGTAGGTTACCGGGATGTCGCTCCCCACTCCCTCCTTCGGCACGTCGATGTCGGAGGTTAGGGCGCTCCCCCCAACCTGCCGGTAGTCGAACTCCACCACCAGGTGCTCCCGTGCGCCGGCTTCCTTGGCGTTTCGCTTGGCCAGTTCCAGTTCCACGCTGTGCCGCTGGCCGTAGGCGAAGCTCATGGCGTACGGCTCATACCCATCCTCCCTGGCGATGGCCAGACAGGTGGTGGAGTCGAGCCCGCCGCTGTAAAGAACGACGGCTTTCCTTGTCATGCCGGTGCTCCTTCCCCGGCAGGTTTTTTCTTCCGTGGCCGGCGGCGCTTCTTCTTCGCTTCCCCTTCGCCTGCCCCGGGTGCAGGAGTGGCTTGAGTAGCCGCCGGTGCCGGCGCGCCCTTCTTCTCATGCCGTGTCCGGTCGCCGCTCCGGCTCCGGTCACTGCCGCGTCCCTGCCCGGGCTTTCCCCTGCCTGCCGGTTTTTCAAGCCGGGGCCGCGCCTTGACCCGGACGTAGTCATGGACGAACAGGTCGTCCTCGGCCCATTCGACCGGAATCTTGTGTTTGATGTACTCCTCGATCGCCTCCAGGTAGAAGGCGCCGTCCTCGTCGGCCAGCGATATTGCCTTCCCCTCCGCGCCGGCACGGGCGGTGCGGCCGATGCGGTGGACGTAGTCCTCTGCGTCCTGGGGTAGATCGTAGTTGATGACGTGGGAGACCCCCTCGATATGGAGCCCGCGGGAGGCGACGTCGGTGGCGATCATGATGGGCAGCTTGCCGCTTTTGAAATCATCGAGGATCTTCAGGCGCTTTCGCTGCTCCACGTCGCCTGAAATCACCTTGGCCGGGAAGCCGTTGGCGTTCAGCCGGTCGTAGAGAAATTCACCCTCACGTTTCGTGTTGATGAAGATCATGGTCCGTTCCATCCCCTTCTTTCTCAGAAACCCGAGCAAGAGGGGGAACTTTTCCTTGCGGGAGACGTGAAAGAGGATCTGCTCCACGTTGTCTGCCGTCATTTTCTCCGGGGTGACCGAAACCTTGGTCGGCACGTTCATGAACTCGTAGGCCAGCTCCATGACCCGCTGGTTGAGGGTGGCGGAGAAGAGCATGTTCTGCCGCTGGTCATAGGGGGGGAGGCGGCGGAGGATAAAACGGAGGTCGGCGATGAATCCCATGTCGAACATTCTGTCGGCCTCGTCGATAACGAGCGCCTCGACACTCTTCAGGGTGTAGACCTTCTGCTTCAGGTAGTCGATGAGGCGACCCGGCGTGCCGATGACCACGTCTGCCCCTTCCGTCAGGGCGTTTTTCTGGAGCATGTAGTCGACGCCACCGTAGATGGCCTGGATGGTGAAGCCGGCATATTTGCCAAGGGCCTGGGCGTCCGCTTCTATCTGCACGACCAGTTCACGTGTGGGGGCGAGGATCAGTGCCCGGGGCTGGCGGTCATTTCCTTCCCGTGGCTTCTGAAGAAGTTTGGTGAAGAGGGCGATGAGAAAGGCGGCTGTCTTGCCGGTGCCGGTCTGGGCCTGGCCGGCTACGTCCTTGCCGGCAAGAGCGAGGGGGAGGGTCTGTTCCTGGATCGGGGTGCAGTCGGTGAAGCCGGTTTCGGTAATCCCCTGCTGTACCGGTTCCGGCAGGTTGAGTTCACTGAATTTCATGTATGACGTTTCCTTTATTTCGTTATTTCAAGAGGATAGCTATAGCACAGCAGGCAGGAAATAGCAAGCCGCGGGGGGCTGACGATGGAGTTCCCAATTATTGATCCGGTGATTACACATATGAGTGGTAGGGGTTAGGCTTGCCTCGCCCAATCTGGGGCGGGGGCACCCCGCCCCTACATAAGGGTTTCAATGTTTAATCGCCGGAGCAATAATAGAGATCAAAACAGCGCTCGTCATGGAGCAGACAGAGTTCTCAGTGGAAAAACAGCAGAGGGAAGAAATCCATTGCTGACGCATTTCCCCAGATTTTTCTCCCTGCCGGCACTTCCGGACTTTCGCTTTTCCGGGCAGTTGTGCTATGGTACGCCCACCAAATTATGCCAAGGACACCACGATGCAATCCTTCATCCACATCGATTCCCCCCATTACCTCCGCGAGGAGCAGCTTCCCGCGCTGCCCGATTGGCCGGCAATTTTCGGCAACGATTATCCCATAGCGCTTGAGATCGGCTGCGGCATCGGCGACTTCATCGTCAAGACCGCCGCCGAGCAGCCGGAACGGAACTTCATTGCCATCGACTTTTACAACAAGGGATGCTACAAGACCTGTCGCCGTATCGAGCGGCACGGGCTGACCAACGTACGGGTGCTGCGGGTCGAGGCGCGCCAGTTTATCCAGGAACGGCTTTCGAAGGGGCTTCTGGCAGCAGTGTATATCAACTGCCCCGACCCTTGGCCGAAGAAGAAACACCGCAAAAGACGGCTGGTTAACCGGCTGTTTCTGGAATTCATCCGCGACTACCTGGCGCCGGGGGGGGATTTCTTCTTCGCCACCGACTTCGATGATTACGGCATCGATGTGGCGGGGCTCATGCCGGGGGTAGATGGGTACGAAAACCAGCTGGCTCCCGACCTCTACCGCCACGAGCTGGAAGGGTATCACCTCTCCAAGTACATGCGGAAGTTCATGGCGGAGGGAAAGAGGATCTACTTCGTCCACTACAGAAAGGCGAATTGAACAGGGATATTCAGGATGTACAGGATAACATCAAATGCGTAGGCACTCAGTTTGTAACCAAAAATGTTTTTTCGGATTGGCCTTTTGCAAAAGTCCACATTTGTCCCCCCGATAAAAGGCGTTCGGCGATGACAAAGCGTTTTGCATGAAGTTTCCGTTTTTTCCAGAGTTAATCCTGATTATCCTGAATATCCCTGTTAATTCATGTTCTTGAAAGGTTTACCGTGCATGCGTATCTGACAGCAAACATCCCCGGTACCGGGGGAACCATCAAGGAGACGCCGGAGGATTTCCAGGTGACGGAGATCCCTCTCTATCTTCCCTGCGGCTCCGGCGAGCATACCTACGCGGAGATCGAGAAACGTGGCGTCACTACCCTGGATGCCCTGCGGCGGATCGCGCGGGCACTGGAGGTGTCCGATCGGGATATGGGGTACGCGGGGATGAAGGACGCCCGGGGAATCACCCGCCAGACCATCTCCATTCCACGGGTGGACCCCCAGCGGGTGCTCGACCTGGATCTGCCCGGCATCAGGGTCCTGTCGGCGGTGCGCCACACCAACAAACTGAAGCTCGGACACCTGGCGGGGAACCGTTTCCTCATCCGGCTGGTTGGTGTTGAGCCCCACGCCCTGGAACGGGCCGAGGCTGTGCTGCAGGTTCTTCTGGAGCGGGGAGTCCCCAACCGGTTTGGCAAACAGCGCTACGGCGCCCAGGGGAATTCCCACCTGATCGGCGGTGCCTGGCTGCGGGGGGACTACCGGGGCGCGGTGGATGCTCTCATGGGGAAGCCGGAACTGGTGCGGGACGAACGGTGGCAGTCTGCAATCGCCTCCTATGGGAGGGGTGAACTGGAGGAGAGCCTGCGGCTTCTCCCCGGCCATTGCCGGACCGAGCGGGATGTCCTGCAGCGCCTGGTGAAGCGTCCCGAGGCGTGGGACAAGGCCCTCAATGCGATCCATCCCCGGTTGAAGAAGCTCTACCTCTCCGCTTTCCAGTCTTTCCTGTTCGACCGGCTGCTGGAATCGCGGCTGCCGGCTCTTGACCGGGTTATGGCCGGCGACCTGGCTATCAAACACGACAACGGTGCCTGTTTCCTCGTCACCGATGCGGTGGCGGAAGCGCCCCGGGCCGCAACCTTCGAGATATCACCGAGCGGGCCGATGTTCGGCTGCAAGATGAAGTCACCGGAAGGGGAACCGGGGGAGATGGAGTCAACTCTTCTTGCCGGTGAAGGGCTCACTCCTGCCAGCTTCGACCTGCCGGCCGGACTGCGGCTGGAAGGGGAGCGGCGATCTCTGCGGGTGCCGCTTCGCGAACCGCTGTTGACAGAGGACGGGGCTGATCTGCTTCTTGAATTCTCCCTCCCCAAGGGCTCCTATGCTACTGCAGTGTTGCGGGAGATAGTCAAAACCGGTTAGTGTGGACAGGAAAGGCTTTGTTGGTAGAATAGAAAAGGGCACCGGTGGCACCCCCCCTGGTTGTTGAACCGGCAGTGCCGTAAACAGGACGTACGGGAGGATGACGATGGACAAGCGGCAGGAATCCTACGAAGTCAACCTGTTCAATCCCAAACAGGGATACATGCGCGGCGAGGTGGTGCTTATCCTGGCCATCCTTGTTGGTTGGGGGGTGGTGAACTTCGGATTCCAGGCGGTACTCTGGCTTCTGGCCGAGAATCCCCTTGGTGAAGGGATTTTTACCCGCCTCACCTTTTTCAACCTTCCCTACCACTTCTGGTTCACCGCCCAGTTTCTCCCCCTCTGGTTCATCATCCTCTGCGTGATTTTCAATATCTGCCTCGACCGTCTCACCGAGCGCCACAGCAGAAGGAGAGACAGGACCTATGAATAGCGATCCGGTGAAATTCTGGCCGCTTCTTATTGTCACAGGAGTGCTGGTATCCTTTGTGCTGGCCGGTTTGCGTGCCAAGTCCCAGGAAATGTCCGATTACGGTTTTTCCGGACGCTATATCGGGCGTATCGGCGGCGGGGCGGCAATTGCCAGCAATTGGATGAGCGCAGCCAGCTTTCTCGGCATGGCCGGCCTCCTCTATCTCCAGGGATACTTCGCCCTCGCGTACGTCATCGGCTGGACCGGCGGCTATGTCCTGCTCCTGGTCCTGATGGCGGGGCAGATCCGTCGATTCGGCAAATACACCGCCCCCGATTTTGTCGGCGCCCGCTATGATTCCGACGTCGCCAGGCTCCTGGCGGCGCTCATCTCCATAACCATATCGGTCATATACTGTGTCGCCCAGTTCAAGGGGATCGGCATGCTGTTCGGCTGGCTGTTCGGCGTCGATTACGGACGGGGGGTCGTCCTTGGCGGGGCGGTGGTGGTCTGCTACGTGGTGGTCTGCGGCATGCTCGGGGTGGCCCGCAACCAGCAGCTGCAGTACTTTGTCGTCATCGTCTCCTTCATCCTCCCCCTCATGTTCCTGGCCCACCGGTTCGGCTATTTCTGGCTCCTTCCCCAGTTCGGTTACGGCGAGGGGATCCAGGATCTGGCGACGGAATTCAATATCAACTTTACCGCCCCCTTTGCCAGCGGCTCCCTGTTCCAATGGGTCGCCCTCTGTTTTACCCTCATGGTCGGCACGGCCGGGCTCCCCCACGTCCTTTCCCGCTTCTACATCCTTCCCAATATCCGGGATGCGCGGTGGAGCGTGGTATGGGGGCTGTTCTTCATCGCCCTCATCTACTGGTCGGCACCCGCCTATGCCGTCTTCGCCCGCCTGCTGGAAGCACGGGGAGGATACATCCCCGATCCGGTGGCAGCCGGCAAGATGGCCGACATCATGGTGCTCAAGACGGCGGTGATGGGAGGAGTGCCGGTCTGGCTGACCGGATTACTGGCCGCCGGCGCCGTAAGTGCCGCTTTCTTCACCGTCACCGGGCTCCTCATGACCGGTGCCTCATCCCTTTCCCACGATATCTATTACCGGTTGATCAACCCCCAGGCTTCGGAGTCGCGGAAAATGGCGATTGCCAAGGGGGGAACCCTGGCCCTGGCCGCCCTGGTGCTGATTATCTCCCTCCGGCCGCCTGCGCTCATAGCGGAAATAACGGCGGTCGCCTTTGCCCTCGCCGGTAACACCATTTTCCCCGCCTTCCTGCTTGGTATATGGTGGGGGCGTGCCAACCGTTACGGTGTTATCGCCGGTATGGTGCTGGGTGTCATGATAACCTTTTCCGCGCCGCTCTGTGGGAATGCCATTCCCCTGGTAGCGAGAATCTTTCCGATCACTTCGTCGGCCTTCTGCGGGGCGCCGCTGGTAGTACTCGTCATGGTGGTGGTTTCGCTCCTGACCCCCCCTCCATCGGAGGAAATGAGACGTTTCCTGGCCGAAGTGGTCCACGGCCATCTTGACTAGTGTCCATCCGGAAACTCCGGATGAGACACTATCGGTTTCCAATTCGGAAACGAGGAGTTTTTCGTCCTGGCAAGGAAAACGAGGGGATGCGCGGAGGCGTACGTCGTTACGCCGCACAAGCAAACCCGATGGTTGACGCCGCCAGGGCGGAAAAGAACCGTTTCCGGATGGAAAATGACTAGAAGGAGAATGCCATGTCTATGTTCCCGGTAAACAAGGGGGGCGATATCCTTGCCTGGCGCGACACGGTGGAACTGGTTGACGGGGTGAAGCGGCAGCTGGCGCAAAAGATGGCCTATCTTCTCGATGGTGACGAACTTTTATTGTTGCACGGTCTCCAGGAACGGATCGCCGATGAAATGGCCGTCGAATCGCGGTTTGCCGAGGAGGTCGAGCAGGTTCTGGCTGCACTGGCGACGGCAGGGACGGTAGATGAGATGGTTGTCGCTTATCGACACGGCCGGCAGCTGTCGTCTGACTATTTCGACCGGCGCGGGTCTGTTCTGACGGTTCAGTCGCTCTGCATCAGGCTACAGGACCGATTGACCTGCCGTGCGGTGCACCTTGCCGGCGAATGGATGGAGCGGAGCGGTTTCGGCCCGCCCCCTGCTCCGTACTGCTGGTTCGCATTCGGAGGAGCGGGTCGAGAGGAGGGTACCGTTGCCGGGAACTTCAACTCCTTGCTTGTTCATGGAGAGGTGCATGGCGAAAGCGCTGCGTACTTCGCAGGGTTTTCCCTGAGGGTAAACGCTATCCTCGAAAATTGCGGCGTCAAGAGTGTGGGTGGCATTACCCCCGTGCATCCTTCCTGGCGGGGGAGCCTCAACGAATGGCGTACGCGCCTGATCGGGGGTGCTTCCGGTGAAAAAACGGCGGAAGACCTCTCGTTCCTGGTGCGGTTTGCCGACCTGCGCCTGGTGAGCGGGGATGCGACCCTCTGTGGCGAGACGATAAACCTGATCCGCAGCCTGTTCGAGTTCAACCGCCACGGCTTTGGCGAAGTGGCCCGCGTCACGGCGGAAATGGCGACAGGACTCGATTTTTTCGGTCGGTTGCGGTTGGAAAAGGGGGGGGAGCATCGGGGCGAATTCAATCTGGAACAGTATGCGTTGAGTCCGCTGATGGAAAACATCAGGATAATGGCGGTACGCGCCGACGTGCCGCTGACCGCCAACGTCGGGCGGATCAAGGGGCTTCTGGGAAAAGGATACCTGGGTGTCGATCTGTCCCAACGGCTGTTGCGTGCCTACCATGACTTTACCACCCTGAAACTGAAGGCGGAGATGCGTCGCATTGGTGGGGGCGAGGGGAGCTTCCTCAAGTCGGAAGAACTCGATGACCGGGAGCTGGACTCCTTGAAAGAGGGGATGGAGGCGGTGGTTAACCTGCAGCGGATAGTCTACCAGAGATTTGTCGTCAGCAGCTAGGAGCGCTATGCGGATATCCCTCTCATCAGGAACCCTGTTTACCTACCCGCTCCGCAAGGTATTCGAAATAGCCCGGGACGTGGGCTTTGACGGACTGGAACTGATCGTCAACCAGGATTTCCAGAAGATCAACCCCCGTTTTCTTATTCAGGATCTCTCCGCGATCCTTCCCGTGCTTTCCATCCATGCGCCATTCATGCCGCTGGACGGCTGGGGGGGGCCGATCGACTCCGTTAAGCGGAGTGTTGAGATCGCAGCCGATAGTGGTGTGCCGCTGGTCAATTTCCATCCCGCATCCTGGCTCGGATTCGAACTCAAGTACTGGCGCTGGATGTACCGGATTCTCGATTTTCAGAAGGAGGTTGGAGCAGAGGGGGTGACGCTTACCCTGGAGAACATGCCTTGGGTCGGGAGGTTCAAGATCAACCAGTATATCCTTTCCCATACCGGCAAGATGATCGACTTTCTCGAAGAGCGGAATCTCTACATGACCTTCGACTGCACCCACATGGGGTCAGGCAAGACCAACTTCATCAACGATTTCTACCTGTTCTACAATGCCGGCCGAATCCGTAACATCCATTTTTCCGACTACGGTCACGGACGCGAACATCTCCTCCCCGGTCACGGCATTCTGCCGCTCACCCGTTTTCTCAATCACCTGCGCAACACCGGCTACCACGAGACCCTGACCCTGGAACTTTCTCCCCACGAATTCCACAATGACGAACAGATCATGGTGGAGAGCCTGAGGGAAATCCTCCTGTACCTGCGACGGGAGACCTCGCCGCTTAACCCCTGACCACGTAGACTGAGCACTTCGCATTCTTGACGACCTTGTCGGAGACGCTTCCGAGCAGATTCCTCTTGAGAAATCCCTTGCCCGTACTTCCGATGATGATGACGTCGATCTCTTCCCTTTCGGCAAAGGCGATAAGTTCTTCTGCAGGATCACCATAGACCACTTTGGATATCACGGGGATGCCCAGTTCGGCGGAATTTTTCTCAATAACGTAGAAAATCCTCTGCCGTCGCTCTTCCCATTCTTTTGCTTCGGTGATGGGGGGGGCCGGTACGAAATCGGTAAACGTGGTGCGGGGCGCGTTGGGAAGGACCAGCATGGCGTATATGGTGCTTTTGAACTGGCTTGGATTGCCGGCCGCTATCCGTACCGCTTCCTCCGCTGCCTTGTCGGAGAGGGGGGAGCCGTCGATGGCCACCAGGATTTTCTTCGGCAGACTGAGCATTGATCGTTCTCCTTGCATGTATGTCAATCGTGGTATGCAGTATAGCCTCTTTTGGTTCCCAATGCCAGTTTCGTGGCGTCCGGGACAGGGCAAACCGTCGTACACTGGCAACCTCTGTGGTGACATGCATAATTATAACCAGATAATATTTCACGCTTGACAATTTTAAAACAATATTCTATATTTTACAAAGTATTATTGCGCGTGTTTTCAATGACATCAGAGGGATAATTTGATTTAATGCTGTTGTTACCGGAACGCATATCTCAGAGTAAAACGGCAACAGTGCTGTTATCGCGCTGACCTGAGTCACCGGTTTATTGGCGACAACGGCGATCGTTTACGGCGAAAAACCCCTTGACTTATTGAGCCGAAAGGCTTATCAAAAACGGTTGGAATCTAACTAAATTACAGGTGTAATCATGGCCAAAAAAGAAAAATCAGAGTACCTCATCCAGGCGGTTTCCCACGCACTAGACCTCCTCGAGCAGTTTCATGATGATATTGACGAACTTGGGGTTACCGAGCTTTCCAAACGTCTCAAGCTGCATAAGAACAATGTTTTCAGATTGCTGGCAACACTTGAGTCGCGTGGTTATATCGAGCAGAACAGGGTGACGGAAAACTACCGGCTGGGACTCAAGACCCTGGAGCTGGGGCAGACCTTCATCAAGCAGATGGGGCTTCTCCGGCAGTCTCGACCGGTGCTGGAGTCTCTGGTTAATGAATGCAACGAAACCACCTACGTGGCGATTCTCAAGGATTTCCACATAGTCTACCTGGACGTGGTGGAGACCGGACTGACGGTACGGGTCGTCCCGCGGGTGGGTGCCCGGCTTCCCGCTTACTGCACCGCTGCCGGCAAAGTCCAGATTGCGTATATGACCGACGAGGAACTGGAGAACTACCTGCCGACCAAGGAGTTGAAGCGCTTCACCCCCAACACGATAACCGATCGTGATGAGCTGAAGAAAAACCTCAAGATCATCGCCGAGCAGGGATTCGCCATGGACAACGAGGAACTGGACATCGGTGTTCGCTGTGTCGCAGCGCCTATCCGCGACTACACGAGACGGATTATCGGCGCGGTGAGCATCTCCGGCCCGTCCATGCGTTTCACCGATGAGCGGGTGGAGAAGGAATTGATCCCGATGGTGAAGAGGGCTGCGGAGGAGATTTCCACCAAGCTCGGCTATCACAAATAGGAATCAGGTTTACAGGCCGAATACAAAAAAAGCTCCCAATGAAATGGGGGCTTTTTTTTCGCCGGTGTGTGCCAGCTTGCTTTTACCTGGTTAACGCCGGTTCTCCCCCAGGATTTCCCGTTCCCATATCTCGCGTATCTGCCGGACCATCTCCGCTTCCGTTCCGTTGTTGTCGATGACGATCCGAGCCCGTTGCCGTTTCTCCTCCATCGGCATCTGGCTGGCAATGCGTTGCAGGGCTGCCGCCTCGCTGAGTCCGTCGCGCTGCATGAGCCGCCGCAGTTGTGTTTCTCTGTCCACATAGACTACCCATATTTCATCGACCCGGTCGGTGATCCCGGCTTCGATGAGAAGGGGGGCCATGTAGATGGCAAGAGGGGTTTTCCCGCGCCGCAGTCCGGCCAGCAGATCCCTTGCCCGCAGGGCAATGGCCGGATGGGTTATGGCTTCCAGTCGACTGCGGGCTGCCGGGTCGGCGAAAACGATGTTGCCCAGGGCAGCGCGATTGATGGTCCCATCATCGTTGAGCACGCCGTTGCCGAAGGCCGCGACTATTGCCTGATAGGCCGGTTCGCCGGGTCGGACCACATCCCTCGCAAGCCGGTCGGCATCGATCACCGCTGCGCCGAGTCCGGCCAGAATCTTCGCTGCTGTGCTCTTTCCCGAGGCTATTCCACCTGTCAGGCCGATGACCCGCATCGTTCCACCTCCGCTGCTAACGTTTCACAAATCTTCTAAGTCTGTCTATGGACGCAGTTTCTGTCTGCAATCGCGGCCACGCTTCAGATGATCAGCTTGCCATCCCGGAGCAGGGTCTGCCGGCTTCCGTCGGCCATAATCGCCGTCAGTGTGGGGTGGTAAAAGACATAGTCCTCATGGAAGGGTGTCTGGACGGTTCCGCCGAAACCGGAGTTGTCGCCAAGAGCGATGTGTATGGTGCCGAGGATCTTTTCCGCTTCAAGAATGTTGTCCGGCCGTGAGGCCCGGTCGTTGGTGCCGATTCCCAGCTCGGCAATGTTGCGGTTGTTGGCGTTTTCCGCAAATTTCTGTTCAAGTTTCAGGCGGTGAGGTTCTTCCCCCTGTATCTCTACAACTTTGCCGTCGGCGACACGGAGCGTCAGGGGGGAGGACAGTTTGCGGGTAGGCGCGTATTCGAGCACCATCACCCCCGAACTCGTCCCTTCCAGCGGTGCCAGGTAAACTTCGCCGGCGGGGAGATTCCCGAAGCTTCCCGGGGTCGTCAGCATGCCGTCATCCCCTTTCGCCGTTCTCCCCCGTTTACCAAACTGCATTCTGGTGCCGTTGGGGGTTTCCACGTCGATTTCGGCAGCCAGATTTACCGCCGTCGCCAGTCTGTCGGTCCGTTCAGCAAGGGCCTGCCAGTCAACTTTCATCGAGGTGAAGAACATGTCAGGGTCGAAGGTGGGGAGGCTTGCAAAACGCCCGCCGGCACTATTGACCAGGGAGCGGAAGCGGGTGTGGCTCGTTGAGTTGTTGGAGAGGGCCACGACTACGTCGGCTATATCCGCTCTGGCTGACAGGACCAGGTCGGTAGCCGTCCGAACGTCATCCTTGTCCGCCGTCTTGGCAAGCAGGCGGCGGAAGATGCCGGCTGCGACCAGCCGGTCAACGATCCCATCTCCAAAAACGGCACGCCAAAGGATTTCAGGCGGCTCAGCCCCTGAAGCAGGTGTTGCCGGAAACGAGATGAAGTCTGCATTGCCGTACGTGGTGCGTGCAAACTCACCCGTCTCCCGCGCCACGTCATGTAACCGGCGCCGCCGCTCTTCATCAGCCGGCAGAGGTGTCTCGTCGGCGCGGATAGTGTCGCCGAAAACCACGATCCGTTCTCCTTCCCGTATTCCAAGGTTGGTGGTGAACAGCGATGCAAATGCTTCACTCATCTGCGTCATGGCCTCTTCCTCCCGTGTGACTTCTTTTTTCCCTCCCCGTAGATATATCAGAGCCTGCACTTTCTGACAATCTTTAGTAAAATCCAATTAGTGTATTTTTCCCTTGATTTCGCGGGGATTGTTGTGTTAATTATTGCATACTGTATACAATTGCAATAAGCTGATTTGCTTAATGAAAGCAAACGGTTAGCCGGATTATACGGCTATTTTCGAGTTCACGTGGAGGCTGAAGTGGCACAGGTGGTTTTTTCCAGCTGGGGTAGAAATATTGTCGATAATCGCAAAGGTGGCGAGCCGCAGGACACGAGTTTCCGCCTGCCGACCACGTTAGATGGCGAGCGAGCCCTGTCTGCTTTCATGGGGTGGGACGGCATCATCCTTTACAACAAGGATGTGGATATCCCGCTCATGGCTGCCGAATACATGAAGCGGGTTCAGACCCAGTATGTCTGCGGTAAGTGCACCCCCGGCAAGAAGGGGACCAGGGTTGTCATGGACGCACTGCAGCGGATCGTTACCGGCCAGGGGAAAGAGGCGGACCTCGCCACCATCGAGGACCTGGCGGAGCTCCTCAAGAACTGCAAGTGCACCCTCTGCCCCAGTTCCTCGGTGCCGGTGCTTGACGCCGTTAAGCATTTCCGCGACGATTTCCTCGGCTATATCAATGGCAATCGTACGCCGGCAGCCGACAAGTTCCGCTTCATCGACAAGTACACCGCCCCTTGTCAGGACAAGTGTCCAGCCCACATTGACATCCCTTCCTACGTGGAGGCGGTCAAGGAATACCGTTTTGAGGAGTCGCTCGCCATCGTCCGCGAGAATATGCCTCTTCCGTCGGTCTGCGGCCGTGTCTGCCCCCATCCCTGCGAGACCGCCTGTCGCCGCAAGCAGGTGGACGAGCCGATCAGCATAATGACCCTCAAGCGCTCCGCGTCCGACTATGAATGGCAGCACCAGCATCAGCCCCCCATGCAGCCGAAGCCGCGCAAGAACAAGAAAGTGGCCATCGTCGGTGCCGGCCCTGCCGGAGTTGCGGCTGCCTACTACCTGGCCCTGGAAGGGTATCCCTGTACCATCTATGAGGCACTTCCCGAAGGGTATGGCGGCGGTATGATCGCTGTCGGCATTCCTCCTTACCGGATGCCACGACATCTCCTCCAGCGTGATATCGACATTGTCTCCGCCATGGGAGTGGAGATCATCTACAATACCCGTATCGGCAAAGATGTCTCCCTCGCCGAGCTGAAACAGAAATATGATGCCGTGTTCCTTGCCCCCGGCGCCCATCGCTCAAAGCCGATGGGGGTGGAAGGGGAAGACAAGGGGTACAAGGGGTTCCTCAAGGGGGGGATCGACTTCCTCCGCGATGCGTATATGGGAAACCCGACCGGCATGGGGAAAAAGGTCTGCGTGGTCGGGGGGGGGAATACCGCCATCGACTGCGTAAGGGTGGCCCTGCGTGAAGGAGCTGAAGTATCAACTCTCCTCTATCGCCGCTCCCGCAAGGAGATGCCGGCGGACGTATGGGAAGTGGACGGGGCTGATGAAGAAGGGGTCACGTTCGAGTTTCAGGTCCTGCCGACCAGGATTATCGTTGATGACAACAACCAGATAACCGGTGTGGAGAGCGTCAGGATGGCGCTGGGTGAACCTGACGCATCAGGCCGCCGCCGCCCGGAACCGATACCAGGTAGCGAGTTCGTCGTCGAATGCGACACGGTAATTCCCGCTATTGGCCAGGATGCGGATCTCTCCTTTATCACCCCCGATCTGGGAATCGACATCTCCAAGTGGAACACGGTTATAACCAAGTATGTTCCCCTTAAGGATGCGGCGGGCAAGGATTTGAAGGACGGCATGGGGAATCCCCTGGCCCGGACGCTCATAACCGATCTGGACGGCGTCTTTGCCGGCGGCGATGCGGAGATCGGGCCGCTCACGGTCGTGGCCTGCGTCGGTAATGCGCACCGTGCGGCCAAGGTCATCCAGCGCTGGCTTGAGGAAGGGAAGGCGTATCTTTCTGACAATGAACTGATGGAAGATATCCTTACCTATCTGCCGGTCTATGACAAGAACGAGCAGGTTCCGTGGCTCGATTCTGCCAAGCGTGCACACCAGGCTGAGGTCCACGGCAAGGAGAGGGCCAGCCTGAAGAACTATCAGGAAGTTGAGCTCGGCTTTACCAACAGTCAGGCGGTGCGTGAGGCGGAACGATGCCTGCGCTGCTACCGTGTTGCAATGGCCGCTGTCTGAAAACGTACAATTAACGATACCATCTCGGCGCGGGGCTGAGAGCTGAGGATTCACGGGTCAACCCCTGAAATTTCAGCCTTCAGCCTTTTGCCGGGTTTTCAGGGGTGAAATCACATGGTCAGTCTGACAATCGACGGCAAGAACATAACCGTGGCTGCGGGTACCACCATTCTCGAAGCTGCCAACCAACTCGGTATCAAGATACCGACCCTCTGCTGGCTGGAAAAGGTGTCTCCCACGGGCGCCTGTCGGGTCTGCGCGGTCGAGGTCGAAGGGGTTGACCGTACCATGACCGCCTGCAACACGCCGGTCAAGGAAGGAATCAACGTCACCACCCAGTCGGAAAAGCTCTTTGCCATCCGCCGGAAGGTGATGGAGCTGATGCTCGTCAACCATCCTCTCGACTGCCCGGTCTGTGACGCCGGCGGCGAATGCGATCTCCAGGATTCCTGCTACAAACTGGACGTGGCGAAGCAGGAGTATTCCGCTCTTCTGGAGCGGCGGCAGATTCGCTACAACTGGTCCCTTCTGGAAAGCGATCCCAATCGCTGCATTCTCTGTGAGAAATGTGTCAAGGTCGATCATGAGATCGTCGGTTGCGATGCCATAGCCGTGGTCAATCGCGGGGAAGCAGCCATCATCGACACGGTGGACGGTAAACCTCTCCAGTGTGAGTTCTGCGGTAACTGTATCGCCGCCTGCCCTACCGGGACCCTTATCAGCAAGCCGTTTAAATTCCGCGGCCGCCCCTGGTCATTTACGGTAACCAAGAGTGTCTGTGGCTTCTGCTCCAGTGGTTGTCAGATCGAGTACCACTCCCGCAACAACCGTGTGGAGAGGGTGACCAGCGACGACACTACCTATAACAGCGGTAACCTTTGCATCAATGGCCGCTTCGGCTACAGCTATCTGAACTCTGCCGACCGGCTCAACGTGCCGATGGTCGGTGGGTCAAAGAGTGACTGGAACGGGGCCATAGGGTTTGCCGTTGGGAAGCTGCAGGAGATCATCAAGACCAGCGGAGCTGCTGCGGTTGCCGGTATCGGTTCGCCCCGGGTGACCAACGAGGAGAGCTTCCTCTTCCAGAAGCTCCTGCGTGAAGGGGTTGGCACTGGCAATATCGATTCCGAGGCCCGCCTCGGCTATGCCCAGACCAAGACAATCCTCTGGGAGCGCCTCGGCTGCAGCGGGGCCGGCTCTTCCATCGACCGGCTCGACCATGCCGGAGCAATCCTCGTGCTGGGATGCGACCTGAATGCCGAGTCTACCGGCATGGAGTATCGGGTCATCAAGGCCGCTACCAAGAATGACGCGAGTCTCGTACTGGCGAACCAGCGTGACGTGAAACTGAAAAAGTTCTCCAATGTTCATCTTAAGTACCGTCCCGGCGCTGAACTTGCCCTGGTTTCCGGTCTTGTTAAGGCAATCATCGCAGAAGGGCTCGAGAACAGGGAGTTTGTAGCCGGCAAAACCAGCGGTTTCGATGCACTTAAGAGCTCTCTGGCAGGCAAAACTCTGGCAGAGCTGGCAGCTGCTGCGGGAGTGACCGAGACCGAACTGATCGAAGCTGCCCGTTACCTGGGGGGCAAGGCCGACGTGGCGATTGTCTTCGGCGCCGATGTGATACGCGGTGCTGCTTGCAGCGACACGGTCCGTGCCATAGCCGACCTCGCTCTGCTTCTCGGTTGTACTGCCGGCGGGCAGGGGGGCGTTTTCCCTGTTGAGCAGAAAAACAACATCCAGGGGATGCTCGACATGGGGGTTTCACCTGACTTCCTTCCCGGTTACAAGGCTGTCACTACTCCCGGCAAGGACCTTTGGCAGATTGTCGAGGGTATCGAGCAAGGGAGCATCAAGGCACTCTACCTGCTGGGGTGCAACCCCCTTGTTTCATTCCCTGAGAGTGCCCGTATCAAGACTGCACTGACGAAGCTCGATCTGCTCATTGTGCAGGATATCCTGACCAGCGATCTCACTGCCATGGCACACGTTGTTTTCCCTGGGGCCGCGGCTGCCGAGAAGAACGGCTCGTTCACCACCCCGGACAACCGGGTACAATGTCTGAACCGGGCCGTAACCCCCCCGGGAGAAGCCCGGGAGGACTGGGACATTCTTGCGGAAGTGTACAGCCGCCTGACCGGCAAGCCCCATGCCCGTTCTGTCGTTGAGGTTACCGCCGAACTGAAGGACGTGACGGGAATCTATGGTGGCAGCTGCAAGGTGAGCGACGGTCGCTGCTCCGGTCTCGTCAAGACGATGCCGCCAGCGCCCTCAGCTTACAGCTTCGCCACACTGGCTTCTATCCCGGCTGCCACCGCGCAGCCTTACACGCTTACCGTCGGTGCCATCGGCTTCCATAACGGAACCATGTCAACGGCTTCTGAGAACAACCTGACTGTTTCGCCGGAAGGGTATATTGAAATTTCTGCTGGCGATGCTGCACGGCTTGGTATTGCTGACGGTGCCCGGATAAAGGTCAGCTCGCCGGTCGGCAGTATGAGCGGGCCGGCCAAGGTTACGGGAAGGCTCCAGGCAGGACTCCTCTTCGCTCCCTATCATTTTGCCGCTCTGAACGCCAGTGCCCTTCTACCGGCTGGCTCGAACCTGGTCGGCGTCACGGTGGAGAAAGGGTAGGCAGAGGTAGACCCACCATAAAATAAAAAACCCCCGGGCATGACTGTCCGGGGGTTTTTTTATATCCGTCTGCAGACGTTCAACCAAAGATTTTCCGGAAGAATCCCTTGCTTTCCGCTTCCCGTTTCTCCGTAATCTGCCGTAGCCCTCTGACCGCATGGGATTCCTTGGGGTTTATGCGTAATGCCTTCTGGAATTCTCCCTCAGCCAAGCCATCCCTTCCCTCATCGAGAAGCATCAAGCCACGGAAGGCAAATGCCTCGGCAACCTTGCCGATCTGGACGGACTTGGCCAGAAGCATGCGGGCCTTTTCCTGTGCCGTTTTTGAGCTCTTGCTGGCCGGGTCGTTGTAGATGGCCCAGGCGAGGTAGGCGCAATGCATCGGGTTGTCCGGCTCCAGGGTGAATGAGTCCTGCAGGGCCTTCCTGGCGTTTTCGAATTCCCCCATTTCCAGAAAGACCTTACCTGACTGAAACTGGATCTTGGCCTGCAGCTTGTCGTCCTGACGCCCGTCAAGTCCAACCCTGTCGGCATTGAGCAACTCGTCGTAGCGCTCCTTGGCAACGACGCTGGAAAGTGTATTGTAGGCATTGGAATAGACGGCAAGGACATCCTGGGCTATGCTCTGGGTCGCACCTGACAACTCCATGAACTTTTCCGGCGTGTACTGGCGGGTCTTTGAGAAATAGGACTCTTTGAGCGCATTGAAGCTGAAGCTGTTCGGTGAGAGGCCGAATAATTCATAGTAATTCTTGTCCTTGATGAATGCATGATCGCGCTGAACCGTCTGCTCGAAACCTATCTCATCGCTCGACAGGGGCGAGGCCATACCTTCGTTCCCTACAGCCAGTTCAACGGAGTCCGATATTTCTTCAACCAGGTCATCAAATCCGACGGCCTGTCCATCATCGGCGGCAACTTCTTCAAGTGGCCGGTTAAACAGGTCTTTCTGGGAGAACTCGGCGATGGCGTTGGCGGTCGGGGTTGTGTGCATGGCCAGCATACCAAGGGAATGGAGGAAAGAGAAGAATGCGGCTGCTTCGGGCGGCGTTGTCCCCATGGCGATGAGCTGCCTCAGGCTTTTCTGGCCGTCCATGAGTTCAAGCAGTTCGATGTCTTCGCTGCGCATGGTGACCAGGTTGACTCGACGAAAAAACTGTGGGGTACGCGCCGGATAGCATGCAGCGAAGCGTTCCATGAAGGCTTTACTGTCAAGCTTGCTTCCGCGCCCTTTACTCGCCTCATAGACGAGGTGGGGGATCGAGATCGGAACGAGGGGGGATTCCAGCGGCGGTGCCCCCTCGTTGAAGCTGATGCCGCTCTTTACTTCCAGAGCATCGGTCAGTTTTTTCGTGAGAAAGTGGCGGGATTCCTCAACAAGCTCGTCATAGGTAAGGAGTCCTGCCTGGGTGAGTAAAATTCGCTCTTCACCACCTGCCAGGAATGTCTTCCTGTCTCCCGGGGTGATCTTGCCCCGCGTGACAAGGTAATCCGGAAAGTCTGACGATTCCCGCGTCAGGAAGGACACCGGCTCACCCTTCAAAAATGCAACCGGTGATCCCTGGGGGAGAGAGAGAATCCCATTCCTCCCATTTTCGTAAATATCCACCAACAGATCAAGCAACGTCGTAGCCCCCTTGGAGCCGGCGGTGTCCTGCAGTGTCGTTTGCACGGCGGCAATGAATGCCTGTTGGGTAAACGGTTTTTCCAGGTAATATTTCACACCGAGACGCCGGGCTGCTTCGGCGTATTTATCGCCCTTGTAGACGCCTGTAATGACAATTACCGGCAATCCCGCCCATTTCTCCGACTTGCGGAGTTTCTGTAAAACGTCGGCACCACTCAGTTCAGGGAGACGCAGGTCGAGTATGAGAAGATCGTACCTGCCGGCATTAAGCGACTGCAGAACCTCAAGACCGGTTTTGACAGCCACCACCTCGTATCCCTGCCCGGCAAGGAACTTCTGGAGCATCCGGGAAAGGGGTTCGTTATCTTCTGCCAGTAATAGTTGGGCGGTCATTCTGATATCCTGCAACGGGCCCGGCGGACGGCGCTGCTGATTTGAGATACCTGGCTACGGCACGATTGTGTTCGTCGAGGGTGGCGGAAAAATAGTGGCTGCCATCCTTTTTGGCCACGAAGTAATAAAAGCTGGTCCGGGCAGGATTGAGCACCGCCTCCATGGCGTAGTTTCCCGGGTTGCCTATGGGCCCGGGAGGGAGCCCCTTTATCAGGTAGGTGTTGTAGGGGGATACCCGCTGGATGTCATGCCGGCTGACGGCCCCGGCAAAGGCCCGAACGCCGTATACTGCGGTCGGATCGCTTTGAAGAGGCATATTGCTGCGGAGCCGGTTGTGGAAGACCGACGCGATGAGGGGGCGTTCCGCCGGGATGACGGCTTCTTTTTCGATCATGGAGGCCATGGTCAGCAGTTCCCCCTTGCTTAAACCGGCGGCTTTAAGTCGCGGCTCAAACTTCTGCGCGAAGACTTTATCAAACTGCTCTACCATCTGACGGATGAGTTGTGCCGGAGCGGTGCCGGGAGTTATGTTGTAGGTGCTGGGGTAGAGGTATCCTTCAACGCTCCGCGCAGGAATCCCCAAGTCAGCCAAGAGCTTCCGGTCGACACAGGCACGAAGGAACTCCCGTTTAGTAAACAGCCCGCGACCTTCGAGCAGTTCGGCGATCTGGTATATGGAATATCCTTCCGGTACGGCAAAACGCTGCACATAGACGTCACCGTTTACCATCCGGTCAAGGATTTCCTTGGGGGTCAGGCCGTCGTTCACCTGGTAGGGGCCAGCCTGGACCTTGGCGGTGGCTCCGCGAAGCCTGGCGAGGAGCACGAACAGTTTTGCGCTCGTGATAATCTTCTTTTCTTCAAGAGTGGTGGCGATTCGACGAAAAGGCGCTCCCTGGGCGAACTCAATAACTTCAACGTGCTTGCCGCTGCCTGCGGGCGTGAACACGAAGACAGCAAAGATGCATGCCAGAATGAGCGGCACGGCCACAAGTGGGCCGATAATCAGCCAGAGCTGTCTCTTTCGCCACAATGCTTTCATTGACAAGATACTGTACTGCTCTGTTTCAAGCTCCACCTACTCAAGATACGGCATAGTATATCCCTATCTCTAGGCCATATCCTGTCCCATGTCAAGCCTAAATCCCTGCCGGGACAGACTGTGCCCTGTTTTGGGAGCAGGATGGGCGACGTGAACGGGAGTGGCGGGGTAAACGTTTTTATCATGCCTTGAATTTGCTTTCGGTACCGTTCCTGAGGCGGTCAATATTGTCACGGTGTTTGTAGATTACAAGGGCTGCAATCATCAGGGTCATGGCAATAACGGATGGATGTTTTCCCAGGAGAATGATGAAGACCGGCATGGCTGCCGCGGCAGAGATGGAGGCGAGGGAGACATAGCGCCATTTCAGGATGACAATGATGAAAACGGCGAGGGCGCAGAGAACTGCCAGAGGTGCAATGGCAAGGAAGACGCCAAGGGCAGTGGCAACACCCTTTCCCCCCTTGAAACCGAGGAAGATGGTGTAGACGTGGCCGAGGAATGCGGCAGCGCCGATTACCGCTATCCATTCGACCGGCAGTCCCATCTTCTGGGCAAAAACGACCGGCAGGAGCCCCTTCAGGCAGTCCCCTGCCAGGGTTATCACCCCTACTTTCCTCCCCATTGTGCGGTAGACATTGGTGGCGCCGATGTTGCCGCTGCCGGCGGTCCGTATGTCGACGCCACCGATCGCCCGGGCCAGCAGCAGTCCGGTCGGTACGGACCCGACCAGGTACGCGCCGAGGGTAAGAATGATTTCTTTCAGCACATCAGACTCCGTGGCGTATGGTTAATGAAACGGCACGCATCGTACACCATTTCTTTGCAAACTTCAACCTGCTGTCCGTTCGACCGTTCGACGATCCCTCCGAAGCAGGGAGAGGGAGAGGGCGAGGAGGACGGCGTCGCGTCCCATGGCCGCCCAGGCGGATGTTTTCGTGGCCCCCTGCTGGAAACAGCCGCAGTCGATGTCCAGTCCACGTATGATAGTGGAGGCGAGAGCGAGCATGAACACCACATTCAGGAGGGAGATGATGGCTGCAGCACTCCGGGCACGCCAGCCGATGATCAGCATGAGGCCGCAGAGGGTCTCGACCCAGGGGAGAGTGGCGGCTACAAGGTAGTTGCCGAAGTAGGGGAGGAGCCTGTAGGCGGCGACGTTGCCGGCAAAAGCGACCGGAGCGACAATCTTCAGAGCTCCTGCGTAAATGAACACGAGTCCCAGAACGACACGGATAATGGTGGAAAGATACCTGCCGGCGTTGTTGATCATGGCGTCCCTCCCGTTACCGGATAGCCGGCGGCTTCCCATTCGGGGAACCCCCCCTCGAAGACAAAGACTGTCGTGAAGCCTGCCGTGATTAGTTTTCCGGCCAGGTCGTGGCTGTCGTGGCAGTCATAGCCGTTACAGTAAACCACCAGCAGTGTGGTTGGCGGGTAGCGACGTGCGAACTCTGCCAGTCGGCCATCCGCTTCGCCAAGGGGGAGAGAGACCGCACCGGTTATGTGCCCAGCGGTAAAAGCCGCCCCGTCACGCGCGTCCACCATGACCGCTTCCTTCCGGTCATGGAATTCCTTCACCTGCATGAGACCAAGGGGGAGCGGAACTGCTTGTTGCCCCTTTTCCGATTGGCTCGGAGGTAGCGAAGCCGGTGCCGGACTGCTGGCCGGAACATTACCGGTCCAGGCGTTGAGCAGGAGCCGGTGGTTCCAGGCAATGCCGATGGCGGCCGCCATGAGGCAGATGGCGATCATTTCCCGCAGAAGTCTGTTGGTGCTTTGATGCATGGATAAGTTCCCTCCCGGGTCTACCGGCTGTTCTGCAGATGCTGGACACCCCGCTCAAGGAGAAGCGTCGAGACCGGCGACATGCCGGAGATGCTAACGATTGTTGTCTGCATGGTCGTTCTTCGCAGTCATGAGCTGTCGTACTCCGGTTGAACAGACCTTGACCACGGCGGCGCAGGGGATGGCGAGAACAATGCCCCAGAATCCCATGATCTCCCCCATGGCCATCACCGAGAAGATTACCGCCAGGGGGTTCAGCCTCAGGGTGCCGCGCATGACGAGCGGTTTGATGATGTACCCGTCCACCACCACGTTGATGAGAAAGTAGACGGCACAGACTTTGGGGATGATGAGGATGTCGCCGCTCTTCGCGTAGCCTATCAGTGCCGGAGGGATGACCGCCACCAGTGCGCCGACGAAAGGGACGATGGTGGCGAAGCCGGCAAACATGCCATTCAGCAGAGGAAATTCGATGTCAAGAAGGGCCAGTGCCACGGCGCAGAGAATGCCGACCAGCAGACAGTCCACTATCATTGCGAGAACGAAGCGTTCAAGTGTCCGGTTTATGCGGTTCCCCAGCTGTTTCAGTTCATTGCGGATTTCGGCAGGGGTTATGCTGATCAGGATTTCCTTGAATTCTTCCTTGTAGAAAAGCATGAAAAAAACCAGGATCGGCGCGAGCAGCAGGTCGAACAGGGCGAACAGGATTCCCTTGAGTTGATTATAGCCCATGCCGGAGATATCCGTTGCCAGATTATTGAGAGAACCCTGTGTCTTGGCCATGAGCCAGTCGAGGTCTGCAGAGCTGTAATAGGGGAGGAGCTCGTCTTTCCAGTCGTCGAGAGCCCGCTTGATTCCCTGTAGGTAATCCGGCAGAGATGAAGTGAGGGCGTTCAGCTGATGACCGACGTAGGGGATGATAAAGAATGACGAATAAAGCGCCCCGAGAGCGATGATGCCATAGATGAAGATGATGGAGAGAAAGCGGGAAAAACCACGCTTCTCCAGATACTTCAGAAGGGGATTGAAGAGGTATGCCAGGGCCAGAGAGGTGAGCAGGGCGGAGAAGGTGTGACGAAGGAAGATGCTTGCCAGGAGCCCCAAAGCGAAGAAGGCGGCCAGGAAATAGTACATGCGCCCCTTGACGCCGACGTTATCCAATGATTTACCCCTCTTCGGCAAATTTTCCCTGCCGGATGTAATGTGCGACAATCTTGCCGGCGGCGGCAATGGGGATGGCCAGCAGTATCCCCCAGAATCCCATCAACTCGCCGAACGCCATGACGACGATAACGGTGACAAGCGGGTTGAGGTTCATCGCTTCCTTGAATACCAGCGGTTTTATGACGTAACCTTCCAGGAAATAGATGACGGAAAAGGCGGCGACTACCTGGAATAAGGCCATTCCGCTCTGGAATTTTACATAGGCGAAGAATAGGGCCGGGATGGTTGCCAGGATGACGCCGATGAAGGGGAGGATCGAGGCGAGGCCTGCAAATATGCCGTTGAAGAGTGCGTAGTCCACATCAAGGACAAACAGGGCGATGGCGGACAGAATCGCCACGATTGCCGATACCGCGAACTGCCCCCGGATATAGCCGCCAATGCTTCCGTTGATATCTCTCCCCAGGGCAAGCAGCGTTTCTCGTCGTCGAGCCGGAAGCCAGGAGGTTATCCCGTCCGTGATGGCCTGCTTGTAAAAAAGCATGAAGAAAACGAGAATCGGTGCCAGCACCAGGTTGAAGAGATTGAATACCATTCTGGTCAAAGTTGCGTAGAGCCCGCTACCAATCCGGCCAAGAAGCTTGTCGAAATTTTGTGTTGCGGAATCCACCAGCCAGCGCCACTCTTCGGCGGCTGCGAAGGGCAGGAACTGGGCCTTCCATCCATCGGCAAGAGCCTGGATTTTCAGCAGGTAGCCGGGAAAGTTCTGGATCAGCTGTTGCCAGCGAAGAGTCAGGAAGGGGACGAAAAAAATCAGGATTATTGCCGAAAAAATTGCGAGGATGACATACAGGATGACGATTCCGTACACTCGCTGGACCTTGGTCCTCTCCAGATAGACCAGGAGCGGGTCGAGCAGGTAGGCGAGAACGAAGGAGAGGAGAAAGCAGGAAACCGTATGCCGCAGGGCGTAACCGGCGGCAATGAGGATTGCTGCAAGCGCCAGCAGAAGCAGGTAGCGGATGGCATTCGGTTGAGCGGAATTCATGGTGTGCTTCTCCGGGGAAGGCTGGCGGTGGAGACGCTCGTGTCCCCACTGTTTCAGTGCAATTCTACAATGACTCGCGAAAGGAGAAAATGTCGTGTTCTTCCAGCCACTGCCTGATCCGTCCGGTTGTCAGTTCTTCCTTCAATGCCAGCAACCGTTCCATTTCCTCCGGATAAAAGGAGAGTATGTCGTCCATCCGGCCATAGGGGCGCTTCCCGACGAATGTCCTCTCCAACAGGTCCCTCAAATCGGGATTGTTGACTCCTTTGATGAATTCGTGAAGGAGTTTTCGTTCGTGATCGTAATCGTAACCGGGGAGGGGAAGGAATCGCTCTTCGTCTTCCTCAATTTCTGCCCAGAAAGCATCATCCTCGTAGTCCACCGGGACGAAGAATACTTCTCCCGTATCCCGGTCCAGAAAATAAATCAGCTCTTCGTCCGGATTTTCAAATGCATCCAGAAGGTCGTCCCATACTATTTCAACATCCCGCATTACACCCATCAACGTTATATCCTCATTCAGGCAGTGGTCAAGGAGGGGGGCTTTCCCCCTACCTCCACCTTTACCTTTACCTGCATTTCCTATATAGTTGCCGCCATGCGTACAGTGTTCATTGCCGATGCCCACCTGCAGGATCCGGCCGATGCCAATTACCGGCTGTTGCTGCGGTTTTTAGACAGCCTGGCGGGTAATACGGCCACACTCTTCATCATGGGGGACCTGTTCGAGTTCTGGCTCGGCTACCGTTCCAACCCCTTCCTTCACTACGTCCCCATCCTCGACAAGCTCGCTGAACTTCACGCGGGGGGAATGGAGATCGTCTATTTCGAAGGTAACCACGACTTCCATGTGGGAACGTTTTTCACTGAAACCCTCGAAGCTCGTGTGTTTCCCGGTCCGGCAAGCATGGAGATGGAGGGGAAGCGCTTCTATCTCTGCCATGGTGACCAGGTAAACCGCCGGGACCACAGCTATCCCGTGCTCCGGTTTATCTTCCACAATCGACTGACCCGTGCCCTCGTCCCCCGTGTGCCTGCCGCCGTTGCCATCGCAATTGCAGACCGGTTGGGGAAGCGCAGCAAGGGGAGCCATTCGCAGCGTCAACAGCGCTGGGACTATCCGGCGATTCTGCGTGAGTTCGCCTCGGCCAGGTTTCGGGAGGGGTATGATGTTGTCATCTCCGGCCATTTCCATATCCCGCTTCTGGAAACGTCACCCGACGGCAGGGTGCTCCTCTGTCTCGGGGACTGGATGACCCATTTCACCTACGGTGAGCTGGAGGACGGCCGGTTGACGCTTAACACCTACCGCTGACCGCGCTGCGTTTCCTCTGCAAGGCCGAACAGTTGCAGGTAGTTTGCCACCCGTTCTTCAAGGGTGGGGGCGTTTGCCAGCAGGCAGATCTCATCTGGCCGGTAGCTCTGGCAGACAAATGGCCGCGTTGCATAAATTCCGCATAGTCCGTCCGCGCTCAGGTGCGGGCACCTCACTCCAACCGGCTTCCGCAGGGCGCTGATGTCCGGCGCCGTGCAGCATGTCCCGCATTTCATGCACTCCACACTATCTCCAGATAAAAGCGGCACCAGGCAACGGGAAAGAAGGCATTGCTTCTCTTCTTGTGACCCCCGCCTCGTGCCTATCGCCTATTGCCAGTTTTATTTGAAGAACGCTTCCAGTGCCTGTTCTCCCACATACGACGCCTTGATCCGCCATTTGTCGCTATTGACGACGAGCGCTACCAGAGCGATCTGCGGGTCATTGATGGGGGCGTAGGCTGCAAACCAGCTGTAATGGCCGGCAGGATTGGTGCCGTTGATGGAGCCTGTCTTTGCGGCGATGTCGATGGTTGCCAGCTTCGGCCGGCCCCGCCGGTCGTGGAATGCCTTCCGTGATGTGCCGCTGTTGACAGATGTGGAGAGCATCCTCGTCAGTTCGGAAGCGCTTTCATGCGAGACAAGGCGCCGCAGGGGGTGGGCTTTTGGGCTGTAGATCTCAACCCCTTTGCCGTTTCGTATCTCTTCAGCAAGATACGGTTTCATGAGCGTGCCGTCATTGGCAATGGCCGCCATAAGTGCCGCTGCATGGAGGGGAGATATCTTCACTTCGTGGCTGAGACCCGCGCCCATTCTTCTCAGATCCATCTGGTCGCGGGGTTCCTGGGCGATGCTCGGGACTACCGGTGTTTCGGGGAAGAGCGGCTGGTTGAAGCCGAAGAGGACAGCGGCTGCCATGAGTGAGTCACGTCCAACAACGTCACTGGCAAGTCTCCCGAAAACCGGATTGACCGATTTCCCCATGGCCATGGCCAGATTCATCTGTTGCCCCTGTTTTCCCTTTCGGGCAGGGGGAGCGTCCCAGTATTTGGGGTTTTCCGAGGTGAGCCTTCCCCTGAATGACAGGACTGTCGACGCATTGACCTTTTTCTGCTCAAGGGCGGCTGCTGCCGTGACAATCTTGAAGAGGGACGCCATCGGGTAGAGATTGTAGCAGGATTGGCTTGCCCAGGATGGATCGGCTGCCGAGTAACCGGCCATGGCAAGGATCCGGCCGGTTTTCGGTTCGATGGCGACAAAGGCCCCGTAGGGAATGTGGAAGTTCTCCAGAACGCTTGTTACACGTGTCTGCAATTCCTGGTCAAAAGTGTAGACCATCTTGCCGCCATCGGCGAGGGGTGCCACCAGGTGCTCCCCTTCATACCGGGAAGTGGAGAGGGCATCGGTCCCCAGGCGGAAGGACTGCGCGTCCGTCAATTCACCATAGGGGCTGATTTTGGTAGCCTTCGGTGGTGTCCTGTTGACACTGGAGACGGCATTTCGAGCGCTGAAGAGGAGGCTTCCGATGGGGTAGGCCGCAAGAAGAATGGCAAGGGCTGGCAACAGATAGCGAAGCCATTTCCGGTCCGGTGTCGGCTCGGTCAGCTTCTTGAAGGAGTTGAGGGGGTCTGTCCGGTGACGGCTGAACAGCCGCAGCCAGACGGGGCGCTTTCGTCTTGATATATGTTTGAAATCCCGCATGATTTGTTTCTGGCAAGTGCCTGTTTTTAGGCTCACTATATGCGATTCATCCTGCTTTGTCAACGCACTGGCTGCCGTCAGCAGGTTATAAACTATTAATTTGTTGAGGGGGTATCGGGGGTAACTTGAGGGGCAACCAGGTCATGAAGCGTCATGCCTGCCAGTGCATCATCTCCCCCCTTTTCCATCCGGTCGAGGATTTCTCTGAGCCGCTCTTCACCACGGGTCAAACGCGCGATGCGACATCCGCTCCCCTGCTCCTTGAGGGTTTTCAGAACATCCTGTAGGGGGATACTCTCCAGGTCGCGGGCTGGTTGCCATGCAGGGTGGGTGCCGACGGTTTCCGCAAGATAGCCGGCGGTGGCCAGAAAGTCGAGTAGTTCCCTCACCATTCGTAGCGGAACGTCCAGGCCCTCGGCAAGCTGTTCGGCTGTCCAGGCTGCCTGGCCAGCATGGAAGGCCGTGCCGATATCCTGAAGGATGGCCAGTGCCAGCAGTTCCTTGACGCTGTGGCTCATGTTGCCGGTCCGCTGCTCGCGGAGGAACGTCCGCAGGTTCTGATGGGCATAGACCACCTCCACACCGAACAGCACAATCAACCAGCTGGTGTATATCCACACCATAAGCACGGGGAGAACGGCCATTGTTCCGTAGATGGCATTGTACTTGGAAACGCCGACCTGGAAATGGAGATAGCCCCATTGGGCGACCTGCCAGGATGCACCCGCCAGGATCCCGCCGATGAGGGCAGACTTCAGGCGGACATTAGTATTGGGTATGAAAATGTAGAGAAAAACCAGGGCAACCGCGATGCTGAGGTAGGGGACGAGGCTGAAGACGAACAGGAAGAGATCACCGAAGTAGCTGGAGCTTATGAACCATTGCATGAGAGACTGGCTCTGAAGGGTCGTAGTGACGCTGGTGGCGGCCAGGAGCAGCAGGGGCGCGCTTACCACGACGCTCAGATAATCGCTGAATTTTCGGTAATAGGAGCGGGTTTCCCGAACCCCCCAGATGAAGTTGAACGCCTCTTCGATGCTGGTCAGCAGGGCTATCACCGTGACGATCAGGGAGACCAGGCCGATTGCTCCCATGGACGTCATGTTGGTGTTGTTGATGTAGTGCACGATCCTGCTGACCATCTCTTGCGAGCCGGCTGTCACCTGCTGGAGGATGAGCGGTTCCAGCTTGTTCTGGACCCCCAGCCCTTTGAGAACGGCAAAGGTGAGGGCGAAGAACGGGACAAGAGACAGAATAGTGGTGAAGGAGAGGGCTGCGGCTCGCAGTGGGCACTGGTCCAGCCAGAAATCCCGCGCAACGAGTGCTATGATCTGTAAATACCTCAGCCCGTGACGCCGCAAACCACGGTAGTGGTCTGGCTCCAGATCCCATAGGGTGGTGGTGAAAAAGGTCAGCAAATCTCTATGACGGCTGTTGGTTTTCATTATACCTTCCGAAGGTCGTCAAACCCGTGACAAAAAAAGCCCACGCGAGGTGGGCTTTCGGGTGAACGGAGAAGGTCTCACGATTCCTTGTACTTTTCCTTTTCCCGTGCCATTGCCTCTTTTCCCGCTTCGAGCGCGGTAGAGAGGATTGATTTTTTCTCTTTGATGATGTCCTTTCCTTCTTCAAAGGATGACTTGACCTTTTCCTGTGCTTCCTTGGTGTACTCCTTGATCTTGTCGACCGCATCCTCTGCCAGGTCCGAAATCTGCTCCCGCAGTTCCCTCCCCGATTTGGGGGCGTAGAGGAGCGCCAGTCCGGCCCCTACCGCCGCGCCGGCCAGGAAAGAAAGCAAAACAGTACCAGTGCTTACGCCGTTTTCATTGTCTGCCATGGTTAATTCCCCCTTTTCTTTACAATTCTTTCGAGAATGAATTTACCGGCTACACGTGCTCCGGTGAGCCACATGGATGAGCTTGCGAGGGCGCCCGAAACCGACCCGACCACGCCGTTGATGGTCCGCAGGTTGCGTCCCGCATCCCCCAGCGCCTCCATGAAGCACTTGACGTCGTCGGTTCGCGTCGATGCCTCGCCGGTGATGGTCTTCAGATCGGCAAGGGTCGATTGCAGGTCCCTCAACAGTGGTTTCAGTTCACTGTCCGTGCTGGTAATGAAGTCGCGCAGGGCGGAGGCGGTTTTCCTGATTTCGATGGCGGTCGGGATCAGGACGGCGGCCAGAACCACCAGGGTTAATGCCACGATAACCGCGGCAATGCCTACAATGTCCATAGAGGCTCCTCGCAGAGTAAAGTCACTCCAGTATATACGAAAATTAGAGGAATGCAACCGCCAAGGCACGAAGAATCCCGTTGTACCGGCAACGGGTGTGCCGGATGCAGAAAAAAGCCGGAGGATGGCTCCCCCGGCTTGGCTTAATCTGTTCTGGCAGGCGAATCTGAGGAATCCCCGATCCCTTTGTCCCTCACGGAATCAGACGGTTATTTTCTCCCCAGGGCGGTCAGCATCGCTTCTCCCATGCGGGTCGGGCTTTTCGTTACCGTGACGCCGCATTCTTCCAGGGTCTGGATCTTGTCCTCGGCTTTCCCCTTGCCGCCGGTGATGATGGCACCGGCGTGCCCCATCCTTTTTCCCGGGGGGGCGGTGACGCCGGCAATGAACGAGGCCACCGGTTTCTTCATGTTCTCCTTGATCCACCAGGCGGCCTCTTCCTCCGCCGTGCCGCCGATTTCCCCGATCATGAAGACCCCTTCGGTCTTCGGGTCCTCATTGAACAGCTTCAGGCAGTCGATAAAATTCATGCCGATGATCGGATCGCCGCCGATACCGACGCAGGTGGACTGTCCCAGCCCCGCTTCGGTCACCTGCTTGACCGCCTCGTAGGTGAGGGTGCCGCTGCGGGAGACGATGCCGATCTTTCCCTTTTTATGGATGTAGCCGGGCATGATTCCCACCTTGCATTCGCCGGGGGTGATGATGCCGGGGCAGTTGGGGCCGATGAGGCGGGTCTTGCTCTCCTGGATGATCCGCTTGACCGGGACCATGTCCCGGACCGGGATTCCCTCGGTGATGCAGACCGCCAGGTCGATGCCGGCTGCTGCTGCTTCGAGAATGGCGTCGGCGGCCCCTGGCGGCGGTACGAAGATCATGGAGACGTTGGCGCCGGTGTAGCGGACCGCCTCCTCGACGGTGTTGAAGACGGGAATCCCCTCGATGTGGATCCCCCCCTTGCCGGGGGTAACGCCGGCGACGATGTGGCTGCCGTAGTCACGGCACTGCTGGGTATGGAACAGGCCGCTCCGGCCGGTGATCCCCTGCACGACTACCTTGGAATCCTTGTTGATCAATATGGACATGCAAGCTCTCCTAAAGTTTAAGATTCAAGGTTATGCGCATTGCAACGTTGAACCTTGAACGCTGAACGTTGAACTGGTTCATCCGAGCATCTTCACGATGCGTGCCGCTCCGTCCCCCAGGTTGTCGGCGGTCTGGACGTTGAGTCCCGACTCCGCCAGGAGCAGCTTCCCTTCCTCAACCTGGGAGCCGTCCATCCGTACGACGATGGGGAGGGTGCAGTGGACCTCGGATGCCGCCTCGATGATCCCCTGGGCGATGACGTCGCAGCGCATGATGCCGCCGAAGATGTTGACGAACACCCCTTTCACATCCCCGTCCTCCAGAATGATCTTGAACGCCTCGGCCACCTTCTCCCGGGTGGCTCCCCCCCCGACGTCCAGGAAGTTGGCCGGTTCGCCGCCGCATTCCTTGAGCACGTCCAGGGTAGCCATGGCCAGACCGGCGCCGTTCACCATGCAGCCGATGTTTCCGGCGAGCTTGATGTAGGAGAGGTCATACTTGCCTGCGTTGATTTCCAGCGGATCGAGCTGGGAGTAGTCCATCATGTCCGGATATTCCCGGTGGCGGAAGATGGCGTTGTCGTCGAAGGTGATCTTTGCATCCATGGCCATGAGCCACCCCGCCTTGGTCACCACGAGGGGATTGATCTCCACCAGGGCACAGTCCTTTTCCAGGCAGACCCGGTAGAGGTTGAGCATGAGTTCCACGCAGTCTTCGCAGAGGGTCCCGGTGAGCCCGAGTGCCAGGGCGATCTTGCGGGCCTGGAAGGGGCGCAGGCCGGTGAACGGGTCGATGAAGAGCTTGTGGATCTTCTCCGGCGTTTTCTGGGCCACTTCCTCGATCTCCACTCCTCCCTCTGCCGAGGCGATGAGACAGTAGCGGGAGGAGCCGCGGTCGAGGGTGATGGAGAGGTAGAATTCACGGGCGATCTCCACCGCCTCCTCAACCAGGATGCGGCGTACCTTGAGCCCCTCCGGGCCGGTCTGGGGGGTAACGAGGCGCCGGCCGAACAGATCCTTGCCGTAATCCTGGGCCTGCTCCGGATGGTGGACCAGCTTTACCCCGCCGGCCTTGCCGCGCCCGCCGGCGTAGATCTGCGCCTTAACCACGCAGCGACCGCCGAACTCCTTGGATGCCCGCTCCACCTGGTCCGAAGTCAGTGCTACCCGCCCACGGGGGATCGGAATGCCGAAGGCATTCAGAATCTCCTTTGCCTGGTACTCATGGATGTTCATGGCCGCTCCGTTTCTTTTAGTTACAATAAATTTTTTTTACTTATAACATAATTTGATTGAAATACAATGGTTTATTGTGAATTTGATACGGCATGAACTCCCTTTGCGACGATCTCCCCAGAAAGTCGGGGGTGACCAGGAGCTTGACAGCATGAAGAGTGGATTATTTCTTCTGACAGCCATTATGTCTAAATTCGGCAGTTGAACACTGCCTGCACTCGTACTAAAGGGCTATTTCTGTAATTCTAGGCTCATTGCGCTGCAGCCGATCAACTCACCCTGCGGGTTCGGACAGGATCGGCTGCGGACGCTTCATTTCGCCAAGAATTACGACGAAATACCCCTCATGTACTCCTTCCGGCAGTATTCAACTGCCATATCAGGTTTATTCATTGTTCTGGGTAATAGATTAAGGGAAGTTTATCGGACTGCAACCGGCTGTCAACGGAGGGTCGTACAAAGAGGGGGCATAGGTGGGCGGAGTTGAAAAGGGTTTGGAAGCTCAACAAGCTTGTCTGTAGACAGATGGTGCCGGGTTTGCGCCTATGGACGCGCAAACCCGGCGGGTGTCTGACTCACCAGCATCTTTCGGGGGGAGCGACCTGCTCCAGGAGGAGTATCTCACCGTTTCTGACCTCGAAAACGTTGCCGACCTGGTTGATCCACCGGTCTCCTTCCTCCAGGGGGTAGGGGACCTCCCTCTGGCCGAGATAGACCTCTGCATCGTCAATGTAAGCATACCACTCAAGGCTGCCGGTCATCCATACTCTGTTCTTCAGTTCCATGGGAAAGTCTCCATTGTTGTTGCCCCGGCGATTAAACATTGAAACCCGTCTGTAGGGGCGGGGTGCCCCCGTCCCAGATTGGGCGAGGCAAGCCTAGCCCCTACCATTCGTATGTTTAATCGCCGGAGCACTATATGATAACTATGGCTGCATGATAGCGGAAAAAGTCTGTTCCGGTCAAGCCACCAAGCTTTTTTGTTGTTGCCGCCGTGAGTTTTTGCTATTACTGAAGCTCATTCAAGTCCTCTGTGATAAAGGAGATAGAGCATGAAATTCACCAAGATGCATGGTGCCGGCAACGATTACGTTTATGTGAACTGCTTCGCGGAACAGATAGGAGACCCGGAGCAGGTGGCCATACGGGTTTCCAACCGCAACTTCGGCATCGGCTCCGACGGCCTCATCCTCATCATGCCGTCGGACAAGGCAGACGTGCGGATGCGGATGTTCAACTCCGACGGCTCCGAGTCGGAGATGTGCGGCAACGGCATCCGTTGCGTGGCCAAGTATGCCTATGATCACGGCATCGTGACCAAAAAGGAGATCTCCGCCGAAACCGGCGCCGGCATCCTCACTCTGCAACTCTTCACCAACGGGGTTGACAAGGTGGAGAAGGTGCGGGTCAACATGGGGGCCCCCCGCCTCACCCGGGCACAGATCCCCATGCTTGGCGATCCCCAGGAAGGCCAGGTGGTGGGCCTCCCCCTCAATATCCTCCACGAGACCTTTGCCATCACCACCGTCTCCATGGGGAACCCCCATTGCGTCATCTTCGTGGACGAGGTGGAGCACTTCCAGGTGGAGAAGTACGGGCCGCTCATCGAGAACCACCACATGTTCCCCCGCCGCACCAACGTCGAGTTCGTGCAGATCATCTCCCGCACCGAAGTGCGCCAGCGGACCTGGGAGCGGGGCGCCGGCGAGACCCTGGCCTGTGGCACCGGCGCCAGCGCGGTCTGCGCCGCCGGCGTGCTCAACGGTCTCACCGAGAAAAAGATCCTCAATCACCTCTCCGGCGGTGACCTTGAACTGGAGTGGGCGGAGGATGGCAGTGTTTATATGACCGGGCCGGCGGTCGAGGTGTTTTCCGGCGAGATCAACCTGTAGACGTGCTGCGTACTGCGTACTGCGTGCTGCGTGCTGCGAAGGTGCCTGACTGGAAAACAATATCAACCCGCGTAGCACGCGAACGCAGCACGTTTTACGAGGCCTCTATGTCCAGATGTCCCATGTGCACCAAATGGCACGACGAACCCGATCTCCGCATCACCGAGCTCGACTACTGCCACGTACTCCTCAACCGGGACCAGTTCTTTCCCGGCTATTGCTTTGTCTTCACCAAAGATCATGTCACCGAGCTGTTCCACCTGGAGCGGGATGTCCGGACGGCCGTCATGGAAGAAGTGACCGTCGTGGCAGCCGCCCTTTACAGGCTGTTCCAACCGGCTAAAATTAACTACGAGCTCCTCGGCAACATGGTCCCCCACATGCACTGGCACCTGGTTCCCCGTTTCACGACCGACCCCCTCTGGCCACGCCCCATCTGGTCCGAACCCCACACCGAGGTGCACCTCACCCCCGCCGGATATGCTGAGCGGATCGAGTCGATCAATAAATCACTTAAAGCCTGACGCAGTTGGTAAAACCAAAAGCTTGAATTAACAGGGATATTCAGGATAATCATGATTAAAAAACCAGAACAACTGCGGATTCAGGCTACAATTTCAACGAACCTTTAGGGTGAAATCTGAATCTGGAGTTCATCCGTCTTAATCAGATGTTATCCGCTTTTTCCGTGTCCCATTTCCTTTTCAGGTACATGGTTTTGGTTTTATCCTGAATATCCTGTGCATCCCTGTTAGATGGATTTTTGTTTTTATTCGTGGATCAGAAAGGATCTTGTATGGATTATCTCGGTGCCCACATGTCCATTGCAGGCGGTATCCACCTCGCCCCCGAACGGGGGGCGAAGGCCGGTTGCGGCGTGATCCAGGTATTCACCCAGAACTCCAACCAGTGGCGGGGAAAGATCCCCTCCGACGCCGATGCGGCGCTGTTCCGGGAGAAATGGGCCGCATCCGGGCTTCACGAGATCGTCTGCCACGATATCTACCTCATCAACCTGGGTGCCGCGCCGGGGGAGGTGCGGGAGAAGAGTCTGGCCGGCTTCGCCGAGGAGATGCGTCGCTGCCAGCGACTCGGCATCAAAAAGATCGTCATGCACCCCGGCTCCCACAACGGTGATGGAGAAGAGGTGGGGATCAAGCGGGTCTGCGCCGCCTTCGACGAACTCTTCGACCTGGTTCCCGAGTTCACGGGGAAAGTGCTGTTGGAGACCACCGCCGGCCAGGGGACCAACCTGGGATACAGTTTCGAGCACCTGTGCGCCATCATGGATGGCACCTCCCACCCCGACCGCTTCGCCGTCTGCTACGATACCTGCCACACCTTTGCCGCCGGCTACGACATCACCACCGAGGCGGGATATCGGCAGGTCATGGCGGAGTTCGACCGGATCATCGGCCTCGACCGACTCCAGTGCTTCCATATGAACGATTCCAAGAAGGGGCTCAACTGCCGGGTGGACCGCCATGAGCACATCGGCCAGGGGGCCATGGGGCTGAACGGCTTCCGCTTCATCATGAACGATGTGCGCTTTGTGAATATACCCAAGATTCTGGAGACTCCCAAGGGGGACAATGACGAGATGGACGAGGTGAATCTCAAGGTGCTGCGGAATCTGGCGGGGAAATAAGGAGGTCTGCCCTGGTCTACTGGAAGGGGTGTCCCCCCATGCAGACTGAGCAGAGAGATGGCTATCTTTCTGCCGGCGACAGAGTGGTTCTCTGGTATGGCCGGTATCTTCACGCGGCATCTCCGCGTCACTATCAACGAGACAAGGGACAGAAGCAATGCCCCCGTCCCTTGCGGTGTCCACCTATTCTGCTGAAGTCCTGCATACCGAAGCGCTGCGTATCCCCCTACGGAACGATCTTGACGTTGTCTTTCCCTTGGAAAGAGTGGCCGTCGTAGGTCTGTCCTGTCAGCGTTGCTTCCACACTCTGGTCGGTGAGTGTCAGTGCCTCGGTGCTGACATGTACGACGAGATCGGGAAAGCCGTCGCTGTTCACATCCGTTATGGACGCCATCGGTGTGCCGTTTCCCTTGAGCTTCACCTGCGCACTTGCCAGGCTCACCGTCGTCGGGTCCACCTCTGTCGTATCGAACGTGGCGCTGCCGAGGATCGCCACCGGTACGGTGCCGTTCGAGCCAAGGTTGATGCTGTTTGGGTATGTGTCCGGTTTGATGTCGATGGCTACATTCACAATGCCGTTGGCGTCGCTCAGCACCCATGCGTCCAAGGTGTTTGATGGGGTGCCGAACAGCACGGTGGCCCGATTGTTTGAGGGATCGTAAACCGCCATATTGGGGCCAGACCACCCGGAAGGTGGCCCACCGTTTACGGAAAGCTTCGTCCATGCCCAGGCGAGGGATGGGCTCTCTCCTGCTACTGGATTGACTATCCACAGGTCATAACTGCCTGCATTGTACATCACTAGCATCATCCGGTTGGTAGCAGGATCATAAAAGGCTGGTGGTCCACTGAAGGGAGTCGGAGCTCCAGGAGAGCCTTCGGCAATCAGGTTCGTCCATACCGGTGTCGCCACGTTCGTGGCATTGCTTAATCCCCAAACCGCATTCGTCCAGGCACCGCTTCCCTGAGCCGATCCCCCTGCGACAAACAAGCGATTGCTGGCGGCATCATATGCATAGCTAGGACTGTATTGTCCAGGTGGCGGACCACTCACAGGGAAAAGCTGTGTCCATACGGGAGAACCTCCCAGACCATCGGCGTTTGACAACACCCAGGCATCAGAATAGGTGCTTCCTCCCCAACCGCCGCCGTTATGTCCGCCAAAGATGACCATGCTGTTGGTTGCCGGATCATAGCCTGCTGCGACCGAATGGCGGGGTGATGGCGATGCTCCCGCCGGATTTAGTGAAATCCATTCGGGAGTCCCACCGGTGCCGTTCGCATTCGTCAACACCCAGACACCATTGCTGACAGGCAAACACCCCCCCACACATCCGCCGAAAACGATCATTCTGTTGTGTGCGGAATCGTACACCGCCGCATGGTTTCCCGTATTGGGCGGTGGTGAACCACTGGGCAACAGTTTTGTCCATGCAGGGGTTCCGCTCAGGCCGTTCGCCCCCGTCAGGACCCAGACTTCATCTTGCCAGCTTGTGTTACGCCCGTAGAGAATCAGCCGGTTTGTAGCGGCATCGAGAACCACTGCGGGCTGGTACATAACCAGTTGAGGCGGGCCACCGGTTGGAGCCAATTTTAACCAACTCTGTGCGTTTGCATTGCCTGTAAATGTTGGGAGGGTGAAAAGCATTCCCCCTATTCCGACCAGTACCGTGCATATTTTGGCTATGGCTCCCATTGTAACTATTCGGATTCTTTCCCATCTGCCTTCTATTTGGCTCATCCTGAGGTCTCCTTTCCTCTGCGCTGAATCAATCTGCCGAAAGTTATCACTGTTGCAAAGCAGTCATCTTGGCGACTGGAGAAAATCAGCATTAACAGTGTCGGCTGGCCATGTGTCTCCGAGTTCCGTGCTGCATCTATTGGGGTGTGCAAGGACAGCTCTTCCCGTGATATTCTGCCACCAATGCCCCATCGGTATCACCTCCTTTCCCGAATCTGTCGGTATGAAGGATTTGGAATCTTTGCATACTTGAATAATAAAAGGTCGAACTGTCGAAAGTGATCTCTTCGGCAGCTCGGCCATCTTTCCCGGAACAAAGATCCGTCGCTTTCCGACTCCTCCTCGCGGAGGGTCAGCGTTTCGGTGGAATCAAATACATTGGTTTTTGTTAATTTTTATCACTATACCTTTTTGTCCTACCTTGTCAAGGCTGACGGGGCACCGCTATCCTTCTAACTTCCTGTATTATTTGCCCTGCCGATTCCCAACAGTTCATGGATTGCCCGGTACGATTTTTTCAAAAAACCATTCCGCATCAGGGTGGGTGTGGTATAAGAAGGACATCACGTACAGAGGTCTGCCATGAAAGAAAAAATCGAGATCATCCAGGCCGACATCACGAAACTTTCCGTAGATGCCATCGTCAATGCGGCCAACAATACCCTGCTGGGCGGCGGAGGGGTAGACGGTGCCATCCACCGGGCGGCGGGGCCGGATTTGGTGGCGGAATGCGCCACCTTGGGCGGCTGCGCCACGGGGGACGCGAAGATCACGAAGGGGTATAAACTACCGGCACGGCATGTGATCCACACGGTGGGGCCGGTCTGGCACGGGGGGAACGAGGGGGAGCCGGAGTTGCTGAGAAGCTGCTACCGCCGCTGCTTCCAGGTGGCCCACGACAATGGCCTGACCTCCATCGCCTTCCCCGCCATCAGCGCCGGGGTCTTCGGCTATCCCATGACGAAGGGGTGCGAGGTCGCCATGACGGAGGCGAAAACTGCCCTGGCCGCCAATCCGAAACTGGAGCGGGTGGTGTTCGTCCCCTTTAGCGCCGAGGCGTTGGCCATTTACCGGGAAACGTTCGAAAAGGTCTTCGCGTGAAAGCGGTCATCCAGCGGGTTACCGAGGCGCGTGTGGAGGTGGACGGTGCGACGGTTGGTGCCATCGACCGGGGGGTACTCGTGCTGCTCGGGGTGGAGAAGGGTGATGGGGAGCGGGACGCTGCCTGGCTGGCGGAGAAGATCGTGGGGCTGCGCATTTTCGAAGACGCCGCCGGCAAGATGAACCTGGCGCTTAGGGATATCGGCGGTCAGCTGCTGGCGGTCTCCCAGTTCACCCTCGCGGGGAACTGCGCCAAGGGGCGGCGCCCTTCCTTCGATACCGCTGCCCCTCCCGACGAGGCGAACCGCTTGTATGAGCTGTTCGTGGCGAAGGTGAAAGGGCTGGGAGTGCAGGTCGCCACCGGTATCTTTCAGGCGGATATGCAGGTACATCTGGTGAATGACGGGCCGGTGACGTTTATTATTGAGAGTCCGAAAGGCCGGGACTAGGGATCGGGGACCAGTGAAAAGTGAAAATCTGAAAACCATTCTCGATGGGCTCTATGCTGCCCGGTCGTCGCGGCACCTGGCCAACGACCCGCTTTCCTTCTGCCACCGCTATCCGGACCCGGCGGACCGGGAGATTGTCGGGTTCATCGCTGCGGCGTTTGCCTACGGCAATGTGAAGATCATCCTGAAAAACCTGGAGGCGGTCTTTGCTCCCATGGGTCCGTCGCCACGCCGTTTCGTGGAGGCGTTCGAGCCTGACCGGGGGGGGCTTACCTACGCCGGTTTCAAGCACCGTTTCAATGACCATCGCGATCTCTGTGCCCTGATGCTGGCGATTCGCACCATGCTTGAGGAGGCGGACTCCATCGGCGACTACTTCCTCGGCTGTTACGACGCGACGGCGGAAGACATCACCCCGTCCCTCGTGGAGTTCACCTCGGCGCTCCTGGCCATGGACTACACGCCGGTCTTCGGTCCTGCAGGCATCCCCGCCGACTCCTATTTCCCCTTCTTTTTCCCGTCGCCTGCTGCCGGGAGCGCCTGCAAGCGGCTCTGCATGTTTCTTCGCTGGATGGTCCGCCCCGCCGACGGGATCGACCTGGGACTCTGGCGTGAGGTCTCGCCGGCCAAGCTTGTGATCCCCGTGGACGCCCATATCCAGAGGATAGGTCGCAATCTTGGGCTCACCGCGCGGAAACAGGCGGACTGGCGCATGGCGCGAGAGATAACGGCGGCACTGCGCAAGCTCGATGCCTCCGACCCGGTGAAATATGATTTCTCCCTCTGTCATCTGGGGATATCGGAGGGGTGCGACGGAACGGTTCGTCCCCTCTGTAGTGAGTGCCCGGTGACCACCATCTGCAGGGCGGAATTGTCATGAACGCGACCCCCCTCGTCCTCCTCGATTCTTTTTCCACGCGCCATAACTCTTCTTCGTACCGGTTCGACGGATTCGTGGAAGAGATCGTCGCCCATGCAGCTGATGAGGTCCTTCCCGCTCTGCGACGGGTGGAGGCAGCCGTGGCTGATGGGCTGCACGCCGCCGGCTTTGTTTCCTACGAGGCAGCGCCGGGTGTTGGAACCGGCTTGCCGACCCATTCTCCCGGCCCCACGCCCCTTGTCTGGTTCGGTCTCTTCCGGCGGCGGTCCGGGTTTGCCCCACGCCTTCATGGGGGGGATGACAAGGAACATGACGCCGGTTACGAAACGACGGACTGGGCCTCGTCGCTTGACCCGGAAGTATATGGTGCGATGGTCGGGCGGATACGAGAGTACATCGCCGCCGGAGACACCTATCAGGTCAACTACACCCTCCACCAGCATTTCCGCCTGTCCGGCGATTCCCCGCTGTATTACCAGGATCTCTGTCTCTCACAGAAGGCATCCTACTGCGCTTTCATTGATACGGGACGTTTCCAGGCGCTTTCCGCCTCTCCCGAGCTATTCTTTGAACTGAAAGATGGAGTCATCACCTGTCGACCCATGAAAGGGACGGCACGGCGGGGACGGTGGCTCGGAGAGGACGAGACGATCAAGGAGCAGTTGAGGGAGAGCGAGAAGGAGCGGGCGGAAAACCTGATGATCGTCGATCTCCTGCGAAACGACATGGGGAAAGTGGCTGAAACGGGGTCGGTGCGGGTGAAATCTCTCTTCGATGTGGAAACGCTGGAAACGGTTCACCAGATGACCTCCACCATCACGGCCCGGGTCAGGGATGACGCGGGGCTCGTTGATATATTCCAGGCTCTTTTCCCCTGCGGGTCGGTGACTGGTGCGCCGAAGAAGCGGAGCATGGAAATTATCCGGGAGTTGGAGGGTTCGCCACGAGGGCTGTATACGGGCTGTATCGGTTATGTTTCACCTTCCGCCGGTAAAGCCGGTTCCTGTGATGCGGTGTTCAGTGTCGCTATCAGAACTGCCATCATAGATACAGCGACGGGGAGGGGAGAACTGGGGATCGGCAGTGCCATAACCATCGGCTCCGAAGCTGGTGCTGAGTATGACGAATGCCTCTCCAAGGGGAGTTTTGCCCGCCGCGTGATTCCGGAATTTCAGCTTGTGGAAACCATGCTCCATGAAGAAGGTACAGGCTATTTTCTCCTGGAACGCCACTTGGCCCGCCTCTCCCGCTCGGCGGACTATTTCAGATTCCCCCTTCGACTGGGGCAGATTGCCCTGGTCCTGGAACATCGCGCCGTGCCCCTCGCCGGCTTCACCAAGGTCCGGCTGCTCGTGAACAGGAAGGGGGCGTTTACCATCCAAATGGAATCCCTTGCGCCGTCCGCAACGGAAGAGACGGTGCCGGTCGCCCTTAACCCGGCTCCGGTGGATTCTGCGGACCCATTCCTCTATCACAAGACTACCCATCGCTCTTTCTACCGTTCTGCGCTGGACCTGCATCCCTACTGTGGCGATCTGCTCTTTGTGAACGAACGGGGTGAGGTGACCGAGGGGGCCAATCATAACCTTGTCGTTCGGCTGGATGGCGAACTGGTCACCCCTCCCCTGTCGAGCGGTATTCTTCCCGGCACCTTCCGGGCGGAGTTGCTGGCGCAGGGGGAGATAGAGGAACGGGTCATCACCCCGGCGGATATGGCCCGGGCTGAAGAGATCTGGCTCATCAATTCGGTGCGTAGATGGCGGCGGGCGAAACTGCTGTAAACAGCAAAGGCATCTTAACAGGGATAATCAGGATGTTCAGGATTAAGATCCAGAATCTAATTTTTGGGGTTCATCCTGATTATCCTGATTATCCCGGTAAAATTGGTTTAGTAGTTATTGTTTCTGTTGACCATTGAAAGGAGCAGGTATGCAGACATTCGGCTTTATCGGACTCGGCATCATGGGGAGTGGCATGGCGAAGAACCTGGTGAAAGCGGGGTTCGAGGTAACGGTCTGGAACCGTACGGCGGACAAGTGCCGGGAGCTTGCGGAGCTGGGTGCCAAGGTCGCGGCGACGCCGCGGCAGGTGGTGGAGAACTGCCAGGTCACCTTTGCCATGCTGGCTGACCCGGCAGCCGCCCAGGCAGTCTGCGACGGTCCGGACGGAGTACTTGCGGGGATGTCGGCCGGGAAGGGATATGTGGATATGTCCACGGTTGATGTCGCAACTTCAGCCGGCATCGCCGCCGCTGTTACCGCACGGGGGGGACTGTTCCTGGAGGCGCCGGTGTCGGGCAGCAAGAAGCAGGCCGAGGATGGGGCGCTCATCATTCTCGCTGCAGGCGACCGTTCCCTCTACGGGGAGGCCCTTCCGGGCTTTGAACGGATGGGGAAGAAGATCCTCTATCTGGGGGAGGTGGGGAACGGTGCCCGGATGAAGCTGGTGGTGAACATGGTCATGGGGGGGATGATGACCGCCTTCTGTGAAGGGCTCGCCCTTGGGGGAAAGACCGGTCTCGATCAGGCCGATATCCTGGATGTTCTCGATGCCGGCGCCATGTCCAACCCGATGTTCAGGTTGAAGGGTGAGGTGATCGGCCAGGGCAACTTTGCTGCTGCCTTTCCCCTCAAGCATATGCAGAAGGATATGCGCCTGGCGGTAGCCATGGGGGACGGGGTCGGGCAGCCGCTCTTCTCAGCTGCCACGGCCAACGAGCTCTTCAAGCGGGCCAGGGAGATGGGGTTCGGTGACGAAGACTTCGCGGCCGTCTTCAAGGCAATTCGTGCATGAAGGGGGCGCTTCAATTCCTGGCCGTGGTCCTTCTGACCTGGTCTTTTCTCTATCCTCTTCTTTTTGGTGGCAGCGGACGGCGGGTTGTCTGGGGGTGGGTCGCCTGCATGGTAGCGGGCGGCGTGGTCTGTCTCTATCTTCTCGTCAGGTACCGGCGGCAGTTGTAACGTTACCACTATTTTGAACATAAAAACGGCAGTTTAATGCTGCCGGAAGGAGTACATGAGGGGTATTTCGTCGTAATTCTTGGTGAAATGAAGCGTCCGCAGCCGATCCTGTCCGAACCCGCAAGTTGATCGGATGCAGCGCAATGAGCCTGGAATTACAGAAATAGCCCTTTAGTACGAGTGCAGGCAGTGTTCAACTGCCGAATAGAGGTTGAATTAACCGGAACAGCCGCTTCCTTATGGTGTGTCATCTCCAGTTGTGTGGACGGTAACCCGGTTCTTTCCTTCCTTTTTACTTACGTACAAAGCCCCATCCGCCTTCATAATCACTGTCCGGATGTCGGACCCATCCTCGGGAAAGGCTGCCACGCCGGCCGATATGGTGGTGGAGAGCTGTGTACCTTCGAAATCGAAAGGGGCCGAGGCCAGGTTGGAGACAATGCGGCGGACGGCGATGAGGCTTGATTCCTTGCTGCTCCCGGTAAACATGACGAGGAATTCGTCTCCACCGTAACGGGCCGCGATGTCGCTCGAACGGATATTCCGGTTGATGGTCCGGGCAATATGCCGGATCATTTCGGTGCCGGCGAAATGGCCATAGCGATCGTTGATCTTCTTCAGGTTGTCTGCGTCCAGCATACAGATGGTCAAGGTCGTACCGCTCCGTTGTGCCAGTTCTTTGTGGGCTGCAGCCAGATTGAGAAAATTGCGCATGTTGTGGAGGCCGGTGATATCGTCGGTAAGGGAGAGCTGTTCCGCCAGCTGCCGGGCGTTTTCCGCTTCGCTGGAGAGCATGGCGCCCAGGTGGGCTATGAGCATGAAGGGGAGTATTTCCAGGATATTGGAAACGAAGGTCGCTTCAAAGATATTGAGAGAAACCTCTTCGGCCGCGAGAAAAATATAGGCTATTATCGCAATGGCGGCCATTACGTAAGTAACCTTGCGTGCTTGAGTCAGAGAGGTGGCCATCAGGACAAGGTATATGAGAGAGATGAACGGGCTGTCCGTCTTGCCGGTCAGCCAGCTGACCGCGATGGTAAAGGAGAGGAAGACAATCAGGTCGATGAAGGTCTTGACAGGGCCCGATGTTTCCGGCTGCATGACATGGCGGGTGATCACATTGTACACCAGCAGGAAGATGCAGCAGAATGCGAGGTAGATGATTTCGGTAGTATTGGAGGGGAGGATCGCGATGTCCAGGGCAACCAGGGCGATGAGGAACCAGGAGATGTTCCCCATGATCCGGTCGTACCTGACGTAGCGGGAATGGGCTCCCCACGCGGGCCTGCTGCCGGGATCCACTTCTTCCATCGATTTACAGGCCTGCTTCATTCGTATCCTCTGCGTGAGGCTCTCTACCCTTGCCGATGGTGTGGTGAATGGGGGTTTCCTGAGACGGAAACGATGTGAGGCCTAATCTACACCAATCCACATAAATTTTCAGCGAAAATTGTTATATTTCAGGCGAAAATCACGGTCAAACCGTCTTGTTTCCCGCAGTATCACAATTATTCAGATAGCGTTGAAAAATTGCTTGTTATTGTATGCAGATGCAGGCATAATACTCGATTGCAAAGACGGGCAGCAGCCCGTCTTTGCCTTTTCTGAACAGCACAAATTTAAGCAGCACGTCAAAGAGGAGAATCGCCATGCAGGAACGCATCAGAAATATCGCCATCATTGCCCACGTCGACCACGGCAAGACCACCCTTGTGGATGCCATGCTGCGTCACGCCGGGGTTTTCAGGGAAAACGAGCAGATCACTGAGCGGGTTATGGATTCCAATGACCTGGAGAAGGAGCGGGGGATCACCATTCTCTCCAAGAATCTGTCCGTCCATCATGGCCAGTACAAGATCAATATTGTCGATACGCCGGGCCATGCCGACTTCGGCGGAGAAGTGGAGCGGGTCCTCAAGATGGTCGACTCGGTGCTGCTCCTGGTGGACGCACTGGATGGTCCCATGCCCCAGACCCGTTTTGTACTCAAGAAGTCCCTCGATCTGGCGCTTAAGCCGATTGTCGTCATCAACAAGGTTGACCGCCCCGGCGCCCGTCCTGCCGAGGTGGTGGATATGGTTTTCGACCTCTTCTGCGAACTGAACGCTACGGACGAGCAGCTTGACTTCGCCATCGTCTACACCAGCGCAAAGCTTGGCTACGCCATGCTCGACATGAACGCTGCCTCCACCAGCATGGAGCCGCTTTTCGCGGTGATCGAGTCCAATGTCCGGCCGCCGGCAGGCGATCCCAAGGCCCCGTTCCAGCTGCTGGTCACCAATATAGATTACAATGACTATATCGGCCGGATCGCCACCGGTAAGGTATCCAATGGCAAGGTCGTTGCTGGCGAGATCATCGCTCACGTCAAGCGGGACGGGAGCATCGTGAAGGGGCGGATCAGCAAGCTCCTCGGCTATGAAGGGCTGAAGCAGGTGGAAGTGCCCGAGGCTTGCACCGGCGACATTGTTACCGTGGCAGGCTTCGACGAAGTGGGTATCGGTGAGACCCTTGCTTCCGCGGAGAATCCGATCGGGCTCCCCTACATTTCAATCGATGAGCCGACCATCTCCATGAACTTCATCGTCAACAACTCCCCCTTTGCCGGCAGGGAAGGGAAGCTCGTAACCTCCCGCAACATCCGCGAGCGTCTCGACAAGGAACTTCGTACCAATGTCTCGCTCCGGGTAGAGGACACTGCCAATGCCGACACCTTCAAGGTCTCCGGCCGGGGTGAGCTCCATCTCTCCATTCTTATCGAGAACATGCGACGGGAAGGGTTCGAGATGGCGGTCTCCAAGCCGGAAGTCATATTCCGCGAGGTTGACGGCAAGAAGCTGGAACCGATGGAATACCTGGTGGTGGACGTGCCCAGCGAGTACCAGGGGGCCATCATCGAAAAAATGGGGCCGCGCAAGGGGGAGATGGTCGCCATGAACCCCATGGGAGAGACCATTCGCCTCGAATTCATCATCCCGGCCCGGGGGCTCATCGGCCTGCGGGGTGAGGTGCTGACCGAAACGCGCGGCACCGGCGTTCTCACCCATACCTTTCATGACTATGCACCGTTCAAGGGGGAGATTCCCGGCCGGAAAAACGGGGTCCTCATGGCCATGGAGCACGGCGAGACAACAGCCTACTCCCTGGACGGACTACAGCCGCGGGGCATTCTCTTCATCGGCGCAGGTGTTGAAGTCTACGGCGGGATGATCATCGGCCAGCACGCCAAGGACAACGACCTGGACGTGAATCCCTGCAAGGGGAAAAAGCTCACCAACGTCCGCGCCTCCGGTTCCGACGATGCCATCAAGCTGACGCCCCCCCGCACCCTCACCCTGGAGCAGGCGCTGGAGTTCATCGACGACGACGAGCTGGTGGAGGTTACTCCCAAGTCCATCCGCCTCCGGAAAAAGGAGCTCGACCCGAACAAGCGGAAGCGGTCGAACAAGTAATTCTTACGAGGGTATGAAGACCGGGTAGGTTTGAGGCGGAGGGGAAACTCTCCGCCTTTCTTGCAGGGGCAACTTTGCATTGACATTACCCCCCGTTTCTACTACTTTTCCGGTAATAATCACGCATGTCAGGGGAAACAATGTCCACTCGTACTTCACACAATCTTGTCTCCATCGTTTGTCTGGGCATCGCCCTTGTCATTACCGGCTGCGCATCCGCTCCTCAGCCGGTTCAAACCCCCGAGACCTATCTCAAGGAAGGGAATACGTTCTACGCCAATCGCAACTATGAGGATGCCATTGCCGAGTGGAAGAGGGTGAAAGAAAGCTACGCTTCACCGGAACTTACCATGGAAGCGGAACTGAAGATCGCCGATGCCCAGTACGACAACGGCAACTACATCGAGGCAGCAGCATCCTACGAGGAATTCCGCAAGCTCCACCCCAACAATGAAAAGGCCGATTACGCACTGTACCGGATAGGGCTCTGCAATTACAACCAGATCACCGGCATCGATACCGACCAGACCCCGGTGAAGAATGCCGTTACTCTCTTCGAATCATTCCTCAAACTCTATCCGAAATCCTCCTATGCCGGCGAGGTGCGTGACAAGCTTGAAGTCTGCCGTATGAAACAGGTCCAGTATGAGATTTACGTCGGCCGGTTCTACCTGCGCAATGGTGACTACCAGGCTGCCATCAAGCGACTTGAGGAAGCCCTGGTTACCTTTCCCAAATCCCCCTATCACGACGAGACCCTTTTCTATCTGGGTGAGGCGTATTTGAGAGCCGGTAATCGCGACAAGGGGCGTGCAACGTACAACCGGCTGTACAGCGAATTCCGCACCAGCAAGTATGTGGATAAGGCCCGCAGCGTCATGGACAGCTATTACTGATGCGCCGGTTTTCCCTTCTTTTTCTCCTCCTCTTTCTCCTCTCTGCCTGTAGCAGCAAATCCGACCGGGATGCGGTCCTGGCCGTGGCCGTCGAGCGCCAGCAGGCACTCACCAGCAGAGACATCCACCGTTACCTCCCCCTTCTCTCGCCGCACTACCAGGACAAGGGGCGCGATTATGCCGCCAAGGCCAGGGAGCTGACGGACATCCTGACCTCTTTCGACAGGATCGGCTATCGTTCTCTTGACCGCCGCGTGGAGGTCCACGGCGACCGGGCCACGGTTACCGGCAGTTATGAGCTGCGGGTGGTTCGGCAGGGGAAGGAAATGGAGCTGGCAGGAAAAGAGGAACTGCAGCTGCGAAAAGAGGGGGGGGAATGGAAAATAGTTGGTGGTTTATGATGGCGTGAAGGGGTAAGCGCCTCTGCTCCCTTCCTTCCGGGCGAGTTTATCTTCGTACATCAGCTCATCGGCCAGTTGCCAAGCCTCGATGAGCCCTTCCCCGTCCAGAGCCGTTGCGCAACCGAGGGAGAGGCTCAGGACAGGTCTGCCGTCATCCCCGATAATGTCCGCCAGGTTTTTCCTGATCCGTTCGATCACCTCCTGGGCTGCATTGATCGCCGTACCGGGCAGGATGACGGCGAATTCATCCCCGCCGATCCTTGCCACCAGGTCTTCCGTCCGGAATGCGCCTTTCAATACCTGAGCCGTCAGTTTCAGAAGTTCATCCCCCGCAGCATGCCCCTGCAGGTCGTTGACCCGTTTCAGCCTGTCCACGTCGGCAACTACTATGCTGACGGGGAAGGTCCTGCCGTTTTTCAGGCGCTCAAGCTCCTCGTCGAAATAAGCCCGGTTGTAAAGCCCGGTCAGGATATCGTGGGTGCTGAGATAGCGAAGTTTTGCCTCCGTTTCCTTCCGTTCCGTTATGTCCAGTATGGCTCCCGCCACCCCCCCCACCGACCCGTCGCTGTTCAGAAAAGGCGCCTTGTAGAAAATCACGTCATGGCGGCTCCCGTCGGCGCATACCAGGGAGCTTTCCTGTATCTGGACCTGCCTTGTCTCCATGATGGATCTGTCCAGCTGCTGGAACAACTCTGCCTGGTCGGGGGGGACCAGGTCCCGGTCGGTTCTTCCGACGATCTGTTCCCTGGTGATGCAGATATGTTCCTCAAAAGCGCTGTTGCAACCGAGGTAGCGCCCTTCGGCGTCTTTGTAGAAGATCGGCACGGGGATCGTGGTGATGAGTACCTGGATGAAGTGGAGTTTATCCTGCACGGTCTGTTCCGCACGCCGGCGGTCGGTGATGTCCCGCACGACACAGATGATCCCTCCTCCTTCGAGAGCGGTAAGTGAAAGCTCCTGGGGAAAGGTACTGCCATTCTTTCTGAGTCCTGTCGCTTCTCCCCGCCACCTCCCGGTCTCCGTAAACAGCGGCATGATGACATCATCGAACCTTTCCAGTTCTGTCTCGCTGTAGAGGTTGCGCCAGCTTTTTCCGATGAGTTCCGCCGGTGAGTCGTAGCCGTAGATGGCGGCGTGGGCCTGATTCAGGTAGATATAGATGCCGTTCCCGTTGAGTATGGCCATGCCGTCCATGGCACCTTCCATGGCGGCCAGGTGAGCGCGGGGATCAATTTTCGGCGATGACTTTTGCACTGACTACCTTTCCGGACGGCTTCGTCATGGCACATTGCACATCCAAGGTAATCTTATACCATTTGCCAGGCGCTGCAACCGTGAGACCCGTGGCGGGGCAACCGTATTTGTGGGGCAGGATACGCTGATCTTTGATAGGAATTTTGCTCGGCAAGTGAATAGCGATAGACTCCTCTAATAAAAACCTGTATATGAATTCTGCAGCGGCGTGGTTGCTATTGTCGTAAGGGACAGATAGGTGGAAGTTGAGATGCGACAAAATGAGGCGCTGATCTGGAAAAGCATATAGATGTAGATGCAAAGGATAAGTAGCAAAAACACAAAAAGCATCTACAGCTATATGCAAAATTGTTATCTACCTGTAGATGCATGCATATACATATAGATGCTTGCATCTAAATATAGATACACCGGCCTAACCGGTGATTTACGAGTTGTACGACAAAAGGAAAAACGATGAAAGCGACCGTCAAAGTTGTAGGCTTGATAGTCGGCTCATGGCTTCTATCAGTGGGGTGGTGGAACTTATGGATGTATCATGGTTTCCTTGGTAGCCCAGGAGTCATAAAAAGACTTATGCACGCAGACGGCGAGGATTCATATGACTCCACCCAGGTTGAAATGTTTGTCATAATCGTGCTTGCTCTCATGCTGATTTATAAAGTCTGGGAAATAAGAGGGAGAAAGAATCAGATTAAAACCTGATTGACAGTCAAAAATGAAAAATCGAAGTTAAAAAATCAGAGACCGAAAGAAACGAGTACAACCACGGCCTCAGACGCGGACGGCTTGCGCCGCCGGTCAAGGCCGCCCCCATTGAGCAATGACAGGAGGAACAACAGATGTATCCCAGATACAAAGTAAAAGAAGCAAAATATTTTCTGAACCAGTTACGAGGATTTAAGCTTGCTAGCGAAGAATTCTGCTTTAATTTTTCAGCGCTAATTCCAGCGTCTAGAAGTGTTACATTTACAATACAGAAGCTTTATAAGCATGAAAACGGCTTCGAAGAAGAATACGGTAAGCTTAAAGACAAATTGAATATATTTCCGTTCGCAAAAGAACTTATTGAAGCAAGAAATATTTCTGAAAAGGAAGGCCACAAAGTTCCTGTATTAGTTACCACTATAATTGTATCTGGAACAAATAATAAGCTTACATATGAGTGCGACCCTTTGCCTGACGCTGAAAATGACGTAATAAGACAAGTTAATTTTGAATACGGAAATGATGATGAAGGTTGGATACCAGCAGAGTTACCCGAAAACAAAAGAAAAGAACTGTATATGTCACATTATTACAATGCAGTTTCTAGAATGGCTCAATCCAATGATATTTCAATAAATTACGGGATTAAACTATATGAAAAAGGCAGTATAACCTCTATCAGTGAATTTTACGAAGGAATGGATGCCTTTTTGTCAACTCTTGAAGAAGCCATTGTCGATTTTGAGCGCAAGTGGCCGTCTACAAGTTTATTTTCAAAGCTCGTAGCACCCACAACAAGCAAAACTTCTGCTAATTTAAGTCTGCTAGCTGGAATCATACCAGAAAAACTCAACTAGCGGCGGCACGCGGTCTTCGCTGCGCTCGCCGGTGCGCCTTGCGACGTTAGTCGAAGCATGAAATCGAGCACTTGTATTGGTCGCTTTATTGGTCTATATTTTGATCTGAGAGAGATTCGTATCAAGGAGGTAGCACATGAGAACTATTTCAATCAGTAATGACATCGTTCCAATTGCAGAATTTAAAACCAATATTTCCAAGTGGTTCAAAACACTTCAGACATCCGGACATCCACTTATCATTACCCAAAACGGCAAACCAGCTGGTGTACTATTGTCCGCTTCGGATTACGATGAATTGGTTTACCGAAAATCTTTTCTTGATTCTGTTGAGAAGGGGATTGCAGACGTTGAAAGCGGGCGTACCCAAACTACAGAAGAACTACGAAAAGCCCTGCGAGCCCGAAGAAGTGCCGGTAATCCATGAGCGTAACATGGTCACAGGAAGCTGGAGAAAATCTGGTTGATATAGAGGAGTTTATTGCACGTGATAGTGTAGAGCGCGCTGTTCGGTTTGTTGATGCCCTGATTGACCAGACTGAAGCCATTTTGGCTGACAATCCGAGAAGCGGAAGGACTGTGCCGGAAATAGGCAATCCTGATATCCGAGAGATTATTTACCGAGGATATCGCATTGTCTACCGATTGAATGGCGATCGAATCGACATACTTACCATTTTTGAAGGCCATCGGCTATTGCGACTGAATGAATCAGGCGATTAGGTAATGATGATGCAGGGGTGCTGCTTGCCGCGCCCTTATTGGGCGGAGCAAGCGCCGCCCCTACCGTTCATCACCGGATCAATAACCGGTCAGAAATAAAGAAAGCCCGGACTTCATGGGGAGTCCGGGCTTTTTCACGTTCATCCAACTCAGGCGCTATTTTGCAGCGGCTGCCCCTTCTCTGGCGTCAATAGCCTTGTTGAGGAGCGCCACCCCTTCCTTGGAGAGGGCGATGGAGTGGGTAAGGGTGTCGCGGGCCAGGTCGGGGTTGTGGAAGCCGTCGCTGTTCTCGGCGGTCCACCACTCCCAGAGCACGTGGGCCTCCTCATGCTTCTCGCGGGCCTTGGCAAGGACGTCCTCGCCTACTCCCATCCGTTTGGCGGCGGCATAGGTGTCGATCAGCTGACCGAGCCAGTATTCCGCCTTGCGCATCTTGCCCCGGATGTAGTTCTGAATGGCATCCAGCTGGTACAGTTTTTTCTCCACCGTCTCCTTGCTGTGGGCGTGACAGCTGAGGCAGGCTTCCCTGATATGGTTTTTCGGTCTGATAACCATGTGGGACTTGAAGGTTTTCCCGGTTTTATCTTTCATTACCGGCATGTGGCAGTCGGCGCAGGTAACCCCTGCCTTGTCATGAACACTGCCGAAAAAGGTCTCCGCCTCGGGATGGCGTATTTTCACGAGCCTTGCGCCGGTCACGGCGTGCCTGAACTCATAGAAATTCTGTTTCTTGCTGTGTTCCAGCAGATCATTCGGACTGACCAGTGGAATATGGTTGACCCGCTGGTCGTCGTAACCCACCTTTTTGCCGCTGTCGAATTCGAAACCGGGGCTGCAGGCGTAGTCGACATGGCACTGGGCGCACATCATGCGGGAGTCCGGCTTCTGCATGATGCCGATCTTCCGGAAGCCGTCCCGGAATGAGATCACTTTCAGGTCGGTCTTGCCGTCCTTGCCGGCGAATATCTTCGCTCCTTTCTCATCGATGGCCTGGATGAGGGCGTCCCGCACGATGCGGGGCTGGGTGCCGTGGGGATCATGACAGTGGATGCATCCCACAGGATTATTCGTATCCTTGGCGATCTCGACCAGATCCGAGGTCCGGTCCCATTTGGCTTTCGGATCCTTATCCCCCATGAACTTCCATTTCAGGATATGGTCGGACGTTTTGCACTGGATACAGGTGGGATTCCCCCCCTTGACGGTCTCCGCCAGTTTGAAATTCGGTCCCTTGTCTTCCAGCACATCCCAGGTCTTGCCGACCGCATCAACGCCCATCCACCGGTTCTTATACTGAAAACGGCCGTTGTCGAAGCGGTCCACGGCAAACTGATCAATAACCATGAATGCGTGGCCGCGCGGCTCATTATGCTCATAGGTAAATCCATAGGGTGCCAGCAGCTTGTCCATCATAGGAGAGCGGCCGGTTGGAACCCCCTTCTCCTTCCGCGCCTGGGATTCATAGTTCACGGTAAAGAAGCTGTTGTATTCATTCTTGTGGCACTTGCCGCAGAGCGCCTGGTCGATGATGGTCCCCGGTTTGGATTCGCTGTCTGCCAGATGCTCCTTAAGCTTGCTGTGGCAGACGTCGCAGGCCAGTTTGGCGTGCTTTGACCCTTCCTTGAGGGCCTTGACCTCCTCATGGCAGGCGTAGCAGTCCTCCCGTCCGTCATTGACCTGCTTTGCCGCCGGTTTTGCCTTGGCGGCAGTGGACATGGACGGCAGTGAGATGGCCAGCAACGCACCTCCGACAAGGGCCAACGTCACGATGGTTTTTCCCCACATGGTGTTCTCTCCTTTCAGTTAGTGATATTTCAATCGCACCGATTTGATCAGCGCAACCGCTCTCCTGCCGGCAAGGGCTCCGTGGATTTCGACTCTGTCCTTTGGGCCAGGCTTCCGGCCAGGTTATGGCTTGCATAGGGTCGGCAGATGGTGATTACGCTGGAAATAGGAATGAGTAAACTCCTCTGGTTAATTTCTCATAACTGTATCACCTGAATTTACCCTGACAACCAATCCTCCAAACTGCTGAGACCGGATTTCGCCAAGTCAGACGAATACTATTGGGCCAAATAGCGGGAGATTTTTTGCGGAAGTCAGGGTGGATGGTGCAAAAGGAAATGATATTATGTACCGCCGGCCGGATTTGTGTATAATACGCCCGCAACGGCCGGGAGAAACCGGGCGTCAGTTCCTTGTCCGGAGGTCAACAATAACCATGGCGGAAGAAAAGAAAGAACCCTGGCTCAACTATCTCGCCCTTAGCACGGTGATCCTGGCTGTCTGCGCCACACTTTCTACCTTCAAGGGGGGAGGCTATTCCACCCGTTCGGTGATGAGCCAGTCCCAGGCCTCGGACCAGTGGGCCTTTTCCCAGGCAAAGAGCATCAAGAGCTACATCTACGAGATGCAGAAGGACAAGCTGGAGCTCGAATTGAAGGGGATCGAGGGGAAAGCGTCCCCGGCGATAGTGGAGGAGTACGGCAAAAGAATCGACGGTTACGGGAAGAAGATCGCCAAGTACGAGGGGGAAAAGGGGCAGATCCAGAAGGAGGCCAAACGGTTCGAATCCATACGGGACGAGGCCCAGAAACACAGTCAGGCCTTCGGTATCGCCGTGATTTTCCTCCAGATCGCCATACTCCTCTCTTCCATCGCCGCCCTCATCAAGATGAAGTATGTCTGGGTCATCGGCTGTGCCATTGGCCTCGTGGGGATCGTCTACTTCGCCAACGGTTTATTCCTTTTCTTCTGATCTCTTTAATAATTGCATCTTCCGTAACGACAAAGCCCCAACCATCCGGTCGGGGCTTTGTGTGTTAAGGGGCTGCTCGTAGCGGCAGCCTGATCCTCTTTGCGTCTCTGGGCCTTTGCGTCAAATAATTCTCGACTCAGAGAGGCGTCGTTCCAGCACGAGCCAGCTGAAAGAAGGAGAGCCAGCGACTTCTTCCCGTTCAATCTCCTTAAATTCCGGCGGGATTGCGGGGAGTAAGGTATCCCCCTCGTACTCCCGGTGGACTATCGTGAGATAGATTCGGTCCGCAAGGTGAAGTACAGCCCGGTAGACTTCGCCGCCACCACCGATGAAGACCTCTTCCGCGCCGGTGCAGGTAGCCAGGGCTTCCTCCATGCTTGGGAAAACCTCGACTCCATCCGGACGGAATGTCGGGTTCCTGCTGAGCACGATGCAGCGCCGGTCGGGGAGGGGGTGGCCGATGGATGCGAAGGTTGTTCGCCCCATGATGACCGGGTGTCCCGTGGTGAGCTCCCGGAAGTGCCTGAGATCAGCCGGAAGGTGCCAGGGGATAACCCCCTTGCTGCCGATGACACGGTTTTCCGCCATGGCGGCGATGAGGGAAACGATCATGGTTTTTCCCCTTCTTCCGCCCGGTCCGATGCATATACCCATTCCAGGGCGCGGCCGGTCAGGGTGGTGACGAGCATTCCCAGGCAGGTGCCGGCGATCACGTCGCTGAGGAAGTGATAGTCGGTGAGGATGAGGGCCATTCCGAGAAGAAGCACCGCCAGGACAGACGGGACGCGATACCGGGGGAAATGGTACCAGATGGCGGCAAAGAAGGCGGTGAAGACCAGCATGTGACCGGAGGGAAAGCCTCCGTCACCGTGAAACCAGTTGAAACCGGAGGAACCGTGGTGGTGGAGCCATTTCCGCGTATAGCCCCTTCCAAAGACCCCCTGGAGCAGCGTTTTAAGGAGATAGGAGAGGGGGATGGCGGTGGCGGCGAGCAGCACGAACCTTCTTTTTCCCCCGTCCCGTCCGCTCCGTTTCAGGAGGAAATAGTCGATCCACATGATGACAGTGGCAATACAGACCAAGGGGAAGAGGAGGTCGGGTATTCGCTGGGTGCCGAGGGGAGAGAGGTGCCTGGAGTGCAGGAAGTCCATGACGGCGCGGGCCAGCCATTCGTCAACGTAAAGGTAGCTGATGCCGACCGCCAGCGCAGCCACAATGAGTTTCCCCGTGAAATGCATGCCCCTGTCTGTCAAGGTATTCACCGGAGCGTGACCACGGTCACTCCGCTCCCCCCTTCGTAAGCTTCACCCTCCCGGAGTTCCCTTGCCAGCGGGTGGCCGTCCAGATACTGCCGTACGCCGCGCATGAGGGCACCGGTCCCCTTTCCATGAACGATCCTCACCTCGCCGTACCCTGCGAGGGAGGCATGGTTGAGGAACTGCTCAAGTCGGGGGAGGGCATCATCAACCCGGCTGCCGACCAGGTTGAGCTCCGTGGTCGGCGCTTCCTCTTCCGCTGCCGGCCGTTTCCCCTTAACGAGAGCTTTGGTGGCCTTACCCCGGGGTGGGGCAATGCCGTCAAGTGGGACCTCGATCTCCAGCGAGCCGGCCCGTACCCGCAGTCGTCTCCGCGCCCGGTCCAGTGCCACCACCTGGGCGTCGTATCCCAGGGAGCGGACGAAAACCGATCCGCCAACGGCAACCTTGTCGGGCGCCAGTTCCTCTTCCGGATGGAATTCTCGCAGCCGTGCCTCCGCACGTTCCTCCAGTTCGGCTACCTTCTGCCGTGCGGCCTTGCTCTTCTCCCGCCGTGCCTCGTCCAGGATGGCGTTTACCTCCCGCCGTGCCCCCTGGATGATCTCCTTCGCCTCCCGGTGGGCCTTCTCCAGGGCCTCCCGTTTGTCACGTTCCGCAGCTGCAAGCCGTTCTTTCAGGTGTGACTCCCGGGCGGTCAGGTCCCGGTTGAGCCGTTCCTGTTCGGCCAGGAGGGTGTCCTGGCGGTTGCGCTGCTCCTGCAGTTCACCCAGCAGGGCATGAAATTCCGACTCCATCCTCCCCAACAGCCCACGGGCGAAGTCGATGACCCTGTCGGGTAAGCCGTAGCGGCGGGCGATCTCCAGCGCATGGGACTGACCCGGCTCACCGCTTTTCAATTTGTAGAGGGGGGTGAAGCTCTGCCGGTCGAATTCCATGGCGGCGTTAACCATCCCCTCCCGTTGGTGGACGAAGCCGACGATGTCGGTCAGGTGGGTGGTGGCGAGCACCAGCGCCCCCTGCTCCTGCAGCTCCTTCAGGACGGCGCAGGCGATGGCAGCACCCTGGAGCGGTTCGGTGCCGGTCCCGAGCTCGTCCAGAAGCACAACGGTGCGGGAATCGGCCTTGCGGACGATGCCGGCGACCCGGTTTACGTGGGAGGAAAAGGTGGAGAGACTTGCCTCGATGGACTGTTCGTCGCCGATGTCAACCAGCAGCTGGGTCGCCAGGGGAAAGCTGGATGTGGCGGCCGCGGGGACCGGAATGCCGGTGAGGGCCATGAGGAGAAGGAGGCCGGAGGTCTTGATGGCGATGGTCTTGCCGCCTGCATTCGGTCCCGTTATTACCATTACCCGCAATCCGGGAGTTGTATCGCCAAGGTCCAGATCGAGGGGGACTACCGTCCTGCCGCTCTCCCGCGCCTGCAGAAGGAGGAGCGGATGGCGTGCACCGGCCAGCCGGAGCCCGGCGTTCCCCAGTTGCGGAACTTCACCCTGCACCAGTTCGGCGAAGCGGGCGATGGCGTTGAGGAGGTCGATGGCGACAAGGGAGGCGAACTGGGCGGAGAGCGGTTCTGCCTCCTCTCTCAGCCAGCGGCAGAGCTCGCGCAGGATACGGATCTCCTCTACCTTCTCCTCGGCGACAAGGTTCTCCAGTTCGTTGGCCAGGCCGATGATTTCCAGCGGCTCCATGAAGGCGGTTTCCCCCGAGTTTGAGACGTCGTGCACTACCCCGGGTACCATCCCCTTGGAGTCCATCCGCACCGGAATGACCCACCGGCCGTTTCGCTGGGTAATGAAGTCATCCTGGAGAAAGATGGCGGTCTGACGTTCCCTGACGATCTCCTCCAGTCGCCGGCGGATCCGTTGGACCAGCCCGCGTTTGCGGCCGCGCAGGTCGTGGAGGAGCCGGGAGGCGGTGTCGAGGATTGCCCCCTCGCTGTCGATGGAGCGCTCCAGGGATTCAAGCAGGTCGGGGAAGCCGGTGATGTTACCGGCCAGTTCCTGCAGGCGGGGGATATCGGTCCGGTAGGCGAACTGCCTGGCGATGGAGGTCATGATGCGCAGAACCGGCATGAGCAACGCCAGTTCACGGGGGTCGAGCACCGCCCCGGCGGGGCGGACCTGTGCCAGCACCGGCCGGATGTCGGCGAAGGTTGCAAGGGGGAGGGGAATCCCGGTCCGGGCGAGGCGGCGGATCTCCTCAATCCGGGCGAAGCGGGCTACGATCTCTTCCCGGTCGGCCATCGGTGCGAGCCGGGAGATATCCCCTTCCGTGGCGTCGCTGTGGGCAAAGCCGGCGATGAGCTGTACGATGCGAGGAAATTCCAAGGTGCGGAGGGTGTCGGTGGTGATCATGGCGGACCTTTTTCTTGCGGTATGGACAGGATAAAACCTGAACGGCAATTGAACGCGGAAAAAGCGGATAACATCTCTGATAAAGGCGGATTAACCCAAGTATTTCGTATTTCACTCAAAGTCTATGGCCTGAATCCGCATGTATCCGAATTTTTCTGCCTTTTCTGCGTTCAGAATGCTTTATTAATGGTTTCGGTGGTGACAGGTTAAAACCCTAAACGGTAATTTAACGCGGAAAAAACGGATAACATCTCGATAAAGGCGGATGAACCCGGGACTTCGTATTTCAAACAAAGACTATGGCCTGAATCCGCAGTTATCCTGATTATTCCGATTTTTCTTCGTCCCGAATGCTTTTTTCAGATTTTAAGGTTTATCCTGACTATCCTGAATATCCCTGTTAATTCCAGGGTTAGTATATTTCGTCGTCGACTTGCGCTTGCGCCGCGCCTTCTGCTTGCGGAGCTTGTCAGCTTTGTCGTCCTTCGTCGTGGGGAGACCATTGTGTGCTGCCAGCCTGTCCGCCAGTTCCCGCCGCGCCAGAAAACGGTTCAGGGACTGACTCCGTTCCGCCATGCACTTCACCTCCAGGCCGGTGGGGCGGTGGCGGAGCCAGACACAGGTGGCGGTCTTGTTGACGTGCTGGCCCCCGGCGCCGGATGAACGGACGAACCGTTCATCGATGTCTTCCTCCCGTAGCCCGACCGCGGCCATCCGCTCCCGGAGCCATCGGTTCTTTTCCTCACTGACGGCAAAGATTGTCATGCTTCCCTTGTACCACGAAACTGATGATTGGGCCAGTCCCTGGCGATCGTTAGCGCTCCCGACGCAAAAGAGCCCGCATGTTGCGGGCTCTTGAATATACGCTGCCGATTTCCAGGTGGTAACAGCCTTGTTCAGGTCTCCGCCGGTTTGAACTCGATTTCTATGTTTTTCTGCATGGAAGAGCGTCCGTCGAACTGTCCCCCCTCGGCCATGGAAAGGCGCGTAGTGACGATATCTCCGCACAGTTCCCCCTTCGGCTGGATCTCCACGTTCTCGCTTGCGCGGACGTTGCCGGTAAGTTTCCCCCCTACTATCAGCGTCTTGGACGTCACATCACCCAGGACTGTTCCTCCCTCGCCGATGATGATGCAGTCGGCTGCGAGGTTCCCTTCGAACCTGCCATCGATCTTGACCGTCCCCTTGGAGGTGAGTTCCCCCTTGATGGTCGTATCCGGTCCGATGATGACCTCCAGTTTCGGATGCTTAGGACTGAACAAGTTGAACTCCTTTCTCTGCGGTGCGTTTCAGATGCGTCCATCGATGAACGGTTTCGGGTTCACGCTCTGGCCGTTCTCCCAGACCTCGTAGTGGACATGTGGGCCGGTGGACGTGCCGGTCGATCCCGAATAGGCAATGATTGTGCCTCTCTTCACGGTCTCTCCCGGATGTACCAGGATCTTGGAATCGTGGGCGTATACCGAACTGTAGCCATGCCCATGCTCGATAACGACGATGTTCCCATTACCGGAGTTCTTGCCGGCGAAGCTTACCACCCCGTCGGCTGTAGCATGTAGAGGGGTCCCCATGGAGAGGGGGATATCAACGCCGGTGTGGAACCTCTCTTCGCCATAGATAGGATGCAGCCGCATTCCGAACCCGGAGCTTATATGCCCAGGCGCGGGCCATCCCTGGGGGGTCGACTGATAGACATTGTGCTGCTTGGTGAGGTATGACTTTATCCCCTGCACCGTTTCCATTGATTCCGTAACCTGTTTCTTGAGGGCCTCGACATCAATGGAACCCCCGTCATCGGTGGCAATGCTTTTAAGGACCTCCTTGCGGGATCCCAGGGAAAAGAGCTTGCGGAACTGGGATTCAGACTGCTTGAGGGACGCCATGGTCGATTCTATTTCGTTGAACTGACGGGACATGGCGGTGTACTGTTTTTTCATCCGGTAGTAATCGACGGCCTGCACCGTGAGTGAAACAGTGTAGACCAGCCCCAGGCAGGAGAGCCCGCAAAAGGTCAGGGCGAAGATGAATGGAATCTTGATGCTGCGTGTGCTGAAGCGGGAGTGGGGCACCAACATGATGGTAATCGGCGTATGTATCTTTCGGATCAGCAGGCGGAGCTTGTGCATTGGCAGCATCCTCGGCCGGACCGGGCAGCCGTTCATTAAGATTTTAGAGAGAAGGGGGAGGTAATTCTATCTTTTTAAGGAGGGTAATTCAACAAAAAATCACCTGGATAGTCATGGGAGGCGGCTGGAGGGGATATGCAATCACTTCTGGGCAGTCTGCCCTCGATCAACAGACAGGTTCAACTGCCGAATAGAGGTTCAAACAATCACGTCGATAGCCCGTCCTGCCCGCGCAGAAGCAGGAAGCCGGTACCGGCTGTTTTCCTGCTTCTGCACAGGGGCTCTGGGTAATGTCGTTACCTTTTCGCCGCGAAGCGGCTGGTGCAGAACGGTTCTCCTCTCTCCATCACCACCCCGTGGTCGGGGTTGGCCGCCAGGTGGAGAAGGATGCGGAAGAGCGCTTCCGTTTCCCCTGCTTCGCCGAGTACTGCTGCCAGTTCCTCAGCCGTGACGGACTTTCCCGCACGCCCGCGCAGTGCGGTGAGAATTTTCCCCTGCAGGGTCAGCACCTGTCCAGCCGCCTTTTTCCCCGCTTCCACCCCCGGCTGATGATAGGCGTTGATATTGACGAGGCTGGCGTAGAGGCCGACAGCCCGCTCGTAGAGGGCGATGAGGATGCCGACGGTCCGGGCATTCAGTTTTTCCACGGTGATGGTCATGGACTCCCGGCCGTTTTCGTACAGGGCGGTGCGGGTTCCCTGGAGGAAGCCGGCCAGGTAGTCGCCGCTGGTAACGTCCTGCTCCACGAGGAACGACTTTCCATCACGGTCGGCAAGCACCTCGATGAAGGTGGCGAAGAAGTTGGCAACCCCTTCCCGGAGCTGCTGGACGTATGCGTGCTGGTCGGTGGACCCCTTGTTGCCGTACACCGTCAGCCCCTGGTTTACCACCCGTCCGTCCAGGTCCTTTTCCTTGCCGATGGACTCCATGATCAGCTGTTGCAGGTAGCGGGAGAAGAGGAGGAGCCGGTCCTTGTAGGGAAGGACGACCATGTCCTTCGTCCCTCTGCCGTCGGTGGCGTGGTGCCACATGAGCGCGAGGAGCGCCGCCGGATTGGCGCGGGTATTGCGGTTGCGGGTCAGCTCGTCGCAGAGCCGGGCGCCCTCCAGGAGCCCGTCGATGTCGACCCCCTGGAGGGCTGCGGGAAGGAGCCCCACCGCCGAGGTGACGGAGGTTCGCCCCCCCACCCAGTCCCACATGGGGAAGCGGGCAAGCCACCCCTCGGCGACTGCGGTTGCGTCCAGCTCACTCCCTTTGCCGGTAACCGCCACGGCGTATTTCCCGAAGTCGAGCCCTCCCCTCCGGTAGGCTTCCCTTGCCTCCAGCATGCCGTTTCGGGTCTCCTTGGTGCCGCCGCTCTTGGAGATGACGAGGGTGAGGGTTTCGGCCAGGGCCGGCCCGATCTCGGCCAGCACCTGATCCATTCCGTCCGGGTCGGTGTTGTCGAAGAAGAAGGGGCGCAACCGGTCATAGGCCGAGCCGAGGGCGTGGGCCACGAACTGGGGGCCGAGGGCCGAGCCGCCGATCCCCACCACCAGGAGGCGGGTAAAGGGGCGTCCGTCCGGCGCGCAGACCTTGCCGGCATGGACTTGGGTTGCGAACTCCTTCACTTTTGCCACGGTAGCCTCGATCTCCGCGGCGATGGCCGGAGTGGGGGCCAGGGACGGGTTGCGCAGCCAGTAGTGTCCCACCATCCGCTGCTCGTCCGGGTTGGCGATGCTTCCCTTCTCCAGGGCGGCCATATCGGTGAACGCCTTCTGGATGCGGGACTCCATCCGGTCGAAAAAATCAGGCGGGAAGTTCAACCGGCTGATGTCGAGCATGAGCCCCAGTTCGTGGCTGACGTAGAGGTATTCCTGATAACGCTCCCAAAGCTGCCGTTTGTCCATGTGATCCTCCATACAATTCAAATCTTGAAAAAATGTTGACGCAAAGGCGCAGAGGCGCAATGAGAATCAACGTCGTAAACACCATCTGTCTAACTTCAAAGCATTTGCTCTTGCCTTTCTTTGCGTCTCTGCGTCCTTGCGTCAAAGCATTGAGCTTATGTGATTCTGAGTGTTGGTTATACCGCCAGAGCCCCGGTGCAGCTCGACCCCTCCCCTGCGGTGCAGCAGTAACAGTGCTGGGCCAGGAACAGGTCGGCGCCGGTCCGGGCGGCCGACTCAAGGTCGTCGATCTTGAGGATGCTCCCGTCGTCGCCGGTGATAGGGAGGCCGATGGCCAGGTTGAAGTCGCAGTTGTAGAGGAACCCCTTCCAGTCGACGCTCACCAGGGTGCGGCACATGATGTTGCCCGCCGCATCCGGGTTGAAGCGGGTGGAGAGCAGGTTCAGGTAGCGGTCGTAGGCTCCCTGGGCCTCCAGATACTCCCGGAAACGGCCGATGGGGGCGTTGGTGATGGTGTAAAGGTTGTTGAAGCGGATGCCGTATCGCTCCAGAAGTTCCTTCTTGTAGGCCGATTCCAGGTCGCGCTGGGCTCCGGCGATGAAATCGCCACCGGGGTTGTAGACCAGGTTCAGTTCCAGCTCCTCACCATACCCCATGGTGTTGAGCTGTTGCAGGGCGGCGATGCTCCGACCGAAGACCCCTTCGCCCCGCTGCCGGTCCACGTTCTCCTCCTGATAGCAGGGGAGGGATGCGACGATGACGAGCCCCTGCACCCGGTAGAACTCGGGGAGCCATCCCATACCCGGCTCGGTGATGACGGTCAGGTTGCTCCGCACCATGCGGCGCGGGGACAGGCCGGCGGTCGCCTCCACTAGGTGGCGGAAATGGGGGTTCAGTTCGGGGCAGCCGCCGGTGATGTCCAGGGTGATCCCCGGCCGCCGGGAGAGGAGAGCGGCGATCTTTTCCATCACCTCCCGGCCCATGATCTTTTCTCCCCGGGGAGAAGCTCCCACGTGGCAATGGCTGCAGGAGAGGTTGCACCGGTTTCCCAGGTTGAGCTGGAGGGTCTGCAGAGCATGGAACTTCACATAGCCCGGGTTGATCTGTCTGAGGCGTTCCTTGAAAGCGGCTACCATCGATGGCTCCGAGAATGGTGAAAAGTGAATGGTGAAATGTGAAAAAAAAATTGCTTTGTTGCATAAATAGGGTTTTCCCGGTCCCGGATCACGGGTCCCGGGTCCCGGCCTTCTTCATTTTACCATATATCACCGGCGCCAGGGCGAACAGACCGAGGAGGGCGAAGGAGCCGAGGACCCGCGGCGAAGCCACATCACCGGCGGAGGTGATGGTGGCGAGGCTGGCGCCGGCGTTGCAGTAGACGAATCCGCCGGGGATGATCCCCACCAGGGTGCCGATGACGAAGGTCCGGAGCGGCAGGCGGGTGAGCCCCGCCGCCAGGTTGATGAGGAAGAAGGGGAAGACCGGTACCAGCCGCAGGAAGAGGAGGTAGTTGAGCCCCCGCTCCTCCAGTTCCCGGTTGAGCCGCTCCAGTTTCGGGCCGAACCGGCTGAGCACCGTATCCCGCAGCAGGTAGCGGGTGACGAGGAGGGCGAGGGTTGCGCCGATGGTGGCGGCGATGACGGCGCAGACCGTCCCCATAACCGCACCGAAGATCGCCCCGGCGGTCAGGGAGAGGATCGCGGCGCCCGGGAGGGAGAGGGCGGTCTGGACGATGTAAATCGCCATGAAGCCGACCACCATGCCCACCCGATGGTCTCTGTAGTAGTCGAGGAGCGTCTGGCGGTTCTCCTTCAGCGCAGCCAGGGTGAAGAACCGCCCCAGGTCCAGGGAGAAAAAAAGCACCAGGGCGGCAATGACGGCAAGGGCGATGGCGATCTTCTTCCCGTTCATCGTCACCCCCTCTGCCAGACGAGCCAGGCGGAGAGGATCCTTTTTACGAAGGGGGTGAGGCGGGTCCGGTTATGGGCGTCGGCCAGCTTCCTGATCGCTTCCGCCTGGGTCGGGTAGGGGTGGATGGTCCTGGCGATGGCCGAAAGACCGAGGCCACCGGCGATGGCGAGGGAGAGCTCGTTGATCATCTCGCCGGCATGGCGGGCGACGATGGTGGCGCCGAGGATCCTGTCGCTCCCCTTTTTCAGGTGGACCCGGGCAAACCCTTCCGTCTCTCCGTCCAGCACGGCACGGTCCACGTCGGCAAGCGGCACGGTCAGGGTGGTCACCTCGATTCCCCTTTCCTCCGCGTCCCGCTCGTACATTCCCACGTGGGCGATCTCCGGGTCGGTGTAGGTGCACCAGGGGATGGTGAGGGCCGATGACTTCTGCCGCCCCATGAAGAGGGCGTTGGCGATGACGATCCGGGCCTGGGCGTCGGCGGTGTGGGTGAACTTATACGGGGAGCAGATGTCGCCGGCGGCGTAGATACGGGGGTTGCTGGTCTGCAGGGTGTCGGTCACCGTAACTCCCATCTTAGCATCGTAGGCGATACCTCCCCGTTCCAGGTTGAGCCCCTCGACGTTGGGGGCCCGGCCGACTCCAAGGAGTATCCGGTCAACCACCACCTCTTCCGTGGCCCCGTTCCGTTCCATGACGACGGCCTTGCCGCTGCTCCGCGTTTCGACGCGCAGGATGTTCATCCCGACCCGCAGGTCTATTCCTTCCCGGACGAAGGTGGCATGGAGGATATCGACCCCGTCCCGGTCTTCGCGGCCAAGTATCAGGGGAGTCGCTTCGATCAGGGTGACTCGGCTGCCGAAGCGGGCGAAGCTCTGGGCGAGTTCGCAGCCGATGGGACCGGCGCCGATGACCGCCAGCCGCGGTGGCAGCTCGGTGAGTGAAAACACCGTCTCGTTGGTGAGATATCCCGCTTCCTCCAGGCCGGGAATGGGGAGGGTTGCGGCCCGGGCACCGGTGCAGATGGCGGCCCGGTGGAAGAAGAGCCGGGTGCCGGCGACCTCAATGCAGTCGGATTCCGCAAAGGATGCCTGACCAAAATAGACGTCCACCCCCAGTTCGTCCCGGAAACGCCGGGCTCCGTCATGGGGACTGATCTCGCTCCGGAGCCGGCGCATCCGCTCCATGACGGCGGCAAAGTCGACGCTGATCCTGTCTCCCCCCCGAATGCCGAAGGCGGCGCCGGAACGGGCATCATGCGCGGCCCGGGCCGACCGGATGAGCCCCTTGGAGGGGACACACCCCACGTTCAGGCAGTCACCCCCCAGCAGATGCCGCTCGATGAGGGCCACCTTCGCACCCAGGCCGGCGGCACCGGCGGCGCAGACCAGGCCGGCGGTCCCGCCGCCGATCACCACCAGGTTGTACCGGCCGGTGGGGGCGGGGTTGACCCAGCCGGCAGGGTGGACGTTGGCGGTGAGTGCGCGATTATGGCCGTCGTCGGGGAGAAGGGGGGTGGTTTTGTCCATGGGCGCTCCTGTCCGGGGTGAAGCCACATAGTAACAGAATTGCCCCGATAATCAAGCCGGGCATGGGCGGACAGGGAAATCAGGGTGCAAACTGCCATGAAGCATGATATATGATGGTGAAAACAGCCCTGGAGGTCCCATGTCCGCAGCCGACAAACTCATGGAATTCCTTGTCCCGCAGCTCGACACCGAGATTCACATCGGCCCCTGGCTCGCCATCGACCAGGAACGGATCGACCGCTTCGCCGCGGCAACCGGCGACGTGCAGTGGATTCACACCGACCCGGAGCGGGCCCGGCGGGAATCTCCCTACGGTGCCACCATCGCCCATGGCTTCCTGACTCTGTCGCTCCTCCCCTACCTCACGGAGAGCAACCACCCTGACTTCTTCCCGCGGAATTATCCGGGGATGCGGCTGCGGGTGAACTACGGCCTCAACCGGCTCCGCTTCCCCACGCCGGTGGTGGTCGGTTCCCGCATCCGGGCTCACACCCATCTCCTTGCCACGGAACGGATCGAGGGTGGGGTACAGATCACCTACCGCATTACCATAGAGATTGAGGGTGGGGCGAAGCCTGCCTGTGTGGTCGAATCGCTCTACCGCGTCTACGAGTGAGTTTCGGTTGGTACTGTTGTTCCCACGAAAAAAAGCCCGCCGATCCCGGCAGGCTTTTTTTGTTGTGACGCTCGGGCTTACTTCTGGCTGGTCGCCAGGGCCTGGTCCACATCGGCGATGAGGTCGTCGATATGCTCGATGCCGACGGAGAGACGGATGAGATCGGCGGTGACGCCGGAGGCGGCCTGCTGTTCGGGAGTCAGTTGGCGGTGGGTGGTGCTGGCCGGATGGAGGACGCAGCTGCGGGCGTCACCCACGTGGACCACGAGGGCGACAAGCCTGCACGCCTCCATGAACTTCTTCCCTGCCTCGGTTCCTCCCTTGATGCCGAAGGTGAGGACACCGCTGCATCCCAGCGGCAGATATTTCAGTGCCCGGTCGTGACTCGCGTGACTTTTAAGTCCCGGGTACTTGACCCAGGAAACGGCGGGGTGCCCTTCCAGGAATTGGGCCAGGGCCAGGGCGTTGTCGCTGTGGCGCTGCATCCGGAGCGGGAGGGTCTGGAGCCCCTGGGTAAAGAGGAAGGAATTGAAGGGGCTCGGTACCGATCCCAGGTCACGCATGAGCTGGACCCGTGCCTTGACGATGTAGGCGAGGTTGCCAAAGGCCTTCACGTACTGGAGGCCGTGGTAGGATTCGTCGGGCTCGGTCAGTTCGGGAAAGCGGCCGTTTCCCCAGTCGAAGTTTCCGCCGTCGACGATGATGCCGCCGACGCTGGTGGCGAGGCCGTCGATGTACTTGGTGGCCGAGTGGATCACCACGTTGGCCCCGTGTTCGAAGGGGCGGCAGAGGTAGGGGGTGGCGAAGGTGCTGTCGATGACCAGTGGCACCCCTTTTTCTTTGGCGATGGAGCTGAACTTGGCAAAGTCGAGCACGTTCAGCCCCGGGTTACCGATGGTTTCGGCGAAGAGGGCCTTCGTGTTGGGGCGGAAGGCGGCAAGAATCTCGTCGGCCGAGGCCTCCGGGTCCACGAAGGTCACCTCGATCCCCATCTTCGGGAAGGTGCAGGCAAAAAGGTTGTAGGTGCCGCCGTAGAGGGTGCTGGCGGTTACGAAGTGCTGGCCCGCCTGGCAGATGTTGAAGATGGCGAGGGTCGTGGCTGCCTGACCGGCCGAGGTGGCCAGGGCTCCGACTCCCCCTTCCATCATGGCGAGTTTTTGCTCGAAGGCGTCGGTGGTAGGGTTGCCGAGGCGGGTGTAGAAAAAGCCCGGCTCTTCCAGGTCGAAGAGTCTCGTTACATGTTCGGCGTTGTCGTATTTGAAGGTGGTGCTCTGACAGATGGTGACGACGCGGGGATCCCCTGGCTTGGGGTCGTACCCCCCCTGGATGGCCTGGGTCTCGATTTTCCACGCTGGTTTCATGGTCGCTGCTCCTTTCGGCGGGTTCCTGGCAGGACGGCCTGGTCTTTCCGGGGATCTCTGCCGGTATCTGGTAATGAAAAACCGGGACATCATAGCAAATCGGCCCTGTTTTGTCACACTGTTCATCGTGATCCGAATCTCAACGCCAGATTCCACTGAGTTCCTACGGGGTTTAATGGAGCGCCAGCACCGCATCACCCAGCATCCGGCGGATGGTGTTCTCCTCCACGAAGTCGAACAGTTCCCCCCTGCCGAAGGCCACCTCCACGCCATTCCGCCCGCTTCGTACTTCCACCGCCACTTCGCTTACCCCGTTCCCCAAGAGACCGTAATAATGATGCTCGATGGCTCCGGCCCGGCGATGGGGTTCCCGCTTGCGCAGGTCGAAGTAGACTGCCTGGTCCTGGGTGTCGTTGGTCAGATAGATCATGGCATACCTCCTGTTGAGTTATGGTGCCATGCTATCAGATGGATGTGACAATATATGTCGCAATATAAAATCTGCGAGCGCAATTTATTGCCAACAATCGATTTGTGGACGTTACAAAATGGGAATGCTTAACGGTGGAATCCGGATGCACCCTGAGTGTCGTCCCTGTTTCTAAGGGGAAGGGGCCAGACGATAAGGATTATCAGTGGTGCAGGGTGAGGGTCAGAGCGGAGGTGCGGCGGTAATCATGTGCTGCCTTGTGTTCATCGGCGGGGAGACTTCAAAATGAGTCGCTGTCTTTCCCAGGTTTATCCACAGTCCATCTCGGAGGAAGGCGGTGATCAGCCCTTCCCGGATGAGGTCGGGAAGTCGGGATTCCAGTGCAGGAACACAGATGTCATTCAAACAGCGGACAAGTACGACCATGACGTTTTTCTCCTTGTGCATCGTGGTGCGGTTGATGACAGAAAACATGTCTTAGTTCGCGAACAGGCCGATTAAGGAAGGCTAATATATCCGAAAGGTGCTGGCGATGCAAGAAAAATTTTGGCCGTGAAAGAATGCAGTAACCAGGCTGATCGGGCTCCTTTGACCTGGGTCAATTGCATTCTCTCCGTTGCGATGTAGAGTAATTTCAGCGCTAAATCAGGGTAACAACGAGGGAGGGGACCAATGACAGGCTATTCCAAAGATCGACTCTGCCGGGAAATCATTGACGGTTGCTCCGAGGCGGTCATGTTTTCAGACCGGGAGGGGATTATCCGGCTCTGGAACAACGGGGCCGAAAAACTGTTCGGTTTCAGCCGGGAGGAGGCAATCGGTCAGTCCCTTGACCTCATCATCCCGGACAAGATGCGGGGACGGCACTGGGAAGGCTATCACCGGGTCATGGATTCGGGGAAGACCCGGTATGCAACGGAGCTTCTCACTGCGCCGGCACTTTGCAAGGACGGCAGCCGTCTTTCAACCGAGTTTTCCATGGTGCTGGTGCGCGATGACGAAGGGACCGTGCAGGGGGCTGCAGCGGTCATACGGGACGTGACGGCCCGCTGGGAGCGGGAGAAAGTACTCAAGGAGCGGCTGGCTGTTCTGGAAACCAAGGCAGTGCAGGCCACATCCGCATAACAACGACCACCGGCATGCCGGATTACGGAAAGGAAGGACAACTATGAGCGAGGAAACAACAAATCTGACTGGCCAGGTGCTGACCATGACCGAACTGATCGCCTATCAGGAGGGGTCAGTGGTGAGCCGCACCCTCATCGACAAGAAAATCGGCACACTCACCCTGTTCGCCTTCGGCGCCGGGCAGGGGCTTTCCGAGCATACGGCACCCTATGATGCCGTCGTCCAGATCGTGGACGGGGAGGCGGACATCACCATTGCCGGAACGGTCCACCATCTTGTGGCGGGGCAGATGATCATCATGCCCGCCAATCACCCCCATTCTCTGCGTTCTGATCAGCGTTTCAAGATGCTCCTTGTCATGATACGAGCCTGAAACAAAGCACCTCTGTTTCAGAAAAAAAGCTTGAACAGGCAATGACTTTTTTGCGGAAGATACGTCATTTGCCGCTAGACCGCCTTTCCAGGAAAACCTCGGGAAGGCGGTTTTTTTTGTATTGCTTACTTCTCCAGGATTGGTGGCTGTAAACAGTCGGTAATCATTGAATTAAATGAATAATGCGGTTAATGGCACATAACTTGCTGTTTATCATAGGGTTTTATGGTCTTTATCCTGTGCGTCTCATGGTTGCTTGTGTCAAAAATCGATATGATTTTGCATGGTTCAAATATATTTATGATTAATTAATAACTTCTAGACAATAGTCGTCATAGCACGAGTACGACAGGTCATATAGCCGGTATAAAACCATACAGGAGCCAGACCATGAAAAGACGCTGTGCATACATCCTTGGGCCGATGTTGCTGGTCTTGCTGATTGCGACAGCAGTCTTTCCGGTCGATTTTCCTCATAACACGGCCGGCGGCTACACCTGTGCCAGTTGCCACCAGAGCCACAGCACCCTGGGGACCCAGGGGTACACCAACCTTTGCCTCACCTGCCACAACCCCGCCGACGGCAAGGCGGGAAACAAATCCTTCGTGCCGGGTGACGCCTCCAACCCGTTCGGCAATGCCACCTCGGCCCGGCCGGGGACTATCTATCAGACCTCCCATAACTGGAGCGGC
>JAJZUQ010000066.1 GCA_021848385.1 Deltaproteobacteria bacterium
AAATCCCTTGTATCCCTGTTAAATTGCTTTTTGATTTGGGTTTTCTCTGTGTTCTCTTTAGGCCCGATTTGTGGGTCTGTGAGAGACAGATTCAAGGTTTTAACTCAAAATTCAACATTCATAATTCAAAACTGCCTTCCTCTCGCCCGTTCGCTATGCTCACTAGAGCACGCGGAGAGTACCTTTACTTTTTTATAAATTCTTCCGGTTCAATGCCCGCCTGCTTCAGGATCGCCCTCAGCGTACCCTCTGGCATATCACCAGGGTGGTTGGGAATTGTGGTATAGCGATTTGTGGTTGCATTAAACCAAACCTCGTGGCTGCCAGAGGCCTGGCGATCGAATACGAAACCAAACCTTTTGAGGTATTTGGTTATTTCGCGATACCTGAAACCTGCCAACCGGCCCACGTCAGTTGCCTACCACAAGTTGCAGGTCAAAACTTTTCTTTACCTGTGGCAATTTCAGGGATTTTTTACGCTCACTCTGTGCTTCCAGCAGCCTGCGTGCTACATCCCGTGCGATTTCCATCGTTTCCACCACGGTCCTGCCCTGCGCCACCAACCCCTGGACGTCGTCGGAAGTGGCAAGGTAATACCCCTCGGGCAGTTTTTCGATGTGGATATTGATAATTCTTTCCATAATTACCTCCTCTTATCTGTAATCTCTGCGAGATACAAGATTTAAAAGTCTTTTGTCTCTCGCCCGTTCGCTTTGCTCTTGAAATCCGGGACCAGGGACTGGGGACCGGGGACTCGGGACCAGGGACCCGTAGAACCTTGAACCCTGAACCCTGAACCCTGAACCCTGAACCCTGAACCTTGAACCCTTTACCTCTCGCCCGTTCGCTTCGCTCTCTAGAGCACACAGAGAGAACCCTAAAACCTGGATTCTGGTTTACCCCAAAAGATTTCTGTTTTTGCTTTTAAGCAGTTATCCCCTGAGGCTCTTGCAAAAGTCTCTGATTGATCCAGAAAGTGCGCGTCATAACCCCCCTCAATCCCCCCTTATCTAAGGGGGGAAGCGAGCGAAGCGAAGCAGGGGGGTTACAGATTTTGCATTTTGCAAGAGGCTCCCCTGAATCCCTTGTATCCCTGTTAAATTGCTTTTTGATTTGGGTTTTCTCTGTGTTCTCTTTAGCCCCGATTTGTGGGTCTGTGAGATACACTGAACCAATACGTTATGTGTACTCTTCAGGTGCTTCATGAACCGTTTCGGACTCTTGCCAATTCGGCCGTTTTCCGGTAATCCGTTCATACAGCATTTCAGGGGCAAGATCGAAACCGCACGGCCAGACAAGAGTCGGCCATTCATCAAGAGTGAACTTTGCAAATTCGGCCTGATCGAGAAGCGGGCGGGCCGCCACATATTTCGTAATGACGTCACTAAGATCGGCGACCCCTTCTTCTCCGGTGTCAAACCGCAGCCGTACTCTGTAGCCACCCTCGTAACATGCCTGTTGAATACGTATCATGATCCGTCCTCCTACACCAGTGGTTCTACCTTGTGGAAATCTTTAGATTCCCACATCTTCAACAACTCTGACTGATGCTGTTCTGCCCATTCTTCAACCAGTCCGCGAACCTTGGCGGGAAGATGTCCATCGAGCAGATTCAGATTCCGAATGCCCATGACTGCACGATAGTCATTATATCTTACATGGAAATGTGGCGGATTGTGTTCATCAAAATACATGCTGATGACAATACCGAGGAAACGACAAATTTCGGGCATGTGAAGAGCCTCCATGAATCCGGGACTCGGGATCGGGTTTAAAAACTGCCTTACCTCTCACCCGTTCGCTATGCTCACTAGAGCTCACAGAGAGAACCTTTGAATCTTTTTTTAACCACGAATGAACGATGATTTACACGAATGAAGTTAAAACCCGAAAGCTTTTTTGGGGGTAAACCATGAAGCGAGCTTCTAGGCCTTTCTTTGCGTGAGTAAAGATTTCTGATTTTACGGTTTTCTCTGTGTTCTCTTTAGGCCCGATTTGTGGGTCTGTGAGAGACAGATTCAAGGTTTTAACTCAAAACTGAGAATTCATAACTGAGAACCGCCTTTAACCCTTCCACATCGTGTCCGTCGCTCCCAAAGCAGTTGTAAAGCCCCATCTCCCGCAGACGTTCGGCGCTGGCCCGTGCCCGGTCGCCGTAGTAGCCGGCGAAGCTTCCCCGGTTGCCCTGGAACTGGCAGTCTAGGTCAATCAAATAGTCCAGAAGACTATTTGATTGACCGTTCAACGTTCTACGTTCAACGTTCAACGTTTTTGATTCAAGCGACTCAAGCGAGTTTAAGTCGAAGGGACCTTCGTTTTGAACTTTGAACTTTGAACCTTGAACCTTGAACCACTCCCACACCCCCTGTTTGGTGGGGGGAGGGAGTTCCAGCAGTCTGCAGCGCTCGGGGTGGGCGATGAGGGGGATGAGGCCCTTCTGGCGGATGCGATAGAGGGTCTCTTTCACCAGTTCTACCGGCGCGTGGTGGGGGATCTCGACGAGCAGCTGCCCCGTCTCTCCCAGGGGGAGCGGATCGTTCAGGTAGTCGGCAAGGAATTCGTCCAGGTAGTATTCCCGCCCGGCGTGAAGCTTCAGATCAATCCCTTCCCGGTCCAGCGCCGCCTGCAACGCCCCTGCCCCGCGCCGCACCGCCTCGTTTCCCGCCTCATAGACCCCCTTGATCAGGTGAGGAGTGCAGTACACCTCCCCATATCCCGCATCCCGCAGCAACCGGGCCATTTCTATCGATTCGGCTATTGTTGAGGGGCCGTCGTCGAGGTTTGGGAGTAGGTGGCAGTGGTAGTCGGTTGTTGAGTTTTGAGTTATCAATCTTGTCTCTCGCCCGTTCGCTGCGCTCTCTAGAGCACACAGAGAGAATCTTTGAACCTTTTTGTTTAACCACGAATGAATACGGATTAACACGGATAAAGTCAAAATCTGAAAGCTTTTTTGGGGTTAAACCATAAAGCAAGGGTCTAAGCATTTCTTTGCGTCTTTGCGGCTTGGCGTGAAACAAGATTTTGGTTTAAGGTTTTCTCAGAGTCCTCTGTAAGAGACAGCTTTAAAGCCTTTCGCCGTTATCCTGTTTATCCCATGTATCCTTGTTAAACAGCCTTTGACTTGAAGTCTTTCGTTGCGTCGTCGCGTGAGTAAAGGCATTTCAAGTTTTTTGTCTCTCGACCGTGCGCATTAATTTCCCACAATTTTACCAACAAGGCGCTTCCATAATGAAATTTTATTGGCAGACGCTTTTTCATCTTCCCCATAATACCCATACCCGTACCCATTGCCGTATTTGTAGCCGTAGTAGCCGCCGTAGGACATGCCGCGGCCGGTTCTATCGTTAATGACGAGGCCGGCTACGGGGGCCTGGACGTTGGCGAGGAGTTCGCGCATGCGTGTTGCGGCCTTGGCGGGGATGCGGCCGGTTTCGAGGACTACGAGGACCATGTCGGCCAGGGTGGTGAGGACCGGCGCGTCGGTGACGGCGAGGACCGGGGGAGCGTCGATGACGATCTGGCCGTACTCTTCCTGGAGCGTGTCGAGCAGGTCGCGCATCCTCTCGGAGCCGAGGAGCTCGGAGGGGTTGGGGGGGGTGGTGCCGGCGGTCAGGAGGTGGAGGTTGGGGATCTCGGTGGCGTGGACGGCGGCGGCGAAGGGAATGTCCTTCGCCAGGACCTCGGAAAGCCCCGGGACCTTCCCGACTCGCAGTTTGTCGTGGAGGGAGGAGCGGCGCATGTCGCAGTCGATGAGGAGGACCCGGGTGCCGGTCTGGGCGACGGTGATGGCCAGGTTGGCGGAGACGGTGGATTTCCCCTCGCCGGGGAAGGAGCTGGTAATGACGAGCACCCGCTTGTCACGGTTGATGGCGGAGAAGTGGATGCTGGTCCGGAGGCTGCGAAACGCCTCGGCCACGGACGACCGCGGGTCGGTGTGGCTGACGATGGCCTCGGCGCCGCTGCTCTCGGCATCGACCCTGCTGATATGGGGAATGGTCCCCAGGTGGGGGAAACCGAGAATGCGCTTTGCCTCTTCGGCCTCCTTGATGGTGTCGTCCAGGTACTCCTGGAAGAAGGCGAGACCGGCCCCGAGCATGCACCCCACCAGGAGGCCGAGGAGGAGGTTTTTCTTTTTCTGGGGCTTGACCGGGAGGTCGGGGGCGATGGCCGGGTCGACGATGTTGATGTTGCTGATGGTGGAGGCCTTGGCGATGCGGGCCTCTTCGTGTTTCTGGAGCAGGAAGGTGTAGATGTCGGCGTTAACCTTGGCAAGCCGCATGTAGCGGGCCAGGTCGCGCTCGGCGGCCGGGAGCTGGCGCAGGTTCCCTTCGTAGCCATTCAGCCGCCGGGTGACGTCCGACTCCTGCCGCGTCAGGTTCTTCAGGCCGGTCTCGTAGGTGGCCCGGATCTTCCGCTGCAGCTCGTCGATCTGTCCCTGGACGGTCTTGACGGCGGGGTGTTCTTTCGTGTAATCCTCCAGGAGCGCCCGCTTCTGCACCTCCAGTTCAGCCAGCCGGGAGGCCATCCCCGCCACCAGGGGGTCGTCCTTCGTGACCGCCGGCGAATAGGTCCTCCCCCGGGACATGCTCTCCTTGAGGGAGGCCAGGGCGAACTCCAGCTGCTTGCGCTCGATGGAGATCGCCGCCCGCTCCTTTTCCACGTCGGAGAACTTGTTGATCAGGGCCTGCGCCTCGGTGTCGAGCTGCACCACCCCGGTAGAGCTCTTGTACTGCTGGAGGTCCGACTCGGCCTTGTTCAGCTCGTTCTTGATCCCGGACAGCTGCTCCTCCACAAAGCTGACGGTGCGGCTCGCCTCTTCGGTCTTGAAGGCGATGCTCTGGTCCAGATAGGACTGGACCAGGGTATTGACGATGTCACGGGACAGCACGGGGTCGGTGCTGCTGTAGGCGATGCTGATGATGTTGGTCTTTTTCCCCACCTCCGTCGCCTTGATGCCGCTCCGCAGTCCGGCGACCGTGCCGTTGAAGTTGAGCTGTCTCAGCTGGAAACTGTCCCCCTTCTTCCCCTGGAGCTGGACCAGGAGGGTCAGCTTTGGCGACTGGAAGAGGACGCCGCTTTTGCCGCTCCCCACGGTCTTGCCGTCCCCGTCCTCGACCGTGTAACTGTCGGGAGCGGAGAGGATGAAGGTGTAGGAAGGGTCTTTCGCCGTCGACGTGAACGCCAGCACCTTCTGGGACAGGCCTGGAGAGACATCCTCCACCTGCCAGTCGAGATGGAGCCTCTTGACCACCTGTTCGGCGATGGTACGGGACTTGATGATCTCGATCTCCGCGTCGATGGGATTGTTGCTGGAGAGTAGCGACAGTTCCCCCAGCACGCCGCTGTTCGCCTTGTCGTCCTTGACGTAGAGGGTGGCGGTCGCCTCGTAGATGGGGCGCATGGCGAAGGTATAGAGGGCAACACCGAGGAACACCGCGCAGAACGCGACGAGAAAGGTCCGCCTGCGGCGCATGATGACGTTGATGTAGTCGGAAAGGTGGACTTCCTGGGGCTGATTGGGCTGGGGGGCCGGGGGTTGAAGTATGGGGTTCATGGAATCTCGGTTCAACGTTCAAAGTTCAACGTTCTAGGTTATTTTTAAAAGTTCAAAGTTCAATGTTCAAGGTTATTTTTAAAAGTTCAAAGTTCAAGGTTCAAGGTTCAAGATTATTCCCTCGCCCTGAGGGAGAGGGACGGTGTGGGGGATATTGTTCAACGTTTTCGCTCGGAGTTGTTAAGGTAGCGGATGAAACCGTTCAGGAGGCTGCTCAGTCTGGTGGATCGTTCCTGGATAGCATTGCATTGGTCGATGTCCAGGTAACCAATATCCAGTGCCGCATAACTGAGGCTTCGGACTTCGGAGACAGACCCACGGGCGATGACCAGGAACTGGATGAACTCCTTGTTGCTGCCACGATCAAAACCTTCCGCGATATTTGCCATTGTCGAAACTGCCGCACGCTGAATCTGGTCCCTGAAACCATAATCCCTGCACTCAGCAAACAGAGAATACACATTCTTCACCAGAACACGGGCTTCCTTCCATGCCTCGATATCCTCGAATTTCTCAATCTTCATATCTCAACCCAAGTCACCAGGTTTGAAAGTCAACGTTGAACATTGAACCTTGAACGTTGAACCACAACTGACTCGCTTCGCGAGTCAGTTGTGCGACAGATACTTTATGCTGACGAACGGTTGCAGGATAGCGCTGATGGCCTGCAAAGACGGGAGGATCTCGTTGATGGCGTCGTTCCAGTTTCCCAGGGCGCTTTTGGGGACGTAGACGATGTCCCCTTCCTGGAGCTGGATCGGGAGCGCCTCTCCCCGGAGGACCTGGTCGAAATCCACCACCAGCAGTTCGCCACGGGTGGTGGAGAGGGAGCGGATGATCCGGACGTGGTGGAAGTCGTAGCCGATCTCCCGCAGTTCGGCGCTGGCGATGGCCTGGGCCAGGTTGAGCCCCGAGGTGGGCATCGGGACCGGACCGGGCTTCTTGACCGCGCCGAAGATGAAGACCTGCTGGGTCTTGTTGTCGGGGATGTAGATGGTGTCACCCGCCTTGAGCCAGACGTTCTGCCCCGTCTCCCCCCGGGTAAGGAGGTCGTAGACATCCACCGGGACGATCTTGCCGTCCCGGGTCAGGCGTGCCCCGCGCAGGTCGGCAGCCCCGTCGAAGCCGCTGCCGAGGGCGACCCCCTGGACCAGGGTGAGGGGACGGTCCATGTAGTAGGTGCCGGAGGCCCGGAACTGGCCGAGGAGGTAGAGGGGCTGGCTCTTGTACTCGGCCACCTCCACCACCACCCACGGATTGGCGAGGTATTTGCGCAAAGCCTCCTGGATGCGGGTCTGTGCCTGTGAAATGGTAAGCCCCGCCACCGCCACCGGACCGACCAGGGGAAGATTCACCCGGCCGTTGCCGTCCACCCTGCTCCCCTGAACCTTGCTGTTGATGTTGCCGGGCGCGACGAGAAATTCGGGCTTGCCGCTGATGTTGATGAACAGGACGTCGTTGGCGCCGATGACGTAGTCGGCAGACGGTGGGGGCTCGGCCGGGACGGTCGGGACGGCAACGGTCTCCCTCTCCACAACCGCGGTGGAGCTGCCGGCCGCCGCCGGGTCGTCGATGGACTTGCGGGTGCCGGCGGGGAGGTCGGAGTAGGTGGCGCAACCTGCCGGTAAAAGGAGAAACATGCTCAGGAACAGCGCGTAAAATGAACGTTTCATAATAAACCCTCGAAAAAATTGACCTTATTTTGTAGCACTATTACTCAGTAAGGTCAATAATCTTCAAGAAATGATCTGAGCAAAACGGGATACAGGGCCGGGGGACAACGGGAGGGGTGAGGCGTTAGGGGACTGGAGGCTGGGGACTGGAGGCTGGGGACTGGAGGCTAGGGACTGGGGGCTAGTAAAACCTTGAGCCTTGAAACCGTGACAGGTTTTCAAACCAAAATTCAAAATTCAAAACTAAAAACTGCCTTGTCTCTCGCCCGTTCGCTTCGCTCACTAGAGCTCACGGAGAGAACCTTTGAATCTTTTCTTTAACCACGAATGAACAATGATTTACACGAATGAAGTTAAACCCTGAAAGCTTTTTTGGGGGTAAACAATGAAGCAAGCTTCTAGGCCTTTCTTTGCGTCTTCGCGGCTTTGCGTGAGTAACGATTTTTGACTTTACGGTTTTCTCTGTGTTCTCCGCGGCCTCCGCGAGAGAAAGTTTTAAAGTCTTTTGCCTCTCGCGGACCCAATTACTTTCCCAGCCTGTCAAGCGCTGCCTCGATCCGGGTGCAGATGGTCTTCAGGACCTTGATGCGGGCGTAATTCTTGTCGTTTGCCTCCACCAGGGTCCACGGGGCGATCTCGGTGCTGGTCCGGTCGATCATGTCACAGACTGCCAGTTCGTAATCATCCCATTTCTCACGGTTGCGCCAGTCTTCCTCCGTGATCTTGAACCGCTTGAACCCTATTTTTTCCCGTGCATCGAACCTTTTGAGCTGTTCTTTCTTGTCGATTGCCAGCCAGAACTTGACGACGACGGTCTGATGCCGGACCAGCTGTTCCTCGAAATCGTTGATCTCGCCATAGGCACGCATCCAGCCGGCATGGGCGCAATACCCTTCGACCCGTTCCACCAGGACCCGGCCATACCAGGAGCGGTCGAAGAGGGCAAATCTCCCCCGGTGGGGAATATGCCGCCAGAAACGCCAGAGGTAGGGCTGAAGCCGTTCTTCTTCCGTTGGGGCGGCAAAACTGGCGATGCGGTACTGGCGCGCATCCAGCGCCTGGGTAACCCGGCGGATCGCCCCACCCTTGCCGGCGGCGTCGCTACCTTCAAAGACCACTGCCACCGCTATCTTTCCGAAGTTGTCATGGCGGGACAACCGGTTCAGTTTACCCTGCCACTTTTCCAGTTCATCCTCGTAGTCACCCTTCGCGAGCTTTTTCGAGAGGTCAAGGGTCTGGAGAATGCGCAGGCCGTCGATAGCCATGGTAGCCGGGGGGGTCGGTTCCCGGACCTTGGGGGGGTCGGGAGCATCGAGCCGCTCCCGGAGTGCCTGGAGTATGGCCTTGCCGATGGTGAGATAGCGGTAGCGGGGATCGGTCCCTTCGACGATCAGCCAGGGGGATTCCGCCGTGCTGGTGGCGCGGAGCATCCGCTCGGAGACCTGGTGAAAGCGGTCGTACTTCTTGAAGTGCTTCCAGTCGCTGCCGGTTACGCGCCAGCGGGTGTCAGGGTCCTTTTCAAGGGAGGTAAGGCGCTTTTTCTGCTGGTCCCGGGAAAGGTGCAGCCAGAATTTAAGGAAAAGCGCCCCTTCATCGCAGAGTATCCGCTCAAAGCGGATTATCCGCTCCAGTCGCTGGTCGAGGTCGGCATTCGTGATGCGTTTGTAGACATTATCCACCAGCGGCTCCGAGTACCAGCTGCCGATGAACATGCCGATCTTCCCCTTTGGCGGCAGGGTTCGCCAGTAACGCCACATGGGAGGCCGCTCCAGCTCTTCTCCGGTCAGGGCGCGCAGGGCATGGGTCTCGATGTGACGCGGGTCCAGCCATTCGTTGAGGATGTTGACCGTTTCCCCTTTGCCGCCACAATCAACGCCGGCAACCAGGATGATAACGGGAAACTTCTGCGACTGGAGCAGGTCGAACTGTGCGTCCAGCAACGCTTCCCGCAGGGGTGGAACTTCCCGCTTGTACACACTCTTGGCGATCTTGTGACCCAGCTCTGCCGACTCGAACATGGTTTCTCCTTTGGTGCTAGGGGCTAGGGGCTAGGGGCTAGTGGCTACTTGCTGATTGCTACTTGCTAATTGCTACTAGCTACCAGCTAATGGCATGATCTGGAGTTTGCGTTTGAATGCCGCCTCCAGCAGGTCCCCCTTGAGCTTGCCGCCGAACAGTTCCACCGACAGGTCTTCCCCCCCTTCCAGCCGGAGGGTGAGGGTTGACGGGGTGAGGGAGCATTCGATCCCCCGGACGAAGGAGTTCCGGCGCCGGTCGAGACCGTCGGCAAGGCGGAGTATCCCCCCCAGCCGGCTCACCAGCTGCTGATCCGCCGGGGCAAGGCGGATGAAGCTCTCGTGTTTTTTTCGGGGGAGGGACTTGCGGTGATAACGGGCGATATTGGCCATCAGTTCCGTCTCCCGGGGGGTGAACCCGAACAGGTCGGCGTGGCGGATCAGGTGGTAGGAGTGCTTGTGGTGCCGGGAGTAGCTGATGAAGTAGCCGATGTCATGGAGCATGGCGGCACTCTCCAGCAACTGCCGTTCCCGTTTCCCCATCCCGAAGGTGGCCGCAACAGCATCGAAGATCTGCAGAGCCAGTCGCGCCACCTGGAGGGAATGCTCTTCATCGAAATGGCAGGAACGGGCAAATTCCAGGACCGACTGCCGCCAGTTCCGCGCCCTGGCCGCCACGGGGAGGAGGTTGTGCTTTTTCAGGCTGCGCAGGATCAAACCCTCTCTGATCCCCCGCTCGTTGACCTTGAGCACATTGGCGCCAAAAAACTCCATCAGCTCGTCCACCGCCACCACGCCGGCCACGATGATGTCGGCCCGGTCGGGATTCAGGCCGGGAACACCCCGCCGCCCCTTCAGATCCTTGCGCAGCAGCATGGCAAGGAGGTGCACCACCTCGGACCGGAGCACCTCGTAGCCATGAACCGAATCGTACCGTTCAGTGCGCATGGCCATAACCATGGCGGCAATGGCGGTCATGGTCCCTCCCGAGCCAAGGATGGTGCCGAGTGAAGGCTCCTCGCCGCCAAAGACCTCCTTCAGGCTCTTGCGGACGTGCTTGCGCAGCCGGGAATAATCCCGGCTGCCAACCGGGTCGGAGGTGATGAACTTCTCCGTCAGCACCACCGCTCCCAGTTCCAGGGAGTAGATCTCTTCGATATGGCTGCCGAGGGCCGTAACGATCTCCAGGCTGCCGCCGCCGATGTCGACCATGGCGTAGCTCATCCCCTCCATATCGAAATTGTTCCGGGCGGAGAGAACCGCCAGTTCCGCCTCCTCCTCGCCGCCGATGACGGCGACGTCGATGCCGATGTCGGCCTTGATGGCTGCAACGAAGGAGGGGCCGTTGGTCGCTTTCCGTACTGCGCTGGTGGCGACCGCTTCCACGGTTTCCACCCCGTAGCCGTCGATGATCTTCTTCATCCGGGAAAGCCCATCCATCGCACGTTGCCAGGCTGCCGGAGAAATGGCGCCACTCTGGGCAAATCCCTCACCAAGGCGCACCGTGGCCTTCTCATCGTCGAGGATCCTGAATGCGCCCCCCTGCCCCGCCTCCACCACAATGGAGCGGATGGAGTTGGTCCCGATATCGATGGCTGCCAGTCGTTTACCTCTCACAGGGCTCTCCTAAAAATTGCTTCCCTCCCCCTAAACCCTTTAGGCCCGTATTCTGGGTTCTCCCATAAAGGGAGGGGGAATAAGGATAGAAGTTTCCAGCGGACATTCCTCAAGCAGCTGGCGGAATTGTCCGAAAATGCCGTGGCGCTCTGCGGCAATGGCTGAAAGCAGCAGGTGCGCCACATCAGGCGGGAACCCCCTGCGTCGTACAAGGTCGGCAAACACGTCCCGGTCGTGCAGCCAGCCGATCAGGTCCTGGTACTGCTTCAGGTTGGCGATGGTTTCTGCCGCCCCCCTCCCCATGAGAAACGAGAGCAGCTCAAACCGGTAGCGAAAATGCTTGATAGCGATGCGCAACTGGTGCTGGGCGGCGCAGTCGGCCTCGTGGCGCGCTTTCGGCAGCAGTTCCCGCACCAGGAAAAGGCGTGCATCTAGGGCCTGGCGGGCAAAGGAGCCGATGGTGGCGAAGGGATCGATGCCGCCAGGGGGGAGGGAAAAAAGGAGGGGGCTGGTGAGGGTCTTCCCGAAACGGCAGCGCAGGGCCTTGACCGATAACGAGTCCAGGGCCGATCTCAGGCGTTCAGCCTCGCGCTCGCGCTCCTGGCGCAAGAGGTCCCCCAGCGTGGCGAGGGGCCCGGCGGCGGGGCCATCCAGTTTCCCGGCGAGGGAGGAGAAATACAGGATGGCTTCATCCGTATTTCGCACGTCACCCAGAAGCCTGGTGACCCCTTTCACCCGCCGGGTGACACGGGCCAGGGGTTTTGCCGGATAACAGGGGGCAAAAAGGCCCAATCCCTCCCTGAAACGGCGGGATGCGACCCTCAGGTCGTGGATCGGCTCCGGGTCGAACCCCCTGCGGAGCTCAAGCCAGCAGCGGAAAAACTCTTTCCGGCGAACCGACATGATGGCCCGCGCGGCAAGCCAGAGCGGTGTGTCGGCGCCGATATCCACCCGGTCACTCCACGCTCTCGGGGGGGCGGGACATGACACCTGCCCCGGCCTTTGCCTTGGGACGCGCCGGTGCCTTAACCTTCTCCTGGGCATCGTTCAGGCCATCCATGAGGGCGCCAATGAGGTGGTCGATATCCTTCACATCCCGCAGACGCCCCTTGGCCGGCTTTACCTTGAGATGACGCAGGGCGCGCAGCCATTCCGGGGCTGTCCCCTTGATCTTGCCGGCAGGGAGTGTTTCGAGCTGTTCGATAAGGGTCTCGATTTCCCCTTCCCGGCGCAGGATGAAGCTCTCTCCGGCTTCACGCACCAGGCGCCGCAACTGCCTGAGTTCCATCGTCAGCTCTGCCTGAAGGTCCTTGCCGTTGGCCCCTTTATCACCTTTTCCTGCACCCTTCGATGCTTTTCCTTCCCTCCCCAGCACCTTACACCTCCAGTTTCTGTTCAACGAGTGAAACAATTTCCTTTGCGACAGAGCGGATGGAAAGATTGCCACTCACCACATGAAAGGAGTACTCTTCCTGCATCCGGACAAATTCCTTCTGGATCAGCCGCTGATAACGGATGAAACTGTCGAATATGTCACGGGAAAGGCCCAGGTCCATCCCTGCCTCCCAGTAATCGAGGGTCGGGTTCTTGCGGAAGTTCCGCTCCACCAGCTGTGCAGGGCTCACCCGCAGGTAGATGACCAGGTCGGGAACGAGGGCGATACCGTAGAGGGACTGCACCCACTCCCGGTCGGCACCCCTGACGATATCGCGGGCCATGAGGGTATAGATGTAACGGTCGGCGAGAACGATGAAGCCCGCCCTCAGTGCCGGCATGATGCGGTTTTCCAGCTGATCGGCAAAATCGGTGGCATAGAAGATACTGCGCGTGATCTCGCTCAGGATGTTCCCCTGCTTTGCCTCCTGGAGTTCCTCCGAAACGAGGGTGGACCGCCGCAGTCCCATGTTGACCGTGGCATGCCCCTTCCCTTCCAGGTAATCCCGCAGAAGATCGATCTGGGTGGATCTCCCCGAGCCGTCAGCGCCTTCAATGACGACCAGCTTGCCGACCAGTTCCTCCCCATGTGCCCCCGGTATGCCATCACCATAAAATTTCATCAAGAAACGTCCTTTCTTGCGTGCTGCGTGCTGCGTACCGCGTGCTGCGTGCTGCGTTCAAGGTTTTAATTCAAAATTCATAACTCATAATTCAAAATTGCCTTTCTACCGCATCGTCTTCCAGCGGTAACGGGGAAGATCGATGGCGTTGCCGACAATGTCCCTGACCACCGCCTGCTGGGTCTCGATCGTTGCAGCGCCGTCAATGACCCGAAAGCCGAACTCGTCCTTCATGGCCAGGTACTCGTCATAAATCCGCGCCTGGAAGAGGCGGAAGCTTTCGTAGGGGTCGTTCGCAAGTCCCAGATCCATCCCCGCCTCGTGAAACTTCAACTGGGGGCGCCCCGAAAGGATGCGCGACAGGGCAACCTGGAGCGGGGTGTTGAAGAAGAGCGTTATGTCCGGCTGACGGGCGAAGCCGTAAAGGTTGTGCAGCCAGGTGCGGGAACAGCCGCGTACCGCGTCACGGGCGAAGGCGGTGAAGATGTAACGATCGCACAGCACCAGATAGCCGGCCTTGAGGAGGGGGAGGATCTGCCGTTCGTAGCGGTCGGCAAAATCGGTGCAGTGGATGAGGCTGAAGGTGGTCGGGGTGAGGAGCTGCCGCTTCTTCCCCTTGCTCGTCGCCTTCTTTACGACGACCGACGAGTTCCATTCGGTGAAGAAGACCTTGAAGCCGTTCATCTCCAGCCAGCGTTTGAGGAGGTATATCTGGGTGGATTTGCCGGAGCCGTCAAGCCCTTCAACCGCGATGAGCCGCCCGGGAAGCTCCTTGACAAGACTGGATTTCATCTAGGCGAACACCTTCCGGAGAGATTTGCGGGCCTTCTTGAGCCCCTTTCCCACGTCCTTGAAACGTGCATCGGCAAGGGCAATGATATGCTCTTCCGCCCGTACCAGTCCCTTGCTGGTCTTTTTCACCCGTTTGCCCAGTTTGCTTTCCAGCTTTTCCACAGCCGCCAGGGCCTTGAGGAGCTCCTTTTCCACCTTCCGGCCGGTCTTGCCGGTAAGTTCAGCCTGGAAACGCTCCTTGAGCTGCAAGGGCATGTCCTGCAAACGCTTCTTGAGAAGAGCGGCATTCTGCTTCAGCGCCTCTACCTTCTGCTTCCGGTCACTGTCGGCTTCTCCCGCCAGCGCTTTCGCCTGGGATATGATGGAGGGGATGGCGCGTGGATTGAGCCCCTGAATCTTCCCCAGCCCGGCCTCACCGGCCTCGACTATCCTGGCAAACGTGTCCATGCCTGCCGTGACGAACCGTTTGGCCAGAATCTCCCCGACGCCCTTCAGCTTCTGCAGTTCCTTTTCCCGTTTACCCGGCATACCTGTTCCTTTCTCTTCGTGGTTTGTCCTCTAACGACAGTTGCATGTTGTCCGCTGTCAATCAACGACTTCCGCAAGGCCGGTTCGCACCTTGTTGCCGGTAACAAGCCAGCGGAATGTGGCTGGCACCAGTCGCAGCTCGGCATCAAGTTTGAGTGACAACACCGCCCCTTTTTTCAGAGGCACCGCCCCGTCTCTTCCCAGCAGCTGCCCCGCCAGTATCCCCAGGTCAGGTTCGTGCCCAACCAGCACCAGTTCCCGACAGCTACCCCAACGCTTGAAAAGCTTCCTGAAAGCCGCCAGGTCAAAACCGGGAGCGAGTTCCTCCGCCACCTCAAGAGGGCCGTCGAACGCAAGGGAGTGGGCCAGTATCTCGGCCGTCTGTACCGCCCGTACCAGCGGGCTGGTAAGGATGCAGTCGGGGGCAAGCCCTTGTTTTACGGCTTTCAGGCAATTCTTGCAAAACGATTCACGGCCGGAGGGAGTCAGATAACGCCAGGAATCGTTCAACCGGCCCGTTCTCTCCACCGCCTCCCCATGTCGAACCAGACAGAGTTTCATTCTTTTTCTCTGATGAGCATCAATCCGCACCTCTCTTCCCCTCACCCCCCCATTTCGGCACCCTTTCCCGCAGAGTGAGGGAACTTTCTGCCTACCGGTACAGTAAACCAGAAATTGGCGGTAAATCAACCGGTAACAGCGTTAAAACAGCCAATCCATGCATTGTTTACACGGCTGTAACATCTGCTTACGCACTCCGGGCCGCTCTGCGCCTATCCTGAATCCGGAAGTCAGCCAGAGAGGTCACGGAGGAGACCGAAGGTACTGTTGCGCTTTCAGGCAAATAAAAAGGGGGTGCATACCATCTGCACCCCCCTGATACAGGGCATCCCTTTTACCTTTTACCTTTTACCTTTTACCTTTTACCTTTTACCTTTTACCTTTAACCTGTCGTTCGAAATTATTTCACTTTCTTCGCGAACCGTTGCGGAACTCTGGCCAGGGAGGCGGCGCCCGGATATTTGCCGAGCTGTGCTTCCAGCCGTTCGATCCGCTCATCCAGCGGCGGATGGGTTGAGAACCAGGACCCCTTCTTGGTACTGGTCGCCTCGATCTTCTGCAGTTTTTTCAGGACGGTGATCATGGCGCGGGGATCGTAGCCGGTGCGATACAGGGTCTCCATGGCTGCGCTGTCCGCTTCAAACTCCATCCCCTTGTCCAGTCCCTTGTCGAAAAGCACCGTCTGCATATCCCCGATCATCGATTCATACTGCTTTCCCCTGTCCCCCTTCATGGATGCGGCAGTAATCGTCCCGACCCCCGAAAGGAACTGGGTGCGGCGGATGGTGCTGATGGCGTGCTTGCCGGCAACGTGCCCCACTTCGTGGGCCAGTACTGCGGCCAGTTCCGCCTCGTTTTCCATGATGCCGACCAGCGACTTGCTGATGAAGATAACCCCGCCCGGCACGGCAAAGGCATTCTGTACCGGGCTGTCGAGCACGGCAAACCGGTAGGGGATGGACGGCCGTTTGCTGTTGGCGGCCACCGCATTGCCGACAAGGTTCACGTACTGCTGCAACGATTCTTTCGCCACCGGCTTGCCGAAACGCTGCATGCTCTCCAGTGCCAGGGATTCGCCGATGGTGAGTTCGGTGGGATAATCCATATCTTTGGCGCTGGAAAGCACCTGGGTAGCCCCGGAGAGGATTTTTCCCTCTTTCGTATCGGGGCTGACAAACTTCTGCACCTCATCAAAAAAACCGGCCTGGGCGTTGCCGGCAGTAAAAAGTCCCAGAGCAAACAACAAAACAACCTGTTTCCGTATCATCGCAGTCCCCCCTTACGGTGCGTATTCGCCGATTTTGCCATCACGCAGGAATGTCTTCAGGTCCCTGGCGCTTACCTTGCGCGCCAGCACCTTGTCCAGTTCCTTCCGGAACAGCTCGGGAGTGCCGCGCTGCTTTGCGTACTGGGTGGCTTCCGGCGAAAGGCCGCGGATGCTCCGGGCGCTGTCGGCCTTGGCGGTCTGGATCTGGCTTTGCTGCATGGTGCCGCCAAAGAGGCCCGCATCGCCGGTTACCTCGGCAGCAGGCGGGGCATCGGCAACCCGGCCGGCATAGACCCATCCCTCTTTGCCGCCAGACGTCTTCACCTTGAGCCAGCGTCCGCCTGATTCAATCACCGACAGTTCTGTTCCAACCGGCAGTGAAGAGAGATCCGCCGATGAAATGGATGCCTCTTTCTTCAGGGTCGTCCCGTCACTGGCTACCCAGCGTTTTTCCTCCGCAAATGCCGCTGTGACGGTAAGCGCCAGCAGCAGAGCGAATGCAGTGATAACGGCTTTAAGCATGTTTAACCTCCTTGTAAAATGTTTGACAGTCTGTTTGCTGAACATTAAAAAACCACCCCCGACCCCTCCTTATCAAGGAGGGGAGTTTACAGGTTCCCCTCCTGTTTCAGGAGGGGCCAGTGGCAAGGTTTTTCCGGGCGTCTGCCAAAGCTGGATAACTATATACCCACCCACCTTCGCTGGCAATTCCCCATGCATCACTGATAATCACCCGTCAAGACAAATGCCCCCCAGTAGCCGGGATGGGGATAACGGTTCTTGACGTGCAGCATCGCCTTGCGCAGGCTCGCTGCCTTGCCGCCTTGTGTGTATTCCCGGTAGAACTGTTTCATCAGGATCGCGGTGGCAACGTCGCTTACCCGCCAGAGACTTGATATCAGTGAATGGGTGCCGGCAAAGATAAAGGCCCGGTTCATCCCCACCACGTCGTCTCCGCTCCGGATATCTCCCAGCCCGGTCTGGCAGGCGCTCAACACCACCAGGTCCGCCTTTATTTTCAGCCCCATAATCTCGTCGGCCTGCAGCCTGCCATTGGAATTTTTGTCCGAAGCCAGGCGC
>JAJZUQ010000067.1 GCA_021848385.1 Deltaproteobacteria bacterium
ATCACGTATCATTTTCTTAATTGGCACTGGACTGCGACGTTATCGATCTGTGTTTTTTACGGAACTAATCTCAACAGAGTAATTGTAAACTTTGTGTTTCCTGAACGAAAATCTGCATAACCGCCCAAACAGTCAGATGCTGCTGTTTTCACAGCAGATCTTTCGAACCGTTGAAGGAGATGATATGAGATTATTATTTGTAACTTTTTTAGTTGTGACTTGTTTTACCGAGCAATCGTTAGCTGATGCGAACGAAACCACTGCCACTAAACTTTCTCTATATGAATGTGTAAAGGATTCTGATTGTGATTGTGTACTTTCCCCAGATCACTGCGGGTTTTTACCAGTACGTAAGAATAGAGCCAAAACAAAATCGGAACTTTTAAAAACTGAAAATAGACATCCAGCCTGTTTTGGTCCTAAAACATATGTCATTCCAAAATGCCAACAAAGCAAATGCATATGCCAAGATCGAGGCAAAGCGCCTGATTAGCAGTTCAACCCGTTTGATAAGATTTGTAAAGAGATCCTTAAAATGTAAATCAACGTGACAAATATCATCCAACCAAGCGCTCAGACCATGACCGGGCGATAAAACCGCCCGTCAGGTCAAGCGCGGCCTGCTGAATATAACAAACTTTATGGAGTTAATCATGGATATATGGACATCTCAAAGCAACCCCGGCAAGCAGACCATGGTCTCAGTGGCGTGCGCTGTGGTCGGCTTGGCCCTTGCGGTTGGATTTCGTAATTTCAGTGGTGTCAACAGCAACGTCACCGCGGGTTTTTTCTTGGGGATACTCCTTCTAATTATAGGAGTTGTCGGTCTTCTGATAAGTGGCAAACAGACTGTTGTTATTGATCCGAAAACTCGCCGTATCATTATCGAGGAATCAAATCGTTTCGGCACAAAAAAAAGAATAATCCAGTTCAGTGACGTCGCAGATGTCAGCATAGGATTTTTAGGAAAGAAGTCAAACTTTGTAACGTGGTACTACCTCGTACTGGGGCTCAAAAACGGAGAAAAGTATCCGTTGTTCTCCCCAGGCCGCTATTTTGAAGGCGGATCAGACAGGGCCATTGTGGCAAATTGGAAGCAGCGTCTTGAGACCTACCTCTCAGGAAGATAGAGAGAAGCTAAGCTGTACCCGAGCGGTTTTCTCTTTCCACATCATAGAGCTCCGTACGTAGTCTCTCTGCGCAGCAAAAATCTTTCTCCTCCCGAAAGAATCGTCCAATCACTCGAAAAAACAATTACCCCTTCATGCTGGCTTAAGGTTCATCGGTCATTATCATAATCACGAATGACCACCACAAAATTGTGAGGAATTAAAGGGTCAAGACATTTGAGCATTACAACGGTAATGGCGACTTGATATCTCTTTCCGGCATTCAGCTTTCCTCGCAAGATACCATCAAGTGGCGCCCAAACTAATAATCGAATCACGACGGGGCTTGCCGGTCGCGCTTGGTGTGCCAATGCTGATGGCACTTTTTGTCCTGGGCAGGATTGTGCCCCGCCGGAAAAACAAAGGAGAACGTTATGGATACACTCCGCAACGAAAGTGACGTACAGATGCTGAGCAAGGTTCCGGAAGTCACGCTCTGGTTCTGGCTTATCAAGGTGATGGCAACCACCGTCGGGGAAACTGCAGCTGATTTCCTTAATGTCAACCTGAATTTCGGGCTGACCGGAACCTCGGTCGTCATGGGAATACTGCTGGCGGTATTTCTATTTTTTCAGGTACGTGCCAAAGAATACGTGCCCTGGCTTTACTGGCTGGTTGTAGTACTGATCAGCGTCGTGGGGACACTCATTACGGACAACCTCGTCGACAACTTCGGTGTGGCGCTGCAAACGACCTCCATCATATTCGGCGTGGCGTTGCTGGCGACCTTCGTGGTCTGGTATTCCCTTGAAAAGACCCTATCCATTCACTCCATCTTTACCTCCCGGCGCGAACTGTTCTACTGGGCAGCCATACTGTTCACTTTCGCCCTGGGTACGGCAGCTGGCGATCTGGTGGCTGAAGGCATGGCCCTGGGGTATGCAAAATCGGCCTTGTTGTTTGGCGGTCTGATTGGTGCAACGACGGTCTCGTATTACCTTTTCAGAGCCAATGCCATTGCAGCCTTCTGGATCGCCTATATCCTGACCCGCCCTTTAGGGGCATCATGCGGCGATCTGCTTTCCCAGCCGGCTGCCAACGGTGGGCTGGGACTTGGCACTGTGGTAATCAGTATGCTTTTTCTGGTAAGCATTGCAGGTTTGGTGATCTACTTGAGTGTAAGCCGAAAGCGAGAAATGGCGGTTGTGCCAATCAATCTGGAGGAATAATAGTGGAGATGTGACCAATAAGACGAAGCAGAACGGCGGGCTGTAATTGAATAGATTCTAGTAATAACAGTGCTATAATTATTCATTAAACGAAATACTTGACAATATCTTCTGTGTGAACAAGGAGTACGCACATTTTTGAATCAATCAACATCGACCTTTTTCATTTTATGAATGCCGGTTCCGGGCTGGCGGGCTTCGGCCTTGCCCTGCCGGTTCTGCTTGCCGAGTACCTGATCTGGATCGTGCCTGGCTTGCTGGTATTCCTCTGGTTTCGCAATCGCTCGGAACCGGCGCGAGGACGACTCTTGTCCGCCTTCTTCTCGGCAATGCTTGCTCTGGGAATCAATCAGCTGATCGGACTATTCTACCAGCATCCACGTCCCTTCATGGTGGGGCTCGGTCACACGTACCTGCTGCACGCGACCGACAGCTCCTTCCCGAGCGATCACGCTACTGTTTTCTGTTCAGTGGGGCTTGCCCTCTTCCTTGACCGCACGACCCGCCGGGCAGGAGCGGCTCTCATGCTGATGGCGCTGCCGGTTGCCTGGGCGCGTGTCTACCTCGGCGTGCACTTCCCCTTCGACATGATCGGCGCAGCTGGAACGGCCGCCATATCGGTCGTGCTCATGAGTAATGTTGCGCACCCACTGAACATGCTGGCGATTCGTCCTCTGCTGCGGCTCTACGCTCGGTTGGCGCCGGAACGGTATCTGGCCCATCAGTGAAAACCTTTGACAAGGATATTTATGCGCATTTTACTGGTAGAAGACGATTCAATGCTTGGCAAAGCTCTTCAGAGCGCTCTCAAACTGGAAGGATTCACCATCGACTGGGTGCGGGACTCTGAGGAAGCGGAACTGGCGCTTGCCACGGGAGGCTATTCGATGCTTCTCCTTGACCTCGGTCTTCCCGGCCGAGGAGGACTCGAATTTCTGGCAGAAATGCGCGACAACTCAAACCCGGTTCCGGTCATAATTCTCACTGCCCGAGATGCAGTTTCTGACAGGATCAGAGGGCTTGACACCGGAGCTGACGACTATCTGGTGAAACCGTTTGATCCGGACGAGCTGGCAGCCAGGATACGGGCGCTTCAGCGGCGTCAGGCAGGCCGCACCGCGCCGCTCATCGAGTACGGTCCGCTGCTTCTCAATCCCGCCACCCGCGAGATTTTTTGTAATGACGAGCGGGTGTATCTGTCCGCAAAGGAGTACGTAATACTGGCAGCCCTCATGGATCGCCCCGGCGCCCTTCTCTCCCGTACATCACTTGAGGAAAAGCTTTACGGATGGGGCGAAGAAGTTGAAAGTAACGCCGTGGAAGTCCACATTCACAATTTGAGGAAGAAGATTGGGTCCGAGCATATCCGTACCGTCCGTGGAGTCGGCTACATGCTGACGGATGCCCCATGAACTCTATCAACCGCAGACTTCTGACTCTCCTGCTGGGTGGGCTGATGATCGCTGGCATGTTTGCCGGCGGCGCCACCTATCTCAAGGCACGGGAAGAGCTTGACGAACTCTTCGATTACCAGCTCGCCCAGGTGGCTCACGCCTTTTCCCGCCAGGAAACGATTGCGCCGCTCCCCTCATCGGATATCAACTACGAGAAGGAGTCAGAGCTTGCGGTACAGGTCTGGGAAAACGGAGATCTACTCTCCGCTACTCCTCCGAACAGGACGCTCCCTATTCAGCGGGAAGGGATCAGCACGGTTTACTCCGGTGGTAAACAGTGGCGGGCATTTGTTCTGCGGGTGGGCACCCGCACCATACAGGTCTCCCAGCCGATAGAGGCCCGCCGTGAAATCAGCGTCAACTTCGCACTTCGGTCAATTGTGCCGCTGTTACTGACATTTACCTTCTTTGCCCTGTTTATCTGGCTATCCGTGCGCAAAGGGTTGCGACCGCTTACTCAGGTTGCCGAGGAGATTTCCCGGCGTTCTCCGGTCGCCCTCGACCCGATCCCGCTGATAGATCTTCCTGCAGAAGTCCTACCCATTGTCGACCGCCTCAATCTTCTCCTGGAAAAGCTTTCCAGCGCTATGGAGGCGCAGAAACGATTCGTTGCCGATGCTGCCCATGAGCTCCGGACGCCGCTCGCTGCCGTTGGGCTCCAACTACGGGTCCTTGAACGAAGCGGCGATGACGCAGAGCGGGCCGAAGCTAGCGCGCGGCTGAAGGATGGGATTGACCGCGCCGCCAGGCTTGTTGGTCAACTCCTCGCTCTTGCCCGCATTGAACCCGAAGCCCTGCCGCGTTTCTCCACCGTGGCGCTCACGGAACTGACCGGCGAGATTGTGGCAGAACGGGCACGTATGGCCATAGAAAAAGGGATCGACCTGGGGATGACCGTCAGTGAAGCGTTGATCGTGACAGGCGAAGAGGAGTCTCTCCGGGCGATGATCGGCAACCTGGTGGATAACGCCGTCCGTTACACCCCATCAGGCGGGACGGTTGATGTAGCGGTACGCCGCGGAACACACGAGGCGATCATTGAGGTGCTCGATACCGGCCCCGGCATCTCTCCAGAGGAACGGGGACGTGTATTTGACCGATTCTATCGGTGCATGGGCGCGGATAGCGGTGGCAGTGGCCTTGGTCTCGCCATCGTCAAGTCAGCTGTCGAACGGCATGGGGGGACGATAACGCTTGGCGAAGGGCATGGGGGAAAAGGGCTTAAAGTTACGGTGGGTCTCCCGTTTTTGTGAGACGTTTAAGGGGGGGGGTAATATCCCCCCTGTCTGAAAATAAATGCACTGCTTCTTGATCAGGAGGAAAACTACATCGTGAAGAAGATTACCGCAGCGATGCTGCCTCTCATCTTGGGTATGGCAGGCTGCACGCTTTACACGCCAAAGCCTCTTGCCACAACGCCATCGCTTCTGCGTGATCTCCCGCATTTGGTGGCCAAGGCAGACCGGCAGCCGCTGCCGGACCTTGCCTCCCATCCAGTCAATCCTGATCACGGTCTCGGCATGACCGAGGTTGAGATGCTCGCAGTGACAAACAACCCCGACCTGAAGGTAGTCCGCGACGAACGAGGAATTGCCGCGGCACAGCTCATGGCTGCGGGGATACTGCCCAATCCTCAACTGACCGCCGGGCTCGATCATCCGACCAGCAGCGGACCGGGGTTGGTGAATGCCTTCAATTTCGGATTGAGTTATGACGTCGGCTCGCTTATTACGCGCAACGCCTCAATCGGTGCGGCTGACTCCGCCGCCCGCAAGGTAGACTGGAGCGTGCTCTGGCAGGAATGGCAGGTAGTGCAAAAAGCGCGTCTCCTGTTCATCCAGATCGCATCCCAGGAGAAAATTCGCCAACAGCTGCAGGAGTACCGCTCTTTGCTAGCCGATCGCTACCAGAGATCTTCACAGGCACTGGCAGCGGGGAACCTGACAGCAGACGCGACAAGCGCCAGCTTGGCAGAACTACAGGTGGTCTCCTCGCGACTCAACGAACTGGAGCGCCGCGACAGCCAGAGCCGCCATGACCTGAACGCTCTCCTGGGGCTGACTCCTGAAATCAACCTCAACCTTACTGGACAGATCAATCTTCCCAAGTTGAGTGACGCGGAGGTTGCCGTATTCTTGAAGGAGTTGCCGCAGCGCAGGCCAGACCTGCTCGCCCTGCAGGCGGGATACGCGAGCCAGGAAGAGCAGTTTCGCCAGGCAGTGCTGGCCCAGTTCCCCGCACTGAATATCGGACTGACCAGGGCCCGCGACACAAGCGGCATAAACACCACCGGTCTCGGTGTTACCCTGACACTCCCTTTTTTCGATCGCAACCAGGGGAACATTGCCATCGCCAGAGCGACGCGTCAGCACCTGCGTGACGAGTACCAGGCACGTTTGGACGCTGCCTATGGAGAGGCCGCATCCCTCGTTGAACAAATCCGGCTCGCCACCGAGCAGCACCAGGCAACAACCGCCGCGCTCCCTGAGTTGGAGAGTATCCTGAAACGTGCCCGGTCCGCCCTGGATGCGGGGAACATGGAATTCGCCACATTTGCCGGCCTCCAGGCCTCTTTGTTCGAGAAACGGCTTGAAGCGCTTGCCCTGGAGCAGTCAATCCTTGAGCAGCGCGCTATTCTGCAAACGCTGGTCGGCAGCGATTTCAGCATGCAGGCCGTTGCACCGCATATCCGTAGAGAAAAGGAAGGGAGAACACAATGAAACAGGTTGTTGCACTGGGAATTCTTTTACTGACGTTTCAGCTGGTTCCCGGTCAGGCCCTCCCTGCAGACGGGCCAATCGCCACGGTTCGCACGGCACCGCTCCGACAGCATGAAATCGCAAAGTCCATCACCGGTTATGGGACGATTGGCGCCGACCCACGGACCACAATCAACATCAATTTCCCCGTTGGCGGACAGATTAAGCGCCTCTGGGTCAGCCTGGGGGAGGTAGTGACCAAGGGAACCCCGCTTGTTGAAATGTCTCTCAGCCCGGCCGATGCGTTGGGGTACGTCCAGGCAAATTCCAACCTGGAGTTTGCCCGAGCTGAACTGGCACGAGTGCAGAGCATGGCCGACCAGCAACTGGCCACCCGTTCCCAACTGGATCAGGCCCGTAAAAACGTGGCGGATGCGCAGAGTGCCCTGGCCGCTCAGCGGAAACTGGGAACTGATACTGGAAGCAGGACCGTCAGAGCGCCGTTCGACGGCATTGTCAGCATGGTAGGTGTAGCACCGGGAGACCGCACCCAGGCCGGGGCAACAGTCCTGCAACTCGCCCGCCATGATCGTCTTAATGTCGTTGTCGGCATTGAGCCGGAGGAGATGGGCCTGGTCAGACCGGGAATGCCGGTGATGGTCTCATCTGTCTTCGACAGCCGGCTGACCGTCCCGGGACGGGTAGAAAAGGTGTTCGGCATGATCAATCCTCAGACGAGACTTGTGGACGTTTCCGTCTCCATCGTGCCGAGGCGGGCTGTCGGCCTGGTGTCGGGAACCCGTGTCAGGGCGGTCATGACCCTCGGCCGCCGGAAAGGATACACGGTAGCACGGAGTGCAGTTCTGAAAGATGGAGCGGGCTCGTATCTTTTCGTCGTGCGAAATGGCAAAGCCCACCGTGTTGCCGTATCAACAGGTGTCGAAAGTAACGGCACCGTCGCTGTCAGCGGTAAGCTTGCACCTGGGGAGAGGGTCGTGGTACTTGGCAACTATGAATTGCATGACGGGATGCCGGTGCGGGAGGAAGGCCGATGAGCCTTTTCACCAGCTGGGTCCAGGACCACCGCCGCTCCATCCTCTTCCTGGTCCTGATGATGGCGGTCGCCGGCGCGGTGATTTCATTCAAATTGCCGGTCGCCCTCTTTCCCAAGGTCGATTTCCCCAGGGTCGTCGTCTCCCTTGATGCGGGTGACCGGGCCGCCGAGTTGATGGAACTTCAGGTGACGCGCCCCGTGGAAGAGGCGGTAAGAGCAGTGCCGGGTGTTCAGTCGGTACGTTCCACCAGCAGTCGCGGGAGCGCCGAAATTTCGGTAAACTTCGGCTGGGGCACCGATATGATATCCGCCATGCTTCAGGTGCAATCGGCGGTTAGTCGAGTTCTCCCGGCCTTACCTGGAGGTACGGCCTTTGAAGTCCAGCGCATGGACCCGACAGTGTTCCCGGTACTTGCCTACAGCCTCACCTCCGCCGACAAATCCCTTGTGGAACTTCACGACATTGCCCGCTACCAACTGGTGCCTCTCTTTTCTGCGGTGACGGGGGCTTCCAGGGTTCAGGTTATCGGCGGCGACCGTGAAGAATACCGGGTTACGGTCGATCCGGACCGGCTCCAAGCCTACGGGCTCACCCTGGGAGACCTGGCCCAGACCCTCTCCGCGGCTAACATCATTACGGCGGTCGGCCGCATGGAGGACCACTACAAACTCTATCTGGCCATGGCTGATACACGCCTCTCCACTCTGGACGAAATTCGCAAGACGATCCTCAAAAGCGGCTCCAACGGCATCGTCCACCTGGAAGAGATTGCCACCGTCGAGCGGGACACTGTTCCCCAATGGCAGCGGGTGACCGCCGACGGCCGGGATGCGGTGCTCATCAACGTCTACCAGCAGCCGGGAGGAAACACTGTTCAGATCGCCCGCGACATAAAGGCCAAACTGGCCGCTTTCCGTTCGCAACTCCCCAAAGGGGTGACGATCCAGACCTGGTACGACCAGAGCGAACTAATCCTCAATTCGGCGGCCAGCGTCCGTGATGCCATCATCATCGGCGTAATCCTTGGGGCGACGGTGCTCCTCCTTTTTCTGCGCAGCCTGAAGATCACCCTCATCGCCATAGTCATTGTCCCGACGGTGCTGGCGGCCACCATCGTTCTGCTCCATCTCCTCGACATGAGCTTCAACATCATGACCCTCGGCGGCATGGCGGCGGCGGTGGGGCTGATCATCGACGACGTCATCGTCATGGTGGAACATATCATCCGGCGCCTGCGGGAAAATACGGGCAGTCACGAAGGGCGGGTCATGGCAGCGGCCCGCGAGTTCGCCCAGCCTCTGGCTGGCTCCTCAAGCGCCACCATTGTCATCTTCCTCCCCATGGCTTTCCTGAGCGGCGTCACCGGCGCCTTTTTCAAGGCACTCTCCGTCACCATGGCCGCATCTCTGGTTATTTCCTTCTTGATAACCTGGCTCGCCATCCCGATCCTGGCTGACCACTTGCTGGGAGAAAAGGAAGCCGGCCGGGAGGAAAACGGGCCAATCATGGCCCGGACCCACCGCCTCTATGAAAAGCTTATGGTACGAATCCTCAGAAGACCGGCTCTGATTCTCGCCGGAATCATTCCGCTCCTGGTCTTGGGTTACATCAGCTTCAAACAGGTGGGTTCAGGTTTCATGCCGGCCATGGACGAAGGAGGCTTCATCCTTGACTATCGGACGCCGCCGGGAACGGCGTTGTCTGAAACCGACCGCCTCCTCCGCCAGGTAGAGGCGATCATCAAGGCGACGCCGGATGTACAGACCTACTCCCGCCGCACCGGAACCCAGCTTGGCGGAGGACTGACCGAGGCCAACACCGGCGATTTTTTCATCCGGCTGAAACCGCTGCCACGCAGGCCGATCGACGAGGTGATGGACGATATCCGCAACAAGGTCGAACGGCAGGTCCCTGGCATAAAGATAGAGCTGGCCCAGTTGATGGAAGACCTGATCGGCGACCTGACTGCCGTGCCCCAGCCGATCGAGGTGAAGCTCTACGCCGACGACCAGCGACAGCTTGCCGCCGCCAGTCAACTGGTTGCTGATGCAGTCGGCAAGATACCGGGGATTGTGGATGTAAAAAACGGTATCGTCATGGCGGGGGATGCTCTGGATATCCATGTGGACCGGACAAAAGCGGCCCTTGAGGGGGTAGATCCCGATTCCGTCACCCGGATGGTGCATGACTATCTCTCCGGAGTGGTTACCACCGAGGTGCAGGAAGGGATCAAGATGGTCGGGGTACGGGTCTGGATTCCGCCTGAGAAACGCGCCAGCGAGACTGATCTGGGCAAATTCATGCTGCGCGCTCCAGACGGCCATCTCTTCCCGTTGCAACGGGTCGCCACCGTGACCCCTGTTACCGGCCAGCCGGAGATTACCAGCGAGAACCTGAAGCCGATGGTTGCCGTGACAGGGCGGATCACGGGGCGGGATATGGGCTCGGTGGTGCAGGAGGTCCGACGGACACTACAGCAACCCGGCCTGCTCCCCCAGGGGGTCTATTTCGAACTGGGAGGGATGTACCGGCAGCAACAGATCGCCTTCCGGGGACTGATCGGGGTCTTCATAGCCGCCCTGGCACTCGTCCTGCTGTTGCTCCTTTTTCTCTATGAACGGTTCCGGATTGTGCTTGCCATTGCGGCACTTCCGCTCCTATCCCTGTCGGCGGTATTCATTGGGCTCTGGCTGACCGGCACCGAGCTCAACATCTCAGCCATGATGGGGATGACTATGATTGTCGGCATTGTCACCGAAGTGGCTATTTTTTATTTCTCGGAGTACCGGGAACTGGTCGGAACCATGGACACTACCACAGCCTTGGTCGAGGCGGGAAAAAACCGGATGCGGCCGATTGTCATGACCACCGTGGTGGCAATTCTCACGCTCCTGCCCCTTGCGCTTGCCATAGGCCAAGGGTCCGCCATGCAGCAACCACTGGCCATTGCAATCATATCCGGCCTGCTGATTCAAATTCCGCTTGTGCTGGTCGTGCTGCCGGCGCTGTACCATCTTCGAACCTTCTCACGAACAACTCCACCTTCCGCTGTAGATACCGAATGAAGAATCAGGGCCGTACCGGAGAAGTTAAGGAGACCTGCACGAGAAAAGCCCCGGTGGTCACAGGACCAACGGGGCTTTCAGACAGCCCTCTCCTCAATTCCTCCCCGGCGGCGGAGGTGCATACCCGCCATCGTCCCACATCCGGTTCCGCGGCGCCAAGTGCTTCCTGCAGGTGATGATCCCCTTGCGGCAGAGGGTTTCGCGCCACTCGTACCGGATATAGATCTTTTCCCACGCCCCGGCCTCCGGCTCGAACTCCACCGTCCGCACGGGAGAATACTCTTCGCGTCCGTAGCCGGTCCCGGCGCTCTCTTCCGCCCGGTCGGCCGCCTTGGCCCTTTTTTGCACGGACGGTGCCGCCGGCGCAGCAGCCCCCGATCTCCCCCGGTATAACTCAACCGGTGGCTCGTAGCGGCGCACCTCGGGATAAACGGCAACGGCGATCACCCCCATGGCCGACTCGTCTTTGAAGGCAGCGGCATAGGAGTCGGCAGCTGTGGTGAAATAGAAACGATTGACCCGGTCGTCCCCTGTCCGCCACCCGTTGAACTCCCCTTCGCCATAGGGGTCCAGGATATACATCCGCTCCCTGTTCCCAAGCCTCGACTTCTTCCCTGAAATGATATTGCGGCCATCCACGGCGATCACAATGCCGACCCGCCGTGAAAGCCGGTTACGGACGACGATGCTGTAGTGGTCCCCCTTTATCGCCTCCGCGTAAACCTTCCGGTTGTTCCCCCTCGCGGTTGCCGGATACAGGGGAAGTTCACGCCCGTTGTCCGTCCTGATCCTCACATCCACCCCATCGCCAACCGAATCCGCCCAGGCACCGGCAGCAAGCCCCATGAACACCAGCAAAAATACCATCGTTCTCATACGTCCCTCCCTGTCCTGCCCGTGTAATGACTCTTTGTACGGTTAGACAGGGAAGATGCGAAAAAAGTTCCCGATAAACTACAAAATTATCTCCTGAATATCTACTACGCTCCAATAACGTGCTTCATTTCTAAAAATACCGTCACCAATGGGGCTCTGGGACGCTAAACGGGTTAATACTTTCGTTATTTGACAGTAAAGCTTATGGGTATAGTATTGGCAGTAGTTAATGTTATGTATAGACGAAGAGGGAGAGACTGAATGCACAGGTCACTGTCGGTCATCCTGGCCAGTTGCTTAGGCGTGGCTGTTGCTTTGATTTGCAGCTATCCCCATGCTGAACTTGTCGATCACCACGGGATGCAGGTTGAGGCGGACAGCTCAACTACGGTTTGTCTTTCCTGTCATGACGCACTCATGGTGCGGACGGGTGTAATCTGCACAACTGAATGCAACTTCAGAACCTCCCATCGCGTTCTTATGCATTATCCACCCTTCGGCAAGGAGGACAAGTTTATGCCGCCACAAGTGATCGCCGAGAAGGGAATCTTGCTCGAAAACGGTAATGTAGGCTGCAACTCCTGCCACAACCTGCGAAACAGCGGCAAAGCGCATCTCGTCATGTCAAACGGCGAGAGCATACTCTGCCGCAGCTGCCACATCAAGTAACGATCCGATGGGGTCTCTCCCCAGCAGCAGACTGAATCGGGGGAGTGTCGAACAAATTACCACCTGATACGCAGCTCGACCATTTCTCCATCCCGTGCAGTCACCTGCGGCGGCTTACGGAGTACACCGACTCGCTCCAGCCGAGCGACAAGAGCCGGGATGTTCCGAGCCTCGATCCGCGCCAAGAGCTCATGAGTCGTATCGCCATACGTGCGGCGCACGATCCTGCCGCGGACCCTGACGACCGCTTCCTCAATCTCCCCGACAGTACCGGCAGGGTCATCGACCTGCAGGGAAATTTCGACCGGCACCCCCCTTCCCTCTCCCACCGGCTCCTGCCGCAGTCTGGCAGACGCTGCCGGCGACGGTGACCTTTCCATGGTCTCAGATGGAAGTCGGCCGAAAGCGTCATCACGTTGCCCCACACCTCTGAACGCCTTCATTGCTTCCCGGGCTCCCTTTCGAACCTCCCACGATTCGGATTCCGGGGAAGGTGCCCCACCCATCATCGTCTCCGCCCGGGGCGCCACTGCCTTCGACCGTTGGGCGGCCGGACCGGAGCCGGGCAATGGAGGGGAATACGCAGGAGCAGGAGGCTGGGGGGCACGTGGAGCCGCTGCCGGTGGCGGCGGAGCGTAGCCGCCCCTTTCGGCGGCAGGGGGAGGGGCAACGGCCGGCGCTCCCGAAGCAGCAGATGGTGCTACAGGAGGTGTTGAAGGTGAAACGGCCGATGGGGCTGCAGGCTGCTGTGTCGGCGCGGGCACTGCTGATGGCTTGGAAGCATCCTCCCGGTTGATGATCGGTGTATCGGTAAGGGGCACCTGGGGAGCGGTCGTCCGCGCCAGGTAGTAGCCGGTAACGCAGAGAAAGACGAGTGCGACCGCCTCCAGGGGGAGCTTGACAGAGAGCGGCAGGAAGAGCCGTTTCCAGAGAGCGGGCCTGGGCTCCGCTACGTCCTTCACCCGGGCCATGATTTTCGCGGTCAGCCAGGGTGGCGGTTCCACCTCGGGAAGGCTTTTCATGTGCGCGATCGTCCGTTTCAGGTCTGCCAGCGCCCCGCGGCAGTTCCCGCACGTTGCGAGGTGCGCCTCTATTTCCGACTTTTCTGTGGCGCTGACGGCATTGTCGAGATAGTCAGACAGCCTGCGGCGTATCTCCGTATGATCCATCACAGCTCTCCCACTGCCCGTTTCAGGCAGTCCTTCACCATTTCCCTGGCCCGGAACAGCCGGGACTTGACTGTCCCTTCCCGAACCTTGAGAATGGTGCATATTTCATCGTAGGAAAAATCCTGCAGATCCCTCAGCACGATGGTCTCTCGAAACTCGGCGGCAAGGGCCTTGATACACCCGTGCAATTTTTCATGGAGATCCTTTCGCTCCAACCGTTCCAGGGCAGATGGAGCATGAGATGGTTGTTCGTGGACCGGGCAGTCATCGCCTGACGAGGGACAATCCAGCGAGAATGGCTCATGCATCCGCTTTGTCTGGATCTGCTGGCACCGGTTGCGCGACAAGTTGACCACGATACTCGTCAGCCAGGTAGAAAAGCGGGAGTCACCGCGGAAGGAATCGATCTTCCTGAAGGCCGCAACAAAGACGTCCTGTACTACCTCGCAGGCATCATCGTAGTTTCCCGTAATCCTGAAGGCGACGTTGAGCATCCGCTTCTGGTACTTGTTCACCAGCGCCTCAAAGGAGGAGAGGTCCCCTTTCCGCCAGGATGCGACCAGAGCGGCATCATCGTCTTTGCTGGTATCCCGTTCATGACTCATCATATGAGACAGTCCCACATCAGTTTATGTTCCCCGCTGTTTTCCGGCAATGGCGCGACCAGCAGCGTAATAGTAAAACAATTGCTGTCAACGAACAACAAAAAGAGGTCAGGCTGCGGACCGGAGCCCCGCTGACCGACACGGGGCTCCGATCGTTCGTGCCTCCCCCTGCTTATTCCTCTTTGCATTCAAGATGACTCTAAAACCACGGTCTTGGTGCCGGACAAACTCGGCACAGATTGGGCGACCACCAGGGTCGCCCCTACGCGTTACATGTCATCTCGAATGCAACTGAATTACTCGCAGAGATCGACCTTTATGTCCCAATTCTTGATCTTCATCGTGCCGTTTTGGGTGAGATTCAGGTGCATCTTGAAAGCGCGGTCCCATAACTGCGGTTCGTGCCCCACCTTTCTGGCCAGACACTCCTTCTCGGCCATGTCCAGATATTCAGTAAGAATGGGTTTGTAGTCAGGGTGGGCGCATTTGTCGATAATGCGGCGTGCCCGCTCCTTCGGCGCCACTCCCCGGAGGTCGGCCAGTCCCTGCTCGGTAACGACGCAGTCCAGGTCGTGCTCGGTGTGGTCGATATGTGAGCAGTGGGGTACCACGCAGGAAATGCCGGTCGGATCGCTTTTGCTCGGACGGGACGACGGGGTATGCATCATCTTGAGGTAGCCATTCCGGAGAAAGTCGCCGGAGCCGCCGAGACCGTTGATCATCCGGGTACCGCCGACCAGGGTTGAATTGGCATGGGCATAGATGTCGATTTCCACCGGCGTATTCATGGCGATGACACCGAGGCGGCGGATCGGTTCCGGGGCATTGGATATGGAAAGGGGGCGCAGCACGATCTTGCCGGCATACTTGTCCATGTTGTCGAAGAAACGCGGGAAGCCAGGTTCTTCAGAGAGGGAGAGCGAACAGGACGAGGCAACGTCGAGCTTACCGGAATCCAGTAGATCGAGCATCGTGTCCTGGAGGACCTCGGTATAAACGGTGAGGTTCCGGAAAGGAGCCTTTGCCAGACCGCCGATGACCGCGTTGGCTATGGAACCGACCCCGGACTGGAGCGGCAGCAGGTTTTTCGGCAGGCGGCCGGCCTTCACTTCATGGGAGAAGAAATCGATGATGTTGTTGGCAATGGCCTCGGAGGTGTCGTCCTGCTCGGCAAAGGCCCGCCCTTTGTCGCGATGCCTGGATTCGACCACGGCGATGATCTTGTTCGGATCACAGGGGACAGAGGTGCTGCCGATCCGCTCCCCTGCGTGGGTAATGCCAAGAATCTGCCGTTTGGGAGGATGGTTGCAAACCACCATGTCATGCATACCTTCGAACGATGGCTGGCCGGTATTGACCTCAACGATGATGCGGTCGCAGATCATGAGTATCTCGGGAATCACCCCGCCTGATGAGGTCGGCACCAGACCGCCGTCTTCGGTAATGGCCGAGACTTCGATGATGGCCAGGTCCAGCCTGCCGCTCTCGCTTTCCATGGTGTAGAAGCCGTAGCCAAGATCCTGGGCGAACAGGGAAAGATGCTTGTCCCCCATCCGTATGCGCCCTTCGTTGATGCCTGCGGCGATGTTCTTGCCGGTCTGGTACGGCCAGCGACGATCGATCATGTCGTTTACCGCCCAGCGATCTTCCGTCTCGGCCCCGACGGATGCGCCGACGAACAGGTTGAACTTCAACTTTCCCTGGAGGTTGTTCTTTTCCACATGTTCAGCCAGGGCGATGGGGACCGCCTTCGGGTAACCGGCCGGGGTAAAGCCGGACCACCCCAGATTCATGCCGTTCTTGAAGAACGGGATGGTCTCTTCCGGCTTCATGACCTTGCTCAATAGGGATTTGCAACGTACCCGATCCTGCAGTGTTCCGTAGTTTGACATTTTCCCACTCCTGTTTGATTGTAGTGTTTACACGCAACTGCTTAAAAAAAATCGGTGGTTATTTCCGTCCGCCATCCGCAGCCCACTTTTCCAGCATGGGGATCGTCACAGACTTTGGCCGCTCGATGGCGTATCCCAGACCCCGATCCCAGGTGATGTTCGCCATGCACCCCAGAGCCCTGCCAACGCCAAAGAGGACGGTGTAGAAGTCCCACTCCTTGACACCGTAATGCCA
>JAJZUQ010000119.1 GCA_021848385.1 Deltaproteobacteria bacterium
CGGAAAGGGATTGGTGCGCCTCCCCGGTCTACAAAAACAGAAAGGAGCCACATATGCCGTGTACAAAACTGATTATCACTGTATCCGACAGCAGCGACTTCCTGGAGGTCGCAGATTACGCCGTAGTTGAACTATCCGCCGATCTCATCGCACGGATAAGGAAATTGTCTGAAGCAGTCCGCAGTCTGGACGTCTACAGGATTTCCGAGTTCAACTACCACTGTGATTTCATGGTCGCTGATTACGATGCCGACCCGGAAAACGGGAAGGTCGCCCTGAAGGAGTTCGAGGGCCGGATGGAATGCAACACTCTCAACGTCACCGATACCAGTTTCTACTGGTCCGGTCTCTACAGACACACCGATGTCCGGTGGTCCACCGACACGGTGCCGCTGACGGCACTTGATGAAGACGGCGACTTTGACCAGCGAGAAGTGGTCGGCGATGTACAGGAGGCGATCTGATGGCTGACCTGCTAATCGCCCAGACCATTCTTGCCCAACTCGGCGGCCGGAGATTTATTGCCATGACCGGCGCCGGAAATTTCATCGGTGGCGACAACTACCTCATGTTCAGCCTGCCGACAGGGTTTGCCAAGGAGGGTATCAACAGGATCAGGATTACCTTGGACTGGACTGATACCTACATCTTTGAGGCCTTGAAGGTCTATCGCGGACCTGAATTGAAAGCCGACACCGTCGAGAAACGGGATTTCGTTTATGCCGATGACCTTCAAGAGATTTTCACCAGGGTCACCGGCTTGGACACCCACCTCTGAACCCATTCAATCCCAAAGGGGAGACCAACTCCCCGACAAGGGGGTCTGTCTCCCCGAGAAAAAAGGAGACGGACAAAATGACAGACTACCTTAGCCAATCAATTTTCCAGCCATCCATTCCCAAGCAGTTGATAACCGATGAGGACAGGCGATTCTTCGAGGCATTCAGCATCAGCATTGTCCCCGATGGAGACGACAAGGTCTACCTCTATGCGGAAGACTGGTGCACTGCCGGTGTTCTCCCGGGCGAAGACCCCAAGGATGACATCGAACTCAGTGAGGATGATCTTTACGACAGATTCCAGGGAATCATCCGCCGCTCCAACGGCGAACTTCTCTGGATTCTCAAGGAAAGCTCCTATTCGTGCTCCAGGATGCGGCCGGACGGTTTCGGCGGCAGCGCGGTTTTCATTACCGCCGATGACGTGCAGTTTTGCAGTACGTCATGCTGGCTGGAGCAGAGAAAACATGAGACTGAAACCGGGGATATCGGTCCGGAAACGGATGACTCGTATCTTCCACTACTCAGGCAAGTATTCCAGGCGCTCACGACTGACGACGCAGGGAATACTCTCGACATCGAAACCCTACGCCGCTGTGCGGGCGACACCACACCTTCCGGAAAGCTCGCCCGGATTGCCTGGAAGATCCATCGGGCAATCGGCTCAAACAGGATCAACGAGCAGGACGGGCCACTTTGCCGGGCATGTGACGGCAATCTGGAACTTACCCGTACCGACACTCTGTTCGGCATCGACAGGGAAATTTACAGCTGCCCGGAGTGTGAAGAAAACTACATCCGGGAACTGACGGAAGTGGACAGCCCGATCGAGAGAGCAGTCAAATGCGTCGGCTGCGGCAACCTTATTATCCAAAGCACCGCCCGCATCTTCTACCAGAGCGACGACCTCGCCCATTTCATCGGTGAATGCTGCTGGGATGAGCGGTTGCGAGCCTGATACCAAATCAATCCTACAGGGAGACAAGGTCCCACCAGGGGACTCGTCTCCTGACCAACAGGAGGAGAGAAATGTACACCAAAGGACCATTGGAAATAAGAAGAGTGGCCGGCGCAGGTTTCATCGCCATAGCCCGTGTCGGCTTCATGCCCCATGCCAGCGTCTTTGCATGCGGAGCGAATAACCTCCCCATCAACGAGACCGTTGAGGCGGACGCACAGCTTTACGCGTCCTCGCCGAAACTGCTGGAAGCCGCCGAAGACTTGATCAAGACCTGGGGCCACGGCGACATCAGCAAAGCGGTCAAACGCCTGGCGGATGCAGTCACCGAGGCAAAAGGTTAACCGACAGTGCCAACCCGACAGGGGGCGGAACATTCCCCCTGGGGGAGTTCTGCCCCCTGTCAGACAAAGGAGACAGAACATGGCCAGAGAACTTATTCTGGAAATAATCGAGGCCTTTCCACAGGCCGATCCCGCAAGCGAATTCTACAACGAGGAAATCAACGGCTGCGAAGCCGTGAACTTCCTCTCCCAGTTCATTCCCCAGATTCGGGAATATCTCGACGCGCCGCCACCGAAGGTGGCAGTCGTTCTGGATGGCGGGCTGGTTCAGTGCCTTACCGCCGATCGTCCGAACGATGTCCCGCCGATTACCTTTATGGTTATCGACTATGACACGGACGGTTCAACACCGGAAGAAACGGTCGAGGTTCCGCAAGGGGATAGGGAAATATCTGAAGCATTCGCAAAAGTTGTTGAACTCGGCCAGGCAGAAATCGACCTTGACGCTGTTCTCGAACAACTCAAGGAGGAATAGCCTGGATGATCACCATACGGGGAGAGACAACTGTGCTTCCCGTGAAAGCGTCCATCAAAAGGAGAATAGACATGAGCCCGAAAACACCACGCCCGGCCGCCGCACCGGGTTACACCATTCAGCGACGATCACACTGCGGCAAGATATTCGTGACCGTCACCACCCAGGAAGGGAAGCCTTTCGAGGTCTTCATCCGCTTCGGCAAGGCCGGCGGCTGCGGTTCGGCAATGGCCGACGGCATCGCCCGGCTGGTCTCTTACGGACTTCGGTCCGGACTGGAGGCTCAGGATGCG
>JAJZUQ010000009.1 GCA_021848385.1 Deltaproteobacteria bacterium
CGTGGGCAGACACTCCGCAGCACTGCCAAAGCGGCTTTGAAATGCTCCAATATGAAAGAATTATTAAGAAACGACTTCTAAAAACATACCCTTTATCAGGTCGTTACAGCGTCAGCGGGAATTGCTGGAGAGACTCACATGATGACACCTGGCATTACTGATTGATCGAGCAAATCAACGCTGCAAGCTGTTGCTGTTACGAAATGTCGGTTGGTATAAGTATGTACCGAGATTTTGTAGCTACCATTTTCTTCGGCATTCATACAGTCAACAATAATAGCTGAATTAGGTCCGCCGTGGGGTTGACCTGTTCTTCAGAGCTCAATGACCAGCTGCCTGTCGAACTGTGGATTGACCTCGACATCCTTGTAACCATAGGGATTCACGACCACCCGGGTTCTGCCGAGGGTGTAATCGAACGAATTGTGCGTATGGCCGTGCACCCAGAGGTCCGGGCCATGATCGATGATCTCGTTGGAAATGTCGGTCATGAAGGCGCAGTTGAGGCTGTCACCCCGGAAACGCTCATGGATGGACAATGGTGACACGCCGTGGTGTGTCACCACGACAGTCTTCCTGCCGCTGGCGGTGGTCAGTACCCCGAAGATATATTGTTTCGATTCCTGAAACAGCTCGACCGTCTCTTCGGGCATGAGTCGAGTCCCGTCAGCCTTCTTGATTACAACAAAGTCATTCATGTTCTTCCGGGCGTACTGCATCTTGAAGAAGTCCTTGCCGAGAAAATCCGTCCAGAGGGTTGCTCCGATGAACAGGACGCCATTGATATCGACGGACTCGTTTTCCAGGAAGTGGACATTCCCGGGCAGGGAGAGCTTGGCCTTCAGTTCGTGGATGCGCCCGAAGAAATCATTGTGGTAGAAAAAGTGATTCCCTTCGACATAGATGACAGCCAGAAAACGCTTGGCCAGAAGGCTGACAAGCTTGAGCCAGGTCTCTTGACGGTGGGCGAGCCCGATGTCACCGGCAACCAGGGCAACGGTCTCCTTGTCAGTCGGCAGCGGTGGCACCACCATTTCCAAAATGCGGGAAATCTTGTTGGGCTGCCAGAACTCGGCGTGGATATCGGAAAATGGGCGGACGAGCATAATCACTCTCCATATGCATACTGATTCGGCTGAAGTATCAGCAATCTACCTGAAAACGGTGGGGGAGTGGATAAATTATTCCGGCTGGAATGTTGGTTCAGGGCAATGGCGCATTGAAGGTACCATTTTTGTACCCAAAAAAGCGCCATTGGCGGAAGGTGGCAAAAAGCTCCCCATATTTGGTGCCAAATTGGTAGCCAAAACAGCCACCAAGCAGTTCGGTATCCAAAACGGGGACCAGATTGGATGCCGAACATTCCCCTACCACCAGTAGTACCAGCGCCAGTACCACCACGGGGCATAACAGGGGCGGTAATCCGTACTGGAGAAAGCGTACTTGAGCAGCGTCCAGTATGGTTTCCCCTTCACATAGCCATGATAAAGCCGCACCTGCACCCGGTCCATCAGGATGTACGGCAGCGAGAAGCAGGCAATGCCGATGGCCCAGTACCAGAATGTCCCAATGAAACAGAGGCCGACCAGTAGACCGGAAACCGCACTGGTCAGCAGCGGCACAGTTATGGCGACCAGCACCGCCGGCAGCTTCGCCCGTTTCGGCTGCCGCTCCCTGAGCCATTTCTGTGCGTCGTAGTATTTGATCATCGGAAAACCTCCCTTTGCGGCTCAGTCGGTCAAATTCGCACATGCGCCGGTTTGCACAGGCAACCGAGCCTCGTAGTCCCCTTGTTCAGTAAACCGAAAATCCTTGCCCGAAGCAGTTTCAAGTCATCGGAAGTGATTTTGACGTCATTGGCGACATGCCAGTCCGGAATCATCTGCAGTTCCAGGATAACGAGACCGGCTCTTGCCAAAGCCTTCTTCTTACGAGGGCCAGTCTTATGCGTATCGGTTACCTCGATTCCAATGACACCAGCTGTTTCGTAATAGAGATCTGAATCAGGAGACAAAACCAGCTTACAATCCACAGTGTAGTTGAGTCCTGAGTGATCATCATGAACAGCCCACTCATCGGAAGTTTCTTCAATCTTGAGCATGAACTCTTTCCCGAAAACCCTGATTCGCCATGTCCATAACTTACACACGTATTCCTGGACAAGTTCGTGGGCGATCCCCTTGGAGCCATTACCATGACCGTCCCCGGAGCCGCCGAGATAGGCAAAGCTGGAAGACTTTGCTCCGCGGTCAACCGGCACCATGGGTCTCAGCTTGATGAGATCGTAGAAATGTTTCCCTTCCCACTCCTCCGGAAACTGACGCCGGAGATGCAGGGCTTCGTGTACGGTGATGATCGGGCTGGGAAAATTGGCTTTCTGGTACGCTAACAGTTTCATATATTCCCCTCGACTATGTTGTAGTCCGGCGTCAGCAGGTTGATCGCTTTGCCGATGGCGATGTCCAGCATGATCACTTCCTGGCCGTTCAGATAAATCTTGCCGGCCGGCGCGCCTTTCTCGACCAGGCTGATTTCAAGTGAATGGATGCCGTCCTTCTGTCTGGCAACCAGATAGAGCGCCTGCGAATTCCCGCCATTATTGCGTTTGAGTGCCGTTACCAGTTCGATCTTGCTGCCCGCTTTGCTGGTTCGCTTCCAGTAGGCCTGCATGAAGTAGTTCAGAGACGATTTGACGGTGGCCAGTTCATAGAGATCGTTATCAATGACAAAACCCCAGAAGTTGGCTTTGACCAGGGTGTTTCTGTTGAAGCGGGTCTTGTAATGGCCGCCGTTATCCCGGTAGTCATACCGTTCCATCTCGACCGTGGCGGAGACGGATATCCCTTTGAAATTGAAGTCGATCATCCTGCCTCCACCTCCTTCCAGAGCTTGCTCAGATACGTTGCCGACACCTTCAGTTTCCGCTTGCTCTGCAGATAGCCGGCGATGACACGAAAGCCCATACCATCTGACTTCAGTCCCCTTATCTCGCCCCAGTAGGCCAGGATCTTCCGGCGCAGGACAGGTTTCCGTCCCCTGGTGACAAGGGTCGCTGCCGTCGCCCGGCGCAGGTGGGTGAAATCGTCATACTGTTCCTGATCCGCCACCCGGTACCCTTTGCCCTTGATTGTGTCCCATCCCCCCTTGCGGGCGGCCATGACAAAGGCGCAGTATTTGGAGATCCGGCCGGGGAGGTCGGGGCGCTCTCCCTTGAGTTGAAACGATCTCTTCACCCCGTCCTGGAATATTTCGATAATCTGCTCTTCCGGCAGCGACGCCACCCAGGCAAAGAGCTTCTTCCGATCGTGTCCCGTCAGGCCGGTTATCAGGTTCAGTTGCTCGGTCATGTCATCCTCTCGTGTAGGTCAGGGTCTCCCGCAGCCTGAAATGGGAGGTTTCCAGGGAAGTCTGCTGCAGGGCCTGCTCGTGGCTCATGCCATGGGCAATGCATTCCAGGTAGCGTTCCTGGGCAAAATTGTGCTTGAGGCCGTGGCTGCCTCGGCCAGGGACATACTGGCCGGTCTTGTGTGCTGCAGCATTGATTGCCTCCACATAGGCGAAGTAATCGCTCTCCAGTTTCCCGTGACGGGAGATATATTCTTCCAGCCTGCGGTAGGTCGGGACGGAGACGAAGTGCTCGGTCTCTTTGCCCCCTTTCTCCTCCGACGCGACTATGCCCATCTCTGATCCGGTGACTGGATCGGCACTGATGCCGCGCAGCCCATTCTTGGTCAGCGGGTTTTTCAGCCGCCGGTTGCTGGGAGCGCCGACTCCTTCAGTACGCAGGCCGCCTTCGTATTGCAATGACGCCTGCAACTGGAAGGTCCCATCGTTGATAGCTGCGATCAGTCGGACCGGATCGGGATAGGCACGGTTGTCGAAGGTCTTGCTCGACTTCCGGAGCAGCTTTCTGCTTCTGGCGTAAAATTCAATGCGCAACGGCTCCGTGTTCAAGCGGGGAATCTCAAGAGCATGGATCTCGATATACTGATTGATGGCGTACTCGAACTTTCCCAGTGCCGACAGAATGGTCTCCATGGTCTGGCGGGAGCGTTTCTTTTCGACGTAGTGTGCCAACCGTTCTTCCAGGTACACCGCCATGTCGTCGTAAACGAACGCGGTATCAAGGATGGAAGTTCGTCCGTTTCCGATCATGAGCACCACGAAGCGATGAGTCTCGTATTTGTAGACCTTCCAGGAACCGAAGGAACGGATGCCCAGGGTGCAGTCCGCCTTGGCCTCACGGATTGAGCGGACCGCATGGAAGATCGCTTCGGTCTGGGAGTGCAGTGATGTCGGCCACCGGTGTTTCATTGATTACCTCTGGCCGTTGCCGGCCTGCGTGGTGAGATGACATGCTCTTTTTCCGGCATCGCCATGCCGACGGTAGCAGCTCCGTCTTCCTGCTTTTCGTAGCGTCCCTTGTATGTGGACCGGGCAAGGATTCCTGCCGTCTGTCCTGCTGTCTGTCGTGAACCGGGACTCTACCGGTGGATCACATCAAACAGGTCCTCGATTGTGCTGTTCCGGGAAACGCCTCGCCACTGCGTTCAGGACTCAGGGGCCGATACCTGGTCCGCCATCTAATGGTTTCCGGTACAACTTTCGATCATGCGAGGGGGAGGTGCATTGACCTCGACATGAAAGGGCTCTGCTTAGGTTGGCCAATCCCATGGGTGGTGTCCGGCCGGGCCAAGTGGCTCGACGGCTCTGGGTACACCGGGCAATGATGCTGCGAAAAATCTCTCCTGTCTGAAAAGTCGTAACTGTTTTGTTTGTTTCCAATATCCCGGCAACACCCTGATTACTTGAAGCTTTCAGGGGGAAGGCTCACCAGTAATGCCGGTATTTGTGATCATTTGTTGGCACTGCTCCCAAGCATTCAGTTTTGCAATGCCGTCAAGATGCTCATCTTTAAGATCCTGAAAGAGCGGTGACGATTCACGAGCTTCGTCACGATATTTCTGACGGTCTTCCACTGACAGAGAGTGCCAGAGGCTGTCTCGTTCCTGTGCGTCTCTTCCCTCAGCCGCCAGGTGCTCTTCCTTTTTCCTGGCCTCGGCACGTTTCCGTTCTGCGGCAGCCTCTCTTTTTGCAGCGCGAACATGAGGCGGTTCATACCATTCCGGTACGACGAGGTCATCACAGAGCGCCTGGAGATAGCCACCGGGATTACGGATCTCAGTGTGCTCTCGTCGCCAGGTTTCTGCGGCGATGTCAGCAGCCTGAATAACCCTCTCGCTACCGTGGCGCTTGATAAGAACGACCAGTTCATTGCCCGAAACAACGGAGAAGGGAGTGCCAGACAACAACGAGCGGATCTGTTCTGTTGTTATCTTTTCTATCTTCTTTTCCGTTCTGTTCTCCGGCGTGACGTCACGTGACTGGTCAACGTGACTGTCACGTGACACGTCGGCAGGCTCTGGAAGGGCAAGAAGATTGTCCCGCTGCTTTTTCCGGTGCCGCTGTTTGCGCTCCCGGTCATTTTCCCGGCGCTTTTCCAGCTTGTCTTCGCTCTGATATTTGCTCCAATTGGCAATGAAAATTATGCCGTCCTGCTGGTCGATCATTTCAAGACCGGCAAAGATGGTAAGGCCGAGCTGAACGGTCGGCAGGGCAATGTCAGTCACCATGCTGAGCGTTTCCGCCGTGTATGGCAGGCTATCGGAAACCATCAGGTATCCTCCGCGGTTGCATTTGCCAGCTTCCGCCAGCATCAGCAGCCAGAGCAGCACAAGCGTATTACCTTCCGGCCCTTTGCGGATCATCTTGATTTTTCGATGATCCAGTATGTTGCACATGATCTTGATCCAATCCACCTTGATACCCTTTGGCCGGCTGTGCAGCGGTCAGGCTGTACTGCACCCTGCAGTTCCTGGTGCCAATCCGGATTTTACGCACTGCACCGCTGAACAGTGAGAACTCGCCTGATCACATAAGGTCAGCATTTCGACCTGTGCCCTGACGCTTTCCTGCTTCATTTTCTCATTCACCAGGCGGATCACTCCGACACTGAGGATTGAAGTAATTCGATTGAGGCGTTGTTCCGGGGTCATATGGAAATTTCCCGATAGCTGTTTCAGCTGGACACAGAACGTTTCACTGTGCTATTTGTTACCATAATTAGTCTTCAGTTTACGCTATCGCGTAATAATGTTACAAATAATAGTAAATATGTTACCTTGTCAAGGGGTTTTTAGGGGTTGCTATGCGCATTGCTGAATTGTTTCGCAGGGCCAGGGAAGCAAAGGGGCTGAAGCAATCGGAAATTGCGGATCAGTGCGGTATTTCGCGGTCGGCTCTCGCCCGTTTTGAGACGGGGTCATTGCGCCTTGCAGAGGAGACTTTGTTACAGATTGCTCCGCTCCTCGACATCGATCCCGAGTTTCTGCGTGGCAATTCCACGATTCCGTTCAAGAGTCAGACCGGATCGCTCATCAAGTTTGTCGTCGACAAATATCACGTCAACACGGATATGCTCCTCGCAACGATTCTTGCGCGCTGCGATGTTCTTGAAATCTATTACCTCACCCCGCCTATCACAATTGTTGATCGCATTCGCCACCTCAATGTTGTTGCTAATCCGACTTACGCTCTGCTTATGAGCGATGAGGCCGGGAATGTTTATCTGATCAGATGCAAATCACCCAAAGACTTTCTAGCTTGGGATGACAGTCTCTCTTCCTGGCATTCGGAACAGCGCAAGCTGACCGGCAAAAGCGGTCACTTCGAACAGTTGATTATCTCAAAAGAATTGTTCGAGAAGATTCGAGATTGGCAAGACATCTACAAGGCAGATTTTGATTCCCTGTTCAACCAGAAGGCTGAGAATCTCATCGATAAAGGGATGGCTCTCAGCGAAGCGGAAAAGAAATTGATTCTTTTCGTTCGTGAGCAACATCTCCACCCTGAAGACGCTATTCAGAAACTCCAGCAGTAAATCTCCCTCTTCACGCAATCGATAGCACCTTGCCGCGACAATTCCCGGCAACTGGATAATTGTGCCTCTTGAGTATTTAATGGGCATCTGGTACACTTGCAAAACTTTAGGAGGGGTCTATGGCTGAAATTGCAGACAATGATCGCAAGTGCGCTCTTTATGTTCGGGTGTCGACAATCAATCAGGCCGAAGACGGGGAGTCCCTCGACGAGCAGGTCCAGACTCTGAAGAGCTATTGCGCCTACCGCAAATGGCAGGATTGCACGGTGTACCGGGAGGAGGGCTTTTCCGGGAAGGACCTGAAGAGACCGGCTTTTCAGCAGATGGTTGGTGATATCCGCAAGGGGAAGATCAACACTGTTATCGTCAAGAAGATTGATCGGCTTTCCCGCTCGATCATCGATTTCGAAAATGTGTACAAGTCTTTTCAGGATCAGGGCGTTGACCTGATCTCGACGCAGGAGAATTTCGATACCTCGACCGCTATCGGCAGAAGCGTCATCAGGATCGTTCTCATTTTTGCCCAATTGGAACGGGAACAGACTTCAGAACGGACTATCGATGTCATGGCGCACCGGGCGAAGCAGGGGATGTTCAACGGAGGCTATCCCCGGCTCGGTTATGACATCGACTATGAAAATAAATGCCTTGTGCCCAATGAAGATGAGATATCGATCGCGAAAGAGGTTTTCACGACCTATCTGAAGCTGGGATCTTTGAGCGAGACCGCCAAGTCCCTCAATGACCGTGGTTACCGGGTGAAAACCTGGACGACACAGGCTGGGCGGACGCGAGGAGGAGACAAATTCCAGAAAAACAATGTCAGCCGGATGCTGAACGATCCGGTGTATATCGGTAAGGTAAGATACAAGAGCGGAATCTATGATGGACAGCAGCCGGCGATCATCAGCGAAGAGCTTTTCGAAGCTGTTCAGACGATACTTCAGGCAAACAATATCTCCAAAACCGGTTACCGGCAGAACGAGAATACCTTTTACCTGAAAGGGCTGGTCAGATGCGGGTCATGCCGTTCATCCATGTCGCCGAGTTTTTCCTATTCCAAGGGGAAGAAATATTACTATTACCGGTGCATGGTGAATAATGACCACAGCAAGGATCAATGCCGGATCGGCAGTGTTCACGCTCGCAAGCTGGAAGATCTGGTTGTGAATGAGCTGAAATTTCTTGCCGGTGATCCGCGGATTATTGATGGTGTCGTCGAGAATGCTTCAAAGGAGCAGCGGGAAAAGGTGAAGGCGCTCGCCGCCAAGAAGAAGGTTCTGACGGATCGGCTGACCCAGGTTGACAAGAAGGCAAAAAATCTGCTTGAGGTCCTTGGAGAGGGGGGCACCCATAATAATCGCTCTGGCTACATCACCAAGGAGCTTGACGGGCTGGAGATTCAGGCGAAGCAGATGCGGAAAGAAATCGAAGCCATCGAGTTTGAGTCCAATGATCTGGAGAACAAGATTCTCAGTGCCGACATGATCCGGGAGAACTTCAAAATCTTCAAGGACGTGTATGACCACCTGACTCATGACGAGAAATATGATCTGCTGCATCTGCTCGTGAAAAAGGTCGTTTATTTCGAAGAAGAGGGAAAAGACAAGGACGGTAAGAAGGTGGGGAAAATAAAAATGGATCTATGGGAGCTGCCTCCCATAGATCCATCTATACTGAGCTCAGCAAAGGATTTTGCTGAGCGTCACGTTTGGCTCCCCAGCGCGGACTCGAACCACGGACATGGTGATTAACAGTCACCCGCTCTACCGACTGAGCTACTGGGGAATAAAAGAAACGTTTATTTAACATGCATCAGAATTTATGTCAAGTCGAAAAATATGCAAACCTCAATCCTGCTCCATTATGAAGAGCAAAGACCCTATTTCAGGTCAGGGATGGCGTCATTCCCGGTAATGCGCCGGGACGAAACGATCGCGCTCCAAGAATAGAGCGCCAGCCCTCCCCAGATGCAGCTGAATGCGATGAGATGGGTCGTCGTGAACCGCTCTCCAAAAGCCCAGACCGCCAGAATGAACTGGATGCTCGGTGTAATATACTGGAGAAACCCCATGGTAGCCAGACGCAGGCGACGAGCGGCGGCGGTGAACCAGAGGAGCGGCACCGCCGTCACCACCCCGGCCAGGGGGAGGATCAGGTTGTCATGGAGGGAGCCGGACAGAAATGCCCCCTTCCCGGTCATTCCGAGCCAGCCCAGGAAGACAAGCGCTGCCGGTGCCGCCAGGAAGGTCTCGATGGAAAGCCCCACGAGGGAGTCGACGGCGGCGGTCTTGCGGAGCAGGCCGTAGAGTCCGAAGGTTACCGCCAGGAGCAGGGCTATCCAGGGAATCTGCCCGACACGGAGCGACATGACCAGTACCCCCGCGGCCGCCAGCACCAGGCTCACCGTCTGCCAGCGACGGAGCCGCTCGCCGAGGAGGGCGAACCCGAGGAAAACGTTCACGAGGGGGTTCATGAAGTAGCCGAGGCTCGATTGCAGCACCTCCCCTTTTTCAATGGCAACAATGAAGATCAGCCAGTTGGCGGCGATAAGGAGGGTCGTCCCGCTCAGGGTCAGAACGGTCTTCGGCGTTCGGAAGGCGGCACCTATTTCGCTCCAGCGGCGTGTTCCGGTCACAAGTAGCACAAGAAACAGCATGGACCAGGCAATCCGGTGGGAAACCACCTCCAGCGGCGGAACATGCTGGACCGCCTTGAAGTAGAGGGGAAAGAACCCCCAGACCAGGTAGGCGGCCAGACCGTACATCACCCCTTTACGGGTGACTGCGGCTTCAGAGGCTGAAGGGGTCGCACCGTGGCTCACGCCTCTCCCCTCACAGTGTCGGCTGGCGCAAAACCACGTCGCATGGTGTTTTCCGTAACAACCCGCGGGTCCATGAAGTGGAGGAGGTAATCGGGACCCCCCGCCTTGGTCCCCACACCCGACAAGCGCGAGCCGCCGAAGGGCTGCCGTTCCACCAGTGCACCGGTGATGTTCCGGTTGAGGTAGAGGTTTCCCACCCAGAACTCCCGGCTCGCCCGGGCCAGGTGCCCGGGGCTCCGGCTGAAGATGCCGCCGGTGAGGGCAAATCTGGTAGAATTGGCCCACTGGATCGCCTGATCGAAATCCTTCACCCGCATGACCGCCAGCACCGGGCCGAAAATCTCCTCCTGAGCAATACGATGATCCGGCCTGATCCCGCCAATGATGGTCATGGGGACGTAGTACCCCTCCCCGGCCGGCACCAGGCTCTCATAGAGTAAGTGCCCCTCCTTCTTGCCGATCTCCACGTACGCCATAATGCTCTTCTGCGCCCTTTCGTCAGCCACTGCCCCCATATAGAAGGCGGGGTCCTCCGCAGGACCGATCCTGGTCGACCCGGCCATGGAGACGAGTCGTTCAACGAACTTGTCGTAGACCCCATCGAGGACGATGACGCGTGAGCATGCGGAGCACTTCTGCCCCTGAAAACCGAAGGCCGAAGAGAGCACGTGGGGGACTGCTTCGTCGAGGTCGGCGTCGTCGTCGATGATGATGGCATTCTTTCCCCCCATCTCGGCGATGACTTTTTTCACGTTGGCCTGCCCCGGATGGACCCTGGCCGCCCGCTCGATGATCCTTGACCCCGTTTCCACGGAGCCGGTGAAGGCGATAAGGCTCACGTCGGGATGGTCGACCAAGTAGTCACCCATGGTCGAGCTGCAACCGGGTATATAATTGAACACACCGGCGGGGAGTCCCGCCTCCCGGAAGAGCTCCGCCAGATGCCAGCCTATGAGGCAGGTGAGACCCGACGGCTTGAAGACCACACAGTTACCGGTTACGATGGCGGCAGATGCCATTCCCATGCTGATGGCGAGGGGGAAGTTCCAGGGAGCGATGACCGCGGCCACCCCCCTCGGCTCGTAGAAGTAGTGATTCAGCTCGCCCGGTGCCTGCCCGACCCGCCGGGGTTCACCCAGGCGGATCATTTCCCGGGCATAGTATTCCAGGAAGTCGATCGCCTCGACCACGTCGGCGTGGGCCTGGTCCCACTGCTTGCCAATCTCCAGCACCTGCCAGGCGGAGAGCTCAAAGATGCGTCTGCGGGCAACCTGGGCCGCCTTGATGAGATATTCTGCCCTGGTCCGGGGACCGGTATCGCGCCAGGCAGGGAAGGCCACCTTGGCAGCGGCCACGGCGTCTCCCACCTCGTTGGTACCCGCTTGACATATCTGACCGAGGAGTTCTGACGGACTGTTGGGGTTGACCGTCGGTGCAAGGTCATCTGTCCATACTTCCCGGCCGTTGATAAAGAGCGGATAGTTCTTTCCAGACTCTCCCCGCACCCGGGCTATCTGCTCCGGGAACGCCTGCCGGTGATCTGCGCGGGTAAAGTCCACCGCTGGCTCGTTACAAAAGCCTCTGAGCCCGCCGGGGCCGCTTCTTTCCTTCTTCGGCTGCTGCTGGCGGGCCGTCCGCTCCCGCTCGGCCACCACGTCCGGATCCTCCAGGAGCTTATCGATCTGGGCCTCCCCGGCAAAGCTCTGGCGGAGGAACGATTCGTTGGACGTATTCTCCAGGAGCCGGCGCACCAGGTACCCCATCCCCGGCACCATGGGACCGTAGGGGCAGTAGAGACGGATGCGGCCGACGATCTTCAGGATCGCTTTCCGGACCGGTTCAGCCATGCCGTAGAGCATCTGGAACTCGTAGCGCTCCTCGGGAACCCCCAGCTCCTTTGCCATCTCCATGACTGCGGACACTGTCCTGATGTTGTGGGACCCGCAGGCAAAATAGCAGATTTCGTGGTTCTCCAGGATTTTCTGTGCCTGACGCTCGAAGGCCGCGTCGCTCTCCGCCTTGATGGTCCAGACCGGGATGTCCCAGTTGTTCTGTGCAGCCTTGACCGTTTCATAATCCCAGTAGGCCCCTTTGACGAGACGGATGGAAATCTGTACCCCGTTCTGCCGCGACCAGTCAAGCAGGCTAGCCAGATCCTTGTCCGTATCCTTCAGGTAGGCCTGGAGCGCGACACCCAGATGGGGATACTCCCGGTACTCCAGCTTCAGGCGACGAAAGAGCTCGAGAGTTATTTCCTTGTACCGGTACGACTCCATGTCGATGCAGAGGAAGCCGTTCAGTTCGACGACCTTCTCCATGATCCGCCGCATCCGGGCCAGGATCGCCACCACCGACCCCTCGAAATCCTGGGGATTGGCCAGACAGTAGAGGGCCGTCGGCTTCACCGCCACGCTGACCTTGGGCGCATCCCCCCAGTCAAGGTTCGGGTCACCGTTATTCCCCGGCAGTCCCGGCCACCCTGCCTGCTCCTTCTTCAGTGCATCGAGAAGCTCCAGATAGGTAGCTGTATACTCTTCGGCCTCTTTCTCCGAGAGTGTCGCCTCTCCCAGCACGTCCATCACAGCGGCAAACCCCTCCCTGCGGAGATTTCCAAGGTTATCCACCGTTTCCTTCGTGGTCTCGCCGATAATGAACTGCCGCGCCATCTCTTTTATCTTTGCGGTCAGCACCTTGTTGAGCACCCCTCCCCCGATGGAGCCAAGCCCCCCTGCCATCCTGGCTCCGGTGGACATGAACGCAGGCATCTCCCGCTCATTGCCGAAATACTCGCGGATGTGCTCTGTCAGCTGCTTGCTGTCGGAGAGGGACGGAAAGACATCTACGAACCGGAACATCTGGACTTTGAACTGTTCGTTCTGCATGCACCAGTCCAGGACCTTCCCCATCCAGTCTCCCTGATCGAAAAGTGAGGGCTTTTCGCCCGAAATCGCGAAGAACAGCTCCTTTCCACGTGCCACGACCCTGCTGTTCAGCTCCCGTTCCATGGAATGACTCCTGACCGCTTTAGTTTTATAATGGGCTCCCCCATGAGCGTCAGGGTATTTTACCCGTGTCACTCACATGCGTAAAGTTTACCAAGGTTTGGACAATGTTTTGCGCTGCCCGGCAGAATAGGTAGTCATGGCGGACTGAATTTCCCGTCGGCTTAGGCACAAAAAAACCCGTGAGCAACTCACGGGCTTTTGACATACGGGGGGGAGAGAGGGAATAGCAGAAGCCGCTATTTTCCTTTTTTGAGATCGACCAGAATCAGCTTGGCCACCGCCTTGAGGGTTTCGAAGACCCCTTCACCCGTAGAGGCACACGCCTCAAACTCGGGGACGTCGGTCGGATTCAGCTCCCTGCGGAGCTCCTCGACCGATACTACGTTCGGCAGGTCGCGCTTGTTGTACTGGACAACGTAGGGGATCTTGTCCAGATCGTACCCCTGCTCCTCCAGGTTGATACGCAGGTTTTCCAGCGACTCGATGTTTGCGTCCATCCGCTCTTCCTGGGAGTCGGCCACGAAGACGACACCATCCACCCCCTTGAGAATGAGTTTACGGGATGCATCGTAGAACACCTGCCCCGGCACGGTATAGAGGTGAAAACGGGTCTTGAATCCCCGAATCTCCCCCAGTGCAAGCGGCAGGAAGTCAAAGAAAAGTGTCCGCTCCGTCTCCGTCGCCAGGCTTATCATCTTTCCCTTGGCATCGGGGGCGGTCTTCTGGTAGACGAACTGCAGGTTGGTAGTCTTGCCGCACAGCCCCGGTCCGTAATAAACGATCTTGCAGTTTATTTCCCGGGAGGCGTAGTTGATAAAGGACATCTGCCGTTACCTCAAGTCTCAGCTGAAGAGATTGTCTATATCGTCATCGGTGATTTCAGCAAAGGGGAAATCAGTTTCACCACTCTTTTCCTTCTCCTCGGCCTTTTCGAGAAGTCGGTTGAAAATGGTGGTCAGTTCATCGGAAGCCTTTTTCACCCGGAGCCGGACCAGTCCGAGGGATGAACGATTGTCGAACAGGACGACGAGGATCACACGTCCGCCGACGATGGATATGTGGAGATTGTCCTTCTCCCCTTCATGAAAGAGGATGGAGAATTCTTTTTCGCCGATCAGTTTGGCCATGCCGCCGGTGGCGGCAATATTGCCGGCCGTCAGGGACGCCAGCGACGTGGTGTCGAACTGCTCTATGTCTCCAACGCCGGAGATCAGCTGACCGTTCTTGTCCACCAGGAAAATTACCTTGGAATTGGCTTCCCGCAGAAGTTTTTCGATGACGGCATTTATCTGCTTGAATTCCTCATCATACATCACCATCTGAGGATTCGACATGGAGCACCCCTTGTGTGCGGTGAGTAAATTTACTGTCAGCGGTTAGATATAACAGAAAGAGTCTGCTCTTTCAAGGTTTTTTGACCCTTTACCCGCCTCGCATGGAAAAGCCCCGGCAGTTTCCTGCCGGGGCTCACGTACTTCATGGGAGAACCGATTACTTCTCGCCGCTCTCCTCGAAGTTCAGCGCCGCCAGCTTCTGGTAGTAAGCAAAGTGAGCTTTAGCCCACTGGCCGGCCTTTCTCATCAGCTCATCGGCCTCCTTCGGGTTGGCCTTCTTGAGCATGCGGTAGCGGTTCTCATTATTGGTGTACTCTTCGAAGCTGATAGTCGCCGCCTTGCTGTCCAGCTGCAGCGGGTTCTTGTTCTCAGCCGCCAGGGCCGGATTGTAGCGGTACAACGGCCAGTAGCCGGACTGTACGGCCTTTTTCTGGGCATCCACCCCTTCCGTCATGTTGATGCCATGTGCAATGCAGTGGGCATAGGCAATGATCAGGGAGGGACCGTTGTAGGCCTCGGCCTCAAGCATCGCCTTGGCGCACTGGGCAGGATTGGAAAGGGAAACGGCAGCCACGTAGACCGTGCCGTAGGACATGGCGATCATCCCCAGGTCCTTCTTGCTTACCGGCTTGCCGCCGGCCGCAAAGAGTCCGACAGCGCCCATCGGTGTTGATTTGGAGGCCTGACCGCCGGTGTTGGAATACACCTCGGTATCCAGTACGAACAGGTTGATGTTCTTGCCGCTCGCGATGACATGGTCCAGACCGCCGAACCCGATGTCGTAGGCCCAGCCATCACCACCGATACACCAGACCGATTTTTTGACCAGGTAATCGGCAATCGGCACGAGCTGCTGTGCTGTCTTGTCCTTGCTTCCCTTCAGGGCCGCCTTCAGCTTTTCGACGCGGCCACGCTGGGCCTCGATGCCGGTCTGGCCGGACTGATCGGCGGAAAGGATTTCCTTCGCCAGTTTGGCATTGGCAGCAAACGCCTTGCTGTCGGCCAACTCGGCCAGATTTTCCCGGGCCGACTTGGTGAACTGGTCCACAGTCAGCCGCATGCCGTACCCGAACTCGGCGTTGTCCTCGAACAGGGAGTTGGACCAGGCCGGGCCACGGCCGTCGGCACGCTGTGCGTAGGGAGTGGTGGGGAGGTTGCCGCCGTAGATCGACGAGCAGCCGGTTGCGTTGGCAACAAGCATCCGATCGCCAAACAGCTGTGTCAACAGTTTCAGGTACGGGGTTTCGCCACAGCCTGCACAAGCGCCGGAGTATTCGAACAGCGGCCGTACCAGCTGGTTGCCGCGCAGCGCCTCCAGCTTGACCTGGGTGGCATCCACATCAGGCAGCGACAGGAAGAAGTCGTAGTTGTCGGCTTCCTGTGCCCGCAGCGGCGGCTGAAAAGCCATATCCAGCGCCTTGTGGATCGGATTCTGCTTGTCCTTGGCCGGACAGTTGTGGGCGCAGGCGCCACAGCCGGTGCAATCTTCCGGCGCCACCTGGACAGTCAGCTTCTTCCCCTTCATCTCGGGGATGTTGCAATCAACCGACTTGAAGGTCTTGGGAGCATCCTTCAGGAGCTTGGCGTCGTAGGCCTTCATGCGCACCGAGGCATGGGGGCAGACGAAGGAGCAGATGCCGCACTGGATACAGATCTTCTCGTCCCAGACTGGAATTTCAGTGGCAATGTTCCGTTTTTCGTACTGGGAAGTGGCAGTCGGGAAGGTGCCGTCGGCCGGCATCCTGGAGACCGGCAGGTTATCCCCCAGGCCGGCCACGATAACGCCGGTTACATCCTTGACAAACTTCGGTGCCTTGCTGGAGACGGCAGAGGCCATCTTCAGCTTGCTGGTGGCTTTGGCCGGCACCTTGACCTCGTAGAAGTTGTTCAACCCGGCCTCAACGGCCTTGTAGTTCATTTCCAGCACCTTCTCGCCAGCCTTGCCGTAGGACTTCTTGATGGCCCCCTTGATGGAAGCCACGGCGTCCTTCAGCGGAATGATGTTGGAAATCTTGAAAAATGCTGTCTGCATGATCACGTTGATGCGGGGTCCGAGACCGATCTCATTCCCCAGCTTGACCCCGTCAATCACGTAAAATTTCATTTTCTTGTCGATGATCTGCTGCTGCACTTCCTTCGGCATGGTGTCCCAAACTTCCTTGGGTCCGAAGGGGGCGTTCAGCAGGAACGTAGCGCCTGGCTTGGCCTTGCTCAGCATGTCGTACTTCTCAAGGAACGAGAAGTTGTGGCAGGCCACGAAGTCGGCCTCCTGCACCAGGTACGGGGCACGGATGTATTTTTTGCCGAACCGGAGGTGGGAGGTGGTCATGGAGCCGGCCTTCTTGGAATCGTACACGAAGTAGGCCTGGGCGTTGTTGCTAGTTTCCTCACCGATGATTTTGATGGAGTTCTTGTTGGCGCCGACAGTACCGTCTGAACCAAGGCCGTAGAACATGGCCTGGAATGCGCCTTCCATCGGGTTCTTGTAGGAGTAGTCCACCTTCAGGCTGCAGCCGGTCACATCCTCCTCGATACCGACCACAAAATTCTTTTTCGGCTTGGCGGCCTTGAGGTTGTCCAGCACTGCCTTGGCCATGGCCGGGTTGAACTCCTTGGAACCGAGACCATAGCGGCCGCCGACGATGACCGGGTAGCCGTCCAGCTTGCACTTCCCGCTGGCCATACCTTCGCCGATCGCAGTACGTACGTCCAGGTAGATGGGCTCTCCCAGGGCGCCCGGCTCCTTGGTCCGGTCAAGGACGGCAATCTTTTTGACCGTCTTGGGCAGCGCCTTGAGGAAGGCATCCAGCGGGAAAGGCCGATAGAGGCGGATCTTGACCACACCTACCTTTTCACCCTTCTTGACCAGATTATCGACCGTGTCCTGAACGACATCAGCGCCGGAACCCATCACCACCACCACACGCTCGGCGTCTTTGGCACCGACATAATCAACCAGTTTGTACTTGCGGCCGGTCAGCTTGCCAAACTTGTCCATCTCTTCCTGGACGATCTTTTCGCAGATCGGGTAGTACGCGTTGACGGTCTCGCGTCCCTGGAAATAGACGTCCGGGTTCTGGGCGGTACCGCGCATGAACGGCCGGTCGGGATTCAGGCCGCGCCCCTTGTGCTCGGCGATCAGTTTGTCGTCGAGCATGGCACGCATATCGTCAAAGGAGAGCTCCTCTACCTTCTGAATCTCGTGGGAAGTACGGAAACCGTCAAAGTAGTGCAGGAACGGTATGCGGCTGCGCAGGGTGGAGGACTGGGCAATCAGGGCAAAGTCCATAACCTCCTGCACGTTGTTGGAGCAAAGGAAGGCCCAGCCGGTGGAGCGGCAGGACATGACGTCGGAGTGGTCGCCGAAGATGGACAGGGCCTGGGCGGCAATAGCACGGGCCGAGACGTGAAAAACGGTGGAGGTGAGCTCACCGGCAATTTTGAACATGTTGGGGATCATCAGCAGGAGCCCTTGGCTGGCGGTAAAGGTTGTCGTCAGTGCACCGGCCTGCAGGGCGCCATGAACAGCACCGGAGGCGCCCCCCTCGGACTGCATCTCGACAACAGAGGGGACGTTACCCCAGATGTTCGTCTCGCCGACCGCGCTCTTGGCATCTGAAATCTCACCCATAACCGATGACGGCGTGATGGGATAGATGGCAATCACCTCATTGGTTGCATGGGCCACATGGGCTGCCGCAGTGTTGCCGTCAATGGTTACCATTTTACGACTCATAAAACTCCTCCTTCTGATTCCTTGGATTATTCGAAACGCAATCGCTTCTCGTAGTACAGGTCAATCAAATGTCAAAGCTCGGACCGCCCCTCCATGGCCCGCTGCACTGTGGCAAGATCCACATACTCAAGATCGGAACCGAGGGGGATGCCATGGGCAAGGCGGGTAATCCGTATTCCCGTAGGCTTGATAAGGTGGGTCAGATAGAGGGCTGTTGCCTCACCTTCAACGGTAAAATTGGTTGCCAGTACCACCTCTTTACACTCACCCTTCTCCAGCCGCTCCATAAGCTCCCGGATTTTCAGCTGGGCCGGCGTGACACCGTTCAGCGGCGAGAGTGCCCCCTGAAGCACGTGATAACGCCCCTTGAAGGAGTGGCTCCGCTCGATGGCCAGCATATCCTGAGGTTCTTCCACAACACAGAGAAGCGCCCCATCACGGACTCCCGTGCAGATTGCGCAGGGGTCCTCCTCGGTAATACCGAAACAGGTGGAGCAGAAGCGTACCCTGCTTCCCACTTCCACCAGACTTTCCGCCAGAGCTTGAACGTTTGCAGGGGATTTCAAAAGGTGCAGGGCGAGCCGTAACGCGGTTTTTTCCCCAACTCCCGGCAATTTCTTCAATTCAGCAATCAGCTTCGTCAGTGATGCAGAAAAATGTAGCATATTTTTCCTGTAATATAAAACATTTTTTTATTATGCTTTAAATAAAAAAATTTATTATGCGTAAAAAATGCGCATAATAAATAATAGTTTCAATGAGTTCTGATCGGGCAGGCATTTCGCGCTGCCCGTTCTATTTTAGCGGTACCGATGCCCTGCTAGGAGCAGGAAATAAACTGGTATTGCTGCGATGGTCGGCTTAAAACAGTCCTGGGATACTGAGTCCGCCCGTTATCTTTCCCATCTGCTCGGAAAGCTCACCCTGCACCTTGGTCAGGGCTTCGTTAACCGCCGCAACAACAAGATCCTGAAGCATCTCCACATCTTCCGGATCCACCGCCTCTTTTTTTATCGTGAGAGAAAGCAGCTGGTTCTTTCCGTTGACCACAGCCGTCACCATGCCTCCCCCCACCGTAGCCTCGGCGGTCTTCTGGACTGCATCTTCCTGCAATTTCGCCATCTTCTGCTGCATCATCTGGGCCTGCTTCATGATCTGCGCCAAACCTTTCGACATCCAGAACCTCCCTCATACTTCGTGAATTTTTTTACTCGCACTTAACAAATTTTATATTACTAAAACGTGGTTATACCTTTTCGGGTTCATCTCCCCCACGTACCGATTCGATCACGCCGTCAAAAATTTCCAGCGCCGCAGCTACCACTGGATTACTTGCAGCCACTTCCCTCAGTTCCACATCGCGCGCGGACTGATCAAGACTTTTTTTTTCCAGGAGCGTAGGGGGGAGTCCTTCCGTATTCCCGCTCAACGGCTTGAGCTGAATCACCGTGGCAACGCGGAAATAGGCCTGGGCCAGACCGGTCAGGTCAGTCATGACATCAGTGTCTTTCAGCCTGTTATACTGGAATGAACCGGACTCATACGCCAGTTCCACAAGTCGGGGAGAAACCTGCATTGGTCTCCCATGCTCAAGCAGTGCTGCCAGCAGCGGTTTCTTCCCCCTTACGAACAGGACGAACCCTTCCCAGTCCCCACTCGTTCCAGCGACGCCGCCCGGAGATCCGGCATGCACTTCAGCAGGTTCCTCCCGTGGAGCAGCAGCCTCCGGCACTTTTCCGGCAGATGGCGCTTTGATGGCGGGAGTCCCGGCAGAACGGGGCTTTTCGACAGATGGTCCTGCCGGGCGGGTGCGGGGTGCCTCCCACACCGGCACGCCGGATGCGACTACGATTCCCCCTGATTTTTCCAATGACTGGAGACGGGCCAGGATCTCATCGACCGGGATGACCGGCACCAGGTGCGCCATTTTCAACAACACCATTTCCAGAACCAGCCGGGGGAAACTGCTCTGAGCCATCTCGGTATCAGCCCGCAGCAACAGGGTCAGGTGGCGCTGGAGATCATCCAGGGCAACGCCGCCTGACAGTTCCCGCAATTCAGCCAACTCTCCGGGGGAGAGCTCGGCCAGTTCAGCGGCATCACCGACCGCCTTGAGTATGACGAGTGTGCGGAACTGGTCTATCAACTCCTGGCCAAAATGGCGCATGCTGTAACCGAAACCGTCGACCTGGCGCACAATGTCCAGAACACCCTGGCAGTCCCTGGCAAAGATCGACCGTATCGCGTCCTGCAGCAGGCGGCGGTCAACGACACCGAGAAGGGCGACCACATCGTCGTCCTTCACCTGTTCCCCGCAGAATGCCAGGACCTGATCCAGGGTAGACAGGGAATCGCGCATGCTGCCGTCCCCTTTGCGGGCGATCATGGCCAGCGCCCCGTCACTGATGCCGACCTGCTCCTGATCAACGATGAAACGGAGACGGTCAACGATCTTCGGCAGCGGTATCCGCTTGAAATCGAAGCGCTGGCAGCGCGAGAGAATGGTGATGGGAAGTTTGTGGGGTTCGGTGGTGGCGAAGATGAACTTTACGTGGGGAGGAGGTTCTTCCAGGGTCTTCAGAAGGGCGTTGAAGGCACTGGTGGAGAGCATGTGCACTTCGTCGATGATGAATATCTTGTAGCGGCTTCGTGACGGGAGGTATTTGACATTCTCCCGCAACTCGCGTATGTCGTCCACGCTGGTGTTGGACGCCCCGTCGATCTCGAAGACATCAACCGACGTCCCCGCAGTTATCTCCGTACAGGTAGAGCAACTGTTGCACGGCTCGGTAGAGGTCCCCTGCTCGCAATTGAGTGCCTTGGCCAGAATTCGGGCGGAGCTGGTTTTCCCTACCCCCCGGGCACCGGTAAAGAGAAAGGCATGGGCTATCCGGCCCGAATCGATGGCATTCTGAAGGGTCTGACTGACATGCTCCTGTCCGATAAGATCACGGAAAGTCTGCGGACGCCATTTTCTCGCTAACACAAGATATGACAAGGGATGATAACCTCATATGCAGTTTAAGGATTATGGGAGGGAGGTTGGTTTCGCGGGTTTGCGGTCAGAACTGATAGCTGGGCACCCCCGCGGCACACGGAGCCGGTTACTGCCGCTGCTTCCTTCCGGACCTGACGGGGTTCATAACCTTCCGTTGCGCGGGACCCAGCTATCAGCTCTGACCGCAATCATGTGCCGTCTGCGGGATGCTGAAAAGCGTGCCAGTGGCAGTGCTGAAAATAAATGGCGGAGAGAGAGGGATTCGAACCCTCGGTACGCTATTAACGTACACACGCTTTCCAGGCGTGCTCCTTCAACCTCTCGGACATCTCTCCGCGAAGGGGAACTATAGTATAAACGATGCTGGTTTGTAAAGGGTTTATGGCGGAGAGATAGGGATTCGAACCCTAGGTGGAGTCACCCCCACACCTGATTTCGAGTCAGGCGCCTTCGACCACTCGGCCATCTCTCCATTCAGTCTGCCGCAACTTTCTTCTGGCGCTTCCGCTCGCGCAAGGCCGCAAAGAACGTACTGATAGTTGCGGCGCACTCCATACCCCGTACCCCGGTGGTCAGCGTCACGCGGTGATTGAGCCGGGGATCGGCGGAAAGATCGTAGAGGGATCCAGCCGCACCCGCCTTCGGATCATGACAGCCGAAAACAACCCGCTCTATCCGTGCCAGGAGTATTCCCCCCATGCACATGACACAGGGTTCCACGGTCACGTAAAGGGTTGCGCCGGAGAGCCGCCAGTTGCCCGACCTGCGTGACGCCTGACGGATGGCAATCATTTCGGCATGGGCCGTGGGATCATGGCGGGACTCGCGCAGATTGTAGCCCCGGCCGATGACTTTATCGTCCCTTACCACCACAGCGCCGATGGGGACCTCACCCAGGTCAGCGGCCTTGTTGGCCTCGCGGAGCGCGATCCCCATCCAGTACACATCGTCTTTCATCTGATTAAATGGCGCGCTTGGAGAGATTCGAACTCCCGACCTACGGATTCGTAGTCCGTTGCTCTATCCAGCTGAGCTACAAGCGCGTGCAATCCTAACTGGCCGGTACGAAATCGACCAGGGTAAAACCATACTTGGGGTGTTGAAACGCATGGGTCGTCGGATAGAGCGAGAACAACCATCCCTTGAAGACCTCTTTCCCGCCTTCCATGATCCGGACCTGAGCCGCAGGGTTTTTCGGTTCATTGGACTGGGATGTAAGGGTCGTACCCTCCATACTGAAGTGGGGAAGGAAGTTCTCAACCCTGACGACCATATTGCTGCCGGGAAGGGGAAAGTCTGCACCCAGCGGCATGGTATAGACTGTTTCTTTATTGGCTGTCTTGTCAGTTACCGCGATCTTGACAGCCTTCCATTTCCCCTTGACCGTATCAGGTACGACGACCACCGATTCTTTGCGCTGAACCTGCCCATGGGTCGACCCGACATTCTCCGCTTTTTGTTCTTCCTTCTTACTGCAACCAGCCGCTGCAATCACCAGCAGGGCGAACAGCATGCATCTCAGCGTGTACTTCACCAGATCCTCCTTGGCAAACGGCAAGACCGCAGTGCCTTAATAAATGGCGGAGAGAGAGGGATTCGAACCCTCGATACCGGTTTCCCAGTATACTCGCTTAGCAGGCGAGCGCCTTCGACCTACTCGGCCATCTCTCCAGGAATCTGTTCTGATATAAATGGCGGAGGGAGTAGGATTCGAACCCACGGAACTTTCGTTCAACGGTTTTCAAGACCGCCGCCTTCAACCACTCGGCCATCCCTCCGGAATTCTAGCATAGTGTCCATCCGGAAACTTCGGATGAGACACTATCAGTTTCCAGTTCGGAAACGAGGAGTTTTTCGTCCTGGCAAGAAAAACGACGGATTGTGCGGAGGCGTACGTTGGTACGCCGCACAAGTTAACCCGATGTTTGACGCCGCCAGGGCGGAAAAGAACCGTTTCCGGATGGAAACTAGCCGATCCTCTCAACCCCGCCCATGTAGGGAAGCAGCGCCGAGGGAACGGTCACCGAGCCGTCCTCCTGCTGGTAGTTCTCCAGGATGGCGACGAGCGTCCTGCCAACGGCCAGGCCGGAACCATTCAAGGTATGGACGAACTCGGGTTTGGCCTTTTCGTCCTCGCGGTATCTGATGCCCGCGCGCCGTGCCTGGAAGTCACCAAAACTGCTGCAGGAGGATATCTCCCGGTAGGTGTCCTGCCCCGGCAGCCAGACTTCTATATCGTACGTCTTCGCCGCGGAAAAACCTATATCGGCCGTACAGAGCGCCATCACCCGGTAGGGAAGTTCTAGGATCTGCAAAACTTTTTCCGCATCCGCCAGCAGCTTTTCCAATTCGGCATCGGACGTATCCGGCCTGACGAATTTGACCAGTTCGACCTTGTTGAACTGGTGCTGACGAATGAGGCCACGGGTATCTTTACCGTAAGAGCCGGCCTCTTTCCTGAAACAGGGGGTGTAGGCCGTGTAATACAAGGGGAGATCAGCTCCCCGGAGTATCTCTCCCCGGTGGATATTGGTCACCGGCACTTCAGCCGTGGGGATCAGGAAATAATCCGGTTCATCCAAATGGAACAGGTCATCCTCGAACTTCGGCAACTGACCCGTAGCTGTCATGCTCTCCCTGTTTACCATAAAGGGTGGAAGCATTTCAACATAATTGTGCCTCTCCGTGTGGAGATCGAGCATGAAATTAATGAGTGCCCGTTCCAGGCGGGCACCCGCGCCCCGGGAGAGGGTGAAGCGTGCGCCGGCGATCTTGGTTCCCCGTTCGAAATCGAGGATCCCCAGTGATTCACCAAGCTCCCAATGGGGCTTGGGGGTGAACGCGAGCCGGGGCGGGACGCCCCATTTCCTTACCTCAACATTATCCGACTCGGAAGTACCCAGGGGGGCGTCCGGATGGGGAATATTGGGGACTGTCAGCAGAATCTGCTGCAGTTCCTCCTCTACTCCGCGCAGCTGGTCGTCCAGCCCCTTCACCTGCTGGGAGACCTCCCTCATTTCGATAATACGGCCCTGGGCCTGACTCTTGTCTTTTATCCGGCTTATTTCTTCGGACACCTTGTTGCGTAACGCCTTAAGGGTCTCGCTCTGCAGCAGCAGCTCGCGGCGGCGCTCGTCCAGCTGCCGGAAGCCGGCAAGGGAAACACCGCCACCCCGGGTCGCTAGCCGTGCTTCGACCGATTCTATATTATCCCGAATGTATTTCACGTCCAGCATGGGGAAAGGCCTTTACATTCTGATTAATAAAGCTATATTTTGTAGCATTTGCACGGCCGACCGTCAACAGTTTTATCCGGCCGCCCGACTGGAACCGCTTATGCTGCGAAAACTTGCGCTACTGACCTGCCTCTGTCTCTGCAGTCCGACCTACCCCGCCAGGGGAGCAGAGATCATACTCAATGCCGTCGGCGATATCATGCTGGCAGGGAGCGGCACGTCTGCCTATGCCCGGCTCGGTTACGACTACCCCTTCGCCGCGACCCGCAACAACCTGAAAAAGGGGGACCTTGCCATCGGCAACCTGGAGGCTCCCATCACCAGCCGCGGCGATGAGTTCCGGGACAAACGGTTCCGTTTCCGGGCAGCCCCGGCAGCGGCAACAGCCCTCCGGGAAGCGGGATTCTCCGTGCTGACCCTAGCCAACAATCATGTACTTGATTACGGCTCCGTCGGCCTCCAGGACACCACCGACCTCCTGGACCGGTGCGGTATCCTCCACGCCGGCGCAGGCAAGGATCTTGGGGCGGCCCGCCGGGCTGTCACCATCACCATCAAGGGGAAAAGGCTTGCCTTCCTCGCCTATTCCCTCACCTTCCCCGAAGAATTCTTCGCCACGGGCAGCCGCCCCGGAACGGCGCCGGGGTACCCCTCATTCTTCGCAGAGGACATTGCCAAAGCCCGACAGACAGCGGATTACGTCATTGTCTCCTTCCACTGGGGTACGGAGCGGGCAGAGCATCCCCACTCCCGCCAGGTCGCGGCCGCCCATCAGGCAATCGACGCCGGCGCCGACGTGGTGCTCGGCCACCACCCCCACGTCCTCCAGGGGATCGAGCGCTACAAGGGTGGTGTAATCATGTACAGTCTGGGGAACTTCGCCTTCGGCAGTCTGAGCCCTTCGTCACGACAGAGCGTCATCGCCCGGATCACACTGGGAGAAGGGGTCAGGAACGTGGAATTCATCCCCCTCAACGTATTGAACCGTACAGTCCGCTTTCAGCCGCGGGTCATGGAGGCCGAAAGAGGAGACGCGGTGATCGCCCACCTCAACCGCATTTCCGCACATCTGGGGGCGACCATCGTCACCGACGGCGGGCACTACATACTCGACATGGGAGAGGACAACAAAAAGGTTGCCAGACGGTAAACGTAAATCTTCCCGTGAGGGGTCAGTGCCCCATGGAGCGAATGTCCCCGGTTTAGGCGACATTCAGGAGAAGGGTGAGGCCATGCCACGACTGTTTGTCGCCATTGATCTGCCGGAAAACGTGAAGAGGGAACTGGAAAACCTGCGGGAGGAACTGCCGGGAGCGCGGTGGGTTGCCGGGGACCAGCTGCACCTCACCCTCCGGTTCATCGGGGAAGTCGAGGCGCGACAGCAGGGGGGCATAGCCGCGGCATTGCGGAACGTCCATGAAGGGTCCTTCAGCCTGACTCTGCGTCAGGCAGGCCATTTCGGCAGGCCGGGGAGGATTCTCTGGATCGGCATGGATCGCCCCACCACCCTCCTCGCACTGCAGCTGAAAGTGGAAGCGGCCCTCACCCTGGCGGGGACCCCCTCAGAGGAACGCCCCTTTTCTCCCCACATCACCCTTGCCCGCCTGAAGGGAACACCGTCATCCCTGCTTGCCGCCTACGAAGGGAAGCACCGCGGGTTCGCCGCCACGACCTTTTCTGTCACGGAATTCCACCTCTACTCCAGCACCCTCATCACCACCGGGGCCATCCACCGGCGGGAAGAGAGCTATCAGTTGACCAGCTCCTGAATAAGCACGTAAGGGCTCACCACCAGCATCCGGAATCGTCGATCAGGGGCCGCGTTCCATGCCTCCAGTTCGGCAGCCGCCGGTTTACGGATTTCCCCGTCAGCAAGCCATCCCTGTATGGCAGCCGCATCGTCCCCAGCTACTCGCGCCCCCACCTCGGCCAGGTCCAGCCGGCCCGCCACAACGATCAGACCACCCCGCTCACCGTGGGGTCGCAGCCACCCCCACTCCGCTACATCCACCTGCAGGGCCAGTTCTTCCCGGGTTGTCCCCATCCCCTACTCCTTCCCGGTCAGCACCGGCTGTTTCTGCAGCCGCTTGTAGTAAAAATTCTGGCCATAGAGCACCGCCACCGGATTATGCCCCGTTACCCGATCCTTGCAGACGAGGGTCGTCACCGGCGCTTTTGAATACTTGGCAAACAGCATGTCATGGCCGACGCAGAGTCCGACGATGATGTTCATATCCGTCCCGTGCCGGTTGCAGAGCTCAGCCTGGGCGATGGGATTGCAGGCAGGTTCGAAGGTGCCGGGACGGACCTTGTCGGCCTCTTCCAACCCCAGCTCCAGCTTGTCGATACTCCCTGCCTTGCAGCAGACCGACAGGGGCTCAAGACCCTGGGCATTGAGGATGGTGGCGAGTTTCTCCGTTTCGTACAAAAGGCCGATGCAGGTGGCAATACCGATCCGCTTCCACCCCATGAGCTTTGCCAGGGCAATGGTATCCTCCACCCGTGTCCAACGGGCGTTGACCGCATCGCTCCCCGGAACCGGCTGATAGCAGAGTCCCTCCACTTTCGCCGCCACGGAGGCAAGACGGGCATCCTCGCTGCCATCGGTGTAACGGGCGAAGGAGTCCCTGACCAGATCTTCACTGGTACTCGACGGGCAGTTCCCCGGCCGGGGGGGGGCGGTTGCTGGATCGCCGCTCCAGCAGTTGGTGGTACCTTTCTTCTCCCAGACCGCGCTGCATGCCGCACAGCCGGGCAACTTCCTTTCATCGCTCACAAGACCCTCCCTGGCAAGCCCCGACAAGGGCTCCTCTGTTTTTCTCATCAAGTCAAATAACCATGACTGCCAGCCAGTACCTTCGGAAAACGTCAGAGACGCGGCGGAGCCGGGGGGGAAATCCCCACAGCATCCAGGAACTGCATGACGAGCCGGTAGGTAATCCCCCAGAGCACCGGCTTGCCTGCCGCCGGCAGGCGGATGGAGGGGCGCTCGAAGGTATCCGCACCGAAACGGACCGGCGCCATTATGTGGCGCGTCGGGGCCACAAGTTCGGCAAGCGGCACCCAGAACGCATCCCGCACCTCATCGCTGAAGCTGAACAGGCCTATCGAGCCGACCCCGTAGACGAAGCAGGATACCCGCACCGGCAGGTGAGCGCCAACGACATCAGCGAGACGGCCGATATAACGGGCCTGACCGAGGTCGAGGTCAAGCTCTTCGCGGGATTCGCGCTCCGCGGCCTCCCGGGGGCCACAGTCCCCCACCTCCACCTTGCCGCCGGGAAATCCAAGATCCCCCGACCAGGGATCGCCAGGCCGGGAGGCCCGCTCAATGAAGAGCACCTCCGGGCCACCATCACCTTCGCGAAGGACAAGGGCAACAGACGCATGATTCAGCCCCGGCATAGCGGGATGTTCAGGCATATGTCCCGCCAGGCGGCACGCGATGTCGGCAAGGGTCGCCGGATGGGCCGGTGGGCAGGATTCATGGCCGGAGCCGTGACAGCAATCAGAGTTCGGCATGGACTTCCTTCTATTCAAACTGGGACGTGAAATCCCTGACCATCCGGCGCAATTCGGCAACTTCCAGGCGGAGTTCGGCAACCTCCTCTTCCACTTTGGCAATCCGGTCGTCTTCGGCCATCACCCGGAGCCGGGCAGATTCGGGAGGCGGGGAAAGCTCCTCCACCGTCAGCTCCGTCTCGCCGGCAAACAGGTGGGCGTAACGCGGTTCCTTCCGCCCCGGTTGGCGGGGAAGCCTGTTAACAAGGGGGGGTGTACGCGCCGACAGCTCCTCAAGAGTCGCCTCGACGGCAGCCAGATCGGAAAAGTTATGCATCCGCTCGGCCCGGGTGCGCAACTCTCCTATCGTCTGGGGTCCCCGCAGCAGGAGTTCGGCCAGGATTGCCAGTTCGGCAGGGGATAGGCGCAGCTTTTCCACCAGGGCATGTCGGTATTTAGGTACCCTTCCCCCCTCGGCCGACTGCAGCGCCATATGCTTGAAACGGAGGGAATCGAGGGCCCGCACCACGTCGGCCTCCTCCAGGGTGAACACCGGGTCCCGGTTGGATTTCTGGTTGCAGGCGTTGGTAAGGGAATTGAGGGAGAGGGGATAATACTCCGGCGTGGTCAACTCCTTCTCCATAAGGCAGCCGAGCACCCTCACCTCCAGATCATTGAGTATCGTTTCCATACGGCATTCCTTTCCGGTTGGGGTGATGTCTGAAGAGGGTCAGTATATCAACTTTTGCCGGGGGATGCATGGCTTTAATACAGGGTGACGACGGCAACCCTCAAAATAATGGCGCCCATTTTGCTTATTCAACCCAAACACGACCACGACAGGAGAGAGGCGGCCCAATGCCGTGCCGCCCGGCGTCCGCGGAAAGCCACTGAACGGCACTCCCGGAAGGGTGTTTCTGCCGCTTGCAAGTTTCATCATTTTGCGGTTTAATGGTGCGGTTTGGCGGAGGAAACACTGACCGGAAACCCTGGACCGTGACTGTCCCTCCCGGCGACATCCCGCCGGGGGATATTTTTTCTTGCCCCAGCTACCCAGAGAGGAGCCACCGATGTCTTTCACCGGAGACCTGGAACACCTGCCGATTGTCGACGTGATACAGTTGCTCCATGCGACGAGGAAATCCGGCGTGCTGAGCGTGCGAAGCCGCAAGGGTGAGAGCCAGCTGGTCTTCAAGGACGGCTATATCGTCAGTGCCAATCATCTCAACAGCAGCATCCGGCTCGGCGAGATCCTCATCGGCCTCAATGTTATCACCCCCGAAAACCTCGAGCAGGCGCTTCAGCAACAGCAGCAGCAAGCAGGCGACGACCGCAAGCCCCTGATCGTCATGCTCCTGGAAATGGGGCTCGTCAAGGAGGAAGAAGCCTACAAAGGACTGGAACTCCTCATCGAACTGACGATAGTCGAGATGCTGACATGGAAGCGCGGCTCCTTCAGCCTGGATGTGAAGAACCCGGCGACCCCCGATGACTACCGGTACTACCCGGGAAAACTGGGAATGGAAGTCAACATCGATACCCAGACCCTCCTGATGGACGCCCTCCGCATCTATGACGAGAAGATGCGTGACGGCGAACTGACGGACGAGTCCCTCGATGACGATATCCCTGTGTCTATGGACCCGTCCGGGGGTTTAGATTCCCTCCTTTCCGCCGATGACCTGGGGCTGGCCAATCTCGACAAACTTGAACGGCGGATCCCTGCGGTCTTCGCAAGCCTGGATGACCGGACCCCCGCGAGCGGCAGCGAAGAGGAGATGCCGGCCGAAACCACCCCGGGCGTTACCCAGATCGAAGGTGAGGAGCTCCTCGCTTTTCTGGAGAAGCCGGTGCGTTTCTGGGCAGAGTCGGCTCCCACGGGGGGGCCGGTTCCTTCTGTCATTCTCTTCACTCCCGACGAGATTCTCTCCTACTGCATAACGACTGTCTGCATACAGGAAGGGATTCATGTCTTCGCCAGTAGCGACGAGCAGGACCTGGAGCACATCGTCGACCAGTTCCTGTCGAAGCAGAGGACCCCGCTCCTCGTGATTGACCGGCCGGGGAAACCGGACGGCCTGTCCGGGGGAAAGATCATCGCCCTCCGTCAACAGCTCCGGAAACAGTTTCCCGGCATCGCCATAATCCAGCTCGCGCCCCCCCTGGACTACCCTTTCACAATGCACGCATACAAGGACGGCATCAGGGCGGTTATTCCCGCCCCTTCCCTGAATGAACGGAGAAGCTCCTTCGTTCCTGACATGAAGAGCTTCCTGGAAGCATTGCTGGAGTTTCTGTGCGGTTTTGTCCCTTCCCCGGCCGACCACCTGGTCGGCAGACTCCGGACAAGCGTGTCGGCCCTGCGGGGGATGAAGGCGGCGCCGGACATCGCTTTCGCCCTCCTGCAATTTATCGCCGACTCCTTCCAGCGCTCCCTCACCCTGATAGTCCGTAAAGATGAGCTGATTGCAGAAAAATCCTTCGGGATCAAGGGGGAAAAGGAACATGGCGCTGCACCCCCTCTCGGCTTACGCATACCCCTGGCCTCTCCTTCCCTGCTCCGGACGATCACCGACGAAGGTTCAGTCTATTTCGGGGAGACCACCGACGCGATCATCAGGGAGCAGCTTTTCCCGGCAATCGGCGCTCCGGCCCGTTCGACCGTACTCCTGCTCCCCCTGAGAAGCTTCGGCAAGACCATCGCCATCGTTTACGGAGACTTTGGCCGAAACGAGGTCCCGGATGTGCCCGTCGACATGCTGGAAGTCCTGGCAAACTATGCAGGACGCGCCCTGGAATACGCCGTGACCCGGAAAAAACGGGAAACCCCGGCACCCTGATTGCAGACCGAATCACGAACATGCCCTAGCGAGGAAAATTTCATGGACCTGAAAAGATTGCAGCAGATACTGGAAATCGCCTTTGAGAAGAAGGTGTCGGACGTGCACTTCGAGGTGGACAATCCCCCCTTTTTCCGGGCTCGCGGCCAGCTGCTCCGCTCAAAGCTCCCGAAACTGACAGCTGAGGACACCGTTTTCATAGCCCAGACAATCATCGAGCACAACAACCGGAAGGTTCCGGAGGAAATCAAGGAGCTCGATTCTTCCTATTCCCTTCCCAACGGGGGGAGGTTCCGGGTCAGCATCTTTCGTCAGCGGGGGGATGTGGGAATCGTCATGCGGGTAATCCCCCCCCATGTGAGCACCTTCCAGGAGCTGAACCTTCCGCCGGTCCTGTCGGAAATCGCCAAGGCCCCCAACGGGCTGATCCTCGTCACCGGCCCGACCGGCAACGGCAAATCCACCACCCTTGCCGCCATGCTCCGCTACCTGAACGAGAACTTCAGTTTCAACATCATCACCATAGAAGACCCGATCGAGTTCCTTTTCACGTCGGACAAGAGCTGCATCATCCAGAGGGAAGTGGGAATCGATACCGAAACGTTCACCGCTGCCCTGCGGGCAGCCCTCCGCATGGACCCGGACGTCATCATGGTGGGGGAATTACGGGACCTGGAGACCATCGACTCCTGCATCAAGGCGGCGGAGACCGGCCACCTGGTCTTCTCCACCCTCCACACCCAGAGCGCAGCCTCCACCATCAACCGGCTCCTCGGCAACTTCCCCCCCGACTCCCAAGAAGTCATCCGCCAGCGACTGGCGGACATCCTCGTCGCCACCGTCTCTCTGCGCCTCATAAAAGACAAGACGGGGGAGCAGATCGTCCCGGTGGTGGAGGTGATGCGTTCCACAACCACCATCCAGGCGTGTATCCGGGAAGGACGGCTCGACGAGCTGGACCGGCACATCGAAAACGGCCGGTCCCAGTACCAGATGCAGTCACTGGACCAGCACCTGGTCCAGCTCTGTCAGCAGAACATTATTACCTTCGAACAGGCAAAACGGATCACCCGCTCAATGGACCTGGAGCGAAAGCTCACCTTCGAGAACGAGTAATCCAGAGAAAACCCGCTTGAACGTGGGTCAAATACAAAAAGGGACGGGGCGCTTTTTGAAGAGCGCCCCGTCCCTTTTTCGTTGGTACAGTCCGGGATTAATACGCCCAGTAAGGGCCAATCCACAAGGAGGATGCCTTCCCCTTGATTCCCGCAAACACTCTCCGTCCATAGAAAAATGGCATCCCCCAGTCAAACCCGCTCGGGGCGGGTCCGCCCAATTCGGCAAACGCGTTGTTGCCCGACGAGAAGAGTGTGGTGGAATTACCTATCTGGAAGGAAACCGGGCCGCTCGGAGAACCCTGGTAGCCACTATTGGTGGCAGTCAAGGAAACGGTGGAAGGTGGGCAGAACCAGCTTGCGTTGGGAGAGGCGCAGGTCGGGAGTTGAGCCGCAAGAGCCGGTGTTATTTCATCAAAAAACAGGCCGTTCGAGCCGCTGTCGATAAAACTGTTGGGGAAGCCGGTACCGTTCAAATTTGTACTAAAGTCACCGGTAGTGGGGTCTGCGGGATATGTTGTGACGCCGGAAGGGATATTGTTTGTCCGGGTGCCGATTCCGAGTATGAGCGAGCCGGTGACCGACGGGGCTCCTCCGGCCGGGATGGCCGGGAGCTGTACGAGAACGCCGTTGTTGTCAACCGGCAGCAGCGCCACAGGATTCTGTACCTGGCTTGCAAGGGGGACGGACGTGCCGGTGCAGTTCGTCCCGCTGCAGGAATAATATATATTGGCTAGTCCGCTTACACATCTCGAACCGCAATCATATGCAAATGGCCCAACTCCCAGGATTCCGTTATAGCCGGCAGAGGCGGGACCCGCCTCCGGCGTTCCGCAGGAAGAAGGGACAGTACCGAACGCGGCATTGAAAACATGCACCGGCACGCTGACGGCAGGCTCACCCCCCAGGATGACGTCCGCCATCTGCACCGGCCCCCAGTCTGCCGAACCATCAGCAAACTGGACACACTCGGCAAGGGAACCGGAACCGGCGGCCACCTGTGGCAAGGGAACAGTCAGGACCTGGCTGAATAGACGCAACCCGTAACTCATTGTATCAAGCAGGATGTCATCGACCGTCTGGCAGGTCGAGGTACCGGGTGTGCAGATGGTTACGCTGACGGTCGGCTTGTTGGGGTAGCGAAAAGCTAACGAGGGTGAGTCCTTGACGGAGATGGCAAGCACGTTATTCGCCGTAACCGTGAGGGTCGTTGTCCCTGATATCCCCCCCAGCGTAGCCGTTATCGTGGTGGACCCGACGGCAACGGGCGTGGCGAGGCCGGTGGAACCGACAATCGTCGCCACACCGGTGTTTGAGGAAGCCCAGGTGACCGAGGCAGTCAGGTTCTGGGTGGTGTTGTCTGAATAGGTCCCGGTCGCCGTGAACTGCTGGGTGGTTGCAACAGCAATAAAAGGGTTGGAAGGCGTTATGGCGATTGAAACAAGAGTTTTCGTCCCGCCGCCACCGCCTCCACCGCCGCCGCATCCAGCCACCAGAAGAATCCAGAGAGCGAGAATCAGAACGTTACTTGATCTCATCGAAGCTTACTCCTGTTGGGATGAGAGCCGGCACGTAGGCACGGCCCTGAAGATTCCGCATGTGTCCCCATTTCTCCACGACAACCTTGTTCCCTTTTACCTGAAGGTATCTGCGACCCGGCCTGCGGGGCGTCTGTTTCAGGGTTTGCCGGTATTCATCCGCATAGGAACCGAGGAGCGGGGTGAGATCGGGATGGGACAGCCCGTTCCAGGCAATGGCGAAGACAATGCCGGCAGGGGAAACGTACTCCCGCACCGTGTTTGCTCCGGACACGATCGTTTGAACGGTAAAGTTGCTGCGGCTCGTTGTGGTCCGGCGCACGGCAGAAAGGGCCTTGCTGTCTTTTGCAATCGAAGCGGCCGGTTCACCGAGCGCTGCGTGGGCGTCGTGCACAGTGGCACCAATGACCGCCGGCAGGAAGAACGCGAAAAGAAGTGCGATGTGTCGTCGTTTCATGGCAGTTAGTTCCCTTTACGCAATTGGCATCATGAGACTCAATGAGTTTATAGTATACCAATAATTGTCCGGGATGCATCGGCTTTCCTGGAATCGGTATATCCATGCCGGAAAACCGGCCCAGTCTCCCTGAATAAATTTTGCTGGACTGCCGGCAGCATTTCCCCGTAATCTAGGCGAAGAAGGAATTACCCTATTTAGGCATATCGGAGAAAGGTACCACATGGCACAGGCACAGAAGGGCGACAAAGTAAAAATCGATTACACCGGCACACTGGAAGACGGCACCGTCTTCGATTCCACCCTTGAAAGCGACGAATGCGAGCACGATGAGTGCGATACTGACGAATGCGACGATGGAGACTGCGGCTGCGGCTGCGAAAGCGGGCCGATGGAACTGACCATCGGCAGCGGTGAGTTTTTCCCCCAGATCGAGGAAGCACTGGTGGGGATGGCACCCGGGGAGAAGAAATCGGTAACCATCACCGCCGGGGACGCCTTCGGCGACTATGACGAAACCAAGGTCTTCACCGTTCCGCGAAGCGATGTTCCGGCAGACCTCAATCCGGAAATCGGCGACCAGCTCGTGCTTGCAAACGAGGAAGACGAAGAGATCGGCGTGACCGTAACCGGTATCAGTGAGGACAGTATAACGTTCGACGCCAACCACCCCCTGGCAGGCGAAGACCTCACCTTCCAGCTGGAACTGATTGAAATCCTCTAGCCCCATGAGGATAGAAGCACCATCAATTGCTGCCCCGGCTACCACGAACGCACGACTCCCCTGGCAGCCGGGGCAGATTCCTCTCATGCTTGCCCCCATGCAGGGTCTCACCAACAGGGCCATGCGCGCCCTTTTCATCGACTGGGTGCGCCCCGATACGGTTTTCACCGAGTTCATGAGGGTCAACCCCATGGCCGCCAGGAAGCGCCTCTCCCCGGGGGACCTGCGGGAAATTGCCCCGGCCGAAGGGGGAATCCCCCTGGTCGTCCAGTTGATAGGCCACGGCAGGGAGGCTCTGGTATCTGCCGCCCAGGCTGCCCAGACTGCCGGTGCCGTGCATCTGAACCTCAACCTGGGATGCCCCTACGGAAGAATGACCAGCGGCCTCACGGGGGGCGGGATGCTTCGCCGCCCTGAGATCCTGGAAGAGATCATCCCTGCCCTGCGCCATGCCGTAACCGGCACCTTCTCCGTCAAGCTCCGTGCCGGTTACGACGACCATCGCCAGGTCTTTTCCCTTCTCCCCCTTTTCGAGGCGGCCGGGGTGGATTTCCTCGTCCTCCACCCCCGGACGGTTGTCCAGGAGTATGCAGGGTGGGCGGACCATGCCGTGACCGCCGACGTGGTATGCCGGACACGATTGCCGGTCATTGCCAACGGCGACATCCGGAGCGCCGCCGACGGCATGCGCGTGCTGCGTGAGACGGGCGCCGCCGGGTTGATGCTGGGGCGGGGCGCCATTGCCGATCCCCTGCTGTTCCAAAGGCTTAGAGGACAGGCAACTGCGGAGCCGGGCAGCCAAGAACGGGCGGTGGCACTGCAGCGTTACCTGAGGGACCTGCTGGCCCGCTACCGGGAACTATTCTGCGGCGAGTCCCAGGTCCTGAGCAAGGTCAAAGGGGTCCTTGCCACCATGGACGATCCCGCCTTCGCACAGGTTGTCAAACAACTCAAAAAAGCCCGCACCGTCCGGGCCTTTACAGCAGTCCTCGACGACCTGGAGTAATCCTATGGAAAACCCGCCCCTCCCTGACCATCGGGAGTTCCTCCAACTGGCCCGGCAGAGGATGCCCTTCGGGAAATATGAAGGCAGGCTCCTGATCGACCTCCCCGAGCCGTATGTCGTCTGGTTTGCCCGGCAGGGGTTTCCCGAGGGGAAACTCGGCGACATGCTCCGGACGGTTTACGAGATCAAGGTCAACGGACTGGAGTACCTGTTCGAGCCGTTACGTCATCTGCTCTGACAGTTGTTTCCGTATCATTTTAGAAGTATGATTTAGCACGACTGAGAGAGGAACATTTATGGCGGAATTTCTCAAATACCTGGCGTTGTTGATGGTACTGGTGGTCTGTTACCAGTTCTACGCATTCTCTATCTCCCGTGTCGGCCAGGAAAAGCAGGTACGATGCCAGCGACTGGGGATCATCTTCACGACGATCGGCATCGTCAGCCTCATATTCCGCACCGGCCCGACAGTCATCGGCGGGCTGGTCCTTATCATGCTCGGATTACGTCTGATCGCCCAGGGGCTCGACCGGCTGGACAAGAAAACGTTCATCGACCGATACGAGGAGGACCAGGAAGATAAGTAACTAGCCAGCAGGCGGCAAGAGGGAATGTCACCTGCGATTGCGCGGATGGCGTCGCCAGAGGCTGACGTAGATGGCAAGATTGACGAAGAGGGCCACCAGGCCGAAAACAAACTGCAAATTGCGGGTGAGGCCGAGGGGGTAGAGGAGTGGCTCCAGGTAGCGCTCGATGAAGGTACCACCGTAACCCGCTTCTCCCCCCAGCCGCCGTAGCCTGTTTTCCAGATAGGTGAGGGGGCAGACCCACCCCCCAAGTTCGATCATGACCCCCCAAACGGCGGCAGGCAGATGAAACCATGCCAGGTGCGGCCAGCGGAGCACCCCAAATCCTCCCGCCAGCACGAAGAGAACGAAAGAGGCATGGACGAGAACCGTCATGTCTGCCAGAACAATATAGGACATGGATATCTCCGTAGTTAAACGGAAAAGGCGGCCAATGGCCGCCTTTCATACGTCGTTCCCTTCCTCACCTGACCGGGTAGCCGGCACCCTTCCAGGCCTCCACTCCACCCAGCAGCGCCGAAACATTCCCGTATCCCTGCGCCTGGTACTCTTCCGCCCGACCGGCGGATGTGTGCTCGGTCGGTCAGGCGCAGTAGAAGATGATCTCCTGTCCCTTGTCCAGCGTGGCGAGACGGCTCCGGAACTGGGCGAGGGATATTCCCCCTTCGAGCATCATCCTGCCGCACAACTCTTCGCTTTCATAGGCGCAGACGAAAAGCGCCTCACCGGCCGTCACTTTCCGGCGGGCTTCCGCCGGAGTCGTCCGTGCAACTTCTCCCATGATCGGTCTCCTTTCGCGTAATCAACGTAGGTACAGTCTACCCCGGTTTCGGATGAAGGCAACGGAGAAAGCAGGATTCAACCTGCTCTCCTATCTCTGGATAAAGAGCAGCAGGGTCAACAGGAGGGGAAAGAGGTTGAGGGATGAAAAGATGGCCGTTTCGGAACGGCTGAAAACGATCACTCCGAGGGGAAGACAAAGGGCCACGTACCACAGAGGGATGAGATGGCCGATGACGCCGAAAGCCGGCAGCAGCATCGCTCCAACCGCCAGGGCGGCGACCCAGAGCCGGAAGAGCCCGGCAGGATATGAACCGTACCGGCGGAGTTGGAGCAGGGGAATGCCGGCACGCCGGTAGTCGTCGGCGTGACGCTGCTGGAGAAGCCAGAAGTGGGGAATCTGCCAGAGGTAGAGGAGGCCGGCGAGAATTACCACGGGATAATCTAGAGGCTCTCCGCCGGCGCAGCACCAGCCGATGACCGGCGGGATCGCCCCGCAGAGCGCACCCGCCGCCAGAGCCAAGGTGGTGCGCCGCTTGAGGGGAGTATAGACACCGAGATACCATGCAAGCGCAGCGGAACCCAGCAGTGCAGGCATCCCCCCCCCCGCAACAGAGAGCAGCAGAACGCCAGCCGCCAGAAGGGCATAACCAGCTGACGCCACAGTTCCCGGCGTCAGCTCTCCTGCGGGGAGCGGCCGGAGGCAGGTCCTCTCCATGAGCCGGTCGACATCGCGCTCCAGAACCTGGTTGAACGCCGATCCCGCCGCCGCCAGGAGGGAAACGCCGGTAAAGACCTCAACCAGTTGAACGGAGTCGACCACTGCCGGAAAGAGGAGGTACCCCCCCACCGCCGTTGCGCCGTTCAGGAGCGCAAGCCGCGGCCGGAACAACCGAAAGAGAATCCCCATCACCTGACCCCCTTGATGAACGTCACCATCTCCGTCACCTCGTCCGGGGTTAGACCGGGAACGGCAGGCATGATCGGCTGGTACCCCTTCACCACATCGGCGTTCGGGTCGAGGATCGAGCGCCGCAGGTACTCCTCGTCCACCGTGATGGTCCGTTCGGTACCCCCCGTCAAGACCGTCACACGCCGCCCGAAAATCCCCTTGAAACTCGGGCCGACCTTCGGCGTCCCGTCGAGGGAATGGCAGCCGAGGCAGCCATGTTTTTCCAGAAGTGCCTTGCCGGCTGACTCATCCTCTTTGCCTTCCCCCTTCTCAAGCCATGCGGTAAACTCAGCCGGGGGAACAGCCTCCACTGTCGTAATCATCGCGGAATGGCCTACACCACAGTAGACAGAACAGAAGAGGTCGTAGGAGCCGGGCTTGCTTGCCACGAACCAGACATGGTTCTTCATCCCCGGCACCACATCGTGTTTAACCCGGAAGGCGGGGATATAGAAACCGTGCAGCACATCCTTGGAGACCAGCTCTACCACCACCGGCTTGCCAACGGGGACGTACAGTTTGGGACTGGTCTTGCCGTTGGCGTAGGTGAAGCTCCAGGACCACATGCGAGCCGTTGCCGTCACCGGCAGCGCCCCCTTGGGCACGTTGCGCAGGGACAGGTAGCCCGACCAGCCGTAATAGAACATGGCCAGCACCAGGATGGAGGGGAGGACGATCCAGACGATTTCGAGCCAGATATTGCCGGATGACTGGGAAGTCGGCTCGGGTGCACGGGAGCGGCGGTAACGGATGACAAACGCTACCATGGTCGCCGTGATGCCGAGCAGCAGGACGATGGACACCCCGATGATGAACTTGAAGACCGGGTCGACCGCCTGGGTCGTGGTGATGAGCAGATTCGGGTCCACAAGATTCCTTTCGCCACCCCTGTCCCCTCCTGAATCAGAATGGGAACGTTCCGCTCACCCCTTCCTCGATAAGGAGGGGGCCGGGGGATGGTAGACGCTAACGGTACAGCACGTCGAAAAACGTGAAGCCGATGAAGATGGCCAGGACGGAGAGGGCAAAGAACAGCAGCCAGCGCAGGAGCCGCCCCTCGTACTTCATATGCATGAAAAAGGCGATAACAAGCCCCCCCTTAATGACAGCTATGGCGAGGGAGCCCCAGACATGGCCTATTCCCGCATTATGGCGGGCAACCCAGACTGTCAGGGCCGTCAAGGCAAGGAGCCCCAGCCAGATCGCCGTCAGTTTGCCATAACTGACGATGTGTTGTTGTTCACTCATCAACTGAATCTCCGTTCGAAAGCATTCGACCTTGCTAACCGGGCGCCGAGATGGTCGGAAGACCGCCCCCGCCCCTACAGAATCAGGTAGTAGAGCGGGAAGATGAAAATCCAGATCAGATCCACCAGATGCCAGTAAAGAGCTCCGTTCTCCAGCAGCACGTAGTCACCGGCATGGATGGTTCCCCGCTGGACGCGAACCGCCACGATGGTCAGGAACGTGCCGCCGATCAGCACGTGCAGGCCATGGAGCCCGACGGTGAGGTAATAGAGACTGTAGAAGACCGACTCTCCGGCCGGGCCCGCGACCAGCCGGGGGGAGTTTGGATAGATACCGTTGCCGATCTCGGCACTCCACTCCAGGTATTTGTTGAACAGAAATACCGCCGCGCAGAGGACCGTTCCGCCGAGCAGCAAAAGGACCATGCGGCGCGCGCCCCGCTGGATGGCGGTCACCGCCATGGCCACCAGCAGACTGCTGGTAAGGAGGATCACCGTGTTGAGCGTGCCGAAACCGAGGTGCATCTCCTGCCCTGCGGCACCGAATTCCCGGGGATAGCGGGCAAGGTAGGCGGCATAGAGGAGAAAGAGTCCGCCAAAGAGGAGCAGCTCGGTGAAGAGGAAGATCCACATGCCGAGCTTGGCGCCGGCATAGTCCTTGTGCAGCGCCCCGCTCACGGGATTCCCGCTTTCTTGAAATCGTACGGGCCGTGGGTCACGACCGGCTCTTGTTCGAAGTTCTCCGTCGGCGGAGGTGTCGGGATCGTCCATTCCAGGGTGGCGGCCCCCCAAGGGTTCCTGTCGATCGGCTCCCCTTTGAAGAGGCCCCGGAACAGGTTCACCAGCATCAGTATCAGGCCGCTCACCAGAATCCAGCTGCCGATGGTGGAGACCAGGTTGAGGGGGGCGAACTCCGGAAGGTAGTCGTAGTAGCGGCGGGGCATCCCCTTCATCCCCAATACCATCATGGTGAAGTAGGTGATGTTGAAGCCGACGAACATCAGCACCCAGGCGACGACGGCCGGCTTTTCGGCGTAGCGGCGGCCGTAGAACTTGGGAAGCCAGTAGTGCATGGCCCCGAAGAAGGCGAAGACGCCGCCGCCGAAGATGACATAGTGAAAGTGGCCGACCACGAACTGCGTATCATGAACATGGATGTCGGTGGCGGCCGCGCCGAGGACCAGGCCGCTCAGTCCGCCGATGGAGAAGAGCAGGATGAAGGCGAGGGCAAAGAGCATGGGGGCTTCCAGGGAAATCGACCCCCGGTAGAGGGTGGAGACCCAGTTGAAGACCTTGATGGCCGAAGGGATCGCCACCACGAAGGTAAGAAAGGAAAAGACCAGGATGGCCGTGTCGCTCATGCCGCTGGTAAACATGTGGTGCCCCCAGACGAGGGAACCGGCGGCAGCGATGGCGAGGCTGGAAAAGGCAATCATCTTGTAGCCGAAGATCGGTTTGCGGGCAAAGACCGGCATGATCTCGGAAATTACCCCCATCCCCGGCAGGATCATGATGTAGACCGCAGGGTGGGAATAGATCCAGAACAGGTGCTGGTACATGAGGGGGTCGCCCCCGCGTGCCGGGTCGAAGAGGCCGGTGCCGAGGAACCGTTCCGCGATGATCAGCGCCAGGGTGATGCCGAGAATCGGGGTCGCCAGGATCTGCACCCAGGCGGTGGCGTAGAGCGACCAGACGAAGAGCGGCAGCCTCCCCCAGGTCATCCCCTCGGCCCGCAGGCGATGGATAGTGGTGACAAAGTTGAGGCCGGTAATAATGGACGAGAAGCCGACGATGAAGACGCCGAAAACCGCCAGGGAGACGTTGGTGCCGGTCCGTTCGCTGAAGGGGACATAGAAGGTCCAGCCGGTGTCGGGGGGACCGCCGCCGGTGAAGAGCGAGGTGATGATTACGGCGGCACCTGCGATGTAAAGCCACCAGGAGAAGAGGTTCAGGCGTGGAAAGGCCACATCCCTGCTACCTATCTGGATCGGCATGACCAGGTTGCCGAAGGAGCCCTGAAAGCCGGGGATGATGAAGAGAAAGATCATCAGCACCCCATGGACGGTGAATATGGCGTTGTACGTCTGGGGTCCCATGATGGTCCGTCCCGGCGCCATCAGCTCGATGCGGAGCAGAACCCCGAGCACAACGGCTATCAGGAAGAAGGTGAGCACCGAATAGAAGTAGAGCAGGCCAATCCGCTTGTGATCGGTGGAAAAGATCCAGGCGGTGATGCCGGTTTTGCCGGTATCGGTCCAGAAACCGCCATTTCTGGCAGGATGCACTTTTTCAGCAGAATTCATCATCACTCCAAACCAAACCCGAATGGAACGCGGAAAAGGCGGAAAAACCTGGATAACAGCGGATCAATCCCGATTAAAAAATCCGCTTTTATCCGTATTTTCAGATATGATCCGTGTTCTATTCAGCTTGTGTTTTTGCCACTTACCCCTTGCGTCCGGTCAGGAGCAGGAAAGCGAGGAAAGCCGCCGCGCCTGCAATGACAACCGTGGCGCTCACCCGCAGCAGGTTGAAAACGTAGGTCTTCCCTTTCGGGTCAAAGGTGAAGCAGTACCCCACGACCTTGCGGATGGTCACCCCCACCTTCCCGTCCCGGGCTTCCAGCAGGGCCAGGGTCAGGTCCTTGGGGAGAAAGGTCGTCCCGTACAGGTAACGGACGATCGTCCCATCCCGGGCAACGACAAAACTCGCCACCGGATGAATGAAATCCCTGCCTTTGCGGGCGAAACGGTACCCCGCGGCATCGGTCAGCCGGCGGATGTCCCGTGCGTCACCGGTAAGGAAGCGCCAACCATCCTCCGGAAAAGGTATATTCATCGAGGCCAGGTACATCCGCTTGTATTTCGCCGCCAGCGCCGGGGTCTCGGTCTCGTCGAAGCTCAAAGAGATGACCCGGTACTCCGTGCCAGGCTTCCTCTTCACTGCCGGCAGGGCAGCTGCCAGCCCACCTTGCAGGAAATTGCACTCATTGGTGCAGCTGTAGTAGACGGGAAGAATAATGGTCGGCACTGTCACCAGATCCGCCAGCCGGACCGGTTTGCCCGATTCGTCGCGGAAGGTGAGGTCAAGGGGAATCTTTTCTCCGAGCCGCTCGGTGAGGCCGGCCTGCGCCGCGGCATCCGAAGCCAGAACCGGACCGGCATGGTCCTGTGCAGGGAAAGGTCCCTCCGTATGAGCCAAAGCGAGACCGGGCCATGCAACCCATGCCACGAGCAGCGCCGCCAGGGAAAAACGTGATCCGGTCCCTACTGTTTTGCGTAGCCGCCCCATGTACCTGCTCCCCATGATATATTATATCCCTATCATGTATACCATGCCCCTGGCGACACGCCATGGGCGGAGGCAAAAAAAAGGCGGCCATTGGCCGCCTGAGAAGGAGTAAGAATGCACCCGGTCAAACCAGGTTGAAGTTGTTCTGGTACGCAACCAGCGTATTGATCATCAGGGCGGTGACAGTCATCCGGCCGACCCCGCCAGGGACCGGTGTTATCCAGGAACATTTCGGCGCGACGTGCTCGAAATCAACGTCCCCCACGATCTTGCCGTTCTCCAGCCGGTTGATTCCGACGTCGATGAGGACGACCCCCTCCTTCACCATATCCTCGGTGACGAACCCCGGGATGCCGACCGCCACGATCACGATGTCGGCCCGGCGGGTCTCGTCCAGGAGCAGTTCCCGGGGGGTCTCGATATGAGACAGGGTGACCGTGGCGTTGCCGATGTCGAAATCGTTGGAGAGCATGATGGAGATCGGCTTGCCGACGATGTTGGACCTGCCGATGACGACACAGTGCTTCCCCTTCACCGGCACTTCATAGAACTGCAAAAGCTTGCAGATGCCGTAGGCGGTCGCCGGCCGAAACGCCTTCTGCCCCAGCGTCATCCGGCCGAAATTGGTGGGGTGGAAGCCGTCGATGTCCTTGTCGGGTGATATGGCGTTGATGATGTGCTGCTGGTTGATGTGCTTGGGGAGGGGGAGCTGGACGATCACCCCGTCGGTGGTCTGATCGCTGTTGATCTCCTCGATCTTCGCCAGCAGTTCCGCCTCCCTGACCGTTTCCGGGAAACGGATCATGTTGCTGTCGAAACCTGCCAGAGTGCTGGTGGTTATCTTCGACTTGACGTACGACTCGCTCGGCGCATGCGTGCCGACCAGGATGATGGTCATGTGCGGCTTGCGCAGGCCGGAATCCACGTAACCGGCCACCTTCTTCGCTATGTCGGCGATCAGGCTCTCTGCGCATTTCTTTCCATCCAGCAGGTTCATGGTATATCTTCCTTTCTTCGCAACGTACGTCATTTCTACCACAAAACGAAGGGGGCCACAACAGCCCCCTCGATGTATATCGTACGCCTGAAAATATCGGCTAAGGGTTCTGCACCACCACCATCTGCGCCGGCATGGGGGACGGGAAGCCGGCGGCGGCCAGGGACTCACGGATGGTGCGATTGCCGTCAAAATAGACCTGCCAGTAATGGTCGTTATGGCAGAAGGGGCGCACGGCCAGCACCGGTCCCACCAGGGTGAAGTCGAGAATTTCCACCTCCACCGACGGCTGCGCCAGTACGTTGGGAACCGCCGCCAGTTTCTCCCGCAAAAGCAGCATGGCGGCAACGTGATCGGCACTTCCCGCCAGCTGGCACTTCAATTCGACCCGGCGGAAATCGTTGGTGGTGAAGTTCTGGATGGTATCGCTGAAAATCTTGCCATTCCCCACCAGCGTCATGACGTTGTCCGGCGTGTTGATGGTGGTGACGAAGAGGCCGATCTCCCTTATGGTTCCGGTCACTCCGGCCGCTGTCACGAAATCCCCCACTTTGAAGGGGTGCAACACCACGAGAAAGATCCCTGCCGCCAGGTTGGAAAGGAGTCCGCCCCAGGCGGCGCCGATGGCAATGCCGATGCCGGCCACCAATGCGGCAAAGGTCGTCGTCTGTATGCCGCAGTAACCAAGGATGGCAACCACCAGAATGATATTGAGGGTCACCGCGACGAAGTTGCCGATGTAGCGCATCAGAGTGGGATCGACCTTCTGCTTTTCCAGAACTCGATTAAGCATCCGCCCCACCAGCCCGATTAGCCAGCGGCCGACTAACCAGAACAGGATGACGGCGAGAAGCTTGGTTCCCAGTTCCGTCAGGTAGGTTACTGCGAGCTGCTGGTACTGTCCCATCGTTTCCATACGTTTCCCCCTTGGATTTTCCGGTCGTCCCGCTCAACCGAAAGCGAAGAGACGGAACCATCCCTTCTGAATTCTTTACGGAAAGTTTAGCCGAACTTAAGAGGTTTCCAAGGAGGAAAGATGCTTTGGTTGGATTATCCACACGACAACTTCCCCATCCCTGGCACAGAAGTATATGGCGTAACGGCCTTTCAGCTCTTGCAACCGTAAGCTTCGCTCTCTATAATGAACGGGGTCGAACAGTTGACAGCAACAGATGGCCCTTTAGAATTATGGGGCACGGCGCAGGTTATGTTTGACTCACAGGATTAGCCCTGTGAAAATGACACCAAAAAACATCTCGACACATCACTTCAAGACGGGAGGAAACCTATGAAACTGAGAATTGCAGCACTCGTAACGCTTGCCACCTTTACCCTGGGGATAACCGGCTGTGCGACCATGTCGGATGAGTATCAGGGGGCCGCAAAAGGGGCCGGCATCGGCGCAGCCACGGGCGCACTGGCCGGGGCACTGCTGGCAGGCGAAGGGTCCCGGACCAAGGGGGCGATCCTCGGAGGTCTGGCCGGAGCGTTGACGGGAGGCGTTGTCGGTAATTACACCGCTGACCAGAAAAGTACCGCTGCCGAGACGGCAAACAAATACGGCTACCAGCCGTCAACGGGAATCATGTTAAAGGTCGTGAGCACGCTCGCATCCCCCGCTACGGTTCAACCGGGCGGGACAGTCAACCTGATAGCCGGCTACGCCGTAATGTCCCCCACACCCTCCACCCCGGTCGCCATAACCGAATCCCACGAAATCAGGCTCAACAACGAGCTGGTGGGCAACCCGTCGGTGAACGTCTCCCATCCCGCCGGTACCTACAGCTCAAACATTCCCCTTACCCTTCCCCAGAACGCAAAGAAGGGAATCTACAAGGTAACCACCACCATCAGCACCGCCAGCGGCAAGCAGTCCAGGGAGACCTCATTCACCGTCCAGTGACATTATACCGGCACGGGAAGAGAAACAGAAAAGGCGGCCACTGGCCGCCTTTTCCGTCATGCAATGAAATCCACCTGCTTCCCTCCTTCTCAAGGGGTCCAGTTTATCACTCGATTCCTGAAATCCACATGGTAATGGAGCCCCCGAAGAAAATCCATCCCCAGCAGGCCGTCATAGGGTACCCGCGGGTTTCCGTTGCCGATGACGGCCACGTTCATTTTCGTCCTGGCATGGGGTCCGACCGAAACCTGGTCGAGCCGCACCCCCCTCGCTTCCACGAAGCCTCCCCCCACCACCTGCACGGCACCCGAGACGGCCTGACTGAGATTGATGTCGAGCTGCGCCGCCACCTGGGGGGTGATGGTGGTCATGCTCGCGCCGGTATCCAGGATCAGCCGCGCCTGGACGCTTCGGGAGCCGAGGGAGAGGGTGACCGGGACGAGAACCGTATTCCCCTCGACGGCGATGGGGGTCCCGTTTTTTTCCGGCCGGCCACTCTCGCCGACGAGTCGGTAGGAGGGAGGAAGACGTGACCCCTCAACGGCACGGGTCAGGGTAGCAGCCAGGGTAGGGTCGAGCTTCTTCAGGTGCTCGATCTCCCTTGCTGACCCTGCCCGGTCGCCAAGGGCCAGCAGGGTCAGCCCCAGGTCATGGTGGGTTTCCGGCCGTGACGGATCCAGCTCCTCGGCCGTGCGGAGAGCCCCGGCCCCGTTTTCCAGCAGTTCCAAATTGGTGGACTGCGAAGTGTCTCCCAGCTTCAGGTAAGCACGCCCAAGGCCGGCATAGGCTGCCGCACTCCGGTCACCACGCTCGATGGCACGGGTGAACGCCTTGACCGCCTTGGCATACTCCCCCCGGGCCAGGCAGGCGACACCATCGGCGGAAGTCGGTCCACCACCCGCTGTCGCCCACCCTGGTATCCCGACAAACAAGAGAAACACCACGGTTCTCCGCAGAAAAACGGACCGGAATTCCATCCCTTCCTCCCTGCCGTCAGCCGGTGACGGCCCCCAGGCAAAAACCTTCCGTTAGTGTACCGTATGGCGGGACAATGGCCAGCGCGGCGAAGACGTCAGTTCGCGAAAAACCTTTCAGGGAAGTTCCAACGGCGGTTCGTCAAGGGCCGCCAATTGCTCCCGCAGCTGGAGGATATGCTCACCCCAGTAGCGGACGGTGTTGAACCAGGGAAAGGTGCCGGGAAAGATCGGGTCCTCCCAGCGGCTGGCGAGCCAGGCGGCATAGTGGAGCATGCGCAGGGCACGCAGCGCTTCGATCAGCCGCAATTCGCGGTGATCGAAGTCGCAAAACTCCCGGTACCCTTCCAGCAGCGCATCCAGCTGGGCTGTCTGGCGTTGCCGGTCACCGGAGAGCATCATCCAGAGGTCTTGCACTGCCGGGGCCGTCCGGGCATCATCGAAATCGACGAAGTGAGGAACGCCGCCACGCCAGAGAATATTCCCCGCGTGGCAGTCGCCATGGGTCCGGATCTGCCGGATCGGTCCCGCCGCCGCAAGGCACCCGTCGATGGCATCCAGGAGCTGGTCGGTCACGGCTATGTAGCTTGGCCGGTACTCCGCCGGGATGAAGCGCTCGCCGATCAGGGCGACGCTATCACGGCCGAAGCTTTGGACATCCAGGGCCGGCCGGTGCCTGAAGCCATGGACCGCTCCGACGCTGTGGATACGGCCGAGCATCCGGCCGAGGATCAGCAGGTTGTCCAGGTTGTCGAATTCGGGGGCGTGGCCACCCTGGCGGGGATAGAGGGCAAAACCGAACCCCCCGTAGTGGAAGAGGCTCTCCCCGGCCCCGTTTCTCCACGGGGCCACCACCGAAAGCTCCTGGTCGGCCAGCTCCCGGCAGAAGGTGTGCTCCTCCAGGATCTGGAGGTCGTTCCAGCGGCCGGGGCGGTAGAATTTGGCAATGAGCGGCTGCCCCTCCTCGATCCCCACCTGGTAGACGCGGTTCTCGTAGCTGTTCAGGGCAAAGGTGCGGCAGTCGCAGCGAAATCCCTGGCTCTCCACGGCGTCCATGATGAAGCTGGGGGTGAGGGTCTGGAACGGGTGCGGGCTCTCGGGCATGGGTCACGGCCCCCTTGTGAATTCGTGGTCTGAACAGCGTGCCCCACCATACCACCAATCGCCGCCGGAACCAAGGAGAAGGGCCAATCCCGCTAAGATTTGTCCAATCGGTCGATAAGCCCGCAGAACGCATCTTTGAGCGGAGTCCCGGCGATCTCCCCGATGGCATAGGAAACGCGAATAATGGGTTGCGGGCTTGCCAGCAGCCGGTTCAGGTCGATGGGGGTGGCAGCGAGCACGAAGTCGGTCGGCACTGCCGCTATGGTGGCGGCCAGGTCCTCCACCTGGGCCGGGCTGTATCCCATGGCGGGAAGTACCGGCCCAAGATGGGGGAAGGCAGCATAGACACCGGCCAGGGAACCCTGTGCCCAGGGACGGGGATCAACGACCTCGGCGCCATGCTGCCGCGCCGCGGCGAGGCCGGCCCCGGAAGGGAGGGAGCCGTGGGTGACGGAGGGGCCGTCCTCAATCACCAGGACCCGTTTCCCCCTGATTTGTTCCCCGTCCGGCATGGTCACGAGCGACGCCGTCCGCACAACCCTGGCCGCCGGGTTCACCCTTTTTGCCGCGGCTTCCAACATCTCCACGGCAGCCGCCTCGGCGGCATTCACCTTGTTGACCACCACGAGCTGCGCCCGCCGCAGGTTGACCTCGCCGGGATACCAGGAGGTCTCGTGCCCCGGCCGGAGAGGGTCCGCCACCACGATCTCCAGGTCGGAGCGGAAAAAGGGGAGGTCGTTGTTCCCCCCGTCCCAGATGATGATACGCGCCCCCCTCTCGGCCCGCCGCAGGATCCGCCGGTAGTCCACCCCCGCATAGACGGTGGCGCCGTGCTCCAGCAGATGTTCGTACTCCTCCCGCTCCTCGATGGTGCAATGGAACCGCTCCAGGTCGGCGGCTTCGGCAAAGCGTTCAACCGCCTGGGCAGCCAGGTCGCCGTAGGGCATGGGGTGGCGTACCACCACCGGCCGTATCCCCTGCTCACGCAGGATATCGCAGAAATATCGGACCACCTGGCTCTTGCCGCAGCCGGTCCGCACCGCGCAGACCGACACCACCGGCCGGCGGCTCGCCAGCATGGTCGCGTCCGGCCCCATGAGCCGGAAATCGGCGCCGCAGGCGAGGACGAGGGAGGCGGTGTGCATCAGCTGTTCATGGGAGATGTCGCTATAGGCAAAGACCACCTGCCGGACCCGGTGGCGGCGGATCAGGTCGGGGAGCCGCTCCTCGGGATAGATGGGAATCCCCTTGGGATAGAGCGGCCCTGCCAGGGAGGGAGGGTAGCGCCGGTCGCTGATGGAGGGGATCTGGGCCGCCGTGAACGCCACCACCCTGAACAGCGGATTGTCCCGGAAACAGCAGTTGAAGTTGTGGAAGTCCCGTCCCGCCGCCCCCATGATGACGACCCGCGTGGGTCGGCTTCTCCTGCCTCTCTCCATAACCATCCTCCCGTCCGCCATTATCTCGCCTTAAGCGTACCACACATTGGCGGCTGTTGCCGGCTCCCGCTTGACAAATCTCCCTCCGGCGCTTTACTTGTCCCATCTCCCCGACACCCAGGAGGCCATCATGGCAGCCATTCCCCCCTACACTCCCCCCGACTTCTCCCGCCCCGACCTGGCCGCGGCACCGCCCGCCCGGACCGAACCGGCCCCTGCCGACGGTATCCTCCCCGCCGGCTTCCACGCCACCAGCAACCACCCCGAGTACGTCCACCGGGGTAACGGCGAGTGGCTGCTGGTCCGGGAAAGCCGGATGGACGCCGTCCTCCGCCTGCGGGACGGCACGCTCCAGGCGGTGGAGCCCCGTCTCGTCCGGCAGGGGGACCCGGTCGTCATGGGACGGAGCGAGAACGGCGAAGAGGGTATCTACATCCATACCACCGGTTTCGATCCCGCCGGCCCGACGGCGGCGGAAAAGTTCGCCTTCCGCGGCCGCGGCACCCGGGAAACCCCCTTCTCCCGCTCCTACGACGAACTGTACGAGATCCTCCGCCATGACCGTGAGCACGGCTCCATCCTCTGGGTGCTGGGACCGGCCGTCGCCTTCGATCGGGACAGCCGCAATGCCATGCAGTGGCTGATCGAGAACGGTTACTGCCACGCCCTGCTGGCCGGCAACGCCCTCGCCACCCACGACCTGGAAGCGGCCCTCTTCCGCACCGGCCTCGGCCAGGACATCTACACCCAGGCGCTGGTTCCCGGAGGGCACTACAACCACCTGGACGCCATCAACGAGGTGCGCCGCCGGGGGTCACTGGCAAAGACCGTCGCCGACCTGGATATCAGGGACGGCATCATCCCCGCCTGCCTGCGCCATTCGGTCCCCGTCGTCCTGGCCGGCTCCATCCGGGACGACGGCCCCCTTCCCGAGGTGATCACCGACACGGTCCTGGCCCAGGATGCCATGCGCCACCAGGCGCGCCGGGCCACCACCGTCATCGCCGTGGCAACCCAGCTCCATACCATCGCCACCGGCAACATGATCCCTGACTACCGGGTTATGGAGGACGGCACCGTGCGGCCGGTCTTCTTCTACATCGTCGACATGTCAGAATTCGGAGCCGACAAGCTTGCGAACCGCGGTTCCGGCCAGGCCCGCGCCATCCTGACCAACGCCCAGGACTTCGTGGTGAACCTCCGGCATGCCTTGGAGGGATAAGTCAGACCGTGAATAACCCTCAGATCCTTGCATCCATGGGTCAATTAACATAGACTTCCAGAACCCCACCAAGTTTTCGGAGGAACCTCTGTTCCCCTTTTCGCTCCGGCAGCACCGACCGCTCGCCTTCTTCATCGCCGCCCGCGGCGCGGCGACCCTGGCCTACCAGATGGCGGGGGTTGCCGTCGGCTGGCAGATCTACGGGCTTACCCATCGCGCCCTGGACCTGGGTCTGGTGGGACTCGTCCAGTTCATCCCGTCGCTTCTCCTCACCCTCTATGTGGGGCACCTGGCCGACCGCCACGACCGGCGGCGGATCGTCTCCTTCGCCCTCCTGGCCGAGGCGGCGGCACTGGCCGGTCTCGCCGCGACCACCCTCCTGCACGGGGGGAGCCGGGAGACCATCCTCCTCTTCGTACTCGCCATCGGTATCGGCCGCGCCTTCGAATACTCCACCATGCTCGCCCTGGTCCCCTCCCTTGCGGAACCGGAGATCCTTCCCCAGGCCATAGCCGCCAGTTCCGGGGTCAAGCAGGCGGCCACCATCGTCGGCCCCGTGCTGGGGGGCTTCCTCTATCTCGCCGGTCCCGCCGCCGTCTACGGCACCAGTTTCCTCCTCTTCCTCTTTGCCGCCGTCACCATCCTCTCCATCCGGATCAGGCGCACCCCCTCCTCGCGGGAACCCATCAGTCTCCAGACCGTCTTTGCCGGGATCGGCTTCATCCGGAGCCGCCCCGTGCTGCTCGGCGCCGTATCCCTCGACCTGTTCGCCGTCCTCCTGGGAGGCGCCACGGCGCTTCTCCCCATCTACGCCCGAGACATCCTCCTCACCGGCCCCGAGGGGCTCGGCCTCCTCCGGGGTGCGCCGGCTGTGGGGGCGCTGGCCGCCTCCTTCTATCTTGCCAGGAACCCTCTCCTCCACAGGGTCGGCCGGATCATGTTCGCCGCCGTCGCCCTGTTTGGCGCCATGACCGTCGTATTCGCCCTCTCCCGCTCCATCCTCTTATCCTTCGCAGCCCTCGCCATCCTCGGCTGGGCCGACATGATCAGCATTGTTATCCGCGCCTCCCTTATCCAGCTGGAGACCCCGGACGAGATGCGCGGGCGGGTGAGCGCCGTCAACGCCATCTTCGTCAGCTCATCCAACGAACTGGGTGAGTTCGAATCGGGACTCACCGCCGCCTGGTTCGGCGCCGTTCCGGCCGCCCTCATCGGCGGCATCGGCACCCTCATCGTCGTCCTCTTCTGGATACGGCTCTTCCCGGAATTGCTGAAGAGGGAGCGGCTCCGGGGGGGATGACCGTTGGACAGTTCTCCTAAAAGGGTAGAGGGATGGGCAACCCGAGAGGAAATTGATTGCTATCGTTTTATCTGGCGGGTGGGGTGTAATGGTGCGGGGCTTATCCGGGAACGAAGTGAAACAGAGCTTATCAAAGGGGAAACTTGTGCTTTTTGCAATACGCCTGGATAACCACTTCGGCCTGATTAAGCCGGGAGAGTCTCATGTTCCGCGCCTTGATGGACATAATATCGTCCTGCGGAATCACCTCCTGACGCAGTTCTCGGGCAACTATGCCGATGTTGGTGACAATGATTTTCAGATCAGCCGGGGTATATTTCTTCAGCAGTGGCGGAGTTACCATAAAATACCCTTCAGAAATATCCTGAGCAAGTTTTTTGGGATTTCCAGCGATAGACATGGTTCCTCCATAAGCAGTAGTAGCTACTTATACCACGAGCAGAGTAACACTCCAGGGCGAGAGAGAGAGAGAACGACCGAAGCGGCAACTCAACCTGCCACGCGATGTTTTGCGGGAGGCCGGTTCATGGGTATACTGTAACCCATTACGCCCCGTTGACAAGCCTATCCGGCGGATTTGCGTGGTGTGCCCGGCACGCCGAGCCAGCCGGTGCCCAGGACCATCAGGGATGCCGTTGTCACCATCAGCCCGCCAAACGAGCCGCTGAACAACGATACCAGCAGGGTTGAGAGGGGGAAGAACACGATGTAAATGACCATCTCCCTTACTCCCATCGGCGTTTTCATCGTCTTCGCGTAAAACAGCAGGTAGTAGAGCGGCCCCCCCAACCAGATGCCAAGCAGCATGGCCATGGCGGCCGGCATGAGGAGGGACTGGGACGAGCTCTTTTTCACGAAGAACCAGTAGGTGAAGCCGCAGACAAGGGGAAGCAGGAGGACCTTGACGGTTATCCAGACCGCGGTGGAGAACCCGGTCGCGAAACGGGTGATCAGCGCGTCAGCCCCCCAGAACACAAGCCCGCCGAGCAGGGGACATATGAGCCAAATGTGAGATTTCTTCATGGGCTTCCTATCACGGCGATAACCACTAACATTACCGGGGGAGTTTCCGGTTCGAAAACTGTCTCAAAGAGTCGCACCAAACAAAGCTCCGACCCCGGCAGTCAGAGCCATAGCTAGTGCGCCCCAAAACGTCACGCGCGCGACGGATCTCCACACGGGTGAACCGCCAGCACGAGCCGCCAAGGCACCCAACAGCGCGAGAAAGAACAATGAACTGCCCGAAACCACCCAGACCAGCGCAGATAAAGGCACAAAGAGGACGAGCAGGAGTGGCAAGGCAGCACCGACCGTGAACGTAGCCGCCGAAGCGAATGCGGCCTGGACAGGCCGCGCGCTCAGTGTATCGGAGATCCCCAGCTCGTCACGGGCGTGCGCACCGAGTGCGTCTTTGGCCATCAATTGCGTGGCCACCTCGCTGGCAAGATTGGCGTCGAGTCCCCGCGCGACGTAGATGGCGGCCAACTCGGCGTGTTCGTGTTCGCCGTCAGTGGCCAACTCCACACGCTCCCGATGAAGGTCGGCGCGTTCCGTATCGGATTGGGAACTGACTGAAACGTACTCGCCTGCTGCCATCGACATCGCGCCCGCCACTAGACCGGCAATGCCGGCAACGAGCACGCTGTTGCGGGTAGATTCGGCTGCGGCTACGCCCACGATCAAACTGGCGGTGGAGACGATTCCATCATTAGCGCCGAGGACAGCGGCACGGAGCCAGCCAACGCGGTGGGTGCGGTGTTGTTCAGCTTGTCCCATAATGAATTCCCTCACTCGCAAAAACGCCTAACGTTGTGGGCGGTGTGCGGGATTTTACCGTTCCACCGGCCTTGTTATACGTCGTTTTTGACGTATCACTCAGGCGGCTCTTGCCGACGTTTTTTCCCAGGGACGAACCATCCGAAGATAACAGTTTCCAATATCATCCGTAGCTTCTGGCTTAACGAATATTGTTCTTCGGCCGCTTCTTCCGGTATTTCACGACCAAGTAGGTCCGTGATTATACCTTTAGCTCGCTCTGCGTCCTCTGCTGCAACCATTATTGTCTTTTTGTTCAGAAGATCAATCTGTGGCCCGACGCGCATTGACCCAAAGTTATCATTATGAACGAAGTAGTTGATGCTTTCTGAATCGAGGACTCCACGAATCATTGCAAGCTCAAGCTCGTCAGATGGTATGTGTATTTTTATCATTTTTTTTCCGGATAATCTCGTGGGGGTGTAGCGGCGAAACATCGCGAAGACCATCTGCCGCCAGCTGCCCGGTCATGGTCTGAGCGGGTGATTATGCCAGTTCTATTTTCAAGCTTTTGCCAAGGGCGAGGGCCGCTCTTTCGAGGGTTTGGAGGGTAACGGATACATTGGCGGGATCAAGGAGTCTGTCCAAGGCAGTGCGACTGGTGTGCATTTTTTCCGCCATTGCGGTTTTTGATAGATTTGCTTGTTTCATCTCTTGCTCAATCTGGAATGCGATCACTCTCTTGATTGCTGCCGCCTCTGCCTCTGCGCGCAATCCCTCCTCTTCAAGAAAATCGTCAAAACCTGATCCTAAATATTCGTTTTTCATTTTGCGCCTCTTTTGTAATTGCCAAGACGGTTTAGTGCCGTCTTGAGTTCGGCTTGTGGAGTCTTTTGAGATTTCTTTATGAAACCATGAAGCAAAATCATGTAGTTATCATCAACCGTAAAGAATACCCGTGCTATGCCGTCAGCCAATCTTGTGCGTACTTCCCATAGATCCTTGCCGATTTTCCTGATGAGCGGCATCCCCAAAGGCCAGCCGAGTTGGGCTGTCTTGATGTCTTCGCCGATTTGCCGCTTGTTATCACGATGCAAATCCTTGAGCCATTCCCTGACAGGCTCCTTGCCGGCCTCGGAACGATAGAACACGACTTTCAGGATAAATTCGATATCAGTCACTTGAAACACATTGTACCATTATTGGTACGTGTGTCAATTTTTTGTTTTTCCCTGCGTTGTTCGCCTAACGGTGTGGGGCGCACCAGCGCGTCAGCGTCTGAGTGCCGCCGCGTGGTTGGGCTCACCCTCAGGTCCTCCGAAGATTTCTTCTTCCAGGGTATATTTGACGGCAGCTTCAATACATCCGCACTTCTTGCATTTCTCCCACTCCTCCAATGCCAGCTTTACTGCTTCAACAGATTTATGAGATATCAAGCATCCACACCTCGGGCAGAATGCACGGACTTTTATTTCAATGGGCTTGCCGGTTAAAGGTGAAGGCAGCGTGTCAGCAGATTTTTCTTTGCGAAGGTTCAATTTCATCGATATCTCCAGATTTAGAGAGCGATTTTATTCAGGTAAAATTAATCCATGATTTCTCTCAAGATGTTGAAGAATTTTCTCCAGCGCAGACATGACATCAAGCTGGTTGGCGCCAAATGCATAATAAGCGCTTTTCACCATTTCATCTGTAGCAGTTTGCGGTATGCATGTACTCCGAATCTTTGTTTTGCTTCCGTCTGCAGCTCGTAGCATGACTGGGTATCTAAAACTTCTTCCTGCGGCTTCCCGTACTCCACCAAGCCCATGGTTTTGAATATTTCCGTTGTAGCACTCGCCACCAACAATACTTTCCATTTGAACAAGAAGCTGACGGCGTACATTTGAGAGTCGTTTTGACATTAATTTCCTCATTTATGAGTTTAGTAGCCCAACGGTTTGACGGAGTGAACCGCTCGTCGGTTCTACTCCGCTGTTATACCTTTCTGCAATTTGTTAGTTAAAAACCGTAATCAGCGATAAACCTACTGATATTAGTAAAAACAACAACGATGACAACTCTAATGTTCTTTGAAGGATTGTTATGTCAGGGAAGGAAAGTAAACCAAGTGCTTTGTTTATAGCTATAAGGTCAATGTGAAATGGCGTTACTTTTTTTGATGCTTGATAGAAGAAAAAGGCGTATCCAAAATTCATTATACTTGGGAATATTAGTGCATATCTCATAAGCCCAATGCTTTGTTTTGATAAGTAGAAAGATAATATTGAACCAGTAACTGCATAAATAAAGATATTCACTTTAATTGTTAAGTCCATATTGTGTTTATAAAGATTTACTATTGTATCATACTGGTGGAGCAATATTTTCACCTTATCCTCACCTGTCACTAATGGAGGCATTTGTGCTAATTGGTTGGTTCCGGTCACTTCAGATTGATTATCTTGCATTAGCTTGGATCCTTTATGGTTATTTAGGCATATCCATAGGTTGCTATTTCATTTTCAGGGGGAAGCGCAACATTTATTCGCGCAAGACTTCTTATAAATACATTGATTGGTATAACTCGTTATTGAGCAGTTAGAGCTTTGTTTCTAAATGTAGAAACAAGTTTATAGAAAGAAGTAAGTTTCTATATTTATAAACCACCAAGGCTTCTACATCTATAAACTTTAGTAGTTGTGGTGGGGTCGATGTTTCAGCAAGTAGAAACACTTCGCTCACGATGAAGATTTTGACCGCCACAAATTTTTCTGCGGATTCCACGTCCCGCCTGCTGCCTTAAGCTTGTCCCGAAGCGATTTTTAGGTACAGGACACTATCAGAGAAGCACTGTTGGGAGGGATATGGAGAATATACGCAAACGCTGAGAACCTGTAAATTAGTATTTTCAAGTAAATGAGAGAGGGAACACGTGGACGAGCGGGGTTCGCGGCCCGCCGTTATCCCGGGCAGTTCCGGAGATCCCGGCATCGTGCGAGCGCACCTGCCATGCGGGCCAGGGCTTCAGTGAGGAGTGACCGGGGGCAGCCGAAATTGAGCCGGACAAACCCCGGCAGGCCGAAGTCGGCCCCGTCGGAAAGCCCCACCCCCGCCTCCTCGAAAAAACGGACCGGCTGGGTGAAACCGAGCTGCCGGGCATCGATCCAGGCGAGGTAGGTCGCTTCGACGTGGGTCATGGCGAGTCCCGGCATTCTTTCGATTTCCGCCGCCACCAGGTCGCGGTTCCCCCGCAGGTAGGCGACAAGCTCCCGCCGCCACTCCTCACCATGACGGTAGGCCGCCAGGGTGGCGGTGTACCCGAGAAGGTTCACATGGGGGACAATCCCTGTCATCGTCCGCTTGAAGGAGGCGCGCAGACCGTCATCGGCGATGACGGCGAAGGAACAGCCGAGCCCGGGGATGTTGTAGGTCTTGCTCGGTGCGTGAAGGGTTATGGTCCTGCGAGCCGCAGCCGGTGACAGGGCAGCCAGGGGAACGTGGCGCACCTCTTCATCCAGGATGAGGCCGGCATGGATTTCATCGGAGCAGATGACGAGATCGTGCCGCTCGGCCAGCTCCGCCACTCCCTCCAGTTCACCCCGGCTCCAGGCTCGGCCGACCGGGTTATGGGGATTGCAGAGGAGGAAAAGCCGGCTGCGGGGGGTGACCGCCCGCTCCAGTGCCTCCATATCCATCAGCCAGCGCCCGCCCGAAAGCCGGAGAGGGACCGTGACGGCGGTGCGCCCGGAGAGGCGGGGAGCCGACATGAAGGGTGGGTATACCGGTGTAAAGGTAAGCACCTCGTCGTCATGGTTGCCAACGGTGCGGCAGGCGACGTTCAGGCCGGTCACCAAGCCAGGAAGCCAGACGATCCACGCCGGATCCACCTCCCACGAGTATTCACGGGCCATGGAGGAGATGACCGTCTCCACCAGTTCCCGGGGCGGGGCGGTATAGCCGAAAATCCCGTGACCGACCCGTGCATGGAGTGCATCGATGACCGCGGGAGGGGAACGGAAATCCATGTCAGCGACCCAGAGGGGAATGACGTCCCTCCCCCCGTACCGGTCCCATTTCTCGCTGGCGGTGCCGGTCCGGTCCACGACGGTGTCGAAATCGAATCGTTGCTCCCCGTTCACGCCAGCTCCCATACCGTCAGTTCGGCGATGGTGTGCTGGAATTTCCTTCGGGTCTCCCGGATTACGAAGGGGATGTCCCGCGGCGCCCCCAGCATCCGGAAGCGGGGCGCCAGCGCCTCCTTCAATCCGTCCAGGGTCCAGACCGGCTCGCCGGCATCCCGGTACCCTCCCAGCCACTCCTCTTTCTTCGTGAACTCTTCCAGCCAGGTGTAGGGGGAGGTGATCACCAGCAGGCCGCCGCGGTTCATCCGCTCGTGGATGGTGGAGAGGAAGAGGCGCGGCGCATAGAGCCGGTCGATGAGGTTGGCGGCCAGCACCAGATCGTAGCCGGTGAACTTGTCCGGCAGGTTGCAGGCGTCGGCCTGTAAGAACTCCACCCGGTCCCGGACCTCAGCCAGCCCCAGTTCGGCCAGCCCGATTTCGTGGAAGGAGACGATCTCCCCCTCCTCGGGCAGGGCAAAGCGCAGGTACCCCTCCTCCTGCATCCGGGCTGCCAGGCGGAAGAAGCGGGTGGAGAAATCGAGCCCGGTGACCCGTTCGAAGCCCCCCTTCGCCAGCTCGAAGGAGGCCCGCCCCACGGCACATCCCAGGTCCAGAGCGGCGCCTTTCGTGCGCCCTTCCATCAGCTCCAGGCATATCCGGGCACAGGTAGCCGTGAAATTGGCCACGTCGAAGTGGGCCGGACCGTAATGGGCATCGCAGTACTGGGCAGCCAGGGTGTCGGTCTCGTACTGGTCCTGGTGGATGACCACCGGTGCAGCGCTCTCCACGTAGCGGAAACCGGCATGCTGGAAGAAATGGCGCCGGAAGGCGTAGCGGGAGTCGCGGGTCGCCTCGTTGCCGGTGGATATCCAGGAGCCCCCCTTGATCAGGTTATGGCGGGTATCGAAGGTAGGGGTGGAAAAGTCGTCGTACCAGGGGTGGATCTGGAACCCGTGGAAGGGATAGATAGGGGTCTCGGTCCACTGCCAGACATTCCCGAGGACATCGTAGAACGGGCCGAAGGGGAAGCGGTCCACCGGGCAGGAGGAGCTCCAGAACTCCAGGTTGATGTTGCCGGGAGCCTTGTCCCAGTACGGCTGATCGGGGATGGCGCAGACGTCGCGCAGCCGGTTCCACTCGTCCTCGGTGGGAAGGCGGACGGGACGGCCGGTCTTTTCGGCTTTCCAGCTGCAGAAGGCCTTCGCCTCCAGACAGTTCACCTCCACCGGCCAGTTCCAGGGGAAGGGAATTTCGGAGGCCATGGTGCGCAGCTTCCAGCCGGCACCGTCCCTTATCCAGAAGAGCGGATGCTCCGCCTGCTTGAACTGGCGCCAGTTCCACCCCTCGTCGGTCCACCACCGCTGTTCGCGGTACCCCCCCGCCTCGACGAACGCCAGGAACTCCCGGTTGGAGACCAGGTAGCGGGAGGCGGTGAAACCGTCCACCTCCGCCTCGTGCCGGCCGTATTCGTTGTCCCAGCCGTAGAGCGGATGGTCCTTCGGCTTCCCCAGGAGCACTTTGCCCCCTGCAACCGGCAGCAGTTCATTGGCCGGCGGCTCTCCCGACTCGCCGCAGATGTCCCAGAAGGGGAGCTGCACCACCTGATCGAGGGGAAGCTGGCGGATCAGCACCGACGAGGTCTCCAGGTGAATGCGCTCGTGCTCGATCCCCATCATGATTCCCCAGAAGGGGTCCTCCCAGGTGATGGGGAGCGTAAGGGGAAGAGTACGAATCAGGCCGTCCACCAGTTCGCGGGCCTTGTCCCGGTACTCCTTCACCGCCTGGCGGGTCGGCCAGTCGTAGTGGGTGGCGTCCAGGTCGTCCCAGGACATTTCGTCCACCCCCACGGCAAACATGGATTCGAAGCGTGGATTGATCCGGGTGTCGATCACCCGGGCAATGGTCAGCTTGTTGATGAAGAAGGTGGCGGTGTGGCCGAAATAGAAGATGAGGGGATGCCGGAGCCGGTCGGCCCGCAGGTAGAAGGTGTCGTCGTACTTCAGGGTTTCATAGAGCTTCTCGTCGATGTCGAACGTCCGGTGGAAATACTCCCGTATCTCCCTTCGCTTCTGTTCCGGGTCCCCTTCGTTCAGGACGGTGGTACGGGTTTTCTTCAGGTCCATGATTCACTCTCCGTGTCATAGCTAGTTTCCATCCGGAAACGGTTCTTTTCCGCCCTGGCGGCGTCAACCATCGGGTTTGCTTGTGCGGCGTACCGACGTACGCCTCCGCGCAATCCCTCGTTTTCCTTGCCAGGACGAAAAACTCCTCGTTTCCAAATTGGAAACCGATAGTGTCACATCCGGAGTTTCCGGATGGACACTATAATGCGGCGCATAGAAGTGTCCTATGAGTATACCACGGAGACCGGACTTCTTCCTCTACGGGAGCAGTGCCATATCTTTCAGGATTTCCGTCAACTTCTTCACGTTCGGAGCCCTCACCTGCAACCCTTCCGGCGACCATGCCCCCCTGTTTTTCCTTGCCTCACTTCCGGTTACCCTATAGGATTGACAGCACCCTATTCACAAGCCCAAGAAAGACCCTGCCATGTTCGAACCCCACCAGAAGCCGATGTTCCGTTTCCTGGCCGTTCTCACCGCCGCCTCCATGGTCGGCCTGCAGGGATATTCCATCCTTATCAATAACTTCGCCGTGGAAAAGGTACATCTTGAGGGGATGCACATCGGCATCATCCAGTCGGTGCGGGAGATTCCGGGTTTTCTGGCCCTGACCGCCGTTTATGTGATGATGATGGTCCGCGAGCACCGCCTGGCGGCTTTCTCCATCGTTCTGCTCGGCATTGGCGTCGGCATGACCGGCTTTTTCCCTTCCTTCTCCGGCATCGCCCTCACCTGCCTCGTCATGAGCTTCGGTTTCCACTACTATGAAACCACCAACCAGTCCCTGACCCTCCAGTACTTCTCCACCCATCTCTCCCCCCTGGTGATGGGGAAGCTGCGGAGTCTGGCGGCCATCTCCAGCATCATCGCGGCCGTGGCCATCTGGATCATGGGGGGATTCCTGGACTACCGGGGGATGTTCCTGGTACTGGGAGGAGTGGTCTTCTGCCTGGGTATCTGGGCACTCTTCCAGGACCCGACCCACGAGAGCATTCCCCCCCAAAAGCTCCGGATGTTTCTGAAACGGCGCTACTGGCTCTACTATGCCCTCACCTTCATGTCCGGCGCCCGGCGCCAGATATTCATGGTCTTCTCCATATTCCTCCTGGTGAAGCTCTTCCACTTCTCGGTGCGGGAGATGACCATCCTCTTCATCATCAACAACGCCGTCAACTGGTTCGTCAACCCCCTCATCGGCCGCGCCATCAACGCCTTCGGCGAACGGCTCCTCTGCTCCATCGAGTACACCGGCGTCGTGGCGATTTTCCTCACCTACGCCTACGCGTCGTCCAAGGGGACAGTCGCCACCATGTACATCATCGACTCCATCCTCTTCAACTTCGCCGTTGCCATCCGGACCTATTTCCAGAAGATTGCCGATCGCGAGGACATCGCCCCCACTTCGGCCGTCGGCTTCACCATCAATCACATCGCCGCCGTCTTCCTCCCCGCCCTGGGGGGGTACCTCTGGATGATCGACTACCGGATCCCCTTTATCGGCGGTGCCGCCCTGGGGGTGGTCTCCCTGATCCTGGCCCAGTTCATCCGTTTACCGGCCAGGACCGGACAGACCGCCGCGCACTGACCGGCTGCCCGTAGCAGTTTTTCATCGAACCGCTGGGGTATGGCGAGGTTTGTGGTATCTTTTACCTGGATGCCAACTCATCATCTCAGGAGCCCCCGTGTCATCGCGCCCCCATGATAACCCCACAGCCGGAACGTGCCATCTGCGTGGCGGCATGACGGCGCTTTTCCTTCTCCTGGCGCTCCTGCTCGTCCCCTCCCACCCCGCTTCCGTTTCCGCCGAAACACTTACGTCCCATCCGAAAAATGTGATCGTCGTGGGGGGAGACCGGGATTACCCCCCCTACGAGTTCATCGATCGGGACGGCAATCCGTCCGGCTACAACGTGGAACTCACCCGGGCCATTGCCAACGTGATGGGGATGAAGGTCGAGTTCCGCCTCGGCGGCTGGTCGGAGATGCGCACCGCCCTGCAGAACGGCACGGTCGACGTGCTTCAGGGTATCTCCTATTCGGATGAGCGGCTGAATGAAGTCGACTTTTCCCTCCCCCACACCATCGTCAACCATGCGGTCTTCGCCCGCCGTGATTCCCCCATGATCAACTCCCTCAAGGAGACCGAGGGAAAGTGCGTGGCCGTCCACCGGGGGGGGATCATGCACGATTTCCTGGCCAGAAAGGGCTTCGCCGGGAAACTGGTCCTGACAGACACCCCCGCCGACGCCCTGCGCCTCCTTGCCGCAGGGAAATGCGACTACGCCATTGTGGCCATCGTCCCGGGAATGTACCTCATCCGCGAACTGAAGTTGACCAACCTGCTGCCGGTGGTGCGCAACGTGGCCACCTACCGCTACTGCTACGCGGTGAAAAAGGGAAACAAGGAGCTCCTCTCCCGCTTCGACGAGGGGCTGGCCATTCTCAAGCAGACCGGCCAATACCAGGCGATTTACGAAAAGTGGCTGGGGGTGCTGGAACCGGAGCGGATAGACTGGCGGACCATCGTCAGGTACGGGGCGGTGGTGGTGATTCCCCTGGTCCTGCTGTTGGGTGGTTTTGCCCTCTGGTCCCGGACCCTGCACCGGCAGGTGGCCCTGCGCACCGCCGACCTGACGCGGGAGATCGCCGAGCGCCGGCATGCCGAGGAGGAACTGCTCCTCAATCAGCAGCAGCTGGTCCAGGCCGACAAGATGGCGGCCCTGGGAGTCCTGGTCTCCGGCGTGGCCCACGAGATCAACAACCCCACCGGCCTCATCCTGCTGGATATCCCGATCCTGAAGCGGGCCCACCGGGACACGGCCCCCATCCTGGAAGAGCACTTCCGGGAGCGGGGGGATTTCCCCATCGGCGGGGTCCCCTACACGGAGATGCGGGACGAGATTCCACGGATACATGACGAAATGCTGGAGGGAGCCCACCGGATCAAGCGCATCGTCAACGACCTGAAGGACTTTGCCCGGCGGGACGACACGGGGGACAAGGGGGCCATGGACTTCACCGCCGTCGTGAAGACGGCGATACGCCTGGTCGATCCGACCATCCGCAAGGCGACGAACAGCTTCACCGCCGCCTGCGAGGAAGGACTTCCCCAGGTCTGGGGTAACGCCCAACGGATCGAGCAGGTGGTGGTCAACCTGCTCCTCAACGCCTGCCAGGCCCTTCCCGACACGGCCCGGAAGATTGCGCTCGACATTCGCCACGACCGGGAGCAGGGGCAGGTCGTCCTGCAACTCCGAGATGAAGGGGTCGGCATTGATCCCGAGCACCTCTCCCGGCTGACCGACCCCTTTTTCACCACGAAACGGGACAGCGGCGGAACCGGTCTCGGCCTCTCGGTTTCCGCCGGCATCGTCAAGGAGCATGGCGGAACCCTCACCTTCGAATCGGAAGTCGGCAAGGGGACCACCGTGACACTGATGCTGCCCGCCATGAATGAGCAATCCGACACCTGACCACCAGAGGAATCCCATGAGTGAATCCCCCTATCCCAGCTACAAGATTCTCCTCGTCGACGACGAGCCGGCATGGCTCAAGTCGCTTTCGCTCACCCTCAGAAGCTGTGCAGGTCTGACCAACATCGTCACCTGCCAGGAGAGCCGGGAGGTCATGAGCATCCTGGACCGGGGGGGAATCGGGCTGGTCCTGCTCGATCTCACCATGCCCCACCTGTCGGGAGAAGAGCTCCTCCGGCAGATCGGCGAGCATCACCCCGACATCACCACCATCGTAGTCAGCGGGCTCAATCAGCTGGAGACCGCCGTTCGCTGCATGCGGCTCGGCGCTTACGATTACTTCATCAAGACCGACGAGGAAGACCGGATTGTCGGAGGGGTGCTCAGGGCGGTGCGGATGGTGGAGATGCAGCGCGAGTTCCAGGAGATGTCCAACCGGTTCGTTTCCGGGGAGCTCCGCCACCCCGAGGCGTTTTCCGCCATCGTCACCGGGGACCGGGGTATGCTGGCCGTCTTCTCCTACATCGAAGCGGTGGCCACGAGCCCCCAACCGCTCCTCATCACCGGAGAGAGCGGCGTCGGCAAGGAGCTCATCGCCCATGCCGCCCATACCCTGAGCGGCTGCCGGGGGAAGCTCGTTGCAGTTAACGTGGCGGGGCTCGACGACACCATCTTTGCCGATACCCTCTTCGGCCACGTGCGGGGGGCCTACACGGGGGCGGACATGGTCCGCCGCGGGATGGTGGAGGAGGCTGCCGACGGCACCCTGTTCCTCGACGAGATCGGCGACCTCAGCATCCCCTCCCAGGTAAAGCTCCTCCGCCTGCTCCAGGAGGGGGAGTACTTCCCCCTCGGTACCGACCAGCCCAAACGGATCAAGGCGCGGGTCATCGTCGCCACCCACCGGAACCTGGCCGCCAAAGAGGCGGCGGGGGAGTTCCGCCGGGACCTCTACTACCGGCTCCGCACCCACAAGGTTCATGTTCCGCCGCTTCGGGAACGGAAAGGTGATATCCCGCTCCTCCTCGGCCATTTCCTCGCCGAGGCGGCCCGCACCCTGAGGAAGAAGAAACCGACCCCCCCCAAGGGGCTGGCCCAGTTCCTTGCCACCTACGGCTTTCCCGGCAACGTGCGCGAACTGAAGGCCATGGTCTACGACGCCGTCAGCATCCATCGCGACGGCCTGCTCGCCATGGACTCCTTCGTCGCCGCCGTGGAGCAGGGACCGACGGAGGGGGGACCTGCCGCAGCCGCGCCATCCCGGCAGAATCCCTTCGCCGGCTTCGCCGAACTCCCCACCTTCAGTGAAGCAGCCGGTTTCCTGGTGATGGAAGCCATGGAACGGGCCAGCGGCAATCAGACCCTGGCGGCGCGACTCCTCGGCATATCCCAGCCGGCGCTCAACAAGCGGCTCAAGATGATGCGGGGTTGACTACGTATAACCCGGGGTTATACCCATAACCCTTCATTATAAACGGGCTTAACTGATCGGCATCATTATAGTTTAAGTCATTGCTCCCCCTCTGGTATAACCTGCGGTTATACCGGTTTCCCCGCCACAAAACCCGCCCACGGTCAAATAGCGCAATACTTTCGGCATGTTGCGAGTAAATTCCCTCCTGGCATCATCCATGCTCTTACCCGGATAAGAACCGACACGGACCGATGGTCCGGTCAAACTTATCACTCGCAGGGAGGCTTACCATGGCAATGTTCTGGATCCAGTTCGCGCTCGTCCTCAGCGCAGTTCTTATCGGCATCCGCAGAGGCGGGGTGGCACTCGGCCTCATCGGCGGCCTCGGCGTCACACTCCTGACGATCGGCTTCCGGAGCGCCCCTTCGGACCCCCCCATCGCGGTCATGCTGATCATCCTGGCGGTGGTCACCGCTTCGGCCACCCTCCAGGTTGCCGGCGGCCTCGACTACCTGGTGCAGCTGACAGAAAAGCTGCTCCGCGCCCACCCCAAGTATGTCACCATCCTGGCCCCCCTGAGCACGTTCTTCCTCACGGTATGCGTCGGCACCGGCCACGCGGTCTACGCCCTCCTGCCGGTCATCGCCGACGTGGCGATCAAGACCGGGATCCGCCCCGAACGCCCCATGGCCATTTCCAGCGTCGCCTCCCAGATGGGAATCACCGCCAGCCCGGTGGCCGCGGCCGTCACCTTCTTTCTCGGCTTTGCCGCCAAGTCCGGCCACCCGGTAACGCTCATCGACATCATTTGCGTGACCATGCCGGCCGGCGTCATCGGTCTTCTGGCCGCCGCCGCCTGGAGCTTCAACCGCGGCAAGGATCTGGACAAGGACGCCGAATTCCAGAAGCGCCTCGAAGACCCGGATTTCCGCAAGTCCCTGGAGGCCAACGTCACCACGCTGGACAAAGAGATATCCACCACCGCCAAGATATCGGTGGCGCTCTTCTTCACCGGCGTGGCCACCATCATCCTCTTTGCCGTCTGCCCCACCCTCCTGCCGATGGGAGCCGAGCACAAACCAGTGCCGATGACCACGGTCGTCCAGTTCGTCATGCTCGCCTACGGCGCCTTCATCATGTTCGCCGCCAACGTCAAGGCCAAGGATATCGCCCATTCCAGCGTCTTCATCGCCGGCATGATCGCCGTCGTCTCCATCTTCGGCATCGCCTGGATGAGCGACACCTTCATCACCGCCAACAAGAAGTTCCTCATAGACAACATCGGCATCATGGTCAAGCTGGCCCCCTGGACCTTCGCCATCGCCACTTTCTGCATCTCCGCCTTCGTCAAGAGCCAGGCGGCGACCCTTGCCATCACCCTTCCCCTGGGAATTGCCCTCGGTCTCCCGATCCCCCTGCTCCTCGGCCTCATGCCGGCCAGCTACGCCTACTTCTTCTTCGCCTTCTACCCCAGCGACCTGGCGGCTATCAACTTCGACCGCACCGGCACCACCCGCATCGGCAAATACCTCCTCAATCACAGCTTCATGATCCCCGGTCTCATCGGCGTCGGCGTCTCCACCGTGGTGGCGTACTTCATCGCAAGCGCCATCCTGTAATCGGTAAAGCGTCAGACAGTCTGCACAATAAAAAGCTGGGATGCCCCTAGGCACCTCAGCTTTTTTTTAAGTCTATTCACTTTAACCGGCAGTTGACAGAGGTCAGCCAGAGCAACTGGAAACTTCCGGCAACTGCCACATTCACGTTCATCGCCACCCCTTACTCACCGTAACCGCTCCCAGAATTGCGGTCCTTCGGGGCAGAGAGTCAACCGGAAAAGCACAGGCGGTAGATTGGCCGGTCTATCATCTGCCTGCCTCCCCCGCAGCTCCCGTTGGATGCCCGACCGTAGAGCCCGGCAGCTTTTTCACTCAGGCATGATACACTTGATGCACTGTCACCCTATCACGAACTTCGGGGAAAATAACTCAGGAGGTCAGCGTATGGATCGTAGGACTTTTCTCAGGACAACGTTAGTCGGTGCCGTGGCTACAGGCATCGCGAACAACGCCGCAGTGGCGGAACTCTATTTCCCGACAAAGGTCGACAAGTCGCTCTTTGAGGGGATCAATCGCGTGAAAGATCCCACCAGCAAAACACCGCTGGAGAAGGGGCACGCGCCGGTCATCACGACACCTGCATCCGTAAAGGCCGGCGAGCCGTTCACCGTCGAAGTCTCGGTGGGAGAAACCCTGCACCCCATGGGACCGTCCCACTGGATCGAGTTCATCGAGCTCAGCATCGGCAATGAGCCTGCCGGAAGGGTTGATTTTCAACCACGGGGCTTTCTCAAGCCCAGGGCAATTTTTACCGTCGTAATTCCCAAGGATACCGCTCCCGAGGGGAAACTGACCCTGCTGGCCCGGCAGCACTGCAACCTCCATGGAATGTGGGAGGGAAGCTCAACCATTACCGTGACGCATTAACCCTTTGTCGTATGTGCCGTAGAGCGGAATTTCCCGGATTGCCTTTGGCCGGATATCCGGGTACACTGCCACCGGGAGGATGGAAAACGTGAACCTGCTCTACAGCCTCGACCTGCTCGGCACTGCAGCCTTTGCAGCGTCCGGCGCACTGGCCGGCATCCGCCGGGATATGGACCTGTTCGGCGTGCTGATGCTCGGCATGGTAACCGCAATCGGCGGCGGGACCGTGCGGGACCTGCTACTGGGGGACACGCCCCCCTTCATCTTCAAGGACGAAACCTATTTCTACCTCTCGATTTTCGTCTCCCTGGCACTGTTTCTGTTCCACCACCGGATGGGTATCCTGCAACTCCCCCTCCTCTATCTCGACGCGCTGGGACTGGGGACCTTCGTGGTAATCGGTACCGGCAAGGCGATCGACTTCCACATGGGCTTCATCGGCTCGGTGATGATGGGGGTCATGACCGCCACCGCGGGGGGGATGATGCGCGACATCCTCTCCTCCCAGGTCCCGCTGGTACTGCAAAAGGAGGTCTACGCCTCGGCCTGCCTGGCGGGAGGGGCACTCCTCTATCTGCTTCACCTCACCCCCCTCCCGACCCCTTGGGCACTCATCGTCTCTGCCATGGCGGTGATAGTGCTGCGCATCTGCGCCATTCACTTCAACTGGTCATTGCCGAAGGCCTCCCGAAATTCCGATCGCTGACTGCGCCTTCACAGCCGGATGATCGCATCCCCAGAGGCACCAGTGATCATGCCTGCCCCTTCAGATGCAGCAAACTGAGGAAGACGGTTTAGCAATTGCTCCGCAAGGAGAAACATGCTATAACATACCGACACCTGAACCACAGGGACACTCCTGTGGTTTTTTTATTGGGCACTGCAACAAAGGGAGAACATCATGAGAAGACCGCTATCGGCCGGAAGCATCATCGAAACAAGGTGCACCCGCTGCCGGGCACTGATGAATCATACGATCGTCGCCATGGTCGGGGAAAAGGTCGTGCGCGTCGAGTGCAACACCTGCCACAGCATGCACAACTATCATCCGGTCAAGACAGTAAAAGAGACTGTTGCAGCCAGGACCGCCCCGAAAAAGACGGCAACGCCCCGTACTGCAAAAGCCGATCCGGCGGCCGTCGCTGCTGCCGAGTGGGAGGCACTGCAGCCTGGTTGGGATGCGGCGCAGGCGATCCCCTACGACATGGAAAGGAAGTACCGCGTCAACAATATTCTGTTGCACTCCCTGTTCGGGCTCGGCATTGTGCAGCTTGTCCTGCCGAACAAGATCGACGTGCTGTTCCATGAGGGGAAAAAGCGGCTCCGTTGCGGCTGAGGATTCTCAGCGCCAGAGTCGGCCGGTTGTTACCGGGGGCAGCGCAACGCACGCTGGGCCATTAGTAAGCCACGAAGGATTCGTTCCTATCAGTGGCGACTCCCACGCACTGAGTTAAGGGTGCCGATGGGGCAGATGCTGACACAAAGGGAGATGAGACGAGAAGGGCGGCCGGTTGGTCGCCTTTCGATTTTTCGAGGGGATGAAACTGTGGAATGACTCTATCCTTTATCCGCTGCTTAGGGTATACTCAACCAGCGGCTTACCTCCAGAAACGACCTCCTGCCGGACCCTTCAATCCCCCCCTCTCCTCACCATCGGGGGCACTTCGCACAATTCTTCCGAGCCAACCTTTCCCCAACCCAAATCGCAAAATGTGCGGAGATGCGTGAACAGCTCCCTTGCTGCCAGAACAGGATATGACACTTTATGAAAATGCCGAAAAAATTTGAGATACTCGTCCATAACGGCCTCGTCGACGAGGTCGTCTCACAGCTCATGAGCGGCAAGGAAGCCGAGGTCTACGTCGTCCGGTCCATGGGAGAACTCCGCTGCGCCAAGGTATACAAGGATGCCGACAACCGGAGCTTCAGCAAGCAGACCCAGTACCAGGAAGGACGCAAGGTCAAGAACAGCCGCCAGGCACGCGCCATTGTGAAGAACACGAAGTACGGGCGGAAAGAGCAGGAGGGTGCCTGGCAGAACGCCGAGGTGGACGCACTGCGCCGCCTTGCCGCCACTGGCGTGCGCGTGCCACAGCTTTTCAGCTACGTTGGAGGAATACTGCTGATGGAGCTGGTGGTTGGCGAGGACGGCAACCCGGCACCAAGACTCAACGATGTGAAGCTGACCGGTATCCAGGCCCTCGAATACCACCGCACACTGATCGGGCAGATCGTTCTCATGCTTTGCGCAGGGCTCGTCCACGGCGACCTGTCCGAGTACAACGTGCTCGTCGACAGCAACGGGCCGGTCATCATCGACCTGCCCCAGGCCATCGACGCCGCGGGGAACAACAACGCATCCGGCATGCTTTTGCGGGATGTCGCCAACATCACCGCCTACTTCGGCCGGTTCGCGCCGGAACTTCTGGCCACCGACTACGGCCGGGAGATCTGGAAGCTTTACGCCACCGGCGAGCTCCGTCAGGACACCGCACTGACCGGCCGCTTTGAGCAGAGCAGCAAACCGGCAGACGTTCACGGCGTCATGCGTGATGTGGACACGATACGGCGCTGGCATGAGCGCAACAGTTGATAACAGGCACATAGTGCGGTAGCATTGGGAGTTGCCGCAGAAACAGCAAAGGCGGCCGATTGGCCGCCTTTTTGCGTGAAGCACGCTCTTCTCCGAACATCCCCCGGGAGAGTCACCCGCTATTTCTGGTTCGAAAATCCGAGACGTTCCCGATGATTGCAGATGAAGCTACCCCCCATGCGGAGGGAATACTCGCAGAATTTGGGGTCGGGCCTTTTCACATTGCACTCGAAAAAATCCTGGCTGATCATGCGGGTGCGACACCTTTTCTCGGTATTCCACATGCTGAATATATTCATAGTCCCACCTTCGTTTTTACCTTTTCGGTGTTTAGTTTGTCAGATTATTTCTTCTTTTCCGCTTTTTTGATCTTTTTTTCAGCTTTCTTTTCCTTCGGGGTCTTGACCGGTGCTTTTTTAACGGCTTTCTTGGTATCCTCGCCTTTGCTCATGACTGGTACTCCTTATCACGTACGGTTATGGTGCGTATCAAACATCTCTCCATGGTTAACCATACTATACCACTCCGTGGAACGTGAGCGGCATAAATTCCCGGAATCAGTTGCCGGGTCTGGTCGGACGGGTCTCCAGCAGAGGCTTGAGAAACTTTTCAAAGGTGGCCAGTTGTTTGGAGGTCAGCAGATCGGTATCCCCTTCGTTATCGAGCAGAAAAGTCCCGACGCCGATGACCGTTCTTGCCAGATAGCCGGTCCCGCTCACACTCTTTTCGATCTCACCGGTTCGTTTGCTCAAAAGGTTGCTCAGCACGTCCAGGTCAACTTTCATTTTTGTTCTCCCGAAGAGTTATTGCTCCGGCGATTAAACATTGAAAACCTGCTGTAGGGTCGGGGCGCCCCCGCCCCAGATTGGGCGAGGCAAGCCTAGCCCCTACCATTCATATGTTTAATCACCGTATCAGTAATAGGCGCTGCTCGCGCCGAAGGTATGTTCCGGAGCTTATATCATCCAGTATGCACTATCATGCGCAGAACATCCACCGCCAATCGTCCGGCAGGTGATCGATCCGGCTCCCCGGAGAGGATCAGGACAGTGCCCTAACATCGCGGTCAGCCGGTTCTCCGCACTCTGAAAAAGCGCCCCTTGATCCTGTTGCTGCCCAGGCAGGCCAGTGCCTGTTCTACGTTCTGCCGCGCGATCGCAACGTAGGCATGGGAATCGAAAATATCGATCCTGCCGACCTCACTCCCGCCTATCCCCGCCTCGCCGGTAAGGGCCCCCAGGATATCGCCGGGCCGAAGCTTGTTCTTTCGGCCTCCGTCGATGCAGAGCGTTACCATGGGAGGTGCCGGTGGCCTCCCCGTTGCCGCCTGCAACGCGGCAAGGTCACCGCGGGCAATAGTGCTCCCCAGCGCATCTTCAATGGCAGTGATGAGCCGGCTTTCCCTGAGCGTCACCAGGCTAACGGCCAATCCCTGCTCCCCTGCACGACCGGTACGACCGATGCGGTGGGTATGGATCTCCGGGTTGCGGGACAGTTCGTAGATGATCACCGCCGGGAGTTCCTTGATGTCCAGCCCCCGGGCGGCGACATCGGTAGCCACCAGCACCGAAGCACTCCTGTTGGCAAAACGGACCAGCACCTGATCCCGCTCCCGCTGTTCCAGATCGCCATGGATGGCCAGCGCCGCAAAGCCCCGGCTGACCAGGGCATCGGCCACCTCCTGGCATTCCACCCTCGTGTTGCAGAAGACCAGGGTCGACTCCGGGCAATAATGGCCGAGAATGCGTACCACCGCCTCAGTCCGCTGCTCTCTGTCAACCACGTAGAATACCTGCTCGATGGAACCCTCCTCATGGGTCTCGTCCACACTGACCTCGGCAGGCTCATGCTGGATCGCTGTACTCATGGCGGCAATGGACTCCGGGTAGGTGGCGGAAAAGAGCAGGGTCTGCCTCATGGGGGGTAGTGCGGCGATCAGGGCGCTGATCTCCTCCTGGAACCCCATGTCGAGCATGCGGTCCGCCTCGTCCAGCACCAGGGTGCGCAACGCGGACAGGTCGATACTCCCCCGGCGCAGATGATCGAGCAGCCGGCCGGGTGTGCCGACCACCACATGGGCGCCATGCTCCAGGGAACCCCTCTGGGGCCCGAAGGGAACACCACCGCATACCGTCAGTATCTTGATGTTGTCGGTATAGCGGGCAAGGCGCCGCAGCTCTCTGCTGACCTGATCGGCAAGTTCGCGAGTCGGGCAGAGCACCAGCGCCTGCACCCGCGAAGATGAAGCCTCCAGGTGCGTCAGCAGGCCGATACCAAAGGCAGCGGTCTTGCCGCTGCCGGTCTTGGCCTTGGCTATCACGTCTTTGCCGGCAAGGATGAGCGGCAGGCTGTGGGCCTGGACCGGCGTCATTTCCACATAACCGAGGGAAGCCAGGTTTTTGAGCATGGGGGATTTCAACTGGAGCGATGAAAATGCGTTGGGGTTCACGGGGTGACTCTCATTCTGCGCCCATAAAAAAACCACAGGGGGCCCTGTGGTGCAGACGCTTGTTGAATATAGCATACTACGGTCCGGGGAACAATTCATTTGCCGCAATCGTTGGCAGCGTCCCAATCATCCCGGGTCTGACGGGGCTTCAGGAATTTCTTAACCCTCAACGGACTTCAACAATGGTAAACGACGCAGCCGTCGCAGCGTCACCGGCCCGCACCTCGTCGCCGACACGCAGTCCCAGCAGGGAGCGCCCCAGGGGAGAGGCGGGGGTGATGACCACAATTTCCCCGGCACCGTCATCGATCTTAAGGCCTCCGGCCAGAGGGCCGAGAAAAAACCGCCGGCCGTTACCCTCCCCGTCTTCCAGGGTCACCAGTGCCGTCAGCCGGATAGGAGTGTCGTCGTCGAAGGCATAGGGCTCCAAGGTCCGGTACCCCTCCAGCGCAGACCGGATCTCCTGTGCGCGGTTGGCTTGTCCCTGTGCGATGTAGGAGGCCTCCAGCGCTGTAGACTACAGCGCT
>JAJZUQ010000010.1 GCA_021848385.1 Deltaproteobacteria bacterium
CATATTGCAAGGGATTGAAGCTGACGAAGTGAGCTTTTCTGCGGAGAACTGACATGGCGGAATACAATCTCGGGTTATGTCAGAAGTTAGCCGAAACTGCTGAAATTGTGGCGATGGATGGGCTTACTGATTTTGATGCCGTTCAAACAGTCATCTACCTTAGCCTGCTTGCAAGCGAAATCGCCTTGAAGGCCCTACTGGAAAAGGCTGGACAGCCAGTGGGGCAAATAAGGACTCGCTCTCATAATCTTAAGGCACTTCTTGAAGACCTAGGCAGATGCCAAATTCGAGTGGAAATCGCCCCCGGCCAAGACAGATGGGTGCCAGCTACAAGACTTAGAGCTGTCACTGTCGACCCGAATTACGGAAATGCTACAGTAGGGACATTGCTTGAGGCAGAGGATGCTGGAGCGTCAAGGTACCCGAATCAAGTACGGTACGGCGAATCATTTCGGCATTACCCACCGCAAGTAATCGTAAAAATGGCGTCAGAGATAGTGAAGTGGGCCAAGCAATACTGGGACGAAATACGGCTCCCATAACATATGAACGCCCAACACGCGAATTGACCTGTTTCGCTATGCTCTCAGGTCATCCGCGAGCCGTTATGTCAATTGAGACGAGAGGAGAGCATCTAACCTTCAATGCGGATGGATGGGTAAGTCATGCGCTTTGCATCCCCTGGAATTTTTCAGAGAAACCTTCATACAGCTTTTTGAGCTTGCCGATCAGCTCGGCAGTCCGGTCATGCAACCTGGCTCCTTGCGCCATGTCCTGTACCAGACGCAATCGGCCCTGCTCGTCGGTTTCGGCAGCAAGGATGGCTCTGATCACTTCGCCGGTAGCTTCTGTTGTCACAGATGCCAAATCGCGTCCCAACAGCCTGATCCCGGCAAGTGTCTGATCGAATTCTTCCGCCTGCAGCAACTCGACTTCATCCTCGTACAACCGATCAAGGTTGCCGGCTTCGGCATAATGCTCCATCAGGAACAACAAATCCTCGGCATCCTTGGAGCGTCCCGGATAACGGTCATTCCAGGAGATGAGCTTCATCATTGCCATACCCGGTATAGTTGGCACCTTCACATCGAGAACCGGATCATCGCTCAATCTCACTGTAATGCCATAGTCATAGGCTTCCTGAAAACCCATGATGCTCATGACTACCTGATGATCAGGCGGCCAACTGATGGTCTGGTTATCCGGACTGACGCCGCCATAGGGAACGATATCGACGGGGAATCGGCCATACATCAAGCGGTATGGCGCTCTGCCGGCGGTAAAGCGTCCGTTAGCAATCAACGCCCCGGAAAGTTGTTGGAACTCATCCCAACCGGCCACTTCGACACCGATGTCAAGATCCCGTGTCTGCCGATAGCTCCTGATGGCGTGACAATGATTGAGCACTATGTCGCGCGCCGTGGCACCAACCACAAAAAAGAGCACGCCACGTGAGTCCGACTCCTGCTGGACGAGCCGCAGAATTTTGACCAGAACCGGGTCAATTCTCCCGGACAAGTTGTACGATATATTCGTCATAGATCATCCGTGCCGTTTCGATATTACGCTGATTGCCGGTCGCAATCAGGTCGGCGTAGACCAGAACCGGATGAACCGTTTCCCCATGCGGAGCTACGGTCGCCGGCTGCCAGAAGCGGGCAACCAACTCGACATTGCCAGCGGGGTCTTTCTTGAGCCTGTTCGGGATAAGCACTGCTGCGGGATTATCCTTGTCCAGATAGACGGTAATCATCTGCGGTTTCAGGTAATCGGTCAGCTTGGCAGCGGCAGTCTCTCCACCCCATAAGGCTTGCTCTGGATTGAGCTGTGCGTTCTGCCACCACCCTTCGGCACCGCGATAGCGTCCGAGCAGCAGTTTGGGTCGTAACTGCTCCGCATAGGCGGTTATCCAGCGCTCAAGAAGTTTTTCTTTGTTGATCAGTCGCACTTTGTTATTGCGGCCTGTGCCTGTTTCCAGCAGGAACCCCAGTTCGCTCAAATCCTTGAAGACCCAGTTGACCATGCCCAAGGCAACGTCTGTTCTTGCGGCGAGGGTGCGGTAGGTTTCATTCTCCATCCCCGGGTTGCAGAGCAGGGCATAGAGGACCCGGAGACCGGTCTGTTTGAAGACACGGTTGACGGTCGGTGGTTTAATTTCCAGTCTCGCCTTGTTTCCCTTTACAAACAGGTACACTGGTGGTTGGTTGATATAGCCATTGCCGGCAGTATCGATAAATTGGATATCTTTGCTTCTGAGTGTATCCGCCATCTCGGCAGTTATCTGATTAAAGACCGCAATCTCCCCTTGATGCTGCAACCTGTCGCCATACATAAGTGCCGCATATGCCAGTCCGGTTGTATTCGCTATAATCCTTACGTCCAATGCCTTTGCATCAGGCATATTCAGACGTAATTTCTTTCGGTTCGGGCCTTTGTTGACAAGCTCGAATTTGATCCCGGTCTGTCGTTCAAAGGTATCTCGGGCAGTTTTCAGGATTTCTTTCTCAGCCCCAGTCAGCATATGTTCACTCCATGCGGTTGTTCATATTTTGTGAACATACTATTTTTGTGAACAATATGCAACTAAATAATTATATTAACAATGGTAATAGTACGTACACTCCGAGCAAATACATGGGCAATACCGGGATGAACTACCTGGAATCGTTTGCCATCCATCAGGGAACTGAACCGCTCATGGGCCTCCATCAGCTTCGTGGATTGCTGCTCGGCAGCTTTATCGAATTCAGCCGTAAATGATTGGAGCAGCTTCAGTTCGTTATCGAGGAAGTTCATCCTTTGCATTTGCCGTTGCCAGCTGAACCACCTTCGCTTTAACCCCTTCGATCATTAGCCGCTCGATCTCATTGACAATAGCTTGCAATGGTTGCCTTAAGTCGTCCACCTCCCTGCCATCATAATGTCTGCCGGTTACTGAGCTATCGACATGATTTGTCAGCCGATCTGCTTCCTCATGCAGCTTCAGTTTTTTACCTGTAGTAATGAAAGATCGACGCAAGGCGTGAACGGTAAGGTTCAACCCTGTTTTTGCCCTTAATTCAGCAGCCATCAACCGGACATGGCCGGTCTTGTTCACGCATTGAGGGCGTGGCAGGGATGGGAAAACAAAGGGATTCCCCTCAGGGTTCTTTGCCTGTCTTCGCTTGAGGATTGCCAGCGATTGACGACACAAGGGAACATGGAGAGGGAGCCGGTTCTTGGTGTCAGGGATTCGCATTTCTTCTTTCTCTAAGTCAATGCCTCCTAATATTTTGCCATTCTCATTTTTGTACTCCCATCGTAAAGATGCCGCTTCCGACGTGGCCCTCAAGCCGTGGAAGAGGCACATGAGATAGGCATCTCTGGTTATTTCATTGAATTTCTTGATTCCATCGTGGAATACGCGGAAATCCTCACCAGCAAGGCATTCCGTACGACGCTTCACCGGCCTTATGTGCTTGCCAAGACGAAGGACATTGAAGGGATTTGTTCTGACCGACGAGGGATATTTGACAGTGGCGTAGTTAATTACCGCTGTCAGCATGACAAAGGCATTGCGAGCCGCGAATGGACCGTGATCTTCATGATTTTCGATCTGCGTATGTCTTGCGATGATCGTTTCCGGCGTCAACTTGGCGATTTCCGGCAGGGTAAGGTGTAGCCAGCTTGCAAAGTGGTGCTCTATGATCCGAGTATATCCAGTAACGGTAGAAAGCTTGTGCTTTTCACCATAGTGTGTCCGCTTCTCGGTGAAATAAGCTTTCACCATCTCCTTCAGGGTTATATTTCTGCCGTTATCAGTGTTCAGCTTGAGTTCATGTCGTTTGCCGACAACAAAATCACCGAATTGGTCATGGTGGCCGTTAACCAACTTTCTAGCCTGCTCCGGTGTAAGGTCGCCATACCGCCCGATGGCTTTTTTTACGGTTCGGAATCCTTTTTTCTTGGTGGAGTCTTTAACATCTACTTGAATGAAGAAGGTCTTGGATCTCTTCCCTACGAGAAGGCCAAAGCCAGGGATTGTCGCATCCCAATAAACCTTCTGGCCTTCATTGATAAAAGGGATCTTTTTGATTTCGCTTTGAATCAGATCAATCCGGTTCGATCCGTTCCGGTTCATACATGTCCCCCCAGTTTTTTACTCCATAATTTTGTTACAGAAAAATTACGTAGGATATGAGAAGGAATGAAATTAAAAAAGCCGCATAATGCGGCTCAAAGATTAACAAATAAAATCCGAGAAGTCAAATGTATAACCAACTGATTTAGTGGAATATTTAGCAACATTTCCTAACCCTTAACAATATATCAAAACCCACTGTTTAAAACTATATTTTGACCGTCTTATACAAAAAATTTTTGAACTTGAAGAACCGTTTCCGCTCTTCCTCGTCCCCGTTCACGTCGCCGCTGATTGCCTTGAGATGACGGGCTATCTGGGGCATCCCCTTTCCGGCCCTTCCCCTGCTCTGTTCGATGACGAGCCGTACCACGTCCCGTGAAATCATGTTGCGCGAATAAGGTTCGTAGACCGCGGTCCAGAAATCCTTTCCCTTGTCGATGTCGGCCAGGATTTCCCCTGCCACCTGTTCGTTGAGGGTCGCTGCTGCCAGGGGGAGCGTCTCCCGTATTCCGTCCCGGATGGCCCGGCGGATATCGTCTCCCGTCACCACCATTCCCTTGCGGAAGAAGAGCGCCCGCAGGAGGATGCTCCGCAGTTCCCGGATATTCCCTTCGTAACTGTGACCGACGAGCACCTGTTTGGCCTCGTCCGACAGGGCGGGCGGCTCGTCACGGGCATCGTCCTTGCCGCGGTAGGTGCGGTACAGTTTGCCGAGGAAGTGGACGGCCAGGTCCGGAATGTCCTCGCGCCGTTCGTTGAGTGATGGCACCTGCATGGACAGCTCGGACAGGCGGTGGTAGAGGTCTTCCCTGAAATTCCCCTTCGCTATCTCCTCCCGCAGGTTCCTGTTGGTGGCGGCGACCAGGAGAACCCGGCTGTAGCGCTCCAGGTTGTCCCCCAGGCGGACGAAGCCGCCGTTGTCCAGGAAACGGAGCAGCTGGACCTGGGTCTTCGGGTCGGCGTCGCCGATTTCATCAAGGAAGACGACCCCTCCTCCCGCCTCTTCCAGTATGCCCTTGCGGTCGCTGTAGGCGCCGGTAAAGGCCCCTTTCTTGTGGCCGAACAGCTCCGAATAGGTCAGTTCGCCGCTGTATGCCGCGATGTTGGTCTTTTTCACAGGGAGTTCGCCGGCCGGATTGATCTCGGCCCGGTACATCTCGTTCAGCTTGTTGTAGAGGTTGTTGAAGAAAAACTCCTTGCCGGCGCCGGTCTGGCCGAGGACGAGGATCGAGGGAAGACCGATGGTCGCTTCCTGGAGTACGTTCTTGCTCCAGAGGGTGATCCGGTTAAAGAGCGGCAGTGACACCGTGTTTATGAAGTCGACGATCTCCTGGGCCTTGCGGCTGTTGCCGATGATGTTGCCGAGCCGGTAGGAGGAGACGTGGGGGTCCTTGTAGGCAACGTCCGACTGAAGCCGCGTCACCTCGTCCTGGAGCCGTTCGATCCTCTGCAGGTCGGAGATGTGGCGGCTGGTCAATCGTTCGATGATCTGGAGTATCCGCTTGTGCTCTTCGGTGAAGTAGGCCGGTTTCAGGGAGTTGAGGCAAACGACGGCGATCACCTCGTCGTCGCTTACCACCGGCACGGCGATTTCACTTTTGATGAGGTCGTGCATGGAGCGGTGGAACCCCCCACGCTGCTGCTCTTCCTCAACGTGGGCAATGATCTTCGGCTGTTTGGCCCATGCCACGTACCCGGTCAGGCTCCTTTCGGCAGGCGCCAGATCGGGGCCGCCGATCCTGAAAGGGGGGATGTTTTTCTTCAACCATTCCTTGCTTTTTGCGCCGACGATCGTGCCGTCTTCATCTTCCACCACCAGCCATTTTCCCCCCTCACGCTCTGCGACAACCGCGATGCTGCCGGTATCGGCGCCGATGAGTTCGGTCGCTTTGGAAAGGACCTTGGTCAGGAAAGGGTGAAGCTCTTCGTTCCGTTCCTGGAGCAGTTCGGTAATTTCGGCAAGTACCTGTATCTCAAGGTGTTCACCCCCGATCTCGGTGATGACCCGCTCCACCATCTCCGCATGGGTCTGGAGAAGCCCCATTTCGAAGTCTGAGAAGCGGTACTGTTCGTGGGTGAAGTAGTTGACGAGGCAGATAACCTTATGGGTTTCCGGTTCGTAGCGGGGGACGACGTAGAGGGATCGTAGCGCCATCTGTTCTGTGAGAGCGCGCTTCTGCAAGGTATGTTGGGTAAGGTCGGGGATATAGAGAGGTCGCAGGAGCCGGTTGTCGGCAATTACCGCATCGTCCCCCAGATAGGTGGCCATGAGGGATTTCCCCCGCTGGAGGTCGATTGCCCCCTGGGCGTCGTACTGAGCCTTCAGTTCCGGGTCGTCCGAGTGACTGGCGAGGATTGCCAGGGTCCGGTTCCCTTCCGGGCTGCTTACCGGCACAAGCACTGCTGCAAGTGAAAGCCGGTCGATCAACTGCACTGCCGAACGGACCATGAAGCCGGCGGCTTCCCGCTTCTTGTATTCTTCTACCCGGCGGGCCAGGAGGAGCTGCTGGTGGTATTTGCGCGCATGGTCGAGCCGGTCGGCGGCTGCCGAGATGAACTCGCCAAGCAGCGCCTTGCCGCGGGCCTGGAGGACTTCGCCGGTTCGGTCGCTGTCGATGCAGACCACCCCGATGGATTTACCCTGGCTGATGACGGGGAGGATATAGGAGGCGGCGATACCGAAACGCTTCGCCCAGTCCCGGTCAAGGGCCAGACCGTGGCGGTGGGTGTCGCGGAACTCTGCCGGGTATTGGGAGACGAAAACGCTTGAGACCATGGCGTCACGGGAGATGATGGGAAAGGTCTCCCCGCGGATTTCAGTTGCCTGTGGTCCGGTAGCGTAGACGCAGGAGAGGGCGCCGCGGGTCAGGTCCTCCAGGTAGACCCGGAGCTGATCTCGGCCCGTCACCAGTCTGGCTCCTTCGGCTACGGCGTGGAGCATCTCATCCAGATTCTCCTTGCCGAAGACGGCAATTTTCTCCCTCAATTTGGCAAGGCGTGCCTGCACAGATTCCATGGATACCCCGCTCTGATATTGATCCGGTGGTTAAACATAATGAACGGTAGGGGCGGCGCTTGCTCCGCCCACTCAGGGCGCAGCAAGCAGCGCCCCTACATCAGGGTTTCAATGTTTAATCGCCGGAGCAATAACTGAGTAGTATTTTTACACACTGGGATACTTTAGGGGAAAAAGAGGGGGGATGTCAAGGGGGATGTGGGGCTGGGGGCTAGTTAAGCCCTTTCCTGATCTGGTAGAGTTCTTCCATGTTGAGGCCGTTCAGTTCGTAGTACTCACGTTCCAGTTCCTCTACGTAGAAGCGGTCGAGCCCCGAGTTTTCCAGGAAGTCCTCGCGCAGGGCGATGTCCCTGGTATCGATGATGGTGGGGAGGAGGTTGTGGATGTAAATGGCCTCCTTCTTGATGGCAAGAATGGTTTCGCGGAACAGGGAATCCGGAATTTCGCCGTTGATGAGCTTCTTGTGACGCAGTTCATCGCTGACTTCGCGCTTCAGGGCATCCTGGTCGGCCTTGGTGGCATACTTGGAGTAGAAATTACGTATCCGCTCTCGTACATGCTCCAGAAGAACAAGGAATATCCTCTCTTCGGCATCGATGGTGAGTAGTTGCTGGAGGAGATCGGGAATGGTCATGCGTTTTTCTTCGATAAGGTTGAGGCCGCGAGTAAGGGTGGTGACTTTTTTCCGCCCGTAATTACCCAGGTACTTGTTTTCGAGAATGCCAGTGATGAAAAGTGTCTCGAAGAGCTTCGGTTTGAGTGCGTCGAACTCGGTTTTGTTGCCGAGGAGACTGCGCAGCATCTCTTCCGAGTTCCTGACGTTCTCCATGAACGCCAGCTGGCTTATGATGGAGGAAGCGGCGTCGTACCGGTCGAAGTAGGTGATGATGTAGGAAAAGTCTTCCAGCAGGGAGATGTCGGCCCCATCACGGATCTTTTCGTCACAGGCCTTGCTGGCATCGAGGAGGAGCTCTTCGAAAGTGTGGTCGCGGTTTTCTGCCGCCAGCTTCTTGGCAACGAGGAGTTTGAGCATATCCTCCCGGTCGATGGTGCTTTCGATCTGACGTTCGGAGAGGAAAAGCCCTTCGAGGATCTGCCTGGTCTCGGAAATGTAGTCGTTTTCCTCCAGATCGACCAGCTTCTTGTCTTTTTTCAGCATCTCATCCAGGGTGTAGAAGAGGGCACCGGGAATCTTGTTTCTGACGGAGAGGGTCTTCAGTCTGGTCAGGCGGGCATTCTCCAGCTTGTTGATCTCTCCCTTGCGGTTGCAGTCGATGAGGATGTTCTTGTATTCGTCGACGATTCTCCTGTTGTCCGGGTGCTTGTACATGACGTCGATGCGTATCCGCTCCTGCTGGTAGCGGTCTATGCCGTAGCGGTGGGCAATTTCCGAGAGGCGGGAGAACTCTTCGTCGGAGATCTTCTTGTTGCGGAAATAGAGGAATTTGAATACGTCGCAGTATTCCTGGTGATTCTTGTTGATCAGCTTGAAGAGGTAGAGCTGGGCAGCAGGGTCGTCGAGAAGGGAGAATATTTCGCTGATGAGAGCGTTGTCGTCCTGGTCGCCCACGGAGGTAGAGCGTTTGATCGCCTTCCCGAGAAGCCTCAGTATCAGTTCCTGCTGCTGCTGAGGGGTCCCGGTGATGTTTCTGGAATGAAGAAAGAAAAAGTAGTTGAATACGGCATTCCCCTCGAAGAATATCTTGTCGTAGGAGAGGAAACCGTTGGTTGAATCGCTGAACATGAGGTTGCCGGCATCCTTGCCATAGCGACCGCCGTAGAGGACCAGCCGGTTTATGACGTCGCCCTTGGCCAGGTCGGCGATGGGCTGGTCGACGCCGAACATGTACTCGCAGAAGGTGCCGCCGTTCCCATGGTGGCTGATGCCGGTTTTGCTGATGGTGAATTCGTTGCCGGTCGAGAAGAAGCGGAGCTCGTCATCGCTTGACTGGTCGAAGTTGAAAAAGAACCGTTTGTGGGCGTCAACGCCGGCAGCAATGGCGTAATATTCGATATGCTGGTCTGGTTGCCCGTGCAGGCGGATGTCAGTGTGCATCAGCACCGTCCATTAATCTATTCAAGTGTCATGCCGTCGTAGGCGAATTCGATCCCCGCCGGCAGCTTCGACCCGTCACGATAGGGGACTTCGTGGGTCAGATGGGTGAAAATGGCTCGTTCCGGCTTGAGCCGGGCAACCACGTCCAATGCCCCCGCGATGTTGAAGTGGTTGTCGTGGGGGGTATAGCGCAGGGCGTCGATTATCAGAATCCTCAGCCCGGTGAGAAGGTTGAGGGAATCAGCCGGAATCCGGCTGCAGTCGGTCAGGTACGCCATGTCGCCGAACCGGTAGCCGGTAGTGGGCATTTCCCCGTGCAGGAGCGGAACCGGAACAATGGCTGCGCCGAAAAGTGCGAACGGTCCGGTTACGACGTGGGGGTCAAGGAGTGGTGCGTACCCCGCCGATGACTGCCCCTGGAAGATGTACGCGAAGTTCCGGGAGATGACCGCCATGGTTTCCTCACTGCCGTAACAGGGAACGACCCGCTTGTGGATGAAGTGGAAGCCGCGCAGATCGTCGATTCCGTGGATATGGTCGGCATGGGAATGGGTAAACAACACCGCGTCGATACGCGGGAGATTCTCACGGATGGCCTGTTTCCTCAGATCGGTGGAGGTGTCCACCAGGATGTAGCGGCCGTCGATCTCGACGACGATTGAGGCACGCGTCCTTTTGTCCCGCGGGTCGCCAGAGAGACAGACCGGGCAACGGCAACCGACCATCGGCACACCGGTTGACGTTCCGCTGCCGAGAACGGTTATTTTCATGGTTCGGTTACTCCGCTTCGGATGCTACTACATAGCATGATTGCCCGCTCCAGGCAAGGGGTTTGTCCTGTTTGCCGATGTTTACGGGGGAGGTCAACCGCTCATTCTGCGGAGAAGTTCCGGGTCAGATGCAGCCTGATGGCATCCTCGAACTCCGCTTCCCGGTCCCCCCTGTAGACCATGGAAGAGCCGATCTCGGCGGCGAGGATGGCGGACAGGTATTTGGGGGGGAGTTTGGCAAGGCGTCGCCGGTATCGGGGTTCCTCGCGCAGCATGCGCGGCAGGTGGCTGAGAATGACGCGACGGTACAGCGGTTGCCGGCAGAGCTCCGGTCGTCCCTGGAAGAACCGGAAGAGACGGGTGTAATTGCCGTTGATCTCGGTACTCAGGGAGTTGGAGATGTCGGTGAAGAGAAGCGCCGGCTGTTCACGATGCCGCTTCAGAATCAGCCGCGCCTCGTCGCGCGCCCGTTTTTCCAGGATTTCGAGGACATCGCGGACGTACCGCTCCTTTTCCGCCATGAACTCCTCCTCTGAGAGGAGCAGATTGGCGATGATCTCATAGGAGGAGGAGATGACCCCGCACTTGTTGGCCGACGCGTCGCGCATGACGATGATGCCTCTCTTCTGGAGTTCGATCCTGGCCACGGGGGTAATGAAAGAGTTGGCCCCCTCCACGATGGCCCGTGCCGAGGGGGTGCCGTCCGGAAGGATGAACCGTTCCCAGTTCCCTTCGTCGATGCTTTCCGGGCGGCCGCCGGCGGGAATGAAGATATCCGCAGGGACGGTAAAGGGGAGCTCGCCGTACTCCCGGGAGAATTCGTCGATGGAGATCCATTCCTCGTGGAGGCCAGCAGAGTCCTTTGTTACCTTCCGGTAGAGCTCGCGCAGGCCTTCCTTTCTGCTGCCGGTCTTAAAGAGCATGATCCCGCCGGGATTGAGCGCCGCCGGGGCGAAGTCATCCAGGTCCCTGGAGAGGAGTATGCGCCTGAGTTCACCATGGTCGGCTCCCTGGGGGTCGGCCACGGCAGCAGTACCGTCCAGAATGAGGGCGATTTTCATCCTCGGGCAGCGCTCCAGCATGATGCGCATGGCGTTTCCCGCCACGTCGCCGTTGGGACCGCCGGTGAACTTGACGGCGAAAGGGTCCCTGCGGATGTCTATCCCCAGTTCTTCCATGGTTATTTCGGCGAAGGTCACCACCCCGGTGGAGGTGACGCCGTACTCCTTGTGGTTGATTCCCACCCGCTTGCTCGACATGATGCCGATGCCGAGCATGTAGCCGCGGCGCCGGGAAAGACGGGCGATCGCTTCGATCATGCCGTCATGCATGTTCTCGTCGGGGCCGAGTTCAATCGGTTCGTCTTCCCGGTAGTAGTCGACCACGGCAGGGTTTCGCGCCACGCCGTTTTCGGTTATGAAGATGTCAAGGAACGCGTTGGTTATCCCGTACTGGAGCTTGTAGAGGCGCCAGATCTCCAGTTCCCGTTCCCTCGCCCGCATCAGGTCGGAGGCGTCCAGAAGCATCACCAGCTTTGAGCCCCCCTCGTAGATGTCCTTGTTTTTGAAATGCTGGGTATGGGCCAGGACGAAGTTTTCCCGGAAGAGGGTGGCTGCGTTGGTGGTAAAGTCGTCCGGTGACCGGGCTATGACCGTGCGCCACCCTCCCCTGGCGATGTCGGAAAAGCCGATGTGATAACCGAAGCCGTACCGGCTGAAGAAAAAGGTGACCCTGAACGGCGCCGCTGGCGGGAGGTCGGCGGTGAACTCGGAGCCCAGGTCGGTCAGGTAGGCAGGATCGAGACGGAAGGCGAGCGCCTGCTTACCCGGGACGAAGAAATTGGTCTTCAGGATGTGCCGGATGAAGGTGAGGCAGCAGCGGAAGATGGTGCGTCGCACCTCGTCCAGGTGGCGGTGGCCGGTGTTGTACCCTTCGATCTCCTGCGCCGTTTCGGCGAGAACCTTTGGGTAAAGGGGGTCACGGTCGGTGCGTGCCGGGTCGAACCTGACTCGGAAGAGCCTGATGAGCTGGAACCCCATTTCCGGATGGCTGTGGAACGCCGACTGCACGTCGTCGAGGCCGAAGCGGTCGGGCTGGTTGTGGGCCAGGTTGGAATGGCAGAAGGAGATGAAGGCGTTGACGAGGGATGCATCTTCTCCGGTCATGAAACCGTTGACAACGAATTCCCGGTAAGCATGGGAACGGGTTGAGAGAATCTGGGTGGTGGCGAGTTCCTGCCGGAGCCTGATGTAGAGGTTTGATTCGCAGTCCAGGGGATCCCCCTGGCAGCGGACATAGAAGGTGCCGAGAAAGTAGGGGTGGACGCCGTTGGAGATGGTCAGGCAGTAAGCGCGGTTCACCCCCAGTTCCAGCCGTTTGAATACTTCCATCACCTGGATGAGGAAATCCTTCTGGGGAGGATTTCCCACGGCGAAGTGGACCCGTGATTCGTTGCCCGCGCCAATCGGCTCCACGTCAAGGTAGAGCCCCCCGCCCTGGTTCCCCTTCTGGAAAAGGTTCAGGACCTGAGCGATGCGAATCGGCGGTGCTACCCGGACATACCCCTCGTGGTTCAGCCAGATGATCCGGAACAGCCGGTCGAATTCGCTCATGTCAAAGTCGGGGTAGTTACGGCGCAATTCCCTGCGTACTTTCGCCCGGATCGAGGCGGGGATGGTCGTGTCCCCCCCGGCATTGATCTCTTCGTTGCTCTTTCGGTCGAATTCGAACCGCTGTATCTCAAGGGACTCGGGGATACCCGGCAACGCCCCTTCCGAGTGAACGAACATGGCGAAGGATATCTCCCGCTCCTGGATCTCCCGGAGGGTAAGGGTCTCGTAGAGCGAGCCCGGATAGTTCCGTACGGCGAGTATATGGGTCTTGTCCCGGTCGGCCAGGATCAGCCGGCGGTTTTTCTTGAGACTCCCCAGTTCCCGCTCCAGGATGCCGAGCGCTTCCGGTTCGTCCTTCATGGCGATGAAGAAGTAAGGGGTCATCTGCTCCCGGAGCCAGCGGCGGTTTTCCGATTTCCCGCCAGCTCCTGCGCTGCTTGTGGTCACTGATACGCTCATGATGGCATGCTCCGTTACCGCTCCCCTACGGTTTCCAGAAAGTCTTTGACCATGGGGGCGAATGTTTCGTGCTCGAGGAGGAAAGCGTCGTGGCCGTAGGAGGAAGGGATGAGGTGGTATTCCACCTTCTTGCCGATCTTGCGCAGGACGTTTACCATCTCTTCAGTCTGGTAGGGTGGGTAGAGCCAGTCGGAGGTGAAGGCGAAGAACTGAAGCGGCGCCTCCACCCGGGAGAAGGCTTCCTCCAGGGATTCGTACCCCAGGGAGACGTCGTAGAGGTCCAGGGCCTTGGCGAGGTAAAGGAAGGAGTTTGCGTCGAAGCGGTCGACGAAGTTGTAGCCGTTATACGAAAGATAGCGCTCCACCTCGAACTGGCCGAAAAAGTCGAACAGACCGTCCCTGGCGGAGAACCGGCGATCGAACTTCGCGGTCATGGATTCGTCGGAGAGAAAGGTGATGTGTCCTATTCCCCGTGCCAGGGCCAGGCCGTCCTTGGGGTTCTTGCGGTACTCCCCCTTTTTCCAGGTCGGGTCGTTGAAAATGGCCCAACGGGCCACGGCGTTCAAGGCGATTGCCTGGGCCGACGGGCGGGGTGTCGCGGCAAGCACGACTGCGGAGGCGATGCGCTCCGGCAGCTGGGTAGCCCACTCCAGAGCCTGCATCCCCCCCATGCTACCCCCCAGGACAGTGAGAAGCCGGTCGATTCCCAGGTGGTCGATGAGGAACTCCTGGGCACGCACCATGTCGCGCACGGTGATGACCGGAAAGGAGAGGTTGTAGCGTTTGCCCGTGCGGGGGTTTATGGAGGCAGGCCCGGTTGATCCGAAGCATGAGCCGATGACGTTCGGGCAGATGACGAAATACCGGTCGGTATCGAGGAGACGGCCGGGGCCGACGATGGCGTCCCACCATCCCGGTTTCTGGTCGTCTTCGGATGATTTGCCCGCCAGGTGGGCGTTGCCGGTCCAGGCGTGGGTTACCAGGATGGCGTTGGAACGTGCCGCGTTGAGGGTCCCGTAGGTCTCGTAGACGAGGGTGATCGGTGACAGGATGCGGCCGCTCTCAAGCCGGAGCCCCGTGTCGATGGTCAGTGATTGTTCTTGTACGATGCCGACGGACATTGGATTCTCACTCATCAGTGCGGAAGGGGAGACAGGGACATCCCTTCTTCCGTGATTCTGTTTTTCAGCCCTTCTGATAGAAAAAGCCCCTTCTCACGAGTGATGATGAGAAGGGGCTTCAGATGTGCGACCATCGTCCAAGCGCCTCTCTCATCTTTGCCTTGCGGCAGGATTTAGCACCTGACGTTCTCCGCTTCGCCGCCGGTTCAATGTCTGCGGGCTTCGCCGGAAACTCCCTGTACTCATTGGTACGCTCGTCGTCTCCTCTCTGCCGTTGACCTCGAACCGAATGCGAACCGGAGTAACCGGTTGCTGTGGCTTCACAGGGCCTTTCCCTCCACCACTCTCGATAAGAAAGCTAGCTATTCAATTTTCATGAAAAAGAATACGAGAGGGGTGTGGTTTTGTCAACAATTTGTTGCCCCCATGTCACTCCTGTCCTGCTAGAACTGCTCGCCGGTCCACATCTCCTCGGTGAAGCGGATGGCCTTGTTTCTTCCCGTCTCCTTTGCTTTGTAAAGCGCGACGTCGGCGTATTTGATGGCCTGCCAGAAGAGCTGGGTGTCGATGGGGAATTCGCTGACGCCGAGGCTGATGGTCTTTTTGAGCACCCCGTCCTGTACTTTGAACTTGGCATTCTGCACGCTTTCCCTTATCTTTTCGGCCACCTTCATGGTTTCATCTTTGTTGGTGTCCAGAAGGACCACGAGGAATTCCTCACCACCGAATCGTATGACCAGGTCGGATGTCCTGACGCTGCTCCTGATGAGGCCGGAAGTTTCCTTGAGCACGGCATCGCCCGCGTTGTGGCCGTACACGTCGTTTACCTGTTTGAAAAAGTCCAGGTCGCACATGATGAGACCGATATTCTTGCCGCGTCGCATAACCCCGGCGACCATGTTCTCGGTGCACTCCTGCAGGAATCTTCTGTTGTACAGGCCGGTCAGCGAGTCCTTGAGAGCGGAATCCCGTAGCGTATCCATGAGCCTCTTGGCTTCGATCACCGAGAGAGACTCTTTGACGTACTGCCTCGCCTTGAACACTTTCTGGTCTATGGTGTGCTGGTCCCGGTAACGCGGGTCAGCCCTGTCGAACACGAGCTGCACCACTCCGCCGGTCCCTCCGCCGATGATCATCGGGATGCAGTAGTGTTCCTTCCCCTGCTCAACCTGGAACTGCTTGCAGATATGGGGATAGACCATGGAAGAGATGGCGTGGCCGGTCTTCTTTGCCTTGCACAGCTCGCTGCTGTCCAGGATGTCGGGGCTGCAGAACGACTCATTGTCGGAGAGGACCAGGGGGAAGACCGGGCTCATCTTGTTCTGGTTGGTTGGAATCTCGTAGATGAGGAATTCATCGATGCCGACCTGTTCCCGCAGTACATTCCCAAGGCGGGAGTATACGTCTGCCAGGGTGTCGTCTTCTTCGATGACCTTTTTGAAGGTCGTCATGCCGTGTATGGATTCCATCAAACCGTTGAATTCGGCGGAGAGGATACCGATTTCATCTTTGGAGTGGATGGCGATCTTCTTGGACAGATCGACGTCTCCGGTCCCCAGGGCGTGAATCTGCTCGATAATGGATTTTACCGGATTGGCGATGGATCGGGATATCCAGATAGTAAAAATGCCGAGGAGAACCAGGGCGATGAGCAGGACAACAACAACGATGGTAGTGGTATACGTGACGGTGGAGTTTATTGTCCCGGCGTTCTCTGTATAGAGGTGGGAGGCGTTGGCTGAATAGTCGTTGGACAGAGCCAGCGCCTCGGCAAGGGTCTGCTGGTATTCCTTCAGTTTCACGTTGTCCCGGTTGTTGTCCTGTTGGGTGTCAGGCAGGTTTTTCATCTTCTGGTCGGTGAATGCCTGAAATTTCTTGACGAGAACCCCTTGGAGAACTGTCATTTCACTAACGTATTTTTCTCCTGCCAGATCTCCCCTGACGGGCGAGGTGGTAAACGTTTCGATCAGTTTGCCGTTTTCCCGCGAGTAGTCATTCACCCTCCCCCCTGCTTGCAGGGCTGAGAGAAACGCACTGATGTCTTCCATCCGGGCCTTGGACGTCTCGATTCTGTGCAGAGCGCTCCTGATGTCGGACGTTCTGGAAAGTTCGAGGGCATCCAGGTTCAGACTCTGAATGTTTCGGGCAATTTTTTGCGCCAGCCTGTCCTGGGGAATAAGGTCCCTGACTATGGTGTCGGTCTTCTTGTCCACGGTGAGGAGTGCAGCCAGCGTTACGACGAAGAGCATCACGAACCAGAAAAGGACGCCGACGGAAAAGAGGCGGAATTTCTTCTTGATGGGGAGATCGATAAAGGTAATGAAATTTATGAAACGACGGGACATGTCTTTGACATTGTTTTCAGGCATGCAGGTGGATTCTCCCTCGCACAATTGAATATCGGTTGGAAAACCCGCCAATTATTCCAGATAAAGTGCCATTAATCAACATATTTTGGCATGTTTGAGCCGGGACAGTTGAGGAGAGGGACATCCCAATGGGAAGGCGTGTGGTGAGAATAAACAAGGGAGGATGTCAGTCGGTGCGTTACCCGGCGAGGAGCGGAGTGAGAGCGGCCTTCATCTTTTTCAGGGCACCCTCTTCGATCTGGCGCACCCGTTCGCGGGAGATGGCGAAGTGGTCGGCTATCCCCTGGAGCGTGAGGGGTTCGTCGGCGGTGATGCGGTGCTCAATGATGTAGCGCTCCTTCTCATTGAGCGAGGTAAGGGCGGAAGCTATTCCCCGTTGCAGCAGCCTGTTCTCCTGGAGCTCGGCCAGCTGTTCCTCCTGGTTCTGGCGATCATCTGCCAGGGTTTCCAGAAGGGTGAGCCCGTCGCCATCGGCAATTTCCGCATCGAGGGAGTGTTCGCCGCGCATCCGCTGTTCCATCTCTACGACGTCCGACTCCCGCACATCCAGGGAGAGGGCGGTTGCTTCGCTGTCGTCATGGCCAGTCATCTGCCTGATGGCATTTTTGGCCTGGCTCAGCTTGAAAAAGAGCTTCTTCTGCGCCTGGGTGGTACCGATTTTCAGGAGGCTCCAGCCGGAGATGATGTGGTTCTGGATGTAGGCGCGAATCCACCAGACAGCGTAGGAGATGAGCCGGAATCCTTTGTAGGGGTTGAACTTGCGTACGGCCATCATGAGCCCTACGTTCCCCTCCTGGATCAGGTCGAGCATCTTCATGCCGTAGTCCCGGTATTCGGCGGCTATCTTCACCACGAAGCGGAGATTGGCAGTAATCAGGCGGTGTGCCGCTTCCAGGTCCTTCTCTTCGTAAAATTTTACGGCGAGACGCTGTTCCTCTTCGGGAGAAAGAAGGGGGAATTTCTTTATTTCGGACATATAGAGATTGAGGCTGTCGGCGACGACAGGCATGGTCATGGTCATGGCGTGTTTTCTCCTCCGTCAGTACGTGCGCGATTTCCGGTCACAGCTTTGTTAGCACTCTCGACAGTGGAGTGCTAATCGTAAATATAACAACCGTTGGAGAAAAAATCAAGGCGGGATTATTGCTGCTGGAAAATCATGATGGTCATGTCGGGGCGTTTTGGCACATAGCCAAAGGAGATGCGGGTTGCCCCGCTTTCCCAGGTATAGGTTATTACGTGGGGAGAGGGGGCTCGTTCGTAAGCCCCTTCGCCGAACATTTTCCGGTAGGTGGCGAGGATCCTGCTGGTGCCACGCCGTTTGACGTAGTCGGGGTTGAACCTGATTGATACGCCGACCAGTTTGTCGCCCTTGAAGCTGAAGGTACGAATGAAGATTTCCCAATTGGGATTGAACTGGCGGTACACGTAATCGTTCTGGAACCTCCCCAGGTTCCCGCTGGGGTAGTCTGCCATGACTTTGCGCAGGTCGGTTCCCCAGGGGGTTTCCCGGTATCCGTCAGGTATCCTGTCTGCGTAGGCGGCCAGGGCTGTCAGGCAGAGAACGGTGCTTATCAGGGCTGTCAGCCTCTTCATACAGGCTCCATTTAATGAGTGATTGTGCTCGCTCCACAATACAGGAGAATCCCTTCCGGTGTCAATGGCGGTAGAGGAAAACCCTTGCCCGTTAAGGGCTTTGTATGGTAAATCATTAAAGGTACAAAAATCCGACGCTGAGCGCCGCAACCGGAGGTTTTCGCAGATGGACATCAAAATTTTACCCCTTTCCGATGACAAGAAAAAGCCCAAATATGCCGACGAATCAAAGCTCGGCTTTGGCCGGCTATTTACCGACCGGATGCTGCTCGTCGAATGGAAGGAAGGCGAGGGGTGGATCAACGGACGGATTGAACCCTATGGCCCCTTTTCCCTTGATCCGGCGTGTTCCGTTTTTCATTACTCCCAGGAGATTTTTGAGGGGCTCAAAGCCTACAAGTGGAGAGACGGCACAATAACCCTCTTTCGCCCCGAGATGAACGCCCGGCGTTTCAATCAATCTGCCGACAGGCTCTGCATGCCCGAACTGCCGGAAGATATCTTTATTGGCGGTATCGAAAAGCTCGTTTCGCTGGAGCGCGACTGGATACCTTCGTCGGAAGGGACCTCCCTCTACATCCGCCCCACCATGATCGGTGTCGAGGCTGCTTTGGGAGTAAAACCCGCGAACCATTACTACTTCTACGTGATCCTCTCGCCGGTCGGTGCATACTACTCCACGGGGTTCAACCCCATCAAGATCATGGTGGAAGACCGTTATGCCCGCTCCGTCCCCGGAGGCACGGGAGAGGCCAAAACCGGCGGCAACTACGCCTGTTCTCTCAAGGCCGGACTTGAAGCGAAAAAGAAGGGGTACGACCAGGTCCTCTGGCTCGATGGCGTCGAGCGCCGCTACATTGAAGAGGTGGGGGCAATGAATATGCTCTTTGCCTATGGGAAGACCATCGTTACCTCCGAACTCACCGGCACCATCCTGAACGGCGTCACCCGCGACTCTGCGCTCAAGTTGGCCGCGAGCCTTGGCTATACTGTCGAGGAGCGGCCCATCGACGTGAATGAGCTGATGGCCGACATTCTGGCAGGCAAGGTGACTGAAGCCTTCGGTAGTGGAACCGCAGCAGTCATCAGCCCGGTCGGCGTCCTTGCTTACCAGGGTGAGGACTACACGGTGGGCGATGGTCGTGTGGGCGCTATTACCCGCCAGCTTTACGACACCCTTACCGGCATCCAGACCGGCAAAATTGAAGACCGTTTCGGCTGGGTGAGAAAAATCGGGTAACTTATGAAAGAGCGGCACGTCGAGGCAAACAGGCTCTGTCTTTCCTGTCGTCGCATCTGCAAGCAGCCTGTTGCGGTGGTGATAACCTCCTGCCCCCGTTACTATGCGGGGCCGAAGGTGAAACGCTGCACCTGGAAGCAGTTGGAACTCGGTTTGTGATCGATTCCGCCGGACCGTACACCGCGACCCCACTGGTTGATTGCCAGCGCTGCAGTGCCTGTGGTCGGTGCGTGGCGGCATGCCCGGAGAAGCTCTTTACCCTCGAAGTTGACGGATTCCGAAAAACCGCGCGCCGGCAGGATTCAACCGACTGCCGGCGCTGCTTTGCCTGCGGCCTCTGTTGCCCCGTTCATGCGATCAGTCCGGAAGAGGCATCCGGTCAGGGCACATAGTAGCCCCCCCCCCGCACCACTCAGCATCCTTCCCGCTTTTCTTCGATTATCCTGCGAACGTCTCCTGCATGCCATCTCCCCGGTGATCCGGAGCGGGAGGCAAACACCATTCCCCCGGTTCCTCCTGCCTTGACAGGCTCTCCTGCCGTACCTATTATTCTTGTACGTGACGTGCGCCGAACGGTAATGCATCGAACTGTCCATGGCACGAAAAGGAGACATTCATGATCAGACCGGAAAAAATGACCATAAAAACCCAGGAGGCACTGGCGAGCGCCCAGGAACTGGCATCCCGGCAGGGGAACAGTGCCATTGAGCCGGAACATCTTCTCGCAGCAATGCTGGAGCAGGAGGGGGGGGTGGTAACGCCACTTCTCCAGAAGGTGGGCGCAACTCCCGCCGCCATCCAGACACTGGTGGCAGCCGCTCTTAAGAAGCTCCCCACGGCGAGCGGCGCAACCATGCAGCTGCATATCTCCTCATCTCTTAACCACCTGCTCGATGCTTCCCAGAAGGAAGCGGATGCCATGAAGGACGAGTTTGTCTCCACTGAGCATCTGCTCCTTGGCATTGTGGCGGAAAAGGGGTGCGAAGCGGCCCGCATCCTGGCCGAAGCCGGCGTCAGCCGCCAGGCGCTTCTGTCTGCTCTCAAGGAGATGCGGGGGGAGGAACGGGTTACGGACCAGAATCCGGAGGAGAAATACCAGGCCCTTGCCAAGTACGCCCGTGACCTGACCGACCTGGCCCGTCAGGGGAAGCTCGATCCGGTCATCGGCCGGGACGACGAGATCCGGCGCGTGCTCCAGGTCCTCTCCCGTCGTACGAAAAACAACCCGGTCCTCATCGGCGAGCCGGGTGTGGGCAAGACTGCCATCGTTGAAGGCTTGGCACAGCGGATCGTTGCCGGTGACGTGCCGGAAACCCTCAAGGAGAAGAGGGTGGTTGCCCTCGACATGGGGGCGCTCATCGCCGGGGCAAAATACCGGGGGGAATTCGAGGACCGGCTCAAGGCGGTGATCAAGGAGGTGGCCAAGTCCGAGGGGCGGGTCATCCTCTTCATCGACGAACTTCATACCCTGGTGGGGGCCGGTGCCGCCGAAGGGGCACTGGATGCCTCCAACATGCTCAAGCCGGCCCTGGCACGGGGGGAGCTCCACTGCATTGGCGCCACGACCCTCAACGAATACCGCAAGTACATCGAGAAGGATGCCGCCTTGGAGCGTCGCTTTCAACAGGTGTATGCCGGTGAGCCGAGTGTGGAGGAGACCATCTCCATCCTGCGCGGCCTCAAGGAGAAGTACGAGGCCTACCACGGCATCCGGATCAAGGACGGCGCCATCATTGCCGCGGCGACCCTGTCGGACCGCTACATCACCGACCGGTTTCTTCCCGACAAGGCCATCGATCTGATAGACGAGGCCGCATCCCGGCTCAGGATCGAGATCGATTCCCTGCCGACCGAGATCGATGAACTCGAGCGAAAGATCATCCAGTTGGAGATCGAGAAACAGGCCCTCCTGCGGGAACAGGATACCCGTGCGCTGGAACGGCTAAAGAAGGTGACCGATGACCTGGCGGCGCTTAAGGCCGAGTCTTCATTGCTGAAGGACCACTGGCGTAAAGAGAAGGTTATAATCCAGGCCCAGCGGGAGTTGAAACAGCGGCTGGAGGAGAAAAAGGAGGAGGCGAAGAAGGGGGAGCGGGAGGGAAACCTGGCGCGAACAGCTGAAATCCGCTACGGCGAAATCCCTGCCCTGGAAAAGGATATGGCGGAGAAGGAGAGGGAGCTCGCGGAACTTCAGCAGGAAGGGAAGATGCTCGCGGAGGAGGTGGATGCCGATCAGGTGGCGGAGATTGTGGCCAAATGGACCGGTATCCCGGTGAGCCGGATGCTGGAGACTGAGGCGGAGAAGCTGATCCACATGGAAGAACGGCTCCGGAGCCGGGTGGTCGGGCAGGATGACGCCCTCCTGCTGGTGGCCAACGCCATACGCCGTGCCCGCTCAGGTCTTTCCGACCCCAACCGTCCCATTGGCTCCTTCATGTTTCTCGGCCCGACCGGGGTCGGCAAGACCGAAACCGCCAAGGCGCTCGCCTCGTTCCTGTTCGACGATGATCAGGCAGTGGTCCGGATCGACATGAGCGAGTACCAGGAGAAGCATACGGTTGCCCGTCTCATTGGCGCTCCTCCCGGCTATGTGGGGTACGAAGAGGGGGGGCAGCTGACCGAGGCGGTCCGGCGCCGCCCGTACAGCATCATCCTGTTCGACGAAATCGAGAAGGCCCATCCGGAAGTGTTCAACGTCCTGCTCCAGGTACTGGACGATGGCCGGCTCACCGATGGGCAGGGACGGACCGTCGACTTCCGGAATGCGGTCATCATCATGACGAGCAACCTGGGGTCCCAGTGGATCCAACAGTACGGGGCGAGCGACTACGCGAAGATGCGCACCATGGTCATGGAGACGCTGCGGGAAAACTTCAAGCCGGAATTCCTCAACCGGGTCGACGAGATCGCCATCTACCATTCCCTTCCCCTGGAGCAGATCAAGAAGATCGTCGATATTCAGGTGGGGGAACTGGAAAAGCGGCTGGCAGAGCGGGGCATATCCCTTGTCATCAGCGACAAGGCACGGGAATACCTGGCCAGGGAAGGCTTCGATCCGGCCTATGGCGCCCGCCCCCTGAAGCGGACGCTGCAGCGCAAGATACAGGATCCGCTGGCGCTCATGCTCCTGGACGGAAAATTTGCCGACGGGGATACGGTGCTCGTGGAACTTTCTGTGACCGGAGAGGATCTGGTTATCCATAAAAAATGATGGGATGCAGTACAGAAACAGACAAACACTGCAAACGGCTCGATCTCCGGACGGGCCGTTTGCTTTACCGGCTGGCGGTGATTGCCGATTTTACCCTTGATTTATGAGGCGTTTTGATTTAGAAAAAACCTCTTTTCGAACGTGAACATTTCACAGGAAACGGTTAATGCGAACTCTCACCTTGCAGGCTCCCGCAAAAATAAACTACCGGCTCGACGTGCTGCGGCGCCGTCCTGACGGCTACCACGATCTGCGCATGATCATGCAGCGGTTCGATCTGTGCGACGATATCCTGATTACCCTGAACGATACTCCCGGTATCAGGGTCACCTGCGGCAGTGAAGGGGTGCCTGACGGCCCGGGTAACATAGCCTGGCGGGCAGCAGATGAGCTTCTTTCCCTTGCCGGTCGCGAGGTCGGGGTCGATATCGTGATCACCAAACGGATCCCGGTGGCGGCCGGTCTCGGGGGGGGGAGCAGCGACTGCGCAGCGGTCCTCATGGGGCTGAACCAGCTCCTGGAACTGGGTTTGTCCGATGCCCGGCTCATGGAGATCGGGGTGAAGCTGGGGGCCGACGTCCCATTTTTCATTTTCAAGAAAACCGCCCTGGCTGAGGGTATCGGTGAGCAACTGACCGCCATTGAACAGATTCCCCAGGTCTGGCTGGTGATCGTCAATCCCAATGTCCCCGTTTCCACCGCCTGGGTCTATCAAAATTTACAATTGACAAACCGCTCCGATGACTTTAAAATGCCTCGTTTCTATAGCAGTATCGCGGACATCTGCGCCGTCCTCGGCAATGATCTGGAGGCGGTGACTATCCGGCGCTACCCGGTCATCAGTGAGATCAAGGGGCGTTTGCAGGCCCTGGGTGCGGCAGGGGTGCTGATGTCCGGCAGCGGCCCAACGGTATTCGGAATTTTTGAACAGGAAGACGCTGCGCGTCAGGCGGTGGTGGAGCTGACACGGGGAACCGGGTGGTTCGCCGCTGCCGCCCGGACAATTTGATGCTTGATGGGGTGTCGCCAAGCGGTAAGGCACCGGATTTTGATTCCGGCATTCCCAGGTTCGATCCCTGGCACCCCAGCCACCTTTACCGATAGTCGACTGCGGGATCGCCGTCCCGGCAGAGATGACCGGTCCGGACGTCACGAAAAAATATAGCGAGAAAGAAGCGGAGCGCATGGAAAACAAGATCAGGGTGTTCAGTGGCAACTCCAACCCGGGACTGGCGGAAAATATCTGCACCCATCTCCACGTCCCCCTCGGCCAGGCCAAGGTCAAGACCTTCTCCGACGGTGAGATCATGGTGGAGATCGGCGAGAACGTCCGCGGTCGTGATATCTACGTGGTGCAGTCAACCTGCGCTCCGAGCAATAACAACCTGATGGAACTGCTGATCATGATAGATGCCCTGAAGAGGGCATCTGCAGCCACCATCACGGCGGTCATCCCCTATTTCGGCTATGCGCGTCAGGATCGCAAGGTCGCTCCCCGCACGCCGATCACGTCCAAGCTGGTGGCGGACCTGATAACCACCGCAGGCGCAGACCGGGTGGTGACCGTTGATCTCCATGCCGGCCAGATCCAGGGTTTCTTCAATATTCCGGTGGACAACCTCTATGCTGCCCCGGTCCTTCTTGAGCGCCTCAGGGAGCGTTTCCCCAATAATAATCTGGTCATGGTCTCGCCTGATGCCGGCGGCACCGAGCGGGCCCGGGCCTTCGCCAAGCGGCTTGGCTGCACTCTGGCGGTTATAGACAAGCGGCGGACCGGTCCTAACGTGGCGGAGGTCATGCACCTCATCGGTGATGTCAAGGATAAGACCGCAATCATCCTCGACGACATGATCGACACGGCCGGCACCCTTACCCAGGCTGCAAAGGCACTGAAGGCGCATGGTGCCAAGACCATCTATGCCTGTGCGACCCATGGCGTACTGTCGGGCCCAGCCATCGACCGGATCAACGATTCGGACATTGAGAAGGTTCTGATAACCGATACCGTCACTCTCGGTGAAAAAACTGAAAGAACTGCTAAAATTGAGGTTCTGGGGGTAGCGGAGCTTCTGGCCGAAGCCATCAGGCGTATTCACGAGGACGAATCGGTCAGTTCACTATTTGTATAAATCGAGCGTACCTGTCAGGGTGCCAGACTCAGGGCAAGGCGGCGCCTTGCTCATATGAAAAAAGACAACATCGGAGGATGTATGGAACAGAGAGAACTGAACGTTGAATTGAGGACCATGTCCGGCAAGAATGGCTGCCGGAAGCTGAGAAGCAATGACCTCCTTCCCGGTGTGGTGTACGGCAAGGGGATGGATGCCGTCCCCGTTACGGTGAAGCCGAAGGAGCTTGCTGCTGCCATTACCGGCGAGGGGGGACTCAACCATCTTATCACCCTGAAAGGCGGGGGGAGCCTCGACGGTAGCATGGTGATCGTGGCCGACCTGCTGCGCGGTGCGCTTCGTGGCGAGTTTCGGCATGTGGACCTGCACAGGGTGAATCTGGAGGAAAAGGTCCGGGTAGAAGTAGCCTTCAACCTGGTCGGTACCGCTAAGGGTGTGAAGGACGGCGGTATGCTGGATTTTGCCATGCATAACATTGAAATCGAGTGCCTGCCGGCCCAGATACCTGAGCATATTGACGTGGACGTCACTGAGCTCACTATCGGTCACTCCATTCACATATCCAACCTGCAGCTCCCCGCCGGGGTTAAGGTGCTCGCAGATCCCAGGGCATCCATTGTCAGCGTGCTTGGCAAGGCCCGCGAAGAGGAAGCCGCTCCCGCCGCCGAGTAATCGGCGCGCTGCGGCATCTGGCCGGCTGTGTAATGTCTGCAAAACTTATCGTCGGGCTGGGAAATCCCGGCCCCAAGTACCAGGGAACCCGCCACAACGCGGGTTTCATGGTTTTGGACCGGCTGGCGAACGAGGCGGGTATTCCCGTCACCCGCAAGACATTCAGCGGGCTTTATGGCGAGGGGACTTTCCAGGGGGAGCGGCTTCTGCTCCTCAAGCCCCAGACCTTCATGAACCTGTCGGGCCGGTCAGTCGCCGAGGCACTCCGCTTTCACAAGCTTGCGCTCTCTGACCTCGTAATCATCCACGACGACCTTGATATCCCTTTCGGCCGGGTGAAGCTGAAGGATGGAGGTGGCCATGGCGGCCACAACGGGCTTCGTTCCCTCATGCAGGAGCTTGGCGGTGGCCAGTTTGTGCGGTTGCGCATCGGGGTCGGCCGTCCGCTGCATGGCGATGTCGCCGATTACGTCCTGACAAATTTTTCCCGTGAAGAACAGAGCGGTCTCGACAGGCTTCTCGACGGAATGGTCGGACTGCTGGCCATGTTCGTGCGGGAAGGGCTCCCCAAGACCATGAGTCTTTGCAATAACAGGGATTTTCTGGAAGGGCCATAGGGACGGCCCGAAGTGGTCGTCTGCATCATGAAGTCGTCGTAATCACGGGCACCCGCAGCGGGGTGCCCCTACATTTTTTAAGGAAGCATCTCCATGGGTTTTAATTGTGGCATCGTCGGGCTCCCCAATGTGGGGAAGTCTACCATTTTCAATGCACTCACCTCGGCCGGTGCCGAGTCTGCCAACTATCCCTTCTGTACCATCGACCCCAACGTGGGAATCGTCCAGGTGCCGGATCCCCGGCTCCACCAGCTGTCGGAGATCGTCAACCCGGAGCGCATCCTTCCCACCACCATCGAGTTTCTCGATATTGCCGGTCTGGTCAAGGGCGCAAGTCAAGGGGAGGGGCTTGGGAACCAGTTCCTTGGCCACATCCGCTCCGTAGATGCCATCGTTCACGTGGTCCGCTGTTTTGATGATGAGAACGTGGTGCATGTCTCCGGCAGTGTTGACCCCCTGAGGGACATCGATATCATCAAGACCGAACTGGCACTTGCCGACCTGGACACGGTGGAGAAGAAATTCCAGCGGGTGGAGAAGCAGTCCAAAAGTGGAGACCGGAAGATCAAGGACGAGGCGGATTTCTATGCCCGCGTTAAAAGCGCCCTGGAAAAGGGTGCTGCCGTGACCGGGCTGGCGGAAAATGCTGACGAGCGGCTCTGGATGCGGGATATGCACCTCCTCACCGACAAGCCGGTTCTTTACGTAGCCAACGTTGCGGAGGATGACCTTGCGGGGAACCACCCCTTTGTGGCCATGGTGCGGGAGCTGGCAGCCGGCGAGGGGGCGAAGGTGGTTACCATCTGCGGCCGTATCGAGGCGGAGATATCAGAACTGGAAGGGGAGGAAAAACAGGTATTTCTGAATGAGATGGGGCTCGCGGAGTCGGGGCTTGACCAGCTCATCCGTTCCGGCTACGAACTGCTCGGCCTCATCACCTATTTTACCGCGGGGGTCAAGGAGGTGCGGGCCTGGACCATCACCAGGGGGACCAAAGCACCGCAGGCGGCCGGCGTCATTCACACCGACTTCGAAAAGGGGTTCATCCGTGCTGAAGTGATTGCCTTTGCCGACTACATCGCCTCGGGCGGTGAGGCCGGGGCCAAGGAGAAGGGGCTGATGCGGCTGGAAGGTAAAGAGTATGTGGTGCAAGACGGGGATGTCATGCACTTCCGGTTCAACGTGTAGAAAATGCCACTTTTGCGCTATCTCGGCGTCAGCCTTCACGTGTGCTTGTGCGGCATACTGATGTATGCCTCCGCGCAAACGTTCGACTTCCTTGATCTAGCACAAAATTGACATTTTCTTGGCAACTACAACGGCCCTTCGGCGGAATCTGTAACAAAAAGCTTGTCAATAATCTGTAAGTGTAGTAAAAGTCATAGTTTCCAAAGAGCAGCCATGTGGCTGTATCTCCTTGCTCCGGGTAGGACCGGGGCTACAAAACCGTGAGGAGGAAGTAAACATGAGGATGTACGAGACGATTTACATCGTCCAGCCCGACCTCGGTGACGACGACGTCAAAGCGTTGTCGGCCAAGGTTCAGGACGTCATCGCCAAGAAGAACGGCGAACTGAAGCGGCTGGAAGACTGGGGTAGCCGGAAACTGGCCTATCCCATCGAGAAGTTCAACCGGGGGCGCTATTTCTACCTCCGCTGCGACGGGGATGAGACCCTTATCGCCGAGTTGGAGCGCCGTCTCCGTCTTGACGACAAGGTGCTTCGCTACCAGAGCGTCAAGCTCGAAAAAGAGGTCGAGGCCCCTGCCGCGGCCGCGCCGAAGGCTGCCGTCGAAGAAGCGGCTCCCGAGGCTGCTACCCCTGAAAGCGAATAATAATCAATTTGGAGGATTATCATAGATGAGCGACGAAAGAACTCCCCAGAGAAGCTCAGGTCCGCGCAAGAAGCGGCCCTTCCAGCGCAGGAAAGTCTGCCGTTTCTGCGCAGACAAGCAGGTTACCATCGATTACAAAGACCCGCGTACCCTTCGCTATTTCATAACCGAACGGGGGAAGATCATCCCGCGCCGTATTTCCGGCAACTGTTCCAAGCACCAGCGGGAAATCACCGAGGCCATCAAGCGGGCCCGCAACATCGCCCTGCTGCCGGTTGCCGGTACGCACATAGTTCCGTAACTGAGTGCTGACCAGATGAAATCCCTTTCGCCCGGCCTCTGGCTGGAGATGGTCAAGGGGAGTGTCATCACCCTTGCGCTGTTTCTGGCCTATGTCAGTTTTCCGCTGCTGGGAATGTTTCCCGGCCTTTTTGTGCCGTTGCCGGGAATGTATTTCGCCCACAAGCACGGGAACATGATGGGGGCGGCAATCGTCGCGGTGTGCCTGGTAGCCATAGTGCCAGTTGCCGGTATGTCAGCTGCCATTATCTACCTCCTGCAGTGTGGCATCTTGACCCTTGCAGTCCCCCATTTCCTCTCCCGGGGATGGGGCGGGGCCCGAACTATCGCCGTAAGCGTTGCACTCAATCTGCTGGTGATCGTGCTGTTTGCCGTTGTCTTTGCCACCAGCCAGGGAGTTGACCTCCATGGACAGGTGCTGAAGGGGATCAGCTCAAGTATCACCCAGACCGCTGCGGTCTACGAGAAGAGCGGACTTACGGGTGAGGAGCTGCAATCCTTCAAGTCGGCAATGGAGCAGGCCGGCGCCCTTATCGGGCGGATATATCCGGCACTGCTTGTGATTTCCCTCTCGACCATTGCAGGACTGAACCTGTGGCTCCTGGCACAGTTGGCGATACGCCTGCCGAAACGCCTCGCACTTGGAGAATTCACACGCTTCAAGCTTCCGGAGCATCTGATATGGGTGGTCATCGCCGCCGGTTTTTCCCTGCTTCTTCCCCAGCGGGAGGCATCGGGGGTGGCGCTGAATGTACTGATTGTCATCCTTTCGCTCTATTTCATGCAAGGGTTGGCGGTCATCAGCTGGTTCTTCAATCGATTTGCCGTACCCGGTCTGGTGCGGGCTATTTTTTACGTACTTTTGACGCTGCAACCCTACCTCGCGGTAATGGTGGCGGCTCTTGGCATATTCGACCTGTGGGGTGATTTCCGTGCTCCCCGGCAACCCAAAAACCTGTAACTCAGGCTAGGAGGAAAAGGACATGAAGGTAATTCTGAAGGAAAACGTGGAAAATCTTGGCACTATCGGAGACATCGTGAAGGTTGCCCCCGGCTATGCCCGCAACTTCCTGATTCCGAAGGGATTTGCCCTTGAGGCGACTCTCAAGAACACCAAGGCGCTTGATCATCAGAAGCGTCATTTGGAGTACAAGAAAAACAAGGTTACGGAAGCGGCCAAGCAGCTTGCCGCACGGATCGAAGGGCTTGCACTGAGCATTGCCCACCAGGCAGGCGAGGAAGGAAAACTGTTCGGTGCCGTCACCAACATGGAACTGGCCGAGCTGCTCAAAGCACAGGGTATTGAACTCGACCGGAAGAAAATCATCCTTGCCGAGCCGATCAAGCACATCGGTGAGTTTACTGCCACTGTCAAGCTTCACCCTGAAGTGAATGCGAGCCTGAAGGTGACCGTTACCAAGGCTGACTAAGTAACGTTCTCCCGTATACTCTATCGAAGCAGAAGCGGCGTCCGGCAATTTTTCCGGACGCCGCTTTTTTGTCGCAGACGGTCAGCGCTGGCAGTGAGCACAGAAATAGGTGGAGCGGCCACCCTGCCGTTCCATGATAATGGGCGCCCTGCATGTCGGACATGGTAAGCCCCCCCTGCCATAGACCTTGAGCTGCACGGTGAAGTACCCGGTCTGTTCTTCTCCGACCCGGAAATTACGGATGGTGGTTCCTCCATCAGCAATGGCTGACTGCAGCACCTCCCGTATTGCCGTAACAAGCCGCCGGTAGTGCTCCGGGGAGAGTTCGCCCGCCGGCCGGTCAGGGCGTATTCCGGCGCGAAACAGTGCTTCGCTGGCATAGATATTCCCTACGCCGACAAGAACGTGACTGTCCATGATGAACTTCTTCACGGTCACTTTCCGGCGATGGCTTTTTCTGAACAGGTATGCATCGTCAAACCCTGCTTCCAGCGGTTCCGGGCCGAGCTTTGCCAGAAGCTCGTGCAGAAGGGGGTTGCCATCGGTCCAGAGGACCGTGCCGAATCGCCGCGGATCATTGAAACGGAGTGCGTTGCCGTCTGCGAAAAGAATGTCAAGTTGGTCGTGTTTCCCGGCCGGTCTGGTGCCGGGTACGATGCCAAGGTTTCCCGACATCCCCAGGTGGAGGATCAGAGTCCCGTCCACGCAGCGAAAGAGAAGATACTTCCCACGCCGGTCAAGACTGGTTACCCGCTGTCCGGAGAGAGTGGCCGGCAGCTCTGCGGGAACCGGCCGGCGAAGACCGGCGTTTCGTACCACTACACCCGTGATGGTATTTCCTTCGACATACGGCGCGATTGCACGCCGGGTCGTTTCGACGTCCGGTAATTCGGGCATGGGTTATGTCCTTTTGCCTTGCATCTTAGGTAGATAGAGCGGGCTGCGGGTGGTGCGCATGGTAGCGTGACAGGTCGGTCAAGTCAATAATCCTTGACAGAGAGATGGATAAACTGTAATCTTGCGCGGCTAACCTATTGGATACTATATGCTTTTTTCAGTCTGCCGAAACCGCTTTTACAGCGGGTAAAATTGCGGACTGATTGCCGGAGGAGGTGCGCGTTTGACATTTCAGGATCTGATCCTTTCATTGCAGGGGTACTGGGCCAAACAGGGGTGCGTTATCCAGCAGCCCTATGATACGGAGAAGGGTGCGGGGACCTTCAATCCTGCCACCTTCCTGCGCGTTCTCGGCCCTGAGCCGTGGAAAGCAGCCTACGTTGAGCCGTCCCGCCGCCCCACCGACGGGCGTTACGGTGAAAACCCCAACCGCCTCCAGCACTACTACCAGTTCCAGGTCATCATGAAGCCGTCACCCCTCAACATCCTCGACCTCTACCTGGATTCCCTGCGGGCCTTCGGCATAAATCCCAACCAGCACGACATCCGTTTCGTGGAGGACGACTGGGAATCGCCGACCCTCGGCGCATGGGGACTCGGCTGGGAGGTCTGGCTCGACGGGATGGAGATCACCCAGTTCACCTACTTTCAGCAGGCGGGCGGCATTGACCTGAAGCCGGTTGCAGGGGAGATCACCTACGGCTGCGAGCGGATTGCCATGTACCTGCAGGGGGTGGACAACGTCTACGACCTGGAGTGGGTCAAGGGGGTCAAATACGGTGACATTCATCATATCACCGAAGTAGAGTTCTCGACCTACAACTTTGAGGAAGCCAATGTGCCGCTTCTCCTGGATTCGTTTACCAACTTCGAGAAGGAGTGCATCCGGCTGGTGGAGAAGGACCTGGTTTTTCCCGCCTATGACTTCGTCATGAAATGCTCCCACACCTTCAACCTGCTTGATGCCCGAGGGGCCATTTCGGTGACCGAGCGGGCCTCCTACATCGGACGGGTCCGCAACGTAGCCCGTCTCTGCGCCGAGGCTTATGTGCGTCAGCGGGAACGTCTCGGTTATCCGATGCTGAAAAAATGAAAAACCTGCCACAGAGGTGGAGAACGGCTGGACGTGTTCGTGCAGCACTCCGCTCTGTGTCACCGCGGCGGATTTTTGGGGTTTGAAAGGACAGCTATGAGCAAAGAGCTTTTTTTAGAAATAGGTACGGAAGAGATTCCCGCAGGTTTTATTCCCAAGGCGATGGCCGATGTTGAGACGCTGATCGGGAAAGAGCTGGAAACAGCCCGACTTTCCTGTTCCTCCATCAGGACCATGGCGACTCCGCGCCGTATTGCCCTCTGCGTGCAGGGACTTCCGGCGGTGCAGTCCGACGCCGAGACGACCGTTCTGGGGCCGGCAAGAAACGTTGCCTTTGGACCGGACGGCAAGCCGACCAAGGCCGGCGAGGGTTTTGCACGGGGGCAGAGGGTAGAAGTGGCTGCCCTGACCATCGTTAGCACCGACAAGGGCGAGTACGTCGCTGCTGTCAAGAAGGAAACGGGGCGTCCGGTGGCGGATCTGCTTGCCGAGATCCTGCCGCGGATGATCGGCAATATCCCTTTCAAGAAGTCGATGCGCTGGGGGGATCAGGAGATCCGCTTTGTCCGGCCTGTCCACTGGATCGTTGCCCTGTTCGACGGCATTGTGATCCCCTTTACGTTCGGCACTATCGAGAGCGGTACCGCTTCCCGCGGCCACCGGTTCATGGCTGATACCACCTTTCCGGTGCGCGATTTTGCCCATTACCAGGAAGAGTGCGAGCGCCACTTTGTCATTCCCGATCCTGCCAAGCGCAAGGAGATCATCCGCCGCGAGATCGAGCGGGTTGCAGCCGGTGCAGGCGGAACCGTCCTGCCGGACGAGGCGCTGCTGGAACAGGTGACCTACCTGGTGGAATACCCTTCCGCAGTGCGCGGCGGCTTCTCGACGGTCTTTCTCGATGTACCCAAGGAGGTGCTCATCACCTCCATGCGTGAGCATCAGCGCTACTTCTCCCTGGTGGACGGGAAGGGAAAACTCCTCCCCAACTTCATCACCATCAACAACACCCTCGCGGAAGACCCGTCAGTGGTGGTGAAGGGGAACGAGCGGGTGCTCCGTGCCCGCCTTTCCGATGCCCGCTTCTTCTTCGAGGAAGATCAGAAGGTCAGGCTGGAAACGCGGGTGGAATCCCTGAAGGCGGTCGTCTATCAGCAGAAACTTGGGACCTCCTATGAAAAGATGGAGCGCTTCAGGACCATCGCAGAGGGACTTGCCGACCAGTTGAACCCATCTGTCAAGGCCAAGGCGAGCCGGGCAGCCTTCCTTTGCAAGGCCGACCTTGTCTCCGGCATGGTCGGTGAATTCCCCGAGGTGCAGGGGGTCATGGGGCGAGAGTACGCCCTGCTCCAGGGTGAGGATGCCGAGGTGGCGGCTGCCATCGCGGAGCACTACCTCCCTACCCAGGGGGGGGGCGACCTCCCCGCCTCGGACATCGGCGCCATCGTCTCCATCGCCGACAAACTCGACACCATCTGCGGCTGCTTCGGGGTGGGGCTCATTCCGACCGGTTCCGCAGATCCCTATGCCCTGCGCCGGTCGGCGCTCGGAATCATCAATATCATAATCGATCGGGAGTACGGACTGTCGCTGAGGGCACTCATCGACAATGCTCTCGAACTTCTTGCCTCAAAGCTGACCCGCCCCCGGCACGAAGTTGCTGATGACGTGCTGGAATTCTTCCGCGGCCGTCTGGTCAATCTCCTTGCCGACCGTTATCCGGCAGATGCGGTGGATGCCGCCGTGTCCGCCTCCTTCGACGATCTTGTTGACGTCACGGCGCGGGTTGCGGCATTGGCCGAGTTCAAGAGCCGCCCCGATTTCGAGCCGCTCGCCATCGCCTTCAAGCGGGTCTGCAACATCGTGAAAGAAGAGGTTATAACGCCCGTAACCGCCGATCTGTTCCAGGATGCGGCGGAAGGGGAACTGCACGGTGCATTTCAGGCGGTACAGACCAGGGTCGCTGCTGCCGTTGCCAGCCGTGCCTACCTGGATGCCTTGACCGGGATCGCCACCCTGCGCGGACCGGTGGATACCTTCTTCGAGCGGGTCATGGTCATGGCAGAGGACGAACGGGTCCGAACGAACCGGCTGGCCCTCCTGCAAGAGATAAAAGGTCTCTTCCGGGACATCGCAGACTTTGCAAAGATAGCCGCTTAGCCGAAAGGCAGGCGGCTTTTTTATTGTTTTAATTTGCCTAAACCCGCTTAATTATTAATAAAATGAGGAGGAGTGCCATGGCTGCAAAGTACGTTTATTTCTTTGGTGACGGTAAGGCTGAGGGGAGCGCGGAGATGAAGAATCTCCTGGGGGGGAAGGGTGCCAATCTGGCGGAGATGACGGCGATCGGCCTGCCGGTTCCGGCCGGATTCACCATTTCCACCGAGGTCTGCACCGAATTCTATAAGAACAACCGCCAGTATCCGGCAGGTCTTGCGGAAGAGGTGGCGTTGAACCTGAAGATGGTCGAGGGCCTCATGGGGAAGAAGTTCGGTGATCCTGCCAACCCGCTGCTGGTTTCGGTCCGCTCCGGTGCCCGGGCATCGATGCCCGGCATGATGGATACCATCCTCAATCTGGGGCTCAACGATACAACAGTTCAGGGAATCATCGCCCAGAGCGGCGACGAACGATTCGCCTATGACGCTTACCGGCGTTTTGTCCAGATGTACTCCGACGTGGTGATGGGGATGGACAAGGAAGCCCTGGAGCACCTCCTGGAGCACAAGAAGGAAGACCGGGGAGTCCGTCTCGACACCGACCTGACGGCTGATGACTGGAAGGAGCTGGTGGGGAAATTCAAGATGAAGATCAAGGAGACCCTGGGGCAGGAGTTTCCGGAAGATCCGCAGAAACAGCTCTGGGGCGCCATCGGGGCGGTGTTCGGTTCCTGGATGAACCCGCGAGCCATTACGTACCGCAGGCTCAACAACATCCCGGCCGAATGGGGGACGGCGGTCAACGTCCAGTCCATGGTCTTCGGCAACATGGGGAACGACTGCGCCACCGGTGTCGCCTTCACGCGCGACCCATCAACCGGCGAAAACTACTTCTACGGGGAATACCTTGTCAACGCCCAGGGTGAGGACGTGGTGGCCGGCATCCGGACCCCGCAGCCGATCAACAAGGCGAAGAAGAAGGACGGTGACCTGCCGGCGATGGAAGACGTAATGCCTGCCTGTTACCAGCAACTGGTGGATATCCGGAGTATCCTGGAAAAGCATTACAAGGACATGCAGGACATCGAGTTTACCATCGAAAAGGGCAAGCTCTACATGCTCCAGACGCGGAACGGCAAAAGGACCGCCAGGGCGGCCATAAAGACTGCCGTGGACATGGTCAGTGAGGGGCTTATCGACGAGCGGACCGCCGTGCTCCGCGTCGCTCCGTCCCAACTGGACCAGCTGCTTCATCCTTCCCTCGATCCGAAGGCGGATAAGAAGGTGATCGCCAAGGGGCTTCCCGCATCCCCCGGTGCGGCCAGTGGCGAGGTCATTTTCAATGCCGATGAGGCTGAAGCGGCCGCCAAGCTGGGGTTAAAGGTGATCCTGGTCCGGGTAGAGACGAGCCCGGAGGATATCCACGGAATGCATGCTGCCCAGGGGATTCTGACCGCTCGTGGCGGGATGACCTCCCATGCGGCAGTCGTCGCTCGCGGCATGGGGAAATGCTGCGTGGCAGGCTGTGGTGACATCAAGGTCAACTACGCCGCCAGTCAGTTTGCGGACAGAAACGGCAATATCGTCAAAAAGGGGGATATCATCACCCTGGACGGGTCCACCGGCGAGGTTATGCTTGGCATGGTGCCGACCGTTTCGCCCGAACTGACGGGCGATTTCGGCACTCTCATGGGGTGGGTTGACCAGTTCCGCCGTCTCAAGGTGCGGGCCAATGCTGACAACCCCAACGATGCCAAAGTGGCCCGCGCGTTCGGAGCCCAGGGAATCGGCCTCTGTCGGACGGAGCACATGTTCTTCGAAGCCGATCGGATTGCGGCGGTGCGGGAGATGATCCTCTCCGAGGATCTGGAGGGGCGGCAACGGGCGCTGGCCAAGATCCTGCCGATGCAGAAAGGGGATTTCACAGGCATTTTCCGGGAGATGAAGGGGCTTCCCGTCACCATCCGTCTTCTCGATCCGCCGCTTCACGAGTTTCTCCCCCAGGAGGAGAAGGACATTGAGTCTCTCGCCAAAACCATGGGGGTCAGCATCCAGGCGCTCAAGGCCAAGGTCGAATTCCTCCACGAGTTCAACCCCATGCTTGGCCACCGTGGCTGCCGGCTTGGCCTCACCTTCCCTGAAATCTACGACATGCAGGTGCAGGCCATTATGGAGGCAGCCTGTGAGCTGGTGAAGAATGAAGGGTTTATCATCGTCCCCGAGATCATGATCCCGCTTGTGGCGGTTGTTGATGAGCTGAAACGGCTGAGGGAGAATGCCATCCGGGTCTGTGAAGACGTCATTGCCCGGTATGGCGTAAAGATTGACTACCTGATCGGCACCATGATCGAGCTCCCCCGGGCCGCGTTGACCGCCGATGAGATCGCTACCGAGGCGGAGTTTTTCTCCTTCGGCACCAATGACCTTACCCAGACCACCTTCGGTCTCTCCCGTGACGATGCGGGCAAGTTCCTCCCGTTCTACGTGGAGACAGGCCTTCTGGAGGAGGATCCTTTTGTCTCCCTGGACCAGAAGGGCGTCGGACTACTTGTCAAGATGGGATGTGAGAAGGGGCGGGCGACCCGGCCGGAGATCAAGCTCGGCATCTGCGGGGAGCATGGTGGTGACCCTGCGTCGGTAATCTTCTGCCACAAAGTGGGACTCGATTATGTTTCCTGTTCGCCGTTCCGGGTCCCCATTGCCCGGCTTGCCGCTGCCCACGCGGTGTTGACGGGTGAGTAGCGAAGAATCTACAAGTGGTAATGAAAAGGGGGCGTTTCCGCCCCCTTTTCATTTGCTGCAATCGCAATCTCCCATAGTACCGCTGGCAAAAGGCATCTTTTTGCCGCACTTCTGGCACCGCCAGAAGAGGCCCCCTCAGCCGGGGAGCAGTATCATGGACCCTTCACATTCAGGGCAGGTTTTCTCTGTTTCCATGACTCATCCTCCAAATAAAGTGGTGGGTAAAATGTAATCCGGAGCAGGGTAAGATGTCAATAATATAAATATAGCTATTACTTGACTGTTACCTTGAGTGCACCGACTCCGCTTATTTCGGCATACACCAGATCACCAGGGACAAGCGGGCCGACCCCCGCCGGTGTGCCGGTGAGGATGATGTCGCCCGGTTCCAGGGTGAAGATGGTCGAGATATGACTGACGATCCGGGTGACGGAGTGGATCATCAGCGAGGTGCTGCCATCCTGCCGCAAGTCACCGTTAACGGTCAACCTGATTTGCAACTGTTGGGGGTTGTCGACCATGCCGGCAGGGACGAAGTCGGACAAAGGGCAGGCGGTGTCGAACCCCTTGGCGATCTCCCACGGGAGCCCCTTTTTCTTCAGTTCATCCTGGACGTCCCGCAAGGTCAGGTCAATGGCGACGCCATAGCCGGCCAGATGGGAAAGTGCCTGGTCAACGGGGATGTCCTTGCCGCCGGTTCCGATAAGGAGTGCCAGTTCCGCCTCGTGGTGACAGTTCTTCGAATAGGGAGGGATGACGATCTCATCGCCGTCGCCGATGACAGAAGTGGCAGGTTTCATGAAAATAACGGGAGCAGCAGGTGTCTCGTTCCCCAATTCCTTGATGTGGTCAACGTAGTTGCGGCCGATGCAGAGAATCTTGCCGATGGGAAATTCCTTGCCGACAGCGGGGATACGGGCGGTTTTCATGGACAGTCCTCCTTCAGGGTAGGGAGATAGAGCTTTGCCGGTTTTACGGGATTTACAGATTTCCGACCAAGGAGCATTCCCCCGTCAGTCGGCATCCCTGCCACGTGCCGCGACGGCGCAGTTCGTTGACGATGGCGTACCACATCTGGTTGTTTTTCAGGTCCCAGGTCGGAGCAACGCGGATTGTCAAGGGGGCCGAGCCGTAGAGCCGCTGGATGGCGACCTCCGCAGGGAGTCGCTCGATGAAATCACAGACTGTCGCTACGTACTCTGCCAAGGTAAGGGGGATGAATTCACCCCGGCGGTAGAGGTCGGCCAGTCGGGTACCGGTAACGGCGTGGAGCTGGTGGATCTTGAGTGAGGTTACCGGCAGGGATGCGATCAGTTCTGCGGTCCGGAGGAATCCTTCCCTCGTTTCGCCGGGGAAGCCGTAGATGAGGTGGGTGCAGAGATCTATGCCTCGTCCGGCCACCCGGTCCACCGCCTGGAGATATTCAGCCAAAGTGTGGCCACGGTTGATACGTGCCAGGATGGCATCGTCCATGGACTGGAGCCCCAGTTCCAGGCAGACGTAGTGATCTTTGGCCAGTTCTTGCAGGAGATCAATTGCCTCGTTGCTCAGGGCGTCGGGTCGCGTGCCGACGGAAATGCCGAGAACGTCCGGATGGGCAAGGGCGCGGGTGAAGAGGTCACGGAGTTTTGCCGGCGGACCGTAGGTATTAGTGTGTTTCTGAAAATAGATGATGAATTTTTCGCTTCCGAGGCGACGACGATGGTACGCCATCCCCTCGGCCATCTGTGTTTCCATGGGGATGACCGGTTGGGTGGAGCCGGGAGAGAAGGAACTGTTGTTGCAGTAGATGCAGCCGCCCCTCCCTCTGCTGCCGTCGCGGTTCGGGCACGTGAAGTCGCCGTCCACGTTGACCTTGCTGACACGGCAGCCGAAATGGCGGCGGAGCCAGGTGCCGTAGGAGTTGATCCGGAGCTCGGGATGAATGAAAGTTGCAGGCATGAATCAGTCTTCGTGTTCTTCGGGGAGGAGTGACAGGAGGGCCTTTGCTTCATCGCGGGGATTTTCGGCGGCGAGGACCGCCGAAACCAGAGCAATCCCACGTGCACCGCATGCGACAACATCCGGTACATTATCCCTTTTTATACCCCCCAGCGCAAAAACCGGAATCTGCAGAAGGCTGACGATCCCTTCCAGTTTTGCGGTGCCGAGCGGTTCACCGTAGACCGCCTTGGACGGTGTGGGAAACACTGGGCCGAAGGTGATAAAGTCCGCCCCTTTTTCCTGGGCGGTGATGGCGTTGACCTGGTTATGGCAGGACACGCCGATGAGTTTTTTCTCTCCCAGTACCATTCTCGCCCGGTAGATGGGCATGCTTTCTGCGCCGAGGTGGACGCCGTCCGCATCAACCGCCAGGGCAATATCGACGCGGTCATTGATGAAGAGCCTGGCGTCATACCGGCCGGTCAGTTTGCGCATTTCATAGGCGAGTTCGTACAGTTCCCGGCTGGAGAGGTCCTTTTCCCGCAACTGGACAGCGCGCACCCCCCCCCGGAGGGCTTCTTCCACAACTTCGCGCAGATCTCTCCCGCACGTATTGCGGCGGTCGGTGATGAGGTAGAAGTTGAAATCTATCCAGGGAGTTTCCCCGTTTTTCATGCGATTATCCCTTCAATCGGGCTGGACGCCGTTGCGTAGAGTTTCTTCGGAATGCGGCCGGCAAGGTAGGCAAGGCGGCCTGCCCGTACGGCCAGATTCATGGCCTCTGCCATGGCTATGGGATTCCGGGCGCCGGCAATGCCGGTGTTCATCAGGATACCGTCACAGCCGAGTTCCATGGCGATGGCGGCGTCCGATGCGGTGCCGACCCCCGCGTCAACGATGACCGGCACCTTGACCGTGTCCATGATGATCCGGATGTTGTAGGGGTTCCTGATGCCGAGGCCGCTGCCGATGGGTGCGCCGAGGGGCATGACAGCGGCGCAGCCGATATCCTCCAGTTTCTTGCAGACAATTGGGTCGTCGCTCGTGTACGGGAGGACGGTAAATCCTTCCTTTACCAGCACCGCCGCGGCCTTGAGCAGTTCCTCGTTGTCAGGGAAGAGGGTTTTCTCGTCTCCGAGCACTTCCAGCTTGACAAAGTCGGACAGGCCCGCTTCCCGGGCCAGCCGACAGGTACGGATGGCGTCGTCTGCGGTATAGCAGCCGGCGGTATTGGGGAGGAGGGTGTATTTTTTCAGGTCGATGTGGTCGAGGAGCGACTCCTTGCTTCGGTCGCTGATGTTCACGCGACGCACCGCAACGGTGATAATCTCGGCGCCGGAAATTTCAATCGCCCGGACCATCTGTTCCATGCTGGCATACTTGCCGGTTCCGACCATAAGCCTGGAGGTAAACTCCCTCCCGCCGATGACGAGTTTGTCTGGATTCTGCTGCGGCATATACGTGTCTCCTTTTATGCGAATGCTGTCAGGCGTGAATCAATTGTAGTCCTGAAACTGAAAGCTTTCCGGCTGTTCGGCAGCGTTTCCGTGGTTTCTGACGGACTACCCGCCCCCCACGAAATGGACAATCTCCAGCTGATCCCCCTGTTTGAGCATGGTCGAGGCGTATTCCCCTTTGGGGAGGATATCCATGTTGAGTTCCACTGCCACCCGTGCCGGGTCGATTTCCAGTGAGCGGAGGTAGTCGAGGACAGAGAGAGGGGTGGTGGTCCTGCTTTCACCATTGACGATGATTTCCAGAGACATGGTGTATGTTCCTTGATGGGGGAAATGGCTGAGTTAAAACAAAAAGGCCGCGGAAGCGGCCAAAGAGAAGGTCTTGTGGTCCGCTTCCCTACGCCGGCGTTAACCGGATCAGGTTCAAAGGGTTGTCCGCTCCTGTTCGGATGGGACTCTCAGCCGAAACACCCCCAGCGAGATAGCGCCGATATGCGGTTGTCGAACGTCGTGCAGGGTGGGCTCGCACGACAGCAATTCGGTATGTAAGCTAGCAATATGGCGTGATTCTGTCAACTCTTTTATTGACTGAATACGCACTCTCCAATCGAGTGTCGTGGCCAGTTTTATCAACGGGGTTCACCCTCGGACCAGAAGGCTCGCTTCCGTTCCAGTTCCATCAATCGTTCCTGCTCTTTGCGAATCTCGTCGTGGCTGTAGGTCCAGATACGATAGCTTTCAAGACCGAGAACGGTGAGTCCTGCCGCGAAGACTGCCCAGAAGTTATCGTCGAGTCCCTTGGCAAAATGGTAAAAACCGTAGAAGGCCGCCAAGTAGAGGACGTGGGGGAAGGGGCTTCCTTCTCCCGAGCCACCCATCATCCTGGAAAGAGTAAGAATAATGGCGGAGAAGCTGTAGAGGACGAGGGCGCCACTGATCATGTTGAAGGAGGGTGGTTTGCCCATCATGGACTGGAATTCGTCGGGGATGGACGGAAAGAAACTGAAGTCCCTCAGCGCGCAGGTGCTCAGCGCGATGAACAACGCCATAGCCCAGAGCCCATGGTTTGCAGTGGCCTGCAGTCTGCCGATCCTGCTCTTGATCTCCTTGCGGAGCTGGTCGAGGTCTCGGGACTTGTCGATCGTTTCTTCAAGATGATTTTCAAGGTTTTGCGTCATGCGTTGGGGTAACTTTCTGGCGGTGTCGTCGACCGCTGTGTCGTTAACGGCCGGCAGCAGGGCATGGATCAGCTGCCGGGGAGGTCCCCCTGTTTACGCTGTGACCGGGATTCTCTCAGCTGTCTGGATGTCTGATGAAGGGTGTCGGCAACTTCCTTCAACTCCCCATCCAGGGAAGGAGGAGGAGTGTCAATGCTGCCGCCACGGAGTTCTGCCGCGTAGCTCCGCAGTAATTGAAGCGGTACAAAGACGCTGCGGCGCAGGAGTGCCGCCACACCACCAATTGTGAGGATAAGGATCATGAGGGTGAAGACGGCCATCCTCTCCCCCAGGGTTATGAGTGTTTTTCTCAGCGGTTCCTGGGAGAGGCCTATGTCGAGAGTCCCCAGAACCTTCTGGCTCTCGTTGTGGTAGTGGCAGGGGGCAGTGTAACAGGACGGTTCGTTGTAGATAGGGGCTGTTATGGCCAGAACCTTTACCCCCTTTCTGTTTTTGAACTGCCGGGCTTGCTCCATTTTTCCGAGGGTGGTTAGCGGTTTCGGGCCGCTGTGACAACCAATACATCCCGCCTCCTTCTTGTCGACGAGATGGTTCAATTCGTCGCTTGCGGCGGAGAACATGACGGTCCCCTTCTTGTTGAAGATGCGAACATGCTCCACTCCCTGCTGGTCGCCGACGTTGCGGATGATGTTTCCGAGCGTTTCTCGATCCGACTTTAGCATGGCGTAGCGAGTAGATTTGACGATGGTGTCGGCAAGATTCGCAGCGTGCTGCATTGCATCACGGGTCATATCCCGTTTCATGACTGAATAGAGGAGCAGACAGCAGACTACGACGAAACCTGTTATGGCAAGGGCGACCGGGACTATGGCCCGGGCGGAAAAGCTCTTCGGCATGACATCTCCTTGCTTGATACCTGAATACGTGAGGGCAGAACGTCCGTTTATGCTCAGAGTTACCTCGTCGCAGCGCCACGGTAAGGCTTATTGGTGCTGGTCGATACCCTTCGTCTCACGGGACACCCAACCCTCACGGATTCAGATAATGCTTTACATGCTTGGATGACATTTAAGGCAGTCTTCCCGCACGGTGAAGGCTGTTTTGCCGTCGTGGCATGCTCCGCAGGATTTACCCTCTCCCATTGCCAACATTGATACTGGCTTGCTTTTCTTTTTCCCCTGGGGGTAGATGCGGGCATGGCAATCGCTGCACTTGTAGATGCTCATGTGCACCTTGTGGCTGAACTTGGCATTCCCTGCGCCAGTCACCTTGAACTCCACATCCTTTACTGCGTGGCACTTGGAGCAATCCGCCACGCTGAAGCCGTCCTTGCCGTTATGGCATGCACCGCACGACTTCCCTTTCTCCATTTCCGCCATGGTCACCCGTTTATTGTGGCCTGCGGCGAAGAGTCTGGTATGACAATCTCCGCATTGGTACATCTCGATATGTTTTTTGTGGCTGAAAGGGGTAGGCCCGGTCTCTTTGACCTGGAACGATATCTCTTTTACCGGATGGCAGGTGGTGCACTTGTCGAGGCTGAACGCTTTCTTGCCGTTGTGACAGGCACCACAGGACTTCCCTTTGCCCATTTCCGCCATGGTCACCGGTTTTGTGGGTCCGGTGGGATAGAGGGCGGGATGGCAGGTGCCGCACGTGGGGGTGGCGGGGAGGTGGACATTATGGCTGAAACGGGTAGGCCCGGTCGCTTTGACCTGGAAGATGACGTCCTTCACCTTGTGACATCTGGCGCAATCTTTGAGGGGAAAGGCGCTCTTGCCGTGGCAGGCGCCGCAGGATTTCCCCTTGTCCATGTCTGCCATGGTGTAGGTCACCCTTTTCCTCATGCTGAAGATGGCATCGTGACAGGCCTTGCAGTTGTTGTTTATCCCCTTCTGGCGGATGTGCTGTTTGTGGCTGAAAATTACCTTGCCTCCTCCTTTGGAGGTGTAGGTGACGTCCCTGAGATCCAGCGCAATGGCCATAACGGCTGAGAATGTAACAACAAGAGCAGTGAGAAGGATGAAGCGGAATTTCATGATTGCCTCCTGTGTAAATGATAGCTGGTTCCCGGTGGGAATCGGTCAGGATTATAAGGAACCGCTGTCAATTAGTCAAATTTAAATATGTTGGTTTAACCCGGCGGGCGATGACATAAAAACGGCGCTCCGGCAAAACAGCCGGAGCGCCGCAATGTCGCAGCGAGGGAAGTCAGTGATGCCCTTCTGATTCTTCCCATCCGGTCCACATCGGTTTGAAGTGGGCGAACGGGGTATGTCCCATGGTTGCCAAATAGACGTGGACGAAGAGAAAGGCCAGGAAGGAGCAGGCGATGAGGTAGTGGGCGCTGACGAGCATCTTGATGCCACCGGCAACGAGGATCAGTTCCCGCAAAGGCGCAACATTCATGATCAGTATGCCGGTAAAAATCACCAGGGGGAGGAGCACCAGCATTATCACGAGGTAGCCGGCCTTCTGCAACGGGTTGAACTTGTTATCCGGCGTTTCATGATGGGGGTTGGGGCTCCCCTTGAAGTAATAGAAGCAGTAAAAGAGCGCCTGGCGCAGAAAACCGCGTTTGATGTCCTCCAGATTCGGTACGTAGAGCTTTGCCAGGCTGCGGGTCACGAACATATAGTAGAAGAGCCAGAGAAAATAGGAGATGGATACTACGATGCCGGCGGTGTTATGGAGACGGATGGCGGCCTTGTAGGTGCCGAAGATGTTTACATACTCGGGAAAACGTATCTGCAGACCGGTGATGCAGAGAGTGACGATACCGAGGGCATTAAGCCAATGCCAGATCCTGACCGGCATGGGGGTGAGGTAGATGTATTCAGTGGGTTTCATGTTCAGTGCTCCTTTCTGTTTTTCCGGGTCAGGAATCGGAATGTGCCATGGCCGATCGGCACCATAAGCCCGCCGGCAAGGATGAGGGCGCCGACGATGTTGAGCGGCGTGCTCCGGGTCGAGCCCATCATGTAGAAGTCGGGGGTGCCGTAGAGGAGGTCGAGCACCGCACCTTTTTCCACGGCAACGCGGCTGTATGTTCCGTTCTGATCGGGGAATGCCACATAACTGGTCTGCATTGTCTTCGGACCGGCGGCGTGGCAGAAAGAGCAGTCCCACCGATTGTCGAGGATCTGGTAGCTGTGGGTGACGACTTCCGGGGTCATCATCCCCCAGAGACGCATGTCTTTCCTCCGTGCTTCGATGTTGAACTTCCGGAGTTCCTGCAGCGAAATGGAGCCGTCTCCGTTCTTGTCAACGAGGCTCTTGATATCCTTCCCTGCGGGGACGAGACGGGCGAGTTCCTCGTAGGTGGCGACCTTGAAATCAGCGTGTTTTTTCTTCTCGGGCCGATCCTGTATGTACAGGGTGATCACGTAGTTCTTTGAGCCGGTATGGCAGGTTATGCAGGGGATTGCGTCCATGTGGAGGTCGGCCTGGGGAAGCCACTTGGCGTGGCTGGTAATGATCTTTTGAGTGCCATGACACTTGGCGCACTGGGCATTGATGTCATCACCCGACACGCTTAAAGGCTTCTTCACGGTATGGGGATTGTGACAATCGTTGCAGGCGGCCTTACTGCCGTGAAGGCTTTGGGCATATTCGCTCTGGATTGCGCTGTGGCATTCCTTGCATCTTGCCTTAGGAGGTCTGAAGCCATCCTGCGGGTGGCCTGGCGTGACACCTTCGTGGCAGGACGTGCAGCCGATCATGGCATGGGTTGTAGCGGCAAACTTGGCCTCATCGACATAAAGGCGTTCCCCCCCCTTGCCGACAATATCCTTGCTGCCGTGGCAGCTGAGACATTTCCCGTTCTCTGCTCCCGTTGCGGCTGCGACGCTGACGACCGACAGCACCAACATGATTAGATACGACATGAGCCTGCATGTTTGCATATTCACTTATTTCCTCCTCTGTGCTGGTGTCAGCTTCGTGCTATGACGAGGCAGTGTCACGACGTTTAGTTTGAGTCCTGGTTCGTCACTCTTTCAGTAGCCTCTACCGGAGTTTCTTCTCCCCTCACGGGAGAGCGGAAGGCAGCAATGACAGCCCTGATTCCGTGGGGTACGATGATTATCGCGCAGTATGCCACGAAAACCCAGAAGACGATACCGATCAGATCCTCGGGAGGTCCACCGGTTGCGGCATGGGACGGCAAGACGGATGCCAATACAAAGGTGACAGGTGTCAAAATGTGGACAGCTTTTTTCATAGCAACCTCCCGCGTCAGCGTCCGACCGTTACATCGTGGATTATTTTGTCGCAGTCTGGTGCGCCACTTCCCTCTCCTTGCTGATCCCTTTCGCGAATCCCAGGGTTACCATGACTGCAGGTATCAACTGGGCGGCCACGATCAGGGCACAGAACCCAAGGAATATCCAGACGAACATTCCACTATTGTCCTCCCGTGCTCCTGATGCGGCGAAAGCTGTTGAAGCGGACCCGATAACCAGTGCCAAAGAGCTTTTTAAAGATGTTCCCGTTTTCATGATGTCCTCCTTGTAATGATGTGCTTGTACGTTCTGCTGCCCGCATGGCAGCTGTTTACCATTTATGGTTGGCCTGGAGCTGGTTGAGATTTTCAAAGGCGCATTGCACCGCCTCACGAATTTCATCTTTGTCCTGCTTCAATGCGTGGAAGAAAATCCCCTCGCGCCGAACCTTGCGAATCAGGGGGAGAGAAACCTCGTCGGAGACCAGGATGATGGTCAGGTTGCGGTTGCATTTCTTCAGAAGCGGAATCAGATCGACGGCGGTCAACTCATCGAACTCGCTCCCGAGAATTACTACCTGCGCGGACTTTTTCAGGATTCCATAGAGAGCCGTGACTGCCGAGTTTGTTACGGTGACGTTGTAACCAGCCTCGATAAAGATGTCAGCCATCTGTTTGCGGGCATCCACGTCTTTGTCTGCAATGAGAAGTCCTAACATGGTGGTGTCCCTCTCTTTCCAGGGTAACTGTCCAAGGGGGGATCGTGCGGCCCTCAGGCAGATTCCCCGCCGTTACTTCTCTTTGCCATTGACGTTTCGGTGGCGGATTTGGAGAAAATCCCTTTGAGCATGGATCCGAACAGCACCATTCCCGGCACCAGCTGAAAGGCGATGATGAGGGCCCCGAAGCCAAGGAACAAAGTGACCAGCAGGCCATTCCCTTCCGTTCCTGCGCCGGAAGCGGCGACGGCTGACGAACAGGCTATCAGGAGCATGGCGATGATGTTGGTTAAAGTTTTCATGACGTCCTCCTTGTAAAATCCATCTTTGACGTTTCTGCTCTTTTATGTGCACTGGATGTGCCACAATAAGCCATGATTTATTAAATATTTCTAACTAGCTGTTTTTGTTGGATATAATTCTCGCGAGGCGGTGTGCCGGGCCGATGATTAACCGTCAAAATGTATAGTTAACTTATGCGGGTGAGAGACGGATACCCCCCCGGTTTTTTTCTTGCTGGGGGTGTAGTATTCAATGATACCAGCAGGTTAAGTGCCTGATGAATGGATGCATAAAAAAAATATACGCGCTTACGTCAAGTGTGTGTAGTGCCAAAACAGACGCAAAGCCTTTCCCTTAGCCATTCTGACGCCATAATTCAACTTTGACGTGCATGTTTATGGGGATTTATAGGGTTTGACTTGTGTGGCGAAATACGGTATTTTTTGAAAAAGTTCATTATATCCCGCAAACTGGCGGCTGTTCTAGGCTCAGAATCACGACTGTCTCCGAAGCGACGTCACGTGGGGCAGCAGGTAGCTTCCTGTTTGTAACTTTTCCGGCAATGAACCGCACCAGGCCGAGTCGCAAGTCAATTGGGAAGGGAGTTCTGAAATGGAAGTAATTGACGTTCTCGTGGTTGATGACGAAGCGATTATTCGTGAAGGGCTCAAGCGAATTCTGGAACATAAAGGGTACAATGTCGCGAGTTCTGCAAGCGGCCAGCATGCGTTGGAATGCATGCAGAAGGAAAATTTCGGGTTGGTGATTACTGACCTGAAAATGCCGGGAATGAGCGGCATGGAGGTGCTTAAGGCGATCAAGGTTCTGCAGCCCGAAGTTCCTGTCATAATCATTACCGGCTATTCCACGGTAGACACTGCGGTGGAGGCGATGAAGAATGGTGCGTTCGACTATATTGCGAAGCCGTTCACGCCCGATCAAATTCTTGAGAAGGTAAGCAAGGCTCTCGAACAGAAGGCGATGATACAGGAGAATCTTTACCTGAAGAAAGAGCTGGGAGAGCACAACGGTTTTGATATGTTCATAGGTGAAAGCCGCGAAATGCAAAAGGTTTACCGCCGGATAATGCAGGTGGCTCCTACTGACAGCACTGTTCTTGTAACCGGTGAGTCCGGGACGGGGAAAGAACTTGTGGCTCAGGCAATTCACCGGCATAGTAAGCGCAGGGAGCAGCCCTTTGTGGCGGTGGACTGCACCTCCCTGTCCGAGAATCTACTCGAGAGCGAACTTTTCGGCCACATAAAGGGGTCGTTCACCGGAGCCATACAGACAAAAACCGGCCTCTTCAAGGTTGCCGACGGTGGCACGCTTTTCCTCGACGAAGTAGCCAACATCAGTCTCACTACCCAGGCCAAGCTTCTGCGCGTTCTCCAGGAACGGGAGATTACACCTATCGGCGGCACCCAGCCGGTTCCCATCGACATCCGGCTGGTGGCGGCCAGCAACAAGGGACTGCGCGAGATGGTAGCCAACGGCACCTTCCGGGAGGACCTTTTTTTCCGGCTCAACATCATTCCCATCGACCTTCCCCCTCTGCGGGAACGCACAGGGGATATTCCCCTTCTTATCGGTCATTTTTTGCGGGAGTTTTCTGAAGAGATGGGGAAAGATCTCAGGGGGTTGGCTCCCGATGCGCGGGCACTCATGGAAGAATACCCCTTTCCGGGCAACGTCCGGGAACTGGAAAACATCATTGAGCGGGCTGTCGTGCTGGCTGAAGGGACCATGATCCAGCGGGAGGACCTGGAGATGCAGGTTATGGGGGAGGAGCAGCCGGAGCAGTCAGGCGATTACGTGCCGTTGAATGCCGACGAACTCAAGGAAACCAAGCGCCAGATAAGGGAGCGGGCTGTCGAGCCTGTCGAAAAGGCCTTCGTCCTCCATGCCCTCAAACGGAATAACTGGAATATTACCCGGGCGGCAGAGGAAACCGGAATGCTTCGCCCCAATTTTCAGGCACTCCTGAAGAAACTCAAGATTTCGGTCCGCGACGAAGCCAATAGCTGATCCTGGACTCTACCCCTACAACGCAACCGAAGCCGGCCCCTCCCCATCGCTTCCCTCCGATGTGTCCCCAACAGTCTCACCATCGGAAGGGAGCGGCAACCGGATAGTAAAGGCAGTTCCCTCACCAACGGTACTCTGCACCTCGATTTTCCCTCCGTGACTCTCAATTATTCCGTAGGACACGGCAAGTCCGAGACCGGTCCCCAGATTTTCCTTAGTGGTAAAGAACGGGTCGAAAATCTTTCCGAGGTTTCCTTCCGGAATTCCGCACCCTGTGTCGCGGATGCAGATGAAAAGGCCGGTGTCGCCGCCTGTCAGGCCGGTGGAGATTGTCAGTGTCCCTCCGTTTGCCATGGCATGACTGGCGTTCACCATCATATTCACGAGCACCTGCTCGATCTGGTTCGGGTCGACGAGGGCCTGCGGCAGCGCATCATGGTAAGCCCTGACGACTGTGATATCGTGGAAACTCGACTGGTGTGTTACCAGCTCAAGGGTGGCGTCGATGAGGTCGTTGATCTGGGTCGGAATCTTGTGGGGTAGAGACTCATGGGCAAAGTCGAGGAGCCCCCGGACAATCTTGGCGCAACGCTGGGTTTCCCGCCGGATCTTTTCCAGGTCTTCCTTGAGTTCCGGGTTGAGACGGGGATCGTCACCGACAAGGGAGGAAAATACCAGTATTCCCGTAAGGGGGTTGTTGATCTCATGGGCGATTCCTGCCACGAGTTCCCCCAGGGAGGCAAGTTTCTCCGAGCGGATCAGCTGGTCCTGAATCTGTTTCAGCTGTTGGGTTCGCTCATCAACTTTTACCTCAAGATTCCTGCCCCAGTCCTCCAGTTCGTCACGCGCCTTTTTGAGGCTGACCGTCATAGTATTGAACGCGGCTGCAAGTTCACCCAGTTCGTCGCTTGAGGAGGTCAGGACTTTAGAGGTCAGTTCGCCGCGGGCGACCAGGTTCGTGTGCTTGAGGAGTTGCTTGACCGGACGGCTTACCAGCGCCTGGGTACAAAAGGTGATGCTTATCCAGATGAGCAGCAAGAGAAAGAACGTCAATGAGGTGAATTTATACCGGTAGGAGTTGGTAATGGCTATGACCTTGTCGAGGGACACCACGACATCAAGTACCCCCAGGACCCGGAAATTCTCAGGATGAAAGTGGCATTCCGCCGTGTAACAGCTCTCTTCGTTGTAGATTGCCTTGGCCAGCCCCAAAACCTGCTTACCCTTGGCATTGGTGAAAAAACGGCTCCGGTTCATGGACGATGCTTGGATCAGGGGGGTTGCTCCGGCATGACATACGTTGCAGGCGGCTGCCTTCTTGTCGACAAACGTGCCGATCTCATCGTCATTGGTGGAATAGATGATGCGGCCGTCCTTGTTGATCAGCCGGATACTTTCGACGCCGCTCTGGGTGCCCATCTCCTGGATCATCTGGTTTGCCCGCATCCGGTCGTCATCCAGCATCTGGTGGTGGGTGGTCTTGATGATGGACTCGCTCAGATTTTCCACGTCAGAGATGGCTTCGTCGAGAAAAATCTTCTGGAGGGTCTCGATATTGATATAGGCGAACAGGGCCATTAATGCCAGCAATACGAGGCTGGTCGAAATGGCAAGTTTTGCTATGAGGCTGAGGCGGAGAATGGGCAAGATGGAGTCCTGTCATTACAGACAAGGTGCGCAACTGTACATTAGTTCACATTAAAGTATAAAATTGCTATTCGTCAAGAGATTATTCTCTTCTTGGGGGAATTGGAATACACGCCGGGAGCCTCCCGTCCAATGCCTCTCAGCTCTGTATGGCGTGAAAGCGCACTGCTCCGCGCATATATTGACTTGTCTGCATAAATGGTGTAATCTCGCAAAGCTAAACTTCATGCAAAATCAAGGGGATTGCCGGATATCACACCCTCAGGAACAGTACTTAACGCGTTGACCATAGATGTCGAGGACTGGTATCATGTCTGTGGAGAAGAGGAAAGAGTTTCTCGACTGTCTCCGGAGCGACGGGTCCGCAGGAACATTGAGCTTATTCTGGAGCTGTTGGCGGACGAAGGGTGCGCGGCCACCTTTTTCATGCTCGGTTCAGTGGCCCAACGGGAACCAGGACTTCTTCCCCTGATCGCAGGTGCGGGGCATGAAATCGCGTCCCACGGCTATTCCCATCGACTGGTCTCCGAACTCGGTGCGACGGCCTTCCGTGATGAGCTCCGGCGGGCATCCGACATCATGGGGCGACAGGCGCAGGTCGTTCCGGCCGGTTTCCGGGCGCCCCGTTGGTCGCTCTCGCAGGGAACCCCCTGGGCGTTCGAAATTCTTGCTGAAGAGGGGTACCTTTACGATTCCAGTCTCAACCCTCTTCCCTTCGTGGGGGATCGACGCGGGCCCATGTTGCCGTCCCGTCAGACAACAACCGGCGGGGTGCTGCTGGAACTGCCGCCGCTGGTTACCCCGTTCGCCGGTTTCAACCTCCCTACGGGGGGAGGATGGGGATTCCGGTTTTTCCCGCTCTCCCTGATACGTTACACCATGGAAAGACTGAACCGGCAGGGGGCGCCGGCGGTGCTCTACCTCCATCCCCGTGAGCTTGACCCCGACGGGCCCCGCCTGAAGCTTTCCCCTCTGAAATCATTCGTGGCCTACGGGCCGCGATCGGACGCCCGGGGACGACTGCGGCATCTATTGCGGCGTTTCCGCTTCGGGACCATGCAACAACTGGCTGAGCAGTGGCGATCTGCGTAATCATACCGGCGTACAACGCCGTTAGCACTTTGCCTGCGGTGGTTCGGGAGGTCCTCCAGTCGGGTATGCCCGTTCTTGTTGTGGATGATGGTTCCAGCGACGGGACAACCGCCAGCGTGGCAGGCCTGCCGGTCAACCTGCTCCGGCACCGGGAAAACCGGGGTAAGGGGGCCGCCCTCCGGACCGGTTTTGCCTGGGCGTTGCAGCATGGTTTTGCCGGGGTGGTCACCCTGGATGCGGACGGCCAGCACGAACCGGCGGCCATCCCGCTTCTTGCCGACACGGCTCATCGTCATGGCTGGGATATCCTCCTGGCGTCCCGGTTTGTTCAGTTTCAGCAGATGGCGGGACTCCGCCGCCACTGGAACCGTTTCGGCGCCTGGTGCATGAAGAAACGAACCGGCTTTGACATAGACGACAGCCAGTCGGGCTTCCGCTATTACTCGGCCCGGCTGCTGCGGACGGTCACGCTGGTCAACGACGGTTACAACCTGGAGATGGAAATCCTCATAAAGGCATGGAAGGCCGGCATGACCATCGGCACGATCCCTGTGCCTGCCCGGGTCGCGGACGGCCGGGCAACCAGCCACTTCCGGCCGGTGCGGGACACCTGGAATATCTGCATGACCTTCCTGCGGTATATGTAGTATCTGCCGCCATAAAGAGAGACCACGAATGCTGCAGAGCATTAAGAACTATTCGACGGAAAAAATTGTCTCCCTCCTCCTCTCCCTTGCCACCAGCTCGTCCAACGAGAACCTGGCACGGATGACCTACCTCATGGAGCTGATTCCCCGGAAGGATTACTACAAGGAGCGGATCCGCTGGATTCGTCAGCTGATCCGGGCGAACCACCCGAGCATCGAGTTTCCCCGCCGTATCCTCCGCGATGTCCATCCCAACCAGCGGCAGAAATGGATTACCAACCTGGCGGTGAACCATCTCCTTGCGGGAACCAATAAAAGGAAGGCCTGGGCCGACCGGGAAGGTTTCTATCCCCCCTCCACGGTGGTCATCAGCCCGACCATGAAGTGCAATCTCTCCTGCTACGGCTGTTATGCCGGCGACTACGGCAAGAACCTTGAACTGAGCCTGGATGAGGTCGATTCGGTCCTCATGCAGATGAAGGAGATGGGAGTCTATTTCGCGGTCATTTCCGGCGGAGAGCCGTTCTTCAAGAAGGATATCTTCGAGATCTTCAAAAAGCACTCGGACATGGCCTTCCTGGTTTTCACCCATGGGGGGCTGATTGACGAGCAGGTCGTGGAGCAGCTCATCGAAGTGGGGAATGTGATGCCTGCCTTCTCCCTGGAGGGGTACGAAGCGGAGACCGATGCCCGGCGCGGCGCGGGGCACTTCAAGAAGGTTATGCACGCCATGGACCTCCTGCGGGAGGCCGGGCTCTCCTTCTGCGGCTCCTTTACCCAGACCAGCAGGAATACGGACATCATCACCGATGGTGCCTACATCGACATGCTGCTGGGAAAGGGGGTGTTTGCTCTCTGGCTCTTCACCTACGTGCCTGTCGGCAGGGAGCCGAGCCTGGAGCTCATGGCAACCCCTGAACAACGCGATCTGATCCGGAGCCGGGTTGCCGAGTTCCGTGCCACCAAGCCGATGCTCTTCGTCGACTTCTGGAACGACGGTCCGATTATCAGCGGCTGCATCGCCGGTGGCCGCAAATATTTTCACATCAATGCCAACGGTGATATCGAGCCGTGCGTCTTCTGCCATTTCGCGGTGGACAATATTCGCCGGACTTCCCTCAAGGATGCCCTTAATTCTCCCTTGTTCCGGAAAATCCGGGAGAAACAGGGAGAGCATGACAACCTGCTCCGTCCCTGCATGCTGATCGACCATCCAGAAGTGGGACGCGAGCTGTATAACTCCGCTGGCGCCTACGCTACCCACGAGGGGGCCGGCGAGATATTCACCGACCTGGCCGGACAGATGGACGGGTACGCCGAAGCCTATGCAGCCATTGCCGATCCCGCTTGGGAAAAGGAGTTTGTCGAACCCGGACGGGATGGTGCACGGGGCTGTTGTCTGAAACGATGAGCGCCGGTTCCGGTGCAGCACCCACAGGGTATGTGGAAGGGGTATACAGCAGTCTCAGCCTCTTTCTCATCAAGCTCTTTACCATCCTGGTCCCGCGCTGGCTCTTCCCCCCTTTCGCCTTCGTCACAGGGGGACTGTTCTATCTCCTGACGGTCGAGCGGCGGCGAGGCATCCGGGCAAACCTGCGGATCATAACCGGTCGGGGGGATGTGGAGCGTCTTGTCCTCTCCACGTATTATAAGTTCGCCCGCAACTGGTGCGACATCATGTTGATGATGCGGCTCCGGGGAGAGCGTCTGGAGCGGCTCATTGCCTCGAAGGGGGCTGGGCGCCCCCTGGATGAGGCGCTGGCGAAGGGGAACGGCGCGATTCTCGTTACCCCTCACCTGGGAAACTGGGAGCTGGGGGGACTTGGGCTTGCGGAGCGGGGGTACCGGATCAACGTCATGACCTTCCGGGAGCCTGACGAGAAGATTAATGCCATGCGCGAACGGGTACGGCTGGAGCGGGGGATCGGTTTCATCTATGTCGATCGGGATGCCACCTCGCCTCTGGCGATCATCGAGGCGGTCAACGCCCTGCGTCGAAACGAGGTGGTAGCCCTGCTGGGGGATCGTGACGGCTCCTCACACTCCCGGCAGATGGAGTTCTTCGGGCGCCCTACCGGCATTCCTGTGGGGGCCGCCTACCTGGCGTTGGCGAGCGGCGCGCCGATCCTGCCGGTCTTTCTTCCCCTCGAGGGGAATCGCTACGCAACCTACATGGAAGAGGCAATCTATCTTTCGGGGGGCCACGGTGACCGGGATGACATCATCCGGACCGGCATGGGCAAGGTTCTCCGGATATTCGAGACGTACATGCGGAACTACCCTGACCAGTGGTACAACCTGTTTGACTACTGGCAGATCACTACCAGAGACACAAAGGAATCATGAATGCCCGAAGAACTGATTGATAAGGTGAAGCAACTGATTATCGACGCCCTCAGGATCGAGGGAATGACGCCGGCGGATATCGAAACCGATGCGCCTCTTTTCGGCGAAGGCCTGGGGCTCGACTCCATCGATGCGCTGCAGCTGGTGGTTGCCATGGAGAAGGAGTACGGCGTCGTGGTTCCCGATGCGGCAACCGGGACCAAGGTCTTCAGCTCGGTTCGCAGCATGGCCGACTATATCGCGGAACATCGCAAATGAAGCTCCTGCTCGTCTCTCCCGGCTGGGAACGGGGGAGACTGTGGGGCGAACTGGGGTTCAAGTTCCCTTCGCTGTCACTGGCCTCTCTGGCGGCGGTGACCCCTCCTGAATGGGAGGTGGCGCTCTGTGACGAGAACATCGAACCCCTTCCCCTGGACACCGATGCCGACGTGGTAGCGCTTACCGCCATGACCCCCCAGGCGCCCCGGGCGTACCGGATAGCGGCCGAGTTCAAAGCCCGGGGGAAGACCGTGGTCATGGGGGGGTTCCATGCCAGCAACCTTCCCGACGAAGCACTTCTGCATGTGGATGCCGTGGTCGTCGGCGAGGGGGATCTGGTCTGGCCCCAACTGCTGGATGACTATTGCCAGGGTCGTCTGCAGCGGCTCTACCGTTCCACCTCCCTCATCGACATGACCGCCATCCCCGTTGCCCGGCGGGAGATATTCGCGGGCAAACGGTACCTCCTCACCAATACCCTGCAAACAACCCGCGGTTGCCCCTTCGACTGCGAGTTCTGTTCCGTCACCGCCTTCTATGGCCGGAAGTACCGGAAGCGCCCCGTGGAGAGCGTGCTGGCAGAGCTGGAGTCCCTGCGCAAGGTCAACTCCTTTGCCTTCTTCGTCGACGACAACCTGGTGGCGGACCGGCAGTATGCCATGGAGCTTTTCGCCGGGATGAAGGGGATGAACTTCAAATGGCTCTCCCACGCCCCCATCGATTTTGCCCGTGATGCCGGATTCATCGCGGCCGCCGGCGAGGCGGGGTGCGTGGGGATGTTCGTCGGGTTCGAATCCCTCAACCAGCAGGCTCTTTCGGCCATGGGGAAGGTGACCAACACGGCCCGCTCCTACCTGGATGACGCCAAGGTCTTTCGCGACCATGGCATCGGCATTCTCGGCTCCTTCGTCCTCGGTTACGACGGCGATACACCTGACGTCTTCGAACGCCTGCTCCGCTTCTGCGAGGAAGCCCGGATCGAGGCGGCCATCTTCCCGATCCTCACCCCCTATCCCGGCACCGATGTCCGTCGCCGTCTGGAGGCGGAGGGGCGGATCACCTCCGATGCCTGGGAAGACTACGACATGGAGCATGTCAATTTCCGGCCGGTGGGGATGAGTGCAGCCGAACTGCAGGAAGGCTACAACTGGCTCAACCGCTCCTTCTATTCCCTTCCCTCCATGTACCGGCGAATCTTCAAGCTGCACCGCTCCGTGCAGGTGTTCGCCCCCATGAACTTCGGCTTCAGGAGCGCGCTCAAGCGCACCAAACGCACCATGATCGGAGATGTCCCGTAAATGAACTGCTTCATGTTTCCCGGCCAGCCCCTTACCTGTGGGACTGACCTGCCCGACGACTCCGATTTCAGAGCTATTGCAGCCATGACCCGCGACCGGGCTTTTTTCGATATTGAAGGATTTTCCTGGGTTGGGAATGCGGCTACTGACAATGTGAAACTGCAGGTGTTCGGCACCGCCATGAGCCTCTACCGGTTCAGGGTGTTGCGCCGGGAGAACTCCCTCCCCGATTTCGTTGCCGAGCACAGCATGGGGATCTATCCGGCCCTGGCCGCCTGCGGCTGCCTGGCCGAGGAGGAGGCGATTGAGATGACCTTCCGGATCGGGGCCTGCCTTGCCCGGATGGGGGAGATCCGTCGCTACGCGCTCGGCTGCGTGGTCGGCCTCTGCCGGGAACCTCTCCTCGCCATTGCCGAGAACCACGGGGTGTTCATGGCCAACTACAACACCTCCCGCCATTTTCTCCTGGCCGGCGAACGTTCCAACATGGAAGCGGCGATGGCGGAGGCCCTGGACACGGGCGCCTTTTCCGCCCGGACCTTCCCCTGTGACGCGCCGCTTCACACTCCCCTTGTCGGCGTGATCGACGGCGAGCTGCGGGAGATTTTCGCCGACTATCGGTATGCCGAACCACGGACCCGCCTGATGGACCACATCAACCAGGATTGCCTGGAGGGGGTCGATCTGGCCGATTTCCTCCGAGAAGAGCTCCAGCGCCCGGTATACTGGGAAAAGACCTACCGCGCCCTGCGGGCGTCCGGCGTTACCGGCTTTATTGAAGTCGGGATGGGGGATTCCCTGAAGAAATACAACCGGTGGATCGATGGCGAGATGCGTTCATGAAGTATCACGAAACCCCCATAACGGTCCGTTTCAACGAGGTGGACGCCTATCGTGTGGCGTGGCATGGCCACTATGTCACCTGGATGGAAGTGGGACGGAGCGACCTGGCAGGGCGGTTCGGCCTGAACGCCTTCGATATCGAGGCCGCCGGCTATCAGGCGCCCGTCGTGGAACTGGAGCTCAAGTTCAAGCGGCCGCTTCGTTTCAATGATGAGGCACGGGTCCAGACTACGGTCCGGCGGACGGAGACCGCCACACTTGAATTCCTCTGCCGGATCGTCGGCGGGGATGGGATGGTTGCGGCAACCGGCCGGACGGTGCATGTTCTGACCGATGGTGCAGGGGTCCTCCAGTACACCCTCCCGCCGGTGATCGGCGAACGGCTGGAGCGCCTCATTGCCTACCTGGAGGTGTAAGTGAAGGTTCTGCTCATCTCCGCCAACCGGGAACGAAGTCCCTACCCGGTTTTCCCCCTGGGGCTTGCCTATCTGGCCGGCCCGCTGGCCACGGCGGGACATTCACTGGAGCTCCTCGACCTCTGCTTTGAACCCGATGCCGTTGCCGCCGTCACCGACGCCATGGAACGGTTTGCCCCCGCCGCTGTCATCCTTTCCATCCGCAACATCGATAATGTGACCTATCCGGGTTCCCGCTCCTATCTGGAGGGAGTCCGGGGGGTGGTGACGGCCTGCAGCTGCGGGGTACCGGTCATCCTCGGCGGGTCCGGCTTTTCCATCATGCCGCGTGAGGTTCTGGACGCCGTCGGAGGTGATTACGGCGTCATGGGTGAGGGAGAAGAAGTTCTCCCCCGGCTCCTGGCGGCCATTGCCCGAGGGGAGGACGCCGGACTGCTGCCGGGTGTCTTCGTCAAGGAGAAGGATGGCCATATTCCCCCCAGTCCGGTCCAACGGATCGGCACGCCGGACCGGCGGCTTTTCCCCGTGGAGCGTTACAGCCGCGAGGGAGGGATGGCGAACCTGCAGACCAAGCGGGGCTGTCCATTTTCCTGCATCTACTGCACCTATCCCCTTCTTGAGGGGAGCCGGATGCGGCTTCGTCCTATCCCCGACATCATCGCCGAAATCCGTGACCTCCGGGACGGTTACGGCGTCAGTTACGTCTATTTCGTGGATGATATTTTCAATTTTCCGATGGATTTTGCCGCCGACCTCTGCCGGGCCATGGTGGACGCGGAGCTGAATGTCAACTGGTCTGCATTCATCAATCCCGGTTTCGTGACCCCTGAGCTTCTGGAGGCCATGGTTGCGGCGGGGTGCGATGCGGTTGAGTTCGGCACCGAAGCGGGGTCGCCGGTCATGCTGCGGAACCTGGGGAAATCCTTTGGCGTGGCGGAGGTGCGGGATGCGTCCCGGCACTGCCGCGACCTGGGGGTGGATTTTGCCCATTACATCCTGTTTGGCGGACCCGGAGAGTGCGAGTCCACGATCCGGGAGACCTTTGCCCTCATGGATGAGGTGGAACCGACGGCGGTCATCGCCATGACCGGCATCCGGATCTTTCCCGATACGCCACTCTACCGGCAGGCTCTGGAAGAGGGGGTGATCACCCCGGAGACATCCCTTCTGGAGCCGGTCTTCTATATTTCGTCGGCGATTCGCGATACGCTTTGCGACATGGTGACAGAAGAGGCGATGAAACGGAAAAACTGGGTAGCGGCCGGCCTTGAGATAAATATCAGCGATGCCATGCTCGACGCCCTGCGCCATTTCCCCGTGCGGGGTCCCCTCTGGAAGCTGATGAAGCGGCTGGGACGGAGCCGGGTAAAACCGATGTAACCAAATAATGCTTACAAGGCGAAAAATCTTACTTAACAAGGATGAACATGATAAACAGGATTTTAAAAGCATTGCCTAAACAAGATACCCGGTTTTCATCCTGTCCATCCTGTATATCCCTGTAATTGCTTCGGCGATTAAACATCGAAAACCTGCTGTAGGGGCGGGGTGCCCCCGCCCCAGATTGGGCGAGGCAAGCCTCGCCCCTACCATTCAGATGTTTAATCACCGGATCAAGTTGAGGAGCATTCATGGAATTCACTGACAAGATCGTTGTCGTCACCGGTGGCACCCGGGGGATCGGGCGGGCCATCTCCCGTTACTTTGCCCGTGCGGGGGCACGGGTGACTGCCGCGTACCTTGCTGACGAAAAGGCTGCTCGGGATCTGGAATCGGAAGCGAGCGGGCTTGCCGGTTCCATCGTCACGGTGAAGGCCGACGTCAGCAGTGCCGAGGGCGCGATCTCCGTCATCGAGGCGGCCGCGAAGGAGACGGGGCACCTGGATGTACTCGTCAACAATGCCGGTATCATTCGCGACGGCTTTCTCCCCATGATGTCCGAAGAGGATTGGGACGCCGTGCTCAGGACCAACATCGATCCGCTCTTCCACTGCTGCAAATGGGGGGTACGGAAGATGCTCGGACGGAGAAAGGGGAGCATCGTCAACCTGTCGTCCGTCTCCGCCCTGACAGGTACCGCCGGTCAGACCAACTACGCTGCCTCAAAGGGGGCGGCCATCAGCTTTACCAAGGCGCTTGCCCGCGAGGTCGGCCCCATGGGGATACGGGTGAACGCCGTGGCACCGGGGTTGATCGAGACCGAGATGATTGCCGTCATGAAACGGGAGGCGGTCGATGCCATTATCAAGGGGGCTTCCCTTGGCCGGATCGGGCAGGCGGATGAGGTGGCCGAAGCGGTTGCCTTTCTCGCCTCGGATCGGGCCGCCTATATCACCGGGCAATGCCTGGTGGTGGATGGCGGCATAGTCTAGTTTTACCACCCAGGTTTCCTTTGCGTTCTTCCCGGTTTTGCGGTTAAAATAGGGTACCGTTCCCCGCGGAAACGGGTTCTCGATGAAAGTGATATACGGAAGGTTCAATGGTACGTAAGCGGATCGCCATAACCGGCCTCGGCGTCTTCAGCGCTGCCGGAAAGAATGTCCCCGCCTACCGGGATGCTCTGCTCAACGGCCGTTGTGCCGTCGGGCCAATCGACCTGTTCGACGTCTCCCCCTTTCCAGCCCGGATAGGTGCCCAGGTGCGGGATTTCGATCCTCGTGACCATTTCGACCGCCGGACAGCAGACCGGCTCTCACGCGCCGACCAGTTCGGCGTCATCGCCGCCGGCGAAGCCCTGGCCGACAGCGGCATCGCCGGTCACTACTCTCCCTATGACTTGGGTGTTTCCATGGGGGCAGGGGCGGGAGGGATGTTCCAGGCCGAGTCCTGGCTCCAGGATGTTCTGGCGGGGCGCAAGGGACACCCGAACGCGCTGAGGGGACTCCTGCCGGACCGGACCTCCACGTCCGTTGCCGCCACTTACAACCTGGCAGGCTACCAGGGGAGCATCACCACCGCCTGTTCGTCGTCGGCCACCGCCATCGGCTGGGGTGCCGATCTCATTGCTGCCGGTCTGCAGAAGGCGGTCCTCTGCGGCGGATCGGACAGCCTCTGTGTCCTTACCTACGCCGGCTTCAACTCCCTGCGGTTGGTGGACCCGGAACCGTGTTCCCCTTTCAGCCTTGGTCGCCAGGGAATATCCCTCGGCGAAGGGTCCGCTTTTATGGTGCTGGAGGGGGAAGAGGATGCTTTACGCCGTGGGGCGAGGATTTACGGCTCTATCCTCGGTTATGCCATCGTTGGCGAGGCTTATCACATGACCGCCCCCGAACCGAACGGCACCGACGCGGCCCGGGCGATGACCGGCGCACTGCGCGCGGCCGGTGTTGAAATCGATGCTGTGGGTTGGGTGAACGCCCACGGGACGGGCACCCCCCTGAATGATGTGGTCGAATCCAAGGCGATGAAGCTGGTCTTCGGCTCGCGGGCGGCGGCAGTTCCCCTCGTCTCTACCAAGGCGCTCACCGGCCACTGCCTGGGGGCGGCAGGTTCCATGGAAGCAGTTGCCACCATCATTGCTCTGGACGAGGGGATCATTCCCCAGACCCTCAACTTCCGCGGGGCCGACCCGGAATGCGACCTGGATTACTGCCACGCCGGCCTGCGCCGGAGCGATGTTGCCGTGGCCCTTTCCAACTCATTTGCCTTCGGGGGGAACATAACCTCCCTGGTGATAGCGAAATGATGTTCAGGGGTGAACCTCGTGTCCGCCCGGAAGGCGGGCGATTACAAGAATCGCCTCTGCGAGTTAACAATGGCTAGCGAATTCGACAATATTGTTGTGACCGGTCTGGCCGCCATCTCGGCGGCAGGGGTTGGATTGGAGCCGCTGCGGGAGGCTTTGGCCGACGGAGTGAGCCGTTTGACGGCGGTTCCCGAAGAGGTGCTGGGGGAAACCGGTCATTTCTGGGGGAAGGCCACCGCCTTCCGTGCTGCCGACTTCATGCCTCCCCTCAAGGCGCGCAAGTTCGATCGGGCAAGCCTTTTCGCCGTCGTTGCCACCGGTATGGCCCTGAAGTCTGCCGGGATTGATCCGGGAGGATTCGATCCCGCCCGCACGGGAATCATGCTCGGCTGCGGTTTCGGCGGCATCGCCAATTCGGAAGAGTTCCTGCGGGAGTACTTCACCAAGGGAAGCGACGGCCTTATCCCCATGCTCTTTCCCAACACGGTCCCCAACGCGCCGGCCAGCAACGCATCCATCGAACATGGCCTCAAGGGTCCAAACGTCACCTTCGTGCAGCGATTCTGTTCCGCCGAATCGGCCCTGTTCATGGCAATGCATCTCCTTGAGGAGGGACGTGCCGATGCCATGGTGGTTGGCGGGGTCGATGAGCTCAATCCCGCGCAGATGCGGGGTTTCATGTCCATGGGGCAGCTTTCCCGCTATGCCGGCGGTTTCGGTGAGGGGGCCGGTCTTCTGGTCCTCGAACGCGCTGATCATGCCAGGCGCCGCGGTGCCCGCATCCTTGCCGGGGTAGGGGGGAGGCGGACCGTCGGCCTGCTCGTCACCGGGGCTGAAGGGGAAGGGGTGGCCCGGCTCCTCGGCGGGAAAGCCGCGGCGGAACTGGTCTCCCTGTCCGGTACTGCCGCCGATGTTGCCCCTCTGTTGGAGCCTCTTTCCGGCGTACCGCGTCTGGAAACTGCGCCCCTCACCGGTCGTTCCCTGGCCATGGGGGGACTGGCGCTTGTTGCTCATCTCCTGTCCCTCACCGATGGCGCACACGGCCTTCACCTGGCTGCATCGCCGGAGGGGCCCTATTATGCGTTCCGGTTCCGGGGAGGCGACCCTGCTCAATCCTGACCCCGCCGCATACCTTCCCCACCGCTATCCGTTTCTCCATCTCGACCGGGTCGTCGCCCTGGAATCGGGTGTCAGTGCCACCGGTACGATCGGGATCACTGCCGACAGTTTTGCCTGCCCGCCGATCCTCCTCGTGGAGGCCATGGCTCAATTGGGGGGTATCGCTGCCGGCCAGGAGGAGGGGAGCATGGGTATTCTGGCCGCCCTGGACCGGGTGGAGTTGCCGGCGTACGTTTCGCCGGGTACCGGTGTAAGGGTTACGGCCCGGATCGTCAAGACCTTCGGTACCCTCTTCCTTGTGGAGGGTGAGGCGCGGGATGGAGAGCGGCTTCTGGCCCGGGCGGAGCTGACGCTGGCGGTGATGAAAGGTGAAGATTGACGATGAAAAAGATTTTGATCCTCTTACTTATAACGTTCAACGTTACGGCGGCTCCCGCCCAGGCCGTGCCGGACAGGAAGGCCCTGGAGGGGCTTGAGGTCTTGCGACGGGGCTTTGCGGAGCTCACTGACTTCACCGCCGAGATCACCCAGGAGAAGCACCTGGCGCTCATGAAACAGAAGATGGTTTCCCGGGGGATGATACGCTTCCGGAAGCCCGGCACCTTCTACATGGAGCTCTATCCTCCCCATGGGAGCCGGTTGCTCATGCAGGACAACGTGCTGTCCATCCGACTGACGGATCAGGGGACTATCGACCGGATGGTGCTCCCGCCGGAACAGAGCCTGACGAAGTGGATGGCCTTCCTCTCCCGCCCCATCACCACTCTCCCCGAAGGGATGGGGGTCAAGGGGGTGCTCCAGGGGAACAGCTGGACAGTTCACATCCTTCCCGCCGGCACAGGGGGGGTGAAGGAGTTGCAGATCACCTTCGATCTGGAGGGGCGGATCAAACGGCTCGCCATTGAGGAACGGAACCGGGACCGGACCGTCATCAGGTTCACCTCCATGCGCCGGAACGTGGGTCTGAAGGAGAAGGATTTTCGGCTGAACTGAGGACCATGCAGATTTGCCATCCCATACAGCAGGAAGATTCGAGGTCACTATGAACGGAACCGGCAAAGGGCCGTGCTATTTCCCCTACGACATCCAGATAAGGGGAACCCTGTGGGGACTTCTGGAGTTGGATGACGCGGCACGGGAGGTCGGGGGAGGGAACGTCCCCCGGATCATGTTTTTCCGCCGTCTGGCAGAGCGCCTGGGTCACTACTCCGGTCAGCCGGTCCAGGCAGGGCTCCTCAACCTCTATGCCCTGTACCTGAAAGCCCTGCGTTACCTGGTTGATGTCACCGAGAAGCAGAAGCCGGGACTGCTGGAAGAGGGGCTGGAGACTGCCGGATTCCCCTGTGGATCGGCGGAGCTGGCCCGCCTTCTGGAGGGGTTTGGCGACTGTTTTCCCTGTGGCGACCTCCTGAGCGGAGCTGCCCCCGACCCGGCAGCGTGGCTCGCTGGTGACGGCCCGGGGCACGGCCGGAAAAAACTCGGGGTCAAGGAATTGCTCCTCCTCCGTGCTGTCGTCGAGAACCCCGCCCTGGCAACATTCCGGGAGGTGCTGGACGACAGCGAGCTGGAGGCACACTCTGGTTACCGCTCCGCCATCGAAGCCCTTGAGAGGGCGCTGACCAAGGCCGGGCCGGTAGCCCCCTTTGCCCTTACTCTCCCCGAACTGCTGCGCGCCCCTGTCAAGGCGTCACCCCATTCCCTGGAAGGGCAGATGGAGTATATCCGCACCCATTGGGGCTCTCTTCTCCCTTCCGGTCTGATAGCAGAGCTGGCGGCTGCCTTTGCCGTGCTGGCGGAAGAGGGACGGATGTTCGCCCCCCGGGGCGAGCCGGGTGGCGCTGACGTGCTGGAATTCCTGAAGGGACGGCGGCACGGGAAGGGGGGGGACGACTACCCGGAGTACGAGCGGTTCTCCCGCGACGCCGACTGGATGGCCAACGTGGTGATGCTCGCCAAGATGACCTACGTCTGGCTCGACCAGCTCTCCCGCAAGTACCAGCGCCCCCTCCACCGCCTTGACCAGGTGCCGGACGAGGAACTTGACCTCCTTGCCCGCTGGGGATTCACCTCCCTCTGGCTCATCGGGTTATGGGAACGTTCCCCCGCCTCCCAGAAGATCAAGCAGATCGCCGGCAACCCTGATGCCATCTCCTCCGCCTACTCCCTCTACGACTACGTCATTGCCCACGATCTGGGTGGCGAGGAGGCCCTTGCGAACCTGAAGGAGCGCTGCCGCCAGCGGGGCATCCGCCTGGCAAGCGACATGGTCCCGAACCATACCGGTCTCTTTTCCCGCTGGACCGTTGAGCATCCCGACTGGTTCGTCCAGCTGGAGTACCCGCCGTATCCTGCCTACACCTTCAACGGTCCGGACCTCTCTTTTTCTCCCGAGATATCCATCCATATAGAGGATGGTTACTGGGAGCGGCGCGACGCGGCGGTGGTGTTCAAGCATTACGACCATCGCGACGGGCGGACCCGCTACATCTATCACGGCAATGACGGCACCTCCACCCCCTGGAACGACACTGCCCAGCTGAACTATCTCATTCCCGAGGTGCGGGAGGCGGTCATCCGGACCATACTCCATGTCGCCCGGCAGTTTCCCGTCATCCGCTTCGATGCCGCCATGACCCTGGCCAAGAAGCACTACCAGCGCCTCTGGTATCCCCAGCCGGGGAGCAGCGGCGTCCCCTCCCGGGCCGAGCATGGCATGAGCCGGGAGGAGTTCGACGCCGTCTTCCCCGAAGAGTTCTGGCGCCAGGTGGTGGACCGGGTGGCGGCCGAGGCCCCTGACACGCTTCTCCTGGCCGAGGCGTTCTGGCTCATGGAGGGGTACTTCGTCCGGACCCTGGGGATGCACCGGGTTTACAACAGCGCCTTCATGAACATGCTCAAGCTGGAGGAGAACGCCAAGTACCGCCAGACCATCAAGAACGTCCTTGAGTACGACCATCGCATCCTCCAGCGCTTCGTCAACTTCATGAACAATCCGGACGAAAAGACGGCGGTGGAGCAGTTCGGCAAGGAAGGGAAGTACTTCGGCGCCTGCGTGCTGCTCGTTACCATGCCGGGGCTCCCGATGATCGGACATGGCCAGGTGGAGGGGTTTCACGAGAAGTACGGCATGGAGTACCGGCGCGCCTACTGGGACGAGCCGGTGGACGAGCATCTGGTCAAGCTGCACGAGGAGAAGGTGTTCCCCCTCATGGGGCGGCGCTGGCTCTTCTCCGGTTCGGAGAACTTCGTGCTCTACGATTTCTTCGCCGACGGCCATGTGGATGAGAACGTCTACGCCTATTCCAACCGGGCGGGGGATGAGCGGGGGCTCATCATCTACAACAACCGCTATGGGGAAACAGCGGGCTGGGTCCGGACCTCCACCTCACGAGGCGTGCACAACGCACAGGGGGAGACGATGCTCGTGCAGACGACCCTGGCGGAGGCCCTTGGATTCGACCCGGATGGCCGTTCCTATTACGCCTGGCGTGATTCCATCAGCGGCCTGGAATATCTCCGGTCGGGACGGGGGTTGTGCGAGCAGGGGCTGTTTGTGGAGCTCTCGGCCTATGAGAGCCGCGCCTACCTTGATTTCCGCCTGATCCGCGACGACGAGTTCGGCACCTGGGGACGCCTCTGCTTCGAGCTGGCCGGCCGGCCGGTGGCGAGCCTTGACGATGAGGTGAAACAGGTCCGGCATGCCGGCGTGATCGCGGCGTTCCGGGACCTCTGCGGTGATGTGGAGCGTTACCTGGCGGAACCGCCGGCGCTACGGGAAGAGCGTGAGACGCTCAAGCCGGCCCTGGTTGAATTCCTCCAGCTGGTAAACCGCGACACCCTTTGCAGTGGTGATGTGGAGGCGGTGGCCGCCGATACCCTTCGAGCCCTGTCGGTGGCAGATATGCTCAACCAGTTGCAGAAGGAGGAGGAACTCTCCCTTCCGATGGTTGTCCTGGAGCTGCCGGCGGACCGGCTGGTGGTGGCGGGGTGGCTCCTGCTGCACCGGGCGGGACTGCTGGCCGAGGCGGATGATGTCTCTGCAACGGCCGCCTGCTGGTGCGACGAGCTTGGTCTGCTCCGGCCGTTTGCCGAACTGTTCCGGTTCTCCCAGGCAGCTGCCGGGGCACCGCTCCCCATGGACGAGTCGGCCGCAGGTTCCCTGCTCCTCACCCTCCTTGGCCGGCAGTCGTTCTTTGCCGATGGGGATCCGGCTGCCTGGCCGGAACGCTTCCGGGCTCTCTTTGCCGATTCCGAGGCTCGCGAATTTCTCAACTGCCACTGGAGCGGCGATGCCGAATGGTTCGTGAAAGAGCGGTTCGAGATCCTTCTCGGCTGGCTCCTGCTTGCAACCATCGTCACGGCAGGGGGGGAAACTGCTATCGCCCGGGATTCCCTGGCGGAGCTGGTTCCTCCGCTGGCAAAAGCCTGCCAATCCTTCTACCTGACCGCCACCCGTGCCGGTTACCGGACCGGCCGGTTTCTCGCCCTGCTGACGGGGGAGAAACTACCTACAGGAGTCGATACCGTTGTTTCGTAACCTTGTTCTTTTTGTAATGCTGGCTGTCTTCTTTTCCCTTGCCGGCTGTGCCGTGGCACCCAAACCGCTGGTTGGCCTGGTGCCGGGGAAGGAGGCGGAAACGCTCCAGTCCCCCATCTCCATTTCGATCCGGACTCCGGACGGCAGCAAGGGAGGGCGGGGCTACCTGATCTTCAAGCGCCCCGACCGCTTTCACATCGCCATACTTTCTCCCTTCGGCCTTACCCTGATGGAGGTGTTCAGTGACGGTGACCGCCTGACCTGCCTTATCCCTTCGAAGAACATTGCCTACAGCGGCAGGATCGCTGACCTGCCGGCCCGGGAAGGGTTGCGCACCTGGGGGCTCATGCGCTGGGTGGTGGAGAAGCCACCGGTGCCCGGCCCGGCCCTGAAGCGTGACCATGTCACCGCCGACGGCCGGCGGGAGACCGTCTTTTACGACAACCAGGGGGTGGTGCTCCGGAAGGAGACTGAAGAAGGGGACCGGGTCTCCTTCAGCGACTACCAGGTCTATGACGGAGTTGCGTTCCCTTCGGTCATGGAAATATCCGCCGTCAGCGGCGAATCGGTCCGGATCACCTTTGACGAGCCGGAACTGAACAAGCCGGTGGAGGAGGGGGCACTTGTCCCGAACCTGGACGGGGTGACGGTACTGCCCTTTTCCGCGTTCAACGGGTTCTAGCCGGCCATGTTGAAGCGATTCCTTACCTCCATAACCGACGCCACCAACCGTGGCGTCCTCGCCCACCTGGAATGGCTCTTCAATGTCACGAGCCGCCGTCCGCTTCTTGTCATCGTTGTTTCGATGGTTCTTCTCGCCCTCTCCGGCATCTCCATCGCCACCACCCGCTTCGAATCGGACATCTTCAAGCTCTTTCCCTCCAACCAGGGGCCGCTCAAGCTGTTCCTCGACTCCCTGAAGTGGAGCGGCGGGGCCCAGGACGCCTACTTTATACTGGAGGGTGATAAAGAGCGACTGATTGCCGAGGGGGAACGGTTCGCCGGCAGACTCACGGCCCTCCGGGTGGATGGTGAGCCCGCCTTCCGGAAGGTAACCTACCGGACCTTCGATCCGGCCGAGGCCCAGCCGTTCGCGGATTTCGTCGGCTATGCCGTGACCCACCCCCAGCTCTTCGTCTCTCCCGGTGAGGCGGGCCGCATCGCCGAACACCTGACGCCGGCCGCCATGGCCGGGAGCCTGGAGAAGGCGCGTGCGGAGCTGGCAAGCCAGGCCGGTATGGGTCTCAGGGATATCGTCGCCGCCGATCCCTTTTCCCTGCGGGATCTGATTCTCCCTCGCCTGAAAAAGGCGAGCCAGGCACTTGATCTTGATACGACGTCTCCCTATTTCCTCGCCCGAGATGGCCGGGTGCTCATCATCATCGCCGAACCTGCCCGCCCTGTGCAGGACATGGTGTTTGCCCGCAAGCTCGTGGCGGGGATCAACGACGCCCGGCGGGGGGCGACCGTCACCATCACCTGTACCGGCGCCCATCTGGCGGCGGTGCTCGACGAGGCGGCGGTGAAGGGGAACGTCATCTCCTGCGTCCTCTCGTCACTCGTGGTGGTGCTCCTCCTCTTTTACCTCACTTACCGCCGCTTCCTCCCCACCCTGCTCATCCCGCTCATCCTCTTTTGCGGGGTGGTGCTGGCTCTGGGGACGGCGGGGCTCTTTCTCTCCTCCATAAGCCTCATCTCCTTCGCCTTCACCGCTCTTATCATAGGGCTTGGCACCGATTATTCCATTCATATCTACGACCGATTCCATTCCGAGAGGAGTGCCGGCCGGGATACCAACGGGGCGCTCCGGCTGGCGGTTGTCGATACCGGCCACGGCGTCTTTACCGCCGCTGCCACCACCGCTTTCCCCTTTCTCGCCCTGACCATCTCCGACGTCCGGGCACTGTCCGAACTGGGGCTCCTGGTTGGGCTTGGGGTGATCTTCTCCCTCTACGCCACCTTCCTCTTCCTGCCGCCGCTGCTTCTCTTCTCCGAGCGCCGTTTTCCCGCCGCGGTCTACAAGCCCCTGCCCCGTTTCGGTCTCGGCAGGGTATGGGACGGATGTGGCCGCCGGCCTCGTCCTGTCATCACGGCTTCCATGGCGATTATCGTCCTGCTTCTGGTGTCAGCGTTCTTCATCCGTTTCGAAGGGGACCTGAAGAACCTCCAACCCCGCCACTCCGAGGCGTTCCAGGCTCAGGAGAAGATCGAACAGCATCTGAGCCTCTCCCCCAAACAGATGCTCGTTGCGGTGGAGGGAAGGGACCTTGGTGATGTCATGGCCCGGGGAGGGCGGGTGGAGAAGATAGTGGAGCGCTACGTCCAGAGTGGGCAGCTCGTCTCCTTCTCTTCCCTTGGCCAGGTGGTGAACGACCGCGAGAGCCAGACAGAGGTGCTGGCCGCCATGACCGGGCCGTTGGCTTCTCGGCGACTTGCGGAATCGGCAACTGATGCCCTCGCCAAGGCTGGTTTCGATCCCGCGTCTTTTGAGGGGACGATTGCCGGTCTGGCTTGCCTCGCGAAGGCCCGGCCGGTACCGCCAGCCGAAGCCATAGAGCGGATCGAGCGCTCACCTCTGCGGGGAGTGGTGACGCGTCATCTGATGCAGGGGGATGGCAGCTACCACCTTCTTTTCTATCTCAATTACCGGGGGAGCGAGTTTCCCCAGCAGGCATTTCTCAAGGAGCTGGCCGCCGTCGACCCGGCGGCGCGGGCCACCAGCACCGATCTGGTGAGCGGCCAACTGGCCGGATCGGTGAAGAAAAGCTTCCTCTGGGGCTTTCTCCTCGGCGGGGGCATGGTGCTGTTCCTGCTCCTCTCCCACTTCGCGTCCCTTGCCGATATCTTCAACTCTCTCTTCCCGGTTGTCGCTGGTGTCATAGCCATGCTCGGCCTCATGGCCCTTACCGGGATGGGAATCAACTTCATGAACGCCATGGTTCTCGTGACCATCCTTGGCATGGGGAGCGACTACGGCCTCCACGTGGTGCACCGGGTGACCGGTGCTGCAGAAAACGAACGGCGGGAGCAGTTTGTCCAGTCGGGACGGGCCGTCCTTCTCTCCGCCCTCACTACAATTGCCGGCTTCGGGTCACTCGCCTTCACCGATTACGGTGCCCTTTCTTCCATCGGTTGGGCCACCAACTACGGTGTTGCGGCGACTATGCTCTTCGCCCTTCTTGCGCTCCCCGCCTTCCTGGAAGCAGGCAGACGGCGGATGTTGCGGAAAAACGGAGATGCGCCCGCATGAGATCTCCTTCCGACGCCAATCCTCGCCTCCTCCTGATCTACCCGGCCACTCACAAGCTGGGGTGGGTGAAGCGCTTCCAGCTCCCCCCCCTGTCGCTCAAGCAGGTTGCCGCCGTGACGCCGCCGTCATGGGAGGTTGTCATGGTGGACGAGGTCCACGAAGATATCCCTTTTGACGGACAGTTCGACCTGGTAGGGATCACGGCCATGACCCACCAGGCGTTCCGCGCCTACGGGATTGCCGACCGGTTCCGGGCCAGGGGAATTCCAGTGGTCCTTGGGGGGATACACCCGACGGTCCTCCCCGAAGAGGCGGCTTCCCATGCGGACGCGGTGGTGGTGGGGGAAGCGGAGCCGGTCTGGGGAAAACTCCTGGATGATCTCCTCGCGGGGCGGCTGGCCCCCCTCTACCGGGCACCGATCCCCGAGGGGAACCTGCTCTCCATCCCTTGGGGGCGGCGCGACATCCTTGAGGGAAAGACGTACCTCACCACCCAGACCCTTCAGGCAAGCCGGGGTTGTCCCTACGACTGTCCTTTCTGTATTACCACCAATTACTTCGGCAAGAGCTTCCGCTACCGGGACCCGGCCGACGTGCTGGCCGAGCTCCGTTCCTACGAAGGAAAACTGACGGTTTTCCTGGATGACAATATCCTGGGGGACCCGGTTCGCGCAAAGCCGATCCTGGAGGGGATGGCGGGGATGAACATCCGCTGGGGAGGGCAGGGAAATCTGCGTTTTGCCGAAGACCCGGAGATGGTGAAACTGGTGGCCCGCTCCGGATGCATCGGCATCTTTGTCGGCATCGAATCGGTGACCGGCCCCCATGCCAACCACCCCAAGACCGGGAGCCGCCATACTCCGGTCGAACTGGTGAAGCGGGTGAGGGACGCGGGAATCGTGCTTGAGGCGTCCATGGTCTTCGGCTTCGACGACCACGACGAGGGGGTCTTCGAGCAGACGGTCCGCTTCCTGGAGGAGTGCGCACCGAGCCTCCCCACCTTCCACATCCTTACCCCCTATCCCGGCACCGCCCTGTTCAGCCAGTTCGATAGCGAGGGGAGGCTGCTCCACAAGGAGTGGAACCGGTACGACCACGGCACGGTGGTCTTCCGGCCGATGCAGATGACCCCGGAACGGCTCTATCAAGGGTGGCAGGAGGCGCGCTGGGAGGCGTACCGGCTGCCGGCAATTGCCAAACGGGTGATGAAGGGGAAGGGTAAAGGGGTAAACCTGTTGTACAACCTGCTGCGGCGTGGGGGGGTAGATCGGCCGGGTGGTGAGCGCATGAACGGTGCGCTGGAGTGAGAGATTATGATAACGATACTGAATTTTTCTCCGAGAACAAATGGCATTAATGATAAAATATGCGATACGTTGTGCGATGGATTTACTGAAACAAGAGTCAAGTATCAGTATATTAAATTGAGAGAATTGACTATCCATGAATGCAGCAATTGCAGATCATGTATGAAATCGCCTGGTGATGACTTAGGTATATGCCATTTGACGGATGATATGAGTCAGTTCATCAAGTCGATACTGCAATCGAAATGCATTATTATGTCATCTCCGATCAATTGTTATGATTTACCCTCGAAATTACAGGTAATTCTTGAAAGAATGAGTATCTTCTGTCACTGGCCGGATGACATGTACTCACCAAAGGTCAGATTGATGCCGCATGATATTAAGGGGATATTGATAACGACAGCAATTCCCGCTGACGCTGTAACGACCTGATAAAGGGTATGTTTTTAGAAGTCGTTTCTTAATAATTCTTTCATATTGGAGCATTTCAAAGCCGCTT
>JAJZUQ010000120.1 GCA_021848385.1 Deltaproteobacteria bacterium
GATAACCTTAAGTTCCGCGATGTTCAACGGCTTGTGGTAATAGTCGTACGCACCGCTTTGCAGCGCCCTGTAGGCGTTCTCCCGCTCTCCATTGCCGGTGATAACGATAACCTTTTTTTGAGGGGCCATGCGCAGGATTTCCTCGAGACAGCGAAAGCCTTCTTCGGCGCCTTCTTCATCGGGAGGGAGTCCAAGGTCGATGGTGACAACCTGTGGAGAATGTTTTTTGAACAGGAAGACCGCTTCCTGGCGATTGCCGGCAACGATGATCTCGTAGTCCTTTCCGAGCCCCCAACGCATCTGACTGCGGATATCCTCGTTATCCTCTACGATCATGAGCTTTTCCATGGCATTAGTCCTCATGATGATGACGCGCCCGGCTGAAATTTCGGCAGCCAGACGGTGAATTCCGAACCTCTGTTGACTTCGCTTCGCACTTCGATCTTCCCACCATGCGCCTCGACAATCTGCTTGCTCTGGTAGAGGCCGATTCCCAACCCTTTCTTCTTCGTGCTCGAAAAGGGCGTAAACAGGGCATCGCGGAGAAAATCCTCCGGTATTCCGCAGCCTTCATCCTTTACCCGGAAATAGGGCGCATTGTTCTCACCCACTTCGATAATTACCGGTTTTCTGTCCTCGGAAGCCTCAACCGCATTAAGCATCAGGTTGAGAGCCACCTTCTGGATTTCCTCCCTGTCGATGTCGGCGATGACATGAGTTCCAATCACGCGGAACTCGGACCATTTGACCAGTGCGGCGGTTTCATGCGCCATCTGCAGCAGGTCTACGGAGCTGTGCTGCAGGGTATCCTTTTCAGGCAGGTGCTTTAAGCGGGACACAAGGGCATTCATCTTGTTCACGGTGTTCATGAGTGTTGCGAGCAGTTCTTTCTGAAAAGCCGGAAGGGTTATGTAATCCTGGGCGTTTTCAAGGACGAGCGATACGGCGGAAACCAGGTTCTTGAGGTCGTGCATCACAAAAGTGGAGATTTTCCCGATTGCCGCCATCTCCCGTGAATATGCCAGCTGGTCCGAGAGACGGAGATTCAACAAGGCGGATGAGGCCTGTTTGGCAAGGACCCTCATCAAATCGAAGTCTTCGTAGTTGTATATCTCATGTTTGTTGATCGGTCTTCCAAGTACGATGAAGCCGTCAATGGCGTTGCTTATGAGAAGGGGAATGATGAAGCATGCCTCCACGTCCTTGAATAATTCCCGCTGCCTGCTGTTGCCGATTTTTGCGATCTTGTCCCGCAGATCGAGTATCCAGCCCTTTCCGGCCACGCACATCAGGAGCGGGTCGTTGACATCGATGGCAATGGGGGAGATATCCATGCCAATGCCGATCACCTGATGATAGGTGCCGTGTTCCTGCTTGAGCAGGAACAGCATTCCGTTGCCCATCCCGAACGTACCGCAGAACCCCCGGACGATCGAATGCAGCAACCCTTCGCGCGTCTGTGATGAGGAGAGTCGGTCAGTGAACTGGAGCCACTGGATTCGGTATTCGTACTTGTTACGGTAAAAATTCTTTTGAATATATACATTGATCCTGCGCTTGACCTGCTCCGATAGCATGGTGACGAGGAGTCCGAGTCCTGTAAGAAATACCAGAACAAAGGCCAGGACGTACTGGAAGGCATCGCCGAAATGTTTCATTCCCTCGCCGACCAGACCGAGCCCGATCAGGTAGGCACCGACGACAAAGAGTACCATCGACTGATAGACAATCCGGTGTGAGACATAAACCGTGGCGTTAGTGCCCCGTTTCAAACGGGAATACGCCATCATTGCCAGGGCAATGGTCAGGATCGCCGCTCGGGCGGGGACAAGGTGCACATTGAGGGTCCGAAAGAGGAGGGCCTGGCTGTAGTACAGGATCAGGACCGCCAGGATCGCTCCCGCCCCCAGCAGTTCGAACTTTATCTTCCAACGTGTCGACAGATTGGCATGCGTCAGGGTCTGTTCCAGGTTGATGAGGGCCACAGTCAGATACAGTACGATCATGGCATAGAAGTACAATCCGGAATTGCCGAGAAAGAGCATCCTTTCCGATGCGAAGTGGGGTGAGTAGAAGAACGAATCGACAGGGATAAAGATGGCGCACGCGGCAAACAGGGGGGATGCGGCCAGCATCAGGCGGAGGAATACGGGGACCAGCCGGGGCTCCCTCTGGCGGGCATAGGTCAGGGAAAACCAGAGCCAGAGCGGGGGCAGGAAGGCTTCCGTTGTCAGGGAAAATTTCTTCCAGAAGAGCAGGTGTTCCGGGCCATGTATCGCCATCAGGTCGAAAAACTCAAGGACGCCGGCCAACGCGACGACCAGCGACAGCGGCAGTGGAGGGGCGGATATGTTCTTCCGACAGACAAAATAGAGCGGATAGGCAACCGCGGCCATGATTGCAGTGATGGAGATGACAGTCAGCATAATCGGTCCGATTCTCTCCGGTATGGTGTCAAGGGATCATCAATGTTCTGTCTGGCGTTTCGCCATGTACCATCCCATGGCGGCGTCCAATCCCTTGTCGATGGTATGGGTCGGAGCGTATCCCAGCAATTGCTCTGCCTTGTTGATGTCCGCTTGCGAGTGGAGAACGTCGCCCGGACGGAAGTCACGGTAGATGGGCTTGGTGCCGCGTACGAGATCGAGATAGGGCAGAATCCTCTCTTGAAGCTTGTAAAACAGTTCGT
>JAJZUQ010000068.1 GCA_021848385.1 Deltaproteobacteria bacterium
TCACCCACGGTTGTTTCCGTATCGCCGGTAACGGTACCGGGGTGGAGGGTGGCAAATTCCCGGATGATGTTCCGGTCGCCTATTTTCAGCCAGGTTTCTTCCCCTTTGTACTTGAGGTCCTGGGGAATCCCCCCCACCGAGGCGAGATGGAATATCTGGTTGTCCCGGCCGATCTCCGTCCAGCCGTCGATTACCGCATTGGGGCCAACCCGGGTGCCGCTCCCGATCCTTACGTGGGGACCGATATAGACGCCGGGGCCTACCTCGACACTGCTGTCAAGCTCCGCACCCTTCTGAATTATGGCGGATGGATGAACCATGAAAACTCCCATTTGCACGGAATCGCGAGAAAAGACGGCAACATTGCGCCTTCCGCTCTTGCGTCTTCCGCTCTTATTTATCAGCGAACGTCGCCTTCAGTTCCGCTTCCGTAACCAGCTTGCCATCCACGTAGACCTTGCCGACAAAACACCAGATGCCGCGCCGGCAGGCAGTTATATCCATCTCGATGCGCAACTGGTCTCCCGGAACTACGGGACGGCGGAATTTGACCTTGTCAATGGAGGCAAAATAGGTGATTTTCTTGCGGATCTCGTCATCGGATGCAAGGTAGGCAAGAATACCCCCTACCTGGGCCATGGCCTCGACAATAAGAACGCCCGGCATGACGGGATGGCCGGGGAAATGTCCCTGAAAGAACGGCTCGTTGACCGTAACATTCTTGATTCCGACGATCTTTTTCCCCTCTTCCAGTTCGACAATCCGATCGACGAGCAGGAAAGGATAGCGGTGGGGAAGGATTTTCATGATTTCATTAACATCGAGCATGGCAGTCTCCATTAGCGTGGATTTTCCTTCAAGCAACAACGGCGAGCAAAGTCAAAGAAGAGCAAGGGTGTTCCCCCCTACACAGGTCCCGCCAGGGACCCGAGCTTGGCCTCAAGCTCTTCGACCTTCTTTTCAAGGGCGATTACCGTTTTTCGCAGATCGGGCAGCTTTGCGACGACCCCCATGGCACGCAGCCATTCCTTGTGGGGAATTGCCGGCATGCCGCTGTAAATGGCATTGGCGGGGAGGTTCCCCGGCACACCGGACTTGGCGCCGACCATGACGTTGTCACCGATCTGCAGGTGCCCGGCCACCCCGACCTGACCGGCCAGAGTGACACGTTTGCCGATCTTGGTGCTTCCCGATATGCCGACCTGGGAAACGATCATGCTGTTCTCGCCGATAACGCAGTTGTGAGCGATCTGCACCAGGTTGTCGATCTTGGTGCCTCGCCCGATAAGGGTCACCTCAAGGGCAGCCCGGTCGATGGCCGTATTGGCACCGATCTCCACGTCATCCTCCACAACCACGATGCCGACCTGAGGGATTTTGTAATAACCGGCACCATCCGGCGCATAACCGAAACCGTCGGAACCGATGACCGCCCCGTCGTGGATGATCACCCTATTGCCAATGCGGCAGCGCTCCCGAATGCTGACATTGGCATGAAGCGTAACGTCGTCCCCCAGTTCCACTCCCGCATGAAGGGCGACGCCGGGATAGAGGGTGACTCTGTTCCCGATCCGGACACCATCTGCAACCCATGTCCCTGGATAGATAGTCACGTCGTTACCCATGGCCACATTCCTGCCGACATATGCACCCTCCATAACCCCGTGAAACTGGGGAGGATGGACATGAAACAGGGTCAACAGCTTTGCAAAAGCGAGATACGGGTTTGCGACCTCTATGATGTTTTTACCATGGCCATCAGAGCCGGGGGGGAGGATAACCGCAGTGGCACGGGTCGTTGCCACCTTCGATGCATATTTGGGATTGGCGAGAAAACTTATCTGCCCCTCGCCTGCGTCATCAAGGCCGGCCAGGCCGTGCACCAGGGCAGATTCGTCGCCGATTACCCTGCCGCCAAGGTAGACAGCAAGTTCTCCAAGGGATTTTGACATATCATCTCCAGACAAAAAACAGAACATCTGTAGGACGGCCGCCTGTGGCCACCCATCCATGGTCCCCGCCGGGGGGGTAACCCTACTTCTTCTTCGCCACGTTAAAAAGTTTCAGGATCTCGTCGGTCAGGTCGGATTTGTCGTCGGCGTAGATCATGCTGTCGTTCTTGACAAAAATGAACGAGTAGCTGTTCTTCCGGCCGTACTCCTGAACCACTTTAACGACTTCCTCTACGATCTTGTTGGTGTATTCGTCGTTCTTTGCCTGCAGGTCGTCCTGGGCATCCTTGAGGAACCGCTGATACTCCTTGAGTTTCTGCTGGTAGTCTTTCTCTTTCGTATTCCGGGCACTCTCGGAAAGGAGAACGCTTTGCTTCTCCAGGTCAGCCTTGAGTTTCTTCAACTCCTCTTCTTTGGCATTCTTTTCATTCTCGTACTTGCCGGCCCTGAGGGCAAGCTGCTCCTTTGCCTCCTTGCCTGCTTCGGAGAGGACCAGGACCTTCTGAACATCCACCGACGCAATTTTCGTCTCTGCCGCGCCGGCTATGGGCGCAATTGCCATGGTGAGTGCGAGGACAAGGGTAATGATGATCGTGCGCATGTACTTCTCCTTTTTCGATTTGGTTAGAAGAAACTTCCTATGGAAAACTCCAACCGGCCGCTGGCCTTGTCGATGCCGGGGCGGGGGTTTATTGGTATGCCATATTCCAGGCGGAGCGGGCCGATGGGGGAAAACCAGCGGATGCCCAAGCCGTAACTGGTCTGGACCCGGCTGAACAGTTTATCGATCCCGTTGTAGGCATTGCCGGCATCAAAGAACAGTACCCCCTTCAACCCCGCATCCTTGAGCAGGGGGAAGATGTAATCGATATTGAAAAATGATTCCGTATCCCCTCCCAAATAGGTTGTGACAGGAGATAAGGTACTTACCCCGTTGATGTCGGTAGACACGACATCATGGGAAAGGTAGGGACTTACCGTCCGGCCGTTATAGCCGCGAAGGGTGTTTATCCCCCCCAGGTAGAACAATTCGTCGATTGATGTCTTCTTCCCCCCCCACGACTGGATATATCCGACAGTCCCTCTCAGGGAAAGCACCGTTCCCCACTTGGCAGGAATGAAGAGTGAGTTTTCCGTCATATAGCGGGTATACCGGTTCGTCCCCCCCAGACCGGCAAATTCGACCGCGAGCGTGTTGACCATGCCGCTTGACGGGTCGAGACGGTAATCGGTGGTGTTGCGGGTGATACTGGCCGTCACCGAACTTGTAGTGGAGGTTGTTTCGGGTTCACTGGTCAGTCCCAGAGCAATACTCTGCTTCAGGGCATCCGACTCATTGTAAATTTTCTTGTCCTCGTACTTGTAGAGCAGGAAAGTACTGACATTATCCGACAGAGGGTATCCACCCTTGAGGTCGAAACCGGTCGCCCTCCGGCTGAAGTCGGTATAGTCTCGTTCGGAACGGTAAACATCCCCGCCGAAGGTCCATTTGCTGTCAAGGAAATAGGGATCGGTGATTCCAAGGTTATAGGTCTGAGTTTTACCGCCGATGGAGGCTGACAGGTTGGCCTTGAGACCCAGACCAAGGAAATTCGCCTGCTGTACCGACCCCTGGCCAATCACGCCGTCCAGGGAACTGTATCCGGCGCCGATACTGAAGGTCCCGGTCGCCTTTTCCTTCACCTCCACGTTCATGTTCAGTGTATTGTCAGCACTCCCCTTCGCAGTGGAGATATTGGCCTCCTCGAAGTAGCCGAGGTTCATCAGGTTGGCCTTGCTCCGCTTGATCCCGGTGCTGGAATAGAGGGCGCCCTCCGTAACCCTCAGTTCACGGCGCACGACCTTGTCACGGGTTTTGGTGTTCCCGCTGATAGCGATCCGGTCAATATGGACCTGTTCACCCTTCTCCATGTCGTACACAAGATCAATGGTCCTGGTCTCCGGGTTCACCTTGGTCTGGGGGGTAACATTGGCAAAGGCGTACCCCTTGTCGGCATAGACATCGGTCAGGGCAAAAACGTCATTCCGCAGCAGACCCCGGTTGAAGATGTCACCCGTCTTCAGCTTCAATTTAGCGGCAAGGTCCGCCTCTTTCTCAAGAAGGTCACCCTTGAAGCCGATGGTGCCCGTTCTGAACTGGTCCCCTTCGGTGATGCCGATGGTCACCACCAGGGCGCTCTTGTCGGGAAGAAGTTCCACCTTCGGCTCCCCCACCTTGATGTTGACATATCCGTTGTTGAAATAGAGGTCTGCAATCAGGTTGACGTCGTTCTTGAGCACCTCTTCCTTGTACGTGCCGGCACTGGTCAACCAGGAAAGGAACCACTTTTCACTGGTTTCCATCGTTTTTTTGAGTTGGCGCGCTGAAAAGGCGTGGTTCCCCTCAAATACGATCTTGCTGATGAGTATCTTTTTCCCTTCGTTAACCTTGAACACAACCCGGACGTCGGTTTCACCCCGTTTTTCAATCTTCGTCTCTGTCTCGGCAAGGTAATACCCCTCGTCGGCATAGAGTTTTTTGATCTTCTTCACGCTGTTGGTCACGTCCCGGGGGGAATAGACGGTGTTCGCCTTCACCTCGAGCACTTCCCGGATTTTTTCCGCGGTAAGTTCCTTGTTTCCCTCGATCTTCACTTCCCGGACGATCGGCTTCTCCACGACCCGGTAGATGAGGATCACCCCCTTGCCGGCCGGGACGGTTTCCGCCGTGATATCCTGGAATTGTCCGAGCTTGTAAATACCGCGGATATCGGCATCCACCTTGTCGGCATAGAGCAGATCACCCGACTTCAGCTTGATAGCGTTGAGAATGGCGGCCGCTTCAATGCGCCGGTTTCCCTTGACCTGAATCTCGGTAATCTTCTCCCCTTCGGCCCGGGCAAACCCGGCCGACAGGGCAACCATCATCAGAATGAATGTTATGATACTGGTTAGACGGCGCAATCGGCCTCCCCTACTCTATTCGTCCGTCCACCATGCGGATGGTCTTTCCCATCCGGGCAGCCAGGTTTTCGTTATGGGTTACGATGATGAGGGTAATCCCCGTACGGGCATGCAACTCCATGAGTAATTCGTGGACCCCTTCACTGGTCTTCATGTCAAGGTTACCTGTCGGTTCGTCCGCCAGGAGAAGCGGCGGAGAAAGGACCAGTGCCCGGGCGATGGCCACACGCTGCTGCTCGCCCCCCGACAGCTCCCCCGGCTTGTGGGTCATACGGTGTGCAAGCCCCACTTCGGTTAGCAGGTTTGTCCCTATCGCCGTCGCCTCGTGCCGCTTCATTCCCCCCATGAGCAGGGGCATCATGACATTCTCTAGGGCAGTGAATTCGCGGAGCAGGTGGTGAAACTGAAACACAAAACCGAGTGAACGGTTGCGAAAGGCGGCCAGGGAGCTCTCACCACGGCTGAAAACGTCCTCGCCGTTGAACAGGACCTCCCCCGACGTCGGGCGGTCAAGGGTGCCCATCACCTGGAGCAGGGTACTCTTCCCCGCGCCGGAAGCCCCGACGAGGGCAATGGTCTCTCCCGCCGCCACCTCAAGGTCGATCCCCTTCAGCACTTCGACAGCCGCTACGCCGCTCCCGAAAGACTTATACACCCCCTTCACCTGCAAAAGACTAGGCATGGGAGCACCCCGTAACAGCACAACGCAACGAATTCACTCCCCATCCAACGAACAGGGAACGTGAATTTTTTGCAAGGTCAAGGCGCTCAAGGGATTGCGCGGAGGCGTACCCTCGGTACGTCGCACAAGCAAGCCCGCCGAGCAACGCAGAGATTGCGGAAAAGTCGCGTTCCCTATTCATAGCGGAGCGCCTCTGCCGGTGCCATCCTCGCCGCCTGCCACGACGGATAAAGGGTTGCCAGGAACGAAATCGCCACCGCCGTGATCGATATGAGGAGGACATCGGATGGTACCACCTGGGACGGAAAGTGGTCAAGATAGTAGACGTCCTTGCTGAACAACTCAAAACCGGTCACCCGCTGAATGACATCGACAATACTCTGGAGATTAAGGGCAACCACGAGCCCACCCATCACACCAATTGCCGTGCCGAACACACCGATCACCAGGCCCTCGAAGACGAATATCCGCATGATGCTTCGACCGGTCGCCCCCATTGACTTGAGGATAGCGATATCCTTGGTCTTCTCCATCACAATCATGAACAGGGTGGAGGCGATGCCGAAGGCAGCCACCAGGACAATAAGGGTCAGAATGATGAACATGACCATTTTTTCGGTCTTGAGGGCAAACAGGATGTTCTTGTTCATCTGCATCCAGTCCCGCGCATAGAAGGGGAAACCGAGTTCCCGGTTGATCCGGCGGGCAAGCTCACCGGTCTTGTAAACATCGGTCACCTTGAGCTGGATTCCGGTAACCGTATTCCCCAGGTCGAGGAAGTCCTGGGCCTCGGCAAGGGAGACATAGGCAAGGGTGCTATCGTACTCATACATGCCGGTGTTGAATATACCCACGACCCGGAACGGCTTAAGCTTCGGCACCATGCCAAGAGGGGTGATGTTGCCGAGCGGAGAAACGACGTTGACCTTGTCCCCCACGTAAAGGTTCAGGTTGCGCGCCAGTTCCTTGCCGATGACAAGCCCCGGCAGCGGAGGTTCGTTGCTGGCGAACGGGGCGGGAACAGGGCTGTCCAGATTGGCCAGCTTTCCCTCCACCACTGCCTTGTGCAGATTGGTCACCTGCGCGTCGGTCCGGGTGTCGATGCCGCGCAGCACTACGCCGGAGACGTTCTTGCCGGTGGAGAGCATGACCTGATTATAGATGAAGGGGGTCGCCGCCACAACGCCGGGAAACTTCTTGAGCCGCTCCATGACGGAAGAGTAGTCGTCGATGCCACCGTTGGTCTTCAACACCACGATATGGGCATTGGTCCCGAGTATCTTCTCCGTCAGATCCTCCTCGAAGCCGGTCATGACCGCCAGGACGATAATCAGAGCCATCACACCCAGGGCCACGCCGGCCGTCGATATAAGGGTAATGATAGATATGAAGGCCGACTTGCGCTTGGCCTTCAGGTAGCGCAGGCCGATAAAAAGTTCGTAGGGCATAAAAACCTGTGAAAGGTGAAAAGAGAAAGGTGAAAAGTAAACAGAAAGGACAACAGACCTTTCACTATTTACTTTTCACTTTTCACGCTCTCACTTTTCCTTCTTGAGTTGTGGAAAGAGAATCACGTCCCTGATGGAGGGGGAATCGGTCAGGAGCATCACCAGCCGGTCGATGCCGATCCCCTCCCCCGCGGTGGGGGGAAGGCCGTATTCGAGTGCCCGGATGTAATCTTCATCCATGTAGTGGGCTTCCTCGTCTCCTTTTTCCTTGGCTGCCACCTGGGCGAGGAACCTCTCCTTCTGGTCGATGGGGTCATTCAGCTCCGAAAAGGCATTGGCCATCTCCCGGCCGGCACAGAAGAACTCGAAACGGTCGACAATATCCGGGTCCTGGTCATTCTTGCGGGACAGGGGTGAGACTTCGGTCGGATAGGCGGTGATGAAGGTCGGCTGGATAAGCTTGCTCTCCGCCACCTCCTCGAAAATTTCGGTAACGAGCTTCCCATAGCCGATATCCTGGGGAAGCTCAAGTCCGATCTGGCAGGCGTAGGCATACGCCAGATCGCGGTCTTCCAGGGATTTGGCATCTATGTCACCGTACTCGAGGATCGCCTCCTTCACCGTCAGTCTTTTCCAGGGGCGGTTGAAGTTGATATCAACTCCCTGGTAGGTGAATTCGAGGGTACCGAGAAGTTCCTGCGTCACATGACAGAGAAGTTCCTCGGTCAGATCCATAAGGTCCTCGAAGGTCGCATAAGCCTGGTAGAACTCCATCATGGTGAATTCAGGGTTATGACGGACGGAGATCCCCTCGTTGCGGAAATTGCGGTTGATCTCGAACACCCGCTCGAAGCCCCCTACAACCAGCCGCTTCAGGTAGAGTTCGGGGGCGATGCGGAGGAACAGCTCCATATCGAGGGCATTGTGGTGGGTAACGAAGGGACGGGCAGTTGCGCCGCCCGGTATCCGGTGCATCATCGGCGTTTCGACTTCAAGAAAATCCCGGCCGGTCATGAATTCGCGGATAAGGGTAATGACCCGGGAGCGCTTGAAGAATACATCCCGCACCTCGGGGTTGACAATCAGGTCTACGTAGCGCTGCCGGTAGCGGGTCTCCACGTCGGTAAGGCCGTGAAATTTCTCAGGCAACGGAAGAAGCGACTTTGTCAGGAGACGGATCTCGCTCGCATGGAGGGAGAGTTCGCCGGTCTTGGTGCGGAACGGCTTACCCACAGCGCCGACAATGTCGCCTATATCGAAGGTCTCAAAACGTTCAAAGGCCTCGTCCCCAACGGAGTCCTTCTTCACGTAGAGCTGCATCCTCCCCTTCCTGTCCTGGAGTTGGACGAAGGCCGCCTTGCCGAAGGAACGGCGGGCGATAATCCGGCCAGTCACCGTGAAGGTAGGGGGATTAGCCTCGATTTCCGTCACCTGGCCATAGGCATCCGCCAGGTCCCGGGAAGTATGTGTAGGTTTGAAATCATTGGGAAACGGATTTATCCCCGCTTCCCACATGGCATCCAGTTTGCGTCTCCGCTGCAACAGCAGCTCACTCAGCTCTTCCATTGACTGTTTCTACCCCTTGTCTCTGCGCTTTTCCCGCCAGTTTAACAAACTGGCAAATTAGCGTAAACAGAGGCGTTAAGTCAAGTAAAAAGGGGGGGAGCAAGCGACTGTCAATGTATCATCGTCACCAGGGGACCGAGGAAAACAGACCTCCGACAACAGCATATGTGGGATAAAAACGAGGAGAGCCCCGGAATCATTCCCGAGGCTCTTTCTTTAAATGCTTGGCGCTGACAGGGGCTCTTTATGCCAATCCGTCGGTGGCAACCTTTCCGGCTCCGTTGCACACGCCCCGCTCAGGCCGTTTGCACCAGGATACCAGCAGTTGCCCCTTTTTCAAGCGGTTGTTACGCGCCTGGCGGATGTCACACTACGCAATCCGCGTTGTCCCACGCAGCGCCAATTCCAACTGAGTATGCTCCAGGATGCCGTACAATCCTTGAACTCCTGACCTGTGTGCAGTGTTGGCCGGGAAGACGCTTCAGGCTTCCTTCTCCGCAGAGGGCTTGCTCACCACGCCCGGACCCGGCACCCCTTGCCGTGATTATCGACAGCGGCTCAAACGACGGGCACCTGCACCCCAGAGCACTTGTCAAAGAACATCTTCCTGCACTTTCACTATACTGCAATCAATAAAATTAAACAATACTTATAATTCAGCACATATTGCATAATTTTGTCATGTTACACAAACCTGATAGGTCCGCAAACCGTCACGCACTACATTGACGAACCCCCTGACTGCGGTATCATCTAGCAGTAACTCAATCGGCCAAGCCAATAGGTCGCACCCACCACAACAAAGGAGAACTCGCATGGCACCAAAAATCCAGATTATATTCTACAGCATGTATGGGCACATCTACCAGATGGCCGAAGCGGTGGCGGCAGGAGCACGGGAAATAAGCGGAGCCGAAGTGAGCATCTACCAGGTAGCGGAACTGATGTCCGACGATGCCCTTGAAAAGAGCGGCGCCAAGGCTCCACGGGCAACCTTCGCCCATATACCTGTTGCGGTTCAAGCACAGATGGCTGAGGCAGACGCCATCATCTTCGGCACCCCGACCCGGTTCGGCAATATGACCGCCCAGATGCGCAACTTCCTCGACCAGACAGGAGGGCTCTGGGCACAGGGCGCACTGGTCGGCAAGGTGGGGAGCGTCTTCACCAGCACCGGCACCCAGCACGGCGGCCAGGAGACCACCATCACCAGTTTTCACTCAACGCTCCTGCACCACGGCATGATTATCGTCGGAGTTCCCTACGCCGAGCAGCGGCTCACCGTCATGACCGAAATCACCGGCGGCACCCCCTACGGCGCCTCCACCCTTGCGGCCGCCGACGGCTCCCGCCAGCCGTCCGAGAACGAGCTTGCCATCGCCCGCTACCAGGGGAGGCACGTGGCGGAGATCGCCAAGAAACTGGTCGGCTGAAAACCATCACTGATCCGTCATTTCGCACGAGAAAAGGCGCCATTGAAACCGGCGCCTTTTCTCGTTCCCTATTTCACAATCAGCTACCTGCCGCAGGTCATCTCCCGCGTTTCGCCGGCAGCAACGTCGGCAAAAGGGACAATCCCGAGAAATTCCCCCTGGCGGTAGCAGGTAGCCTCGCCAGGTAAGAGTGCGCGACCCGACACGTTCCTGAAGGTAAAGGTGACGGCCGGTTGGGGTGTGGAAACGACCTGTTCTTTCTCTATCGGCAAGAACAGGGTGGCGACCGACGCCAATGGTGCGGCGACAGGTTGACCGGCAGGATGGGGAAGGGGAGCATCCAGGGCACCGGAGACGACCGTAACCGTAGCATCCTTGCCGAGCGGGGGAAAGTCGGCCCGCATGACCAGTTCCAGACGATTTCCCTCCCGCAGATGCACGTCATAGACCGGCTGCCACTTCAGATCGGGGCGGAGGTATGAGGCCGTCACCCGTCCCCCTTTTCCGGTCAACCAGACCCGGGCCACGGAGCCGTCGGCATTGCCGTTTTTCTTCAGAGAAGCCAGCTGCTTTTCCACATTTTTGAGGTCATGTTCCGTTTTGCGGCGCGATTGATAGACCCCCTCCAGCTGAGCGATAGCAAAATCGGTCCCCTGCCGGACGCTTGCCAGCGGCTCCGGATTGGCCTTGGTTTTCCTCGGAGCCTTTCCGCTCTGAGACTTGGCAGCAGCCTTGAAGATATCCTCCCGCGTAGCCAGAGCCTTCAGCCGGTCATGGAGGAGTTCCCGCCGTTCCTCAAGCCGGGCAAGCTCCCGGCCAAGCTTCGGCTCGGGGCGGGCCGGTACCAGTTCAACCCTGCTCAGTCGGACACTCCCCTGCGGACGTATGCGCAACGAGTCGGTGGTTGCCCCGGCAGGAAGGGGTATCTCCAGATAAGAGCCCGATGTGGCGATGCTGCTCTCAACCCGTGCGCCATCCAGATAGAGTGTTATCGACTTCGTTGCCGCAAACGCCGGCAACGCCACAAGCAACACGCCGATACAGCCGATGATCGTCCGCATCCGTCCCTCACTTGCCCGTCACAGGGCGCCGAAGATTATTTGGCAACGTCCAGCAGTTCGACTTCAAAAATCAAGACCGCATTGGGAGGGATGACACCGCCCGCTCCGGCGGCACCGTACCCGAGTTCGGGGGGGACTATAAGCTTCCGCTTCCCTCCAACCCTCATGGACATCACCCCTTCGTCCCAGCCAGGTATCACCTGCCCGGTGCCGATGGTGAACACAAACGGCTCTCCCCTGTCAACCGAACTGTCGAACTTGGTACCGTTCTCCAGCCAGCCGGTATAGTGCACCTTGACCGGCTTGCCGGTAGTGGGAGCCGCACCGTTGCCGACCACCAAATCCACATAGGCGAGCCCGGAAGGGGTTTTCACCGCATTTGCCGGCAGTGTCGCGGCTACCTTTGCTTCACCGGCGGGCTGTTTCGCCTCTTTCTGGGCACAGGCGGGGATCGAAACAGCCACCACCAGCAACAGCACCACGATCAGCTTTTCCATGGTTCTCACGTCATCCTCCAACTCAGCTGTTGATGTTACTGCTCCGGCGATTAAACATTGGAACCATGTCTGTAGGGGCGGGGTGCCCCCGCCCCAGATGGGGCGAGGCTTGCCTCGCCCCTACCATTCATATGTTTAATTACCGGATCAATAATTCAAAATTCAAAATTTCAAAGGCCACCGAGCCCCAGAATGATCGACCACTCATCGGGAGTCACCGGCTGGATCGACAGTCTGCTCCGCTTGAGAAGCACCATCTCCTCCAGGAGCGGATGGGTCTTCAGTTCGGCAAGGGTAACCGGCCTCTTGAATGGTTCACCATACCGCACGTCCACCATGTACCAGATGGGATTGTCGGCCGAACTCTTCGGGTCAAAGTGTTCGCTGGACGGGTCGCAGGCGGTCCAGTCGGGATAACCAGCCCGTACCACCCAGGCGATTCCCGCTATGTGGGGGTCGGGGATGTTGCTGTGGTAGAAGAGCACCCCGTCCCCAACCCGGACCTGGTCCCGCAGGAAATTACGCGCCTGGAAATTCCGCACCCCGTCCCACTGCTCCGTCTGCCCCGGCCGCTGACGCAGATCGTCGAAGGAGAAGCACCCCGGTTCGGATTTAAAGAGCCAGTATTTCATAGGGCAGTGCTCGAATCCCGATTTTTTGCTTGTAAAACAGACCGGGTGTCGATTTTTCGTTCTGGCAAGGCTGTCGAGGGAATACGCGGAGGCTCTCACCCGGCCTTTGGCGCTACGCCGCACAAGTAGTCCCGAAGACCTACGCAGCCAGGGCGAAAAAGCGGCAGCCGTTCTTAAGAGAGTAAATGAATAAAAAGTCCACTGCGCAACTTCGGCTCAAACCACGTTGACTTCGGCGGCATAATCTTATTTGCATCCGCCAATTCCATCAACTCCTCCATGGAGGTCGGATGGAGGGAAAAGGCGACCTCATACTCACCACCCGCCACCAACCGCTCCAGTTCCTCCACCCCCCGAATCCCGCCGACGAAATTGATCCGCTGGTCAGTACGGGGATTGCGCACCCCGAGGACCGGGCTGAGGAGGTTGTTCTGCAGGATGGAGACATCGAGTCGCTCCACCGCGTCCTCTTCCGTGAAGGATCCCTCCCTGGCCCGCAGTTCGTACCACTTGCCATCCAGGTACATGCCGAAGCAATGCCGCTCGGTCGGCGTGAAGCTGCCGTCCGCCGGTGCAATCTCGAACCGCCCAGCCACCTTGGCCATGAACTCCGCGATGGTATGTCCGTTGAGGTCCTTTACCACACGGTTATACGGCATAATGTTCATCTCGTTGTCGGGGAAGATGACGGTGAGGAAATAGTTGTACTCTTCCGTGCCGTCATGGGCAGGGTTCTTAGTCCGGCGCATGTCCCGCACCCGGCTGGCGGCGGCACTCCGGTGGTGTCCGTCGGCCACGTAGAGAGTAGGAATGGCCCGGAAAAGATCGGTAAGCCGGTCGATCCGCTGCCGGTCATCGATTATCCAGAGGGTATGGGTTACCCCGTCGGCAGTGGTGAAGTCGTAAATGGCTCGGCCGGCCGCAACCTCGGCAACGATGGCGCCGATGGCCGGCTCATGTCGGAAGGTGTAGAAAACCGGCTCGTCGTTGGCGTCCAGGTAGTCGATGTGCATCACCCGGTCCTCTTCCTTGTCGGCCCGGGTCAGTTCGTGCTTCCTGATTACCCCCGTCTGGTAGTCGTCCACGCCGGAGCAGACCACGAGCCCGGTCTGGACAATGTTCCCCATCCGCTGCCGGTAGACGTAGTAACACTCCCCATCGTCCTGGGTCAGGGTGCCGTTCTGCATGAACTGGCGGAGGTTATCCCTTCCCTTCAGATAGACCGGCTCGGAGTGGGGGTCAAGGTCAGGGGGGAGGTCGATTTCCGGCCGCGAGATGTGGAGGAAGCTGTGGAGGTTTCCTGCCGCCATCTCCCGGGCCTCGGCCACGTTCATGACGTCATAGGGGAGCGCCGCCACCTGCTCGGCCAGTTCCTTCTTTGGTCTGACAGCCCGGAAAGGCTTGATGAATGCCATGTAGTACCTCGTAATAAATGAAGTTTTGAGTTTTGAGTTATTAGTTTTGAGTTAGTGAACACAAATTTCAGCAGACTCGTTCCAAGCCATAACTTCGTGACGAGGCATATTTTGAATTTCAGACTTTCAACTAAAAACTCAAAACTCATAACTCAAAACTGCTTTAAAAGTACCGTTTCGCTCCAACGAACCGCGAGGTGAAATAGCTTTCGTCAAGGGCCGACACTTTGATGTCGTCCCCCCGGCGCGGGGCGTGGACGAAACGGCCATTCCCGACGTAGATCCCCACGTGGCTGATCTTTTCCACCGATTCGCCGAAGAAGACCAGGTCGCCATCCTTCAGGTCGTCCCTGCCGACTTGATCGCCGGCCCTGTACTGCTCCCGGGAGGTGCGGGGGATATTGACGCCACACAGGTTGTAGACCGCCCGGACAAATCCGCTGCAATCCATGCCGTCAACCACCGTGTTCCCCCCCCACCGGTAGGGGATGCCGACGAAACGCTCCGCGGTACGGGCAGCAATTTCCCCCATGTCGCTTGAAGTCGTCCGCGGTTTGGTGTGGGCGGTTGCCGGTGCGTGTATAGTTGCCGGTGGCAACGTGCGCATCTCAGGCTCTTTAACTTTCCGGACGGGTGCGGAACGCGGGGAGGCGATAAAGAACGCCCCCACCAGCTTCTCTGTCACCAGTTTCTTGCCGGCCTGTTTTGCCTCACCACGGGTAGAGAAATCACCGAAGCGGACCGCATAAACGCCATCCTCCTTCTTGAAGTAGAAGGCATCGATCCCTTTGGCCTGGAGCTTGGCGGCCAACCGTTCGGCATTCCCCACCTCCTTGAAGGCCCCCACCTGGATCGAATAGCCAAGTCGGCTG
>JAJZUQ010000121.1 GCA_021848385.1 Deltaproteobacteria bacterium
GGCTGCATTACATCGGACTCAGGTTACCTTTTTTCCGAAGGGGGCATCAGTGAACACATCCAGAAAAATATCGGTTGTAGGTCTGGGCTATGTGGGTCTTCCCGTTGCCGTTGCCTTCGGTAAGGCGGGAAAGACCATAGGCTACGACATCAACCAGATTCGCATCGAGGAATTGCGGCACGGCTATGACCATACGGGAGAGGTGACGGCCGAAGAGCTTATCGCCACCGACATCGTATACACCAACTCGGTCGAAGATCTGAAGCGTGCGGATTTTCACATCGTTGCCGTCCCCACGCCGGTAAATGATTCCAATCAGCCTGACCTGACCCTCCTCCTCCGCGCCTCGGAAATCGTCGGCAAGGCGCTGAAAGAGGGCGACATCGTCGTCTACGAATCGACGGTCTACCCCGGTGCAACCGAAGAGGATTGCGTGCCGGTGCTGGAGAAGGTTTCGGGGCTCACGTGCGGCCGCGATTTCCGGGTCGGTTACAGCCCGGAACGGATAAACCCGGGAGACAAGGAGCACACCTTCTGCCGGATCAAAAAGGTGGTAGCGGGCCAGGATGCCGAATCCCTGGAGATCATCGCGAAAACCTACGAGACGGTGGTGACTGCCGGGGTCCATCGGGCACCGAGCATCATGGTGGCGGAGGCAGCCAAGGTTATCGAGAACACGCAGCGTGACCTGAATATCGCCCTCATGAACGAACTGGCACTCATTTTCGACAAGCTGGCAATCGATACCAGCGCGGTTCTGCAGGCGGCAGGCTCGAAATGGAACTTCCTGCCTTTCAAACCGGGGCTCGTGGGAGGCCATTGCATCGGCGTGGATCCGTATTACCTCACCCACAAGGCGGAGAAAATCGGGTACATCCCCCAGGTAATCCTGGCAGGGCGGAGAATCAACGACGGCATGGGGAAGTACATCGCCCAGCGCACGGTCAAGGAAATGATCCATGCGGGGCACTATATTGCCGGCAGTACGGTCACCGTGCTGGGCCTTACCTTCAAGGAGAACTGCCCCGACCTGCGCAACTCGAAGGTAATCGACATCATCCGTGAACTGAAGGAATACGGCATCAAGGTCCAGGTCCATGACCCGCTGGCCGACACCGACGAGGCCAGCCGTGAATACGGGGTTTCCCTGTCCGCCCTGGAAGAGCTGCAACCGGCGGCGGCGCTGATCAGCGCTGTTGCCCATGAAAGCTATCGGCACTGGTCGCTCGACAAGCTGTCACCCTTACTGGCGGACAAGCCGGTGCTGATCGACGTAAAGGGAATCTTCGACCACTGTGTGTTGCAGGATTCAGGTATCCGGGTTTGGCGACTCTAGAACCGAAAGGACAAGGCAATGCTCCAGTACGACAAGATTCGCAATGAGCTCCATGAAGAACCGAAGAGATGGTTGGTTACGGGGGTAGCCGGCTTTATCGGTTCCCATCTGCTGGAGGAGTTGCTGCGGCTCGATCAACAGGTGGTAGGGCTCGACAATTTCTCCACGGGAAAGCGGGAGAATCTGGACGATGTCCGGGCCATCGTGGGTGAGCAGCGCTGGCGGCGCTTCAGCCTCATTGAAGGTGACATACGCCATCTCGGCACCTGCCGGAAGGCATGCAACGGGGCCGAGGTGGTCCTGCACCAGGCGGCGCTCGGCTCGGTCCCCCGCTCTATCGAGGATCCATTAGGGTGTAATGAGAACAACGTGAGGGGAAGCATCAACGTCCTTCAGGCTGCGTGCGACAAGCGCGTGAAACGCGTCGTGTATGCCGCGAGCAGTGCCGTATATGGCGACCACCCCGGCCTTCCCAAGGTCGAGGATGCCATTGGCAGGCCTTTGTCGCCCTATGCGGTCAGCAAACAGGTCAATGAACTGTATGCCTACGTATTCTCCCTCCTCTACGACATAGAAACCATCGGCCTGCGTTACTTCAACGTCTTCGGCCCGCGGCAGGACCCGGACGGCGCCTACGCGGCAGTCATTCCCCGCTGGATCTCGGCGATGAGCAAGGGAGAGACCGTCTTCATCAACGGAACAGGCGAGACGAGCCGGGACTTCTGTTACGTTACCAATGCGGTTCAGGCCAATCTGCTCGCGGCGACAACAACCTGCCGGCAGGCCGTCAACCAGGTTTATAACGTTGCCCTGAACAACAGCACTACCCTTAACGAACTGTTTTACAAGCTTCAAGAGAGGATTCTGCCCTATTTCGATCACGTACGCGGCACCAAGCCCATCTACCGTGACTTCCGTCCGGGCGACGTTCTCCACTCGCAAGCGGACATCAACAAGGCAGAACAATTGCTGGGATACGCTCCGACCCATACCATCGACAAGGGATTGGACGCCGCCATGGGATGGTACATGGCGAAACGCCAGACAGAACATTGATGAACCCTTGACACCATACCGGAGAGAATCGGACCGATTATGCTGACTGTCATCTCCATCACTGCAATTATGGCTGCGATTGCCTATCCGCTCTATTTTGTCTGTCGGAAGAACATATCCGCCCCTCCACTGCCGCTGTCGCTGGTCGTCGCGTTGGCCGGCGCCCTTGAGTTTTTCGACCTGATGGCGATACATGGCCCGG